>NZ_CASFQD010000059.1 GCF_949296715.1 uncultured Alistipes sp. | reverse complement strand
GCCGAGGGAGCGCCGGAATAGCGGCCCGCACCATCACGAAATGCGCCTGCGGCGACCGTCTGCGGGCCGCCCGGCGCCGATGCCCGGCTTGGCCGTGGCGAGCGAGGCCGCAGGGGCGTGAAATCCCGGAAGGACGACGCCACGGGCCGCCCCACGTTGTGCCCGTGGCGGCGGGCTTCATCGCACCCGTTCGGCGTCCGATTCGATCATTACGGCCCATGCGTTCAACTCGTCAAATTCGACCGGCTCAAGCGCCGACACATCAATTACTGTCTCATACCGTCCGCGCTTCACGCTGGACAGTTCCGGATAATACGATACGGCCATGCCGTCGCATATGCGTATCTGTGCATCGAGGACCCGTTCACGGGCCGCCCATGCGAATAATTCCCGTACAGTCATGCCCACACCCGTGTTAAGTTTCCCATGCGCTGAAATCGCCGCAAACGACGCCCGGAGAGGAGAACCGAGAAGTCGGTCTCACCGAACCGCTGGCGGAGGATGTGATCGGGGATGTCGTCGAAGTCGAGGCGGATGCCCGCGATGCCGAAATCTGCCGACACGATCGAGGAGGGAGCGACCGAGAGGGCAAGGTTGACCGCGGTAGCGAGTTCGTGCAAATCGGCTTGCAGGCGCAGTTTGTAGACCCCATCGAAGGGGGTGCCGATCGAGGAGAGAATCCACCGCCGGGAGAAGGCCGGATTATGCACGAACGATGCGCGGGCGGCTTGCACCTCGCGGACGGTTCCGACGTAGCAGAGGGTGCAGATTCCGCGAGCGGAGGAGCCGAGCGACCGCAGGAGCGAATCGAGGACGACACAAGCGGAATCGACGCCGTAAACGAAGGTATCCGACCGCATCACGTAGGGCTTTTCAGCGCCCACGATGTCGACGATCCGGAAGCCGGTAATGTGCATGCGGCGGATGATCCGCGAGGCGTTGAGGGAGCGAAAGGCGCAGGTAAATCGTTCGTAGGCGCGCTGCCAATCCTTGATGCCGTGGACGTCGGCCCGAAGGTGGCATATGCGTTCACCGGGCAGAAGTCGTTGCATCAGTTCAATATTTTGTTTGTATTGCTGGAGCAGGCGCGGGAAGTATACATCGGTTTTGAGTTCGCGCACTCCTTTATACATCTGTAAAGGAACCCGCACGTAGCGTGGTTTGGAGACGATCTTTGTTTCAAAAAGTATCGCTTTCTGACGATCCGAGAGCATTGCAATTATCTGTTTTTGAGTGAAATATACATATGTTACCTATCTTATCTTACGATATGTGAGTGCAGGATTTTCACATCATATTGTGGCTCAACCTTTCCACAAAGATATGAATTAATATTTACATTATGTTAAATTATATCAAGGAAACAAGATATCCTATATTTCGATAATAATGGCCCTGAATATTTGGTTTACATCATAAACTTATTTATATTTGCAAATACCCGAAATAATCAGTACATATGCATAACACAAAACAGGACGAAAATGAAGGACATAAATGAACAAAAAACAAAGAGACTAACAGGCATGATATTAATCGGAATATCGATATTCATGACCTTTTTTATACTTCTTTGGGGTATCAATAATCCGGTCGGCTTTATCAGATACATAGGAATCAACCACACGGCACTCAATATTCCTTATGCCTGGCTTCTGGCGGTAGCCACTGCCATCGGCTATATTATCTACACCGCACGAATGATACCGTCGGTACGCAATAACCTTTTCCGCTTCAGAAGTTCACTCAAATGGATAGCCGTATACGCAGCAATCACAGGCAGTATCGTGGAGGAAACCGTTTTTCGAAAATTACTAATGGAATGGCTTGATAACAACGGATTCGATACCGCACTGCAAATCGCAATATCCGGAATTACATTCGGTATAGTTCATTTCTCATGGGGTTTGTTCAGCGGGAATCATCGCATTGGGACAGGTTCAGCAATATCCACGATGATTTTGGGCTTTCTACTGGCTCTTGTTTACGTTGTCGGGGATCGCAATGTGCTACCCGCTATCGCGGCACACACGATTATCAACCTGTTCGCAGAGCCCTGGCTGATGCTGCATGCTGTCAGCTCCGCACAAGGCGGGAGAGTAGAAAAGAGGTAAACAGGCGCAGACAACCCCACTCAATTACCGATAAAAAGCCGATTAACGGGGTAAAACGGGAAAGAGGAAAAGCAGCAGGGAATTTTTTGTATCTTTACGGCCAAAATGCCCGAAGCATGAAAAAGTTTCTGACTACAATTGCTGCAATTCTCCTGCTTTTCGGCTGTGCCGAAGCCCCGAAAACAGACAGCAACACACTCTACGTCTCCATTCTGCCGCTGAAGAGCCTTGTCGGCGGCATCGTCGGCAACGACTTCGACGTGCGCGCGCTCGTACCCGCGGGAGCCAGTCCCGAGACCTTCGAGCCCACACCGCGCCAGTATGTCGATCTGAACCGTGCGCAGCTGATCTTCAACGTCGGGTTGATCGACTTCGAAACCACGCTGTTAGGCAAACTTGAAGCACAGGAAAAGGTGATCGACTTAAGCCGCGGCATCGAACTGATCGCCGGCAGCTGCTCGCATGCTCACGGCAAAAAGGCCGCGCAAGGCAGCCAGGCCGAATCCGGCACAGAGGAGAGGGAGAGCACCGTACACGCCGACAGCCACGCATCCGGCACCCCGGCCGAACCGGCACACGGACACAGCCATGCCCACGGCATCGACCCCCACATCTGGACCTCACCGCGGGCGCTGCAACGCATGGCCGCCAACGCCTACGAGGCCATTCATGCGTTATGGCCCGACTCGGTGAAATACACCGAGAACCACGCCCGGCTACAGGAGCAGCTGGCGGCACTCGATGCCCGCACGGCCGAAAAGATCGCCGCAAGCGGCGTCAGCTACTTCATCATCTACCACCCCGCCCTCACCTACTACGCCCGCGACTACGGGCTGCGGCAGGTAGCCATCGAGGACGAAGGCAAGGAGCCGTCGGCCCGGGCACTCGCCCGCCTCATCGAGCAGGCACGGCGCGACGGCGTGCGCACGATATTCTACCAGAGCCAGTTCCCGGCCTCGACGGTCGAGGTGATCGCCGGTGACATCGGGGCGCAGAGCGTCGCAATCGACCCGCTGAAGGAGGATGTCATTGCCAATATCGACTCGCTAACCGATCTGATCGTCGCACAATGAATCTCGTCACCCTGCACGATGTCAGCGTCACCTACGACGGATATGAGGCGCTGCAACACGTCGATCTGGAGATCGCCGAGGAGGATTTCCTCGGCGTCATCGGCCCCAACGGCGGCGGCAAGACCACGCTCGTGCGGGCCATTTTGGGCACCGTGCCCCACAGCGGACGCATCGACTACGCCCCGGAGCTCTTCCGCGGCAGGGAGCGCCTGATCGGCTACATGCCGCAGATTTCGGACTTCGACCGCGCCTTTCCGATCTCGCTGCTCGAGGTTACCCTCTCGGGATTGCAGGGGCTGCGCGGCTTCCGCACGCGCTACACGCGCGAGGACCGGCGCAAGGCGTTGCAGCTGCTCGAAACGGCAGGGCTCGAGGAGGAGGCGCACCACCCCATCGGCGAAGTCTCGGGCGGGCAGATGCAGCGGGCGCTGCTATGCCGCGCCGTAATCTCGGAGCCGCGGCTGCTGATCCTCGACGAGCCGACGAACTTTGTGGACAATCGCTTCGAGAAGGAGCTCTACCAGACACTGCGCGAGCTGAACCGCCGCATGGCCATCATGATGGTTTCGCACGATCTGGGCACGATCACGAGCGTCGTGAAGGAGATCGTCTGCGTCAACCGCCACGTGCACCGGCACCGCTCGAACATCCTCACCGAGGAGCAGCTGCGCAACTACGACTGCCCCATCCAGCTCCTGTCGCACGGCCACATCCCCCACACGGTGCTCGAACACCACCCGGGCGACGGCTGCACGGACCACGAATAGCCTGTCGCCGGGCGGGTCCACCATCTCGGGATCGTCGCCGGCTGCCGCGGAAGCGACGCAACAGGGCATAAAACAACGCCCGCAACAAAGGATACCCATAGGTCGGCTGCCGCGGAAGCAGCACAACAGAGCATAAAAAACGCACGCAACGGAGGGCTCGCCCCCATTGCGTGCGTTTGCATTCCGGTTTTACGGTGGCGACGGGAGGCACACCCCCCACCGCGGCGCCGCGCTACCCTACTTCTTGCCGTTGATCGCGCTCAACTTCTCGAACAGTGCACCGTAAGCGTCGTTCATCTCGGCACGCAGCGCGGCATAGTGCTTGCGCACGAGCGAGCGGTTGTGCGGCTCGGCAGGATTCATCGCTTTGGAATAGAGGTTGTTGCGTACCGAAACGGCCTCCTGCATCACCTCGAAAATCTCCTTTTCCTTCGAAGGCTGGAAACACATCGCCATATCGCAGTCGAAAACCACCTCCTCAAGGATGTAGTCGATCTCTTTCTTGAGCTGTCTCAGATTTGCCATATTCCTTTTTTGTTTTTAAGTTTATGTTTGTCAATACCTTGTCGCTCCGCTCCACCCTGCCGCCGCACTCCTTCCGGCAGGCGTCAGGCGTCAGGGCCGGAGCCTGTTTCTACACTCCTGCAAAGATAATAAAAGGTTTCGGATTGACAAATCCATGCGATATTTATTATTTTTGCGCCCGGTTTAGGTTAATTGGGTTACATGTTCAATCGGTTCTTCACGCGGAGCCGCAAACAGCCGTCTCCGCTCAAACAGCAGTTGCTGCGGCTCGCAGCCCCGATCTTCGTCGAGACGCTGCTCATCATGATGCTCGGCGCCGTCGACACGGTCATGTTGAGCCGCCACTCGGACAACAGCGTCGCCGCCGTCGGCGTCGTCAACCAGATCATCATGCTCACGTTCCTCGTCTTCGAGGTCATCAACCTGGGCACCTCGGTGCTATGCTCGCAGTACATCGGCGCGCGGCTCGACAGGAAGGTGACGCAGGTCGTGGGCATCTCCCTCATGGTCAACCTCGTCGTCGGACTGGCCGTGAGCGCCCTGCTCTACTTCGGGTGCCACACGATCCTGCGCTGGATGGGCCTCGGGCCGGAACTGCTGGCCGACGGCGTGGACTACATGCGCATCGTCGGGGCCTTCGCCTTCTTCCAAGCCATTTCGATGACCCTCTCGGCGGCGCTGCGCAGCGCCGACAAGGCCATCTACCCGATGCTGGTGACCGTCGTGGTCAACCTCCTCAACATCATCGGCAACTACTCGCTCATCTTCGGCAAGCTGGGCATGCCCGAACTCGGGGTCGAGGGCGCGGCCATCTCGACGGCCTTCAGCCGCGGCGTGGCCATGGTGCTGCTCTTCGTTATCCTGCTGCGCAAGCACATCCGCCGCTTCCCGCTCGCCTGGTTCCGCCCCTTCCCCGTGCAGGAGCTGCGCAACCTGCTCAAGGTCGGCCTCCCCTCGGCCGGCGAGCAGCTCTCGTACAGTTCCTCGCAGGTGGTCATCACCTTCTTCATCAACATGTTGGGGGCCGAGGCGCTGGCCGCGCGCACCTACTGCGTCAACATCATCATGTTCGCCTACCTCTTCTGCATCGCCATCGCGCAGGGCGGCGCCATCTGCATCGGCCATCTGGTCGGGCAGCAGCGGCCCCACGCGGCCTTCATCCTGGGCAAGTACGTCATGAAACGGGCCGTCGGCATCACCCTGCTGCTCTCGACGGCCATTGCGCTGGCGGGCCCCGCGATCCTCGGATTCCTCACGCAGAACGAACACATCATCCACATGGGCACGCTCGTGCTGATGATCGACGTCGTGCTGGAGATCGGACGCCCGATCAACATCTTCGCCACGAACGCCCTGCGGGCCGTCGGCGACGTCAACTACCCCTTCTACGTGGGGCTCGTCGTCATGTGGAGCATCGCCGTGGGGGTCGGCTACCTCTTCGGCGTACACTGGGGGCTGGCGCTCTGCGGCATGTGGGCGGCCTTCTCGCTCGACGAGAACATCCGCGGCGTCATCTTCATCCGCCGCTGGTACGGCATGAAGTGGGCCGACAAGAGCTTCGTCCGCGCCTGACACGGCTGCGGCCCGTCAAGCAGGGCGGCAGCCTATACGAGGTATCCTCGCCCCGGCACAACGGCACGAAAAAGGGCCTTCCGCATCAGCGGAGGGCCCTTTCTTCACCTGCGTCGGCTCTCTGCGGCACCGGCTCTCTGCCGCCGGTCCGAAGCAGCGGCACGCAAGGCCGGAACGGCGGCGCACAAGGCCGGAACGGCGGCACGCAAGGCCGGAGCGGCGGCACGCAAGGCCGAAGCGGCGGCACGCAGGGGCGCAAGGCTACATCTTTTCGAGGTCCTTTTCGTTCTTCTGCATCGCCTTGGCGCCCTTCTTGGCGGCCTTGGCCTCCTTTCGGGCCATCTTCTCGGCCGCACGGGCAGTCCGGCGCTCGATCTTCTTCGCCTCGCGGGCGTCGCGCTTCGCGATACGGGCCGCCTCGCGCGCCTCGCGCCGGGTCATCGTGGCATCCTGATGCGCCTCGCGGGCCGCGGCGCGGTGCTCCTCACGCATCTCCTTCTTCGACTCGGGCATCTCGACGATCACGCCCGTAATGGTCTCGTCGACCACCTCATACGACTCGGGAGCAGGTGCCGGAGCCGGTTTCGGCTTCAGCGTGCGCTGCTCGACGATGTTGCCGTCGGCATAGACGATCATCACCTCGACGCGCCGCAGCGGCGGCAGGATGTTCGCCTTCATGTAGCTCCACGCCGCAGGCAGCTTCTCGAGCGCCAGCTCCTTCTGCTCGGGGGTCTGCGTCCCGTCGATGATCTGCAGCACGGCCGCGCGGTCGGGAATCTGCGACTGGGCCACCAGCGTGCGGCACATCTTCCAGTCCTCGGCCACGGAGTTTACCTTGACCGTGTACTTCTTCGACAGGCCGTACTTGCCGTCGGCATAGGCCATGAAATCCCGGGCGCGCTGCGCCGCCAGCTTCTCGTTGAGCTGCACGGGGCCGTCGGGCGACGAATAGCCCGTGACGGTGACCGACTGCACCTTGCGGAGCGTGTCGCCGACCAGCCCGCTCAAAAAGGCATTCAGGTCGCCCAGCTGTTTCGGATTGCCGCCGAGCGACGTGTCGAGCGTCGCCAGGCTGATCCGGTAATGCATCGTAAAGTCGGCATCGCCGGAGCTGCGGACCAGGTACCGGCGCACGATGTAATCGCCGTCGGTCGTCTCCGACAGCAGAACGGAATCGGCACCGGGAGCCGGCGCCGCACTTTTCGTCTGCGCCGTCACCCCGGTGGCGGCACACAATGCGAGAGCAAGAGTTGTAACAATAGTTTTCACGCTAAAACAGTGTTGGTTGATTGTTTGTCCGACTCTCGCAAAGTTCGTACCACGATTGAAAAAGAGCCACCCCGGGTGTCGGGACGGCTCCGTATCGCATCCGGCCGGATCGTTACATCCGCTCGGGGACGTCGATGCCCAGCAGGCGCATGCCGCGCTTGATGATGCGGGCGACCTGTGCGGCCAGCTGCAGGCGCAGCGCCCGCACGGCGGCATTCTCCTCGCGCAGGATCGAATGGTCGTGGTAGTAGGCGTTGAACTGCTTGGCCAGTTCGTAGACATAGGCGCCGATGATCGACGGAGCGAAGTTGTCGCCCGCGACCTTCACCGTCGCCGGGTATTCGGTCAGCAGGCGGATCAGCTCGATCTCCTCCGGAAGCAGCGGCGTCGCGGCATCGTAACCCGCAGCCGGGGCGATGCCGGCCTCGGCGGCCTTGCGCAGGATCGAGCGGATGCGCGCGTGCGTATACTGGATGAAGGGGCCCGTATTGCCGTTGAAGTCGATCGACTCGCGCGGGTCGAAGAGCATCGTCTTCTTGGGATCGACCTTCAGGATAAAGTACTTCAGCGCGCCGAGACCCACCATCGTCGAGACGGCCGAGGCCTCCTCTTCGCTGCATCCGTCCAGCTTGCCCAGCTCGGCGGACATCTCGCGGGCCGTCGCAACCATGTCGGCAATCAGGTCGTCGGCATCGACCACCGTGCCCTCGCGCGACTTCATCTTGCCCTCGGGCAGCTCGACCATGCCGTAGGAGAGGTGCGTGATGTGGTCGCTCCACTCGGCGTAGCCCAGCTTCTTGAGCACGAGCTTCAGCACCTGGAAGTGGTAGTTCTGCTCGTTGCCCACGACGTAGATCATGTCGTCGAGCTTGTTGTCCTCGAAGCGGCGGTAGGCCGTGCCGAGGTCCTGCGTCATGTAGACCGACGTGCCGTCGCCGCGCAGCAGCAGTTTCTCATCGAGCCCGTCGCCCTGGAGGTCGATCCACACCGAGTTGTCGTCGCGGCGGTAGAAGACCCCCTTGCGGAGCCCCTCCTCGACGAGCGACTTGCCCAGCAGGTAGGTCTGCGACTCGTAATATACCTTGTCGAAATCGACGCCCAGCGCCTTGTACGTCACGTCGAAGCCCTCGTAGACCCAGCCGTTCATCGTCTCCCAGAGGGCGTAGACCTCGGGGTCCTTCGCCTCCCACTTGCGCAGCATCTCCTGCGCCTCGCGCATGATCGGGGCCTGCTTCTTGGCCTCCTCCTCGCTCATGCCCTGCGCCTCGAGCTCCCTGATCTGCGCCTTGTAGTGCTTGTCGAACTCGACGTAGTACTTGCCCACGAGGTGGTCGCCCTTCATGCCCGTCGACGCGGGGGTTTCGCCGTTGCCGTAGAGCTTCCACGCCAGCATCGACTTGCAGATGTGGATGCCGCGGTCGTTCACCAGGTTGGCCTTGATGACCGTGTGGCCGTTCGCCGCAAGAATCTGCGCCACGGAGTATCCCAGCAGGTTGTTGCGGATGTGGCCCAGGTGCAGCGGCTTGTTCGTGTTGGGCGACGAGTATTCGATCATCACCGTGCGGCCCGTTGCCGGCGCCTGTCCGAAGGCCTCGTCGGCGACGATCTCCGCGAAGCGCTCGCCCCAGAACGAGACGTCGAGCGAGAGGTTCAGAAAGCCTTTTATCACGTTGAAGGACTTGATCTCGGGCACGTGGGCCGTCATGTATTCGCCGATCTCGGTCGCCGTGGCCTCGGGGGACTTGCGGCTTCGTCGCAGCAGCGGGAAGGTCACGAGGGTATAGTCGCCCTCAAACTCCCTGCGGGTCTTCTGAATCTGCAACTGCTCGCCGTCCAGCGTGCCGTAGAGCGCCTCCACCGACCGGCGGACCGCATCCGAAATAAAGGTCTCCGTATTTGTCATGTCTTGAAAGAATTTGCGTGCAAATTTAGCGTTTTTCGGCGAATAATCAACACAGCCACCGGATTATCGGGAAAAATCGCTATCTTCGCACAACTTTACCGAACAACACGATACATGGAAATAGTCATCATTCTGCTGCTGATCCTGCTCAACGGCCTCTTCGCCATGTCCGAGATCGCGCTCATCTCGGCGCGCCGCTCGAACCTCGAGATGCTCGCCCGCCAGGGCAACGCCGGGGCACGGCGGGCCCAGCAGCTCATCCAGGACCCCGACAAGTTTCTCTCGACCATCCAGATCGGCATCACCCTGATCGGCATCCTCACGGGTATCTACTCGGGCGACACGCTCGCCGCATCGTTCGGCGCGAAGCTCTCCGCACTGGGCATTCCGCTGCGCACGGCGACCGTCGTCGCGCAGGTGACGATCGTCATCGTCGTGACCTACCTGACGCTCATCTTCGGCGAATTGGTGCCCAAGCGCATCGGCATGAGCGGCGCCGAGAAGATCGCCATCTTCATGTCGCGGCCCATGGGCGTGCTCTCGCAGCTGGCCTCGCCCTTCGTGTGGCTGCTCTCGCACAGCACGGCCGGCGTATCGCGGCTGCTGGGGCTGAAGAAGGCCGAAAGCAAGGTCACCGAGGAGGAGATCCGCTCGATCATCCGCGAAGGCGCCGAGGACGGCGAGGTGCAGGAGGTCGAGCAGAAGATCGTCG
Source organism: uncultured Alistipes sp. (assembly GCF_949296715.1). Classification (GTDB taxonomy): domain Bacteria; phylum Bacteroidota; class Bacteroidia; order Bacteroidales; family Rikenellaceae; genus Alistipes. The sequence continues at coordinate 77,034 of NZ_CASFQD010000059.1, read as the reverse complement.
GGCGCGTCTTCTCGCTGGGCGACCGCACCGTCGAGTCGATCATGACCTACCGCAGCGAAATGGTCTGGCTCGACATCTCGATGAGCCCGGCCCAGATACGCGCTATCGTCGACGAGAAGCCCCACAACCGCTACCCCGTGGGGGACGGCAGCCTCGACAAGCTGCTCGGCGTGGTCTACCTGAAGGACCTCTTCAGCCACATCGGCGACAAGGATTTCAACCTGCGCGACTACCTCTCGCCCGTGAAGTTCTTTCACGAGGGATTCGAGGTCTACGACGTGCTCGAGCAGCTGCGCAGCGAGCAGCTCGGCTACGGCATCGTCTGCGACGAGTTCGGCGTGACGCGCGGCATCATCACCTTCAAGGACATCTTCGAGGCGCTCGTGGGCGAGATTCCCGACCGCTCGGAGGAGCCCGACATCATCCGCCGCGACGACGGCGGCCTGCTCGTCGACGGGCAGTGCCCGTTCTACGACTTCCTGGTCAGCCTCGGCATCGAGGAGGAGCACTCCTGCACGGCCTACAACACGATCAGCGGGCTGGTGCTCGACCAGCTGGACCACATCCCGCAGTCGGGCGAGCACTTCGAGTGGAACGGCTACCGCATCGAGGTCGTCGACATGGACGGCGCCCGCATCGACAAACTGCTGGTCACCCCGCTGGAAAAGACTGAAAAATGAAGATAGCCGATCTGGACCTCGGGGAGAAGCCCCTGCTGCTGGCGCCCATGGAGGACGTCACGGACCCTTCGTTCCGCTACATGTGCAAGCGCTTCGGCGCGGATGTCGTCTACACGGAGTTCATCTCCTCGGACGGGCTGATCCGCGACGCCGCCAAGTCGCTCAAGAAGCTTGCGATCGACGATGCCGAGCGCCCCGTGGGCATTCAGATCTACGGCCACCTGATCGAGCCGATGGTCGAGGCGGCGCGCATGGCCGAGGCGGCCGGGCCCGACATCATCGACATCAACTTCGGCTGCCCGGTAAAGAAGATCGCCGGGCGCGGCGCCGGGTCGGGCATGATGCGCGACGTGCCGCTCATGGTCGAGATGACGCGACAGATCGTCCGCGCCGTGCACAAGCCCGTGACGGTCAAGACGCGGCTGGGCTGGGACGACGAGTCGAAGAACATCATGGAGATCGCCCTGCGCCTGCAGGACGTCGGCATCGCGGCGCTCACGATCCACGGCCGCACGCGGGCCCAGATGTACCGCGGCGAGGCCGACTGGACGCTCATCGGCGAGGTGAAGAACAACCCCGCCATCCACATTCCGATCATCGGCAACGGCGATGTCGACTCGGGGCCGAAGGCCGCCGCGATGTTCGACCGCTACGGCGTGGACGGCGTGATGATCGGCCGCGCGACCTACGGGCGTCCGTGGATCTTCCGCGAGGTCAAGCACTTCCTCGCAACGGGCGAGGTGCTGCCGCAACCCTCCGTCACGGAGCGTGTCGCCATCGCCCGCGAACACCTGCACAAGTCGCTCGAGATCAAGGGCGAGCATGTCGGCATCCTCGAGATGCGGCGCCACCTGACCAACTACTTCAAGGGGCTGCCCAACTTCAGGGAGACGCGTCTGAAGCTGGTCACGACGCTCGACGTCGACGAGCTCTTCGCGACGCTCGACTACGTGGCCGAACGCTGGGGCGACTACGACATGAGCGGTGCCGTCCCCGCCCCGCTGTCGCACGACCTCTGACACGGCGGCCCGTGCGGCAGGCCCCGTGCGCAACCCTATCCGCAAAAAGCAGCCCGGCGGCATACGATCCGCCACCCGATATCCGTTTGAAGGGAGAACCCAACCTTCAGACCGATGAACCGAACCCCACTACTGCGGGCACTGCTCCTTGCGGCAGTGCTCTTTCCGCTGCTGCTTCCGGCAGCGCCCGACACTCCGACGCCAACCGCCACGTCCGACTCTCCGGCGCCCACAGCAGCTCCCGACACTCCGGCACCAACCGCCACGTCCGACTCCCCTGCGCCCACAGCAGCTCCCGACACTCCGGCACCAACCGCAGCGCCCACGAACCCCACCCGACAGGAGCTCGACAGCATCCGCCGGGCCGGCAAGAGTTTCGAGGTGCGTGTCCCCAACCGAATCTATGCCCTGATCGACATCAACATGCCCCGCTCGCTGATCGGCAAAGGCCGACGGCTCTTCCAGGTCAGCAACCATCCGGGGCTCGATTCGCTCTTTACGGAGGACGAGATGGCGCAGATCCGTGCCGAGATCGACGCCCGCTGCGATTCGCTGGGCAAGGATTCGCTGCTCTCCTCGGAGTTTTTCTACGTGCTGCGCCCCTACCTAGACCGTCTCCATTACGAAGACCCACACTACCGGATTTTGCTGCCACCCATCGGCGACGCGGAATCCTTCACCCGCCGCGAGCAGCGGCGCATCGAGCGGACACTGCCCACACCGGGATTCAACCTGCTGCAGATCAACGACACACTCATCGTCGACCGCTCGCTCGACCCGGCATTCCGGCGCGGCGACCAGGTGACGGCCATCAACGGCGTTGCGGCCGCCGAATACCTCAAGTACAGCTACGACGACCGCCACATGTATCCGATCTCGCTCATGGGGCGCTATTTCTACAGCCAGGTCGTCGACCGCTTCCGCATCGAGCTGCTGCGCGACGGCCGGCCGATGGTCCTTGAAACGGCCGGCATGCCGGCTGCCGGGACGCTGTTCGAGCTGTCGCGCGCCGAGGAGATCGACCGCAACATCCGCACCTGGCCCGAAGCGGGCTGCGGCTACATCGCCATCCCCGAATTTTTCCCCAACAACAACCGCCTGATCCGCATCCTCCACCGCACGCTCCTCGACTTCCGCCGGCAGGGCATCACCGACGTAATCCTCGATTTGAGGCGCAACCCCGGCGGCAACGGACACAACTTCGACCGGCTGCTCTCGATCTTCATCGACAAACCGGTCGTGGAATACTGCACAGGGCAATGGGTCAAGGCTTCGAGGAAGTCGATGCCCTGTTACGGATTTCTCACCGAGGAGATGCTCGGACAGACCGTGCCGCTGCCCGAGGAGGAGTACGTCCGCTCGTTCCCGACCGTTCCGAAGATGTATGTCGGAGGGCTGCGCTACTACGTGCTCGTGGGGCGCGACACGGGGTCGATCGCCGCGTCGTTCGTCAACATGCTCCAGTACCACGGCGCCGCCGAACTGGCCGGCGAACCGCTGCGGCACAATGCGCTCAAGTACGGCGAGGTGCTCGACGGAGGCTTCCTCATGCCGACGGCCCTCTATCAGGGTGCCGTCTCGATGGTGCGCATCGACGAATGCACGCGCGCCGTCGACGGGGTCGTGCAGCCCGACATTCCCGTTCCGTGCATCGCCGCGGAGTACCTCACCGGCCGCGACGGGCAGCTGGACCGCCTGCTGGCAATCATCCGCACCCGCAACGGCCGCTGATCCCGGCGGATACCTGCCGGAGGGCGCCGGTCCGCCCGCATGGCCCGCGCAACGTGCCGTCCCGTCCCGACAATCGTCATGCCGTCACGCTCCTGCCGGCCCGCCCGCTGCACCGGTTTTATCCCGCCGGTCGGGACAAACCACACACAACAAAAGGCCGCACCGGACAATCCGGTGCGGCCTTCCCGTTCGGTCCCGCTGCAGGAGGGGCTATTTCAGCACCCGCTCGATATACTCCCTGTAGTCCTTGACCACGGGCCGGTAGTCGTCGTCCTCGAACAGCGGCGAAGAGATCAGGAAATCGGCCGTCGAGCGGTTTACGGCCGTCGGCACGTTGTAGAGCGTCGCCAGGCGCAGCAGCGCCTTGACGTCGACGTCGTGCGGCTGGGCCGACATGGGGTCCCAGAAAAAGATCAGGGCGCTGATGCGTCCGTCGGCAATCATCGACCCGAGCTGCTGGTCACCGCCCAGCGGGCCCGACTTGAGCAGCGTGACCTGCAAATCGGGCGCAGTCTCCTCTGTGCCGTCCTGCTCCGGATTGTTCTTCTCCCGGTGGTCGCGCAGCGTCTTCTCGACCATCTTGCCCGTCGTTCCCGTGCAGACCAGATGGTGGCGGCTCAACTTGCTGCTGTTCCAGTCCACCCACTCCGCCAGGTCGCGTTTCATGTTGTCGTGGGCGACCAGCGCCAAAACTTTCATCTTCTTCTCCATAACATCCATGTGTTGTGAAAACCCTGCGGTTTTCGGTTTGACTTCCTGTCAGGCGTGCATATACGAAAAGGTCCCGGACCGTGCCGGGACCCGGATCGGACGGGCTACTCCTTTTCGGACTCCGCGGCCTCCTCCTCCGACGGGAGCTTGAACTCGGTGAATCCGGCTCCGATGAGGATGTTGTACCACGAGAAGCACTTTTTGATGTCCGAGACGTGCACGCGGTCGCGGTCGTACTCGGGCAGCACCTCGGCAAAGGCCTCCTTCAGCCGTTCGGGCGTCTCCTTGGGGCTGATTGCCTCCTTGCCGCCCGTGTGGGCGTAGATGCGCGTGAAGACGTCGGCCAGCGCGATGTCGTCGCCCTCGGTGAACATCGAAATCTCGGAGAGCGCGCTCACCTTCGACGAAGCCGAGGCATTCATGCGGCGGCCGTCGAGCAGCGATTCCACAATCACGCCGCGCGTCGACTGCGCCACGTACCTATAAAGTCCGGGTTGGCCCGAAATGGCCAGAATTTCTCTCAATTCCATAGTTTTCTATTGCTTGTTTTTGTGTGTTGTCAGTCGTTTTTGACGTGTACGTCCATCTGCGGGAAGGGGAAGCTGATGCCCGCGGCGGGCAGCTCCTTGTAGAAGCGTTCGTTGTACTCGAAGAAGACATCCCAGTAGTCGGCGTTCGCCACCCAGGCCCGCACGGTGAGGTTCACCGAGCTGTCGGCCAGCGCCGCCACGCGCACCACGGCGGCAGGCTCCTTCAGGATGCGCGCGTCGGCGGCCAGCATCCCGAGGATCACGCGCCGCGCCACATCCACGTCGTCGCCGTAGGAGATGCCCACGGTCCAGTCGACACGCCGCTGCTCGGCCGTCGAATAGTTGTCGATGATGGCCGTGGCGATGGCGTTGTTCGGGATGTAGATCGTTTGGTTGTCCGAGGTCGTGATGACCGTCGAGAAGAGCTTGATCTCGCGCACCGTACCCGACTGTCCCTGGGCCGAGATGTAGTCGCCCACGCGGTAGGGTTTCATCACGAGGATCATCACGCCGCCAGCGAAGTTCTGCGCCGTACCGCTCAAGGCCATACCGATGGCCAGCGTCGCGGCCGAGAAGACGGCGATGAGCGACGTGACGTTCACGCCGAGCGTCTGCACGACGATCAGCACGAGGATCAGCGAGAAGATCACCCGCACGGTGTTGCGTGTGAACGACCGCAGCGAAACGTCGACCTTGCGGTGCTCCATGGCCACGTCGATGAGCCGCACGACGCGGTGCACGATCCAGCGGCCGATGAAGTAGATCGCCAGGGCGATCAGTATCTTGATGATGACCCAGACCGACTCCGAGAGCATCGTCTGCAGCAGCTCGTGGTAGTCGAGACTGGCTATCTTCTCGACGGCCTTCGCGAGGTTTGCCTTCTGCACGCTGTCGGGCAGGATAAGCGGCTCGGCCGTTTCGGCGGCAAGGAATGTCCACATATTTCTTCGGTCTCCAAAAGTTTGTGGGGCAAAAATACGCAAAAAACGGAGAACTTTATTAACTTTGTTAACGATTCTGTCGAACTAATCCTCAAAAATGACCTTATGATGCAAAACAACGTCGAAATCATCCAGATAAACATCTCGGGCGAGGACAAGCCCGGCATGACCTCGTCGCTCACGGAGATTCTCGCACGCTACGACGCCTTCATTCTCGATATCGGACAGGCCAACATCCACCAGTCGCTGACGCTCGGCATCCTGATCCTGACCACGCCCGACAAGTCGGGAAACATCATGAAGGAGCTGCTTTTCAAGGCTTCGGAGCTGGGCGTGATGATCCGCTTCACGCCGATTCCCGAACACAAATACAACGACTGGGTCGCACGCCAGGGCAAGAACCGCTACATCATCACGCTGCTCGGACGCACCGTCACGGCGCGCCACATCGCCGAGGTGACGAAGGTCGTGGCGCAGCACGGGCTGAACATCGACGCCATCCGGCGCCTCACGGGCCGCATGCCCCTCAGCGAGGACAACCGCGCCGCCAAGTCGTGCATCGAGCTCTCGGTGCGCGGATCGCTCTCCGACGCCGACCGCAGCACCATGCAGGAGGGCTTCATGAACCTCTCCGAGATCGGGCTCGACGTCTCCTTCCAGAAGGACGACATCTACCGCCGCAGCCGCCGTCTGATCTGCTTCGACATGGACTCGACACTCATCGAGACGGAGGTGATCGACGAACTGGCCGAACGGGCCGGTGTCGGCGACAAGGTCCGCGAGATCACGGCCAGCGCCATGCGCGGCGAGATCGACTTCCGCGAGAGCTTCACGCAGCGCGTCGCCCTGCTCAAGGGACTCGACGTCTCGGTCATGGAGGACATCGCCCGCAACCTGCCCATCACCGAGGGGCTCGAGCGCATGATGACCATCCTCAAGCGCGTGGGCTACAAGACGGCGATCCTCTCGGGCGGCTTCACCTACTTCGGCAACTACCTCCGCCAGAAATACGGCTTCGACTACGTCTACGCCAACGAACTCGAGATCGAGGACGGCCACCTCACGGGCCGCTACGTCGGCGAGATCGTCGACGGACGCCGCAAGGCCGAACTGCTGCGGCTGCTGTGCCAGTTCGAGTCGATCAACATCGCGCAGTCGGTGGCCGTCGGCGACGGAGCGAACGACCTGCCGATGCTCAACCTCGCGGGTCTGGGCATCGCCTTCCACGCCAAGCCCAAGGTCAAGGCCACGGCCCGGCAGTCGATCTCGACGATCGGCCTGGACGGCATCCTCTACTTCCTCGGGCTGAAGGATTCGCGCATCGAGCCGTGATGTCGCACGCGGGGCCGATACTCTGCGCCGCGGCACTGCTGCTCGGCGGCTGCTACGACTCGCATTTCCGCACGGAGGGGAAGCCGTCGCAACCGGCGGCCGTCACGACGACGATCGCCCGCTTCAACGAAGCACTCGTCGGCCAGACCCCGGCCATCACGGGCGACGTGGTGCTGGAGGGCGTAGTGACAACCAGCGACGAGGCGGGCAACTTCTACCGCACGTTCTGCATCGAGGAGGCGGGTGCCGGACTGGAGGTAATGGCCGGTATCGACCAGCTGCACAACGACTTCCCGGTGGGATGCCGCGTGACGCTGCACCTCGAGGGGCTGGCTGCGGGCCGCAGCCGCGGCGTCGTGCAGGTCGGCCGCGAGCCCGCTCCGGGCAGCGGCTACACGACCGACTACATCGGCTCGAAACCCGCGCTCGACGCCCATGTCGAGCGGCACGATGAAGCACTGCAAGCAGTCCTCCCCACCCGGCTCACGATCGCCGAACTGACACCCGCCCGCTGCGGAAGCCTTGTCCGCATCGACGGTCTGCGCTATGCGCCCGAAGAGGTCATCGAAGGTTCGTGGAGCGGAGAAAAGCGTTTCCGCGACGATACGGGAGCCGAAATCCGCACCTATGTCCGCCCCTACGCCCGCTTTGCCGACCGGAAGGTCCCGACGGGCCCCGGGTCGATCACGGGCATCCTGCAACGCGACGATGCCGGGCACTACCTGCTCAAACCGCGCCATGAAGAGGACCTGCTGCAATGACCGGACAACGGCACGGGCACGCACCGCGCTGCTGCGCGCCGGAATGACCTGCCTGCTCCTGCTCTTCGGCGCGGGGTACGACCGGGCCACCGCACCCCGCTACGGCGGCCCTTCCGACGACGAGACGGTCTCCATCACCCGGCTCAAGGCCCTTGCGGACCGAAGCGGCGCCACTGCCGTCCGGCAGGAGATCAACATCCGCGGCCGCATCACGGGCAACGACTGCTTCGGGGAGTTCTACAAGACACTCGTCCTCGAGGATGCCTACGGCGGCATCAGCCTCGCCGTCGACGCCACGGACCTCTTCTACGACTACCCGTTCGGCTACGTGCTGACCGTGCGCTGCAACGGGCTGACGCTCTGCGAATACGGCGGCAAACTCGTCCTCGGGACGACGCCGACGGACGACGGTCCGGGGCGCATCGCCGCCGCGGACCTGTCCCGCTACCTGACGGTCTCGCCGCCCGACGGCTCCCGTCCGGAGCCGCAGCTGCGCACCATCCCTGAAATCGGCACGGCGGACATCGACCGCTACGTCCGTCTCGACGGCGTATGCTTCCCCGACGGCGGCACGTGGTGCGCCGTCGATCCCGAAACGGGTCGCCACACGACAACCGAGCACCGCATCGTCGACACCGACGGCAACACATTCACCGTGCGCGCCGCCTCGACCTGCACCTATGCCGACGAGCCCGTACCTTCCGGCACGGGCTCGCTATGCGGTATTGTCGACTGTTTCAACGGAAAGTTCACGCTCCGCGTCACCGACTGCGGCGTGCTGTTCGTCAGCGCTGCAGCGCCTCCCAGAGCATATCCTTGAGCTGCTGGATATTCAGCCCCGAGACCGACGAGATGAAGAGCGCGGGCACGCCCTCGGGCAGGTGGGCACGCATCTCGGCGATGAGCTCCTCGTCGAGCATGTCGCACTTCGTGACGGCCAGCAGCCGCTGCTTGTCGAGCAGCTCGGGGTTGTACTGCGTCAGCTCGCCCAGCAGGATGTCGTAGTCGCGGCGGATGTCGTCGCTGTCGGCCGGAATCATGAAAAGCAGCACCGAGTTGCGCTCGATGTGGCGCAGGAAGCGCGTGCCGAGGCCGCGACCCTCGTGCGCCCCCTCGATGATGCCCGGGATGTCGGCCATGACGAACGACTTGTGGTCGCGCACCTCGACGATACCCAGGTTGGGTTCGAGCGTCGTGAAGGCGTAGTTGGCAATCTTGGGCTTGGCGGCCGACACGACCGAGAGCAGCGTCGATTTCCCGGCGTTGGGGAATCCCACGAGCCCGACGTCGGCCAGCACCTTCAGTTCGAGGATGAAGGCCCCTTCGTCGCCCTCCTCGCCCGGCTGCGCATAGCGCGGCGTCTGGTTCGTAGCGCTCTTGAAGTGCCAGTTGCCCAGTCCTCCGCGTCCGCCCTTCAGCAGCACGAGCTGCTCGCCGTCCTCGGTCACCTCGCCGACGAACTCCGTCGTCGTGCCCTCCTCGGTCTCGACGACGCGGCGCGCCACGGTGCCCAGCGGCACCGGGATGACGATGTCGCGCGCATCCTTGCCCGAGGAGCGGGCCCCGGAGCCGTTCTCGCCGTCCTCGGCGAACTGGTGGCGCTGGTACTTGAGGTGGATGAGCGTCCAGTACTGCTTGTCGCCCTGCAGGACGATGCTGCCGCCCTTGCCGCCGTCGCCGCCGTCCGGGCCGCCGAAGGCCACGAATTTCTCGCGGCGGAAATGCGCCGAGCCGGCGCCGCCGTGGCCCGAGCGGGCAAATATCTTCACGTAGTCTACAAAGTTCGAACCTGCCATAACATCGGTTTTGGGTACAAAGATAGTGCAAAGCAGCCGTCGCGGCAAATTTATTTGCCGGTGCCCCGCCGCAGCTCCCCGCCCCGGCATTCAAGTGGCGGATGGAGGATAACGGGTCGCGGACAGCGGCAACAGGCCCGGACAACACGGACAGGGCGCAGACAAACAAGGGCTGGGTCCAGACAGGGCGCGGACAGACCCGGCCGCATGCCCCACCGGATGCGCCGCATGCGAAGAGAGGAAGACGGCGCAACCGACCGTCCCCCTCTCTCCCCGTTGCTTGAGCGCCGCGTCAGAGCGCCAGCGGCTCGTAATCCAGTCCCCAGGCCTCGGCCACGGGCTTGTAGACGACCTTGCCCTCGACGATGTTCAGGCCCAGCGCCAGCTCGGGGTTCTCCTGCGCTGCGCGCCGCCACCCCTTGTCGGCCAGCTGGATCGCATAGGGAAGCGTGGCGTTCGTCAGGGCCAGCGTTGAGGTGCGCGGCACGGCACCCGGAATGTTGGCCACGCAGTAGTGGAGAATGCCGTCGACGTAGTAAACGGGGTCCTCGTGCGTCGTGGGACGCGACGTCTCGAAGCAGCCGCCCTGGTCGATGGCCACGTCGACCATCACCGTGCCGGGCTCCATGAGCTTGAGCATGTCGCGCGTCACGAGCTTCGGGGCCTTCGCGCCGGGAATCAGCACCGAACCGATCACCAGATCGGCGTGCTTGAGCTCCTCGCGGATGTTGTATTCCGAGGACATGAGCGTCTTGACGTTCTTGGGCATCACGTCGGCCAGATAGGTCAGGCGTTGCAGTGAAATGTCGCAGATCGTCACGTCGGCACCCGTTCCGGCCGCCGTGCGCGCCGCCGCCGTACCGACGACACCCGCGCCGATGACGAAGACCTTGGCGGGCTTCACGCCCGGCACGCCGCCCAGCAGCACGCCCTTGCCGCCGCGGGGCTTCTCGAGGAAGTAACGTCCCTCCTGCGTGGCCATGCGCCCCGCCACCTCCGACATCGGGATGAGCAGCGGCAGCGAACGGTCGGCCCGTTCGACGGTCTCGTAGGCACAGCACACCGCACCGCTGTCGATCATCGCACGGGTCAGGGGCTCGCTGCTGGCGAAGTGGAAGTAGGTGAAGACGAGCTGTCCGGCCCGGATGAGCTTGTATTCGGGAGCGATCGGCTCCTTGACCTTGATAATCATCTCGGCCGTGGCGTAGACCTCCTCGATCGTGGACAGGATCTCCGCCCCGACCGTCTTGTAGGCATCATCGGTAAAGCCGCTGTTCACACCGGCCGTAGCCTGCACATACACCTTGTGTCCGCGCCGCGTAAGTTCCTGGGCGCCGGCGGGGGTCAGAGCAACGCGGTTCTCGTTGTTCTTGATCTCTTTGGGAATACCGATAATCATAGACTTTTGAAAGTTTTAAGGTTTTTACCTCTCCAAATTACAAATTTTGCATCGAAATCCAAAAAATTCCGACAATTTTTTACAATATCCGTTAAAAACGGTACGAAACCGTAACGTAAAACGACCGCGGCAGGGCGTAGGTCAGGCGCGTGGCGTGGGGCTGCCAGAGGGTCTGGTCACCGGCCGCGATGCGGCGCACGCGCTGCGCCTCGTAGGCGCTGTATACCATATCGTTGTCGCCGAGCAGGTTGCGCAGCATCAGGGCGGCGACCAGGCGCGAACGGTCGAAATAGAAGCTCTTGAAGAGCGAGGCGCCGAGTGTCAGGGCGTCGTCCAGCCGCTCCTGCCGCACGAAAGCGTCGAAGAGTTCGGGCGACGTGCCGCCCTGGGAGGCGATGCGGTCCGTGCGCCGCAGGAAGGAGGGCTCGGCATACCGTCCGCCGACATATCCCGCCGAAAGGCGGCATCCCCACCCTTTCGGACCGAAGTAGGCCAGCTCGGCACAGGCCGTCGCGCGGGGCGCGCCGCCCGGCACGCAACCGCCCATGCGGCTCACGGCCCGCATGTCGACCACCGTGTTGTCGGCATCGGAGAGCACCGTGACCAGCGGATCGCGGACATACTCGCTGCGCTGCACCGACGCGGCCAGCGCCAGGCTCCAGCGCTGCGACAGCCGGATATCGGCCGCAGCCTCCACACCGAGGGCCCGCCACCCGATGCCGCTCACGGACATGTCGCAGTAGAGCCCCGCCATGTCGTCGTAGTAACGCTGCGTCTGCGCGGCATCGAGCCGCAGCGTGGCATAGGCCGTCACCTCCAGCCCGACAACGGGGCCCGTCATGCGGTAAGCAAGCTCTGCGGCGTAGTTCTTCTCCGCCGCCGGGTCATCCACCGTGCGGTTGTTGTACTGGGGCTGGAAGAAGAGCGCCTCCGCCTCGGGCATGCGGGCGGCGGCGAGCAGCGCGGCCGAGAGGTAGTGCCGCGGCGTGAAGGCCCAGCCGGCCGAGAGCCGCAGCGTATAGGGTGTGAAGTGCAGCCGCCGAGAGGCACCGCAGGAGAGCGACCCGGGGAAGAGCTCCTTCTCGTAGTGGCCCCGGCGGAAGATCACGCCGTCCGACAGCACGAGGGCCGCATCGGCCCGCAGGCGGTCGGAGCGGTAGGCGGCCTGCAGACGCACACCCGCCTCGCGCACGACGAAGGTGTAGTCGTAACCGAAGCGGTCGCCGCGGCCGATCCGCCGGTCGGGATGGCGCAGGTCGTTCTGCAGCAGGTTGCCGTAGGTGTCGTCGTCGACGAGGTACTGGTCGATGTCCACGAGATAATCGGCCCCCAACAGGTCGCGCATCTGCTTGTAGTGGCGCGTCGACGTGCGGCGCACCCAGCCGCCGTAGCGGAGCGTCAGCCGCCCGTCGAGCTCCGTGACGAAGGCCGCATCGGCCTGCACGTCGCCGATGCGCTCGACCCGGTCCTCGAGCGCATAGACCGCCTCGCCGCCCGCCAGGCGGTTCTGGGCGATCAGCTCGTCCCAGCGCACCTGCGTGTAGCGGGCATCGCGCGAGCGCCACGCCTGCTCGCTCTCCCGGTCACCCGTATAGGAGGGCAGGTAGCGGTAGTTGTCGGGCATGGGCGTGCGGGCGTCGTACCATCCCAATGCACTGTACCTGCGCAGGCCCGCCTCGCCGCCGAGGGTCAGGGCGAGCGACGTCTTCGCCGTCAAGGGCATGCGCCAGGAGGCAACGCCGAGCGGCACACACTCGCGCCGCACGCGCGAATTGCGCACACGCCCCTGCTGGAAGCCCCAGGCGGGGTTGTAGAGCGGATCGCCCGTCAGCGTGAAGGCCTCCCCGACGGAGCTCAACCGCGTGCCCCGCACCGAGGGCGGCACGACGGCCAGCAGCGACAACTCCGACCCGCCCGCAAAGCGTTTCGAGAGGTGGAATCCCGCCGTCAGGGCATTCGTGAAGACCCCTTCAACGTGCATGTCGCGCCCCGTGCGGGCATCGGCCGCAACGCGCAACCGCCAGCCACGCCCCACGTCGAGCGACGAGGAGACCTTCGCCCCCACACGGTAGTTGCGGTCGGTCAGACGCACCGACGCCAGGTGCGGCGTGAGCGCCTCGTCCGGTGTGAAGACAAAGCGGCGCACCCCGCCCGCCGCTCCCGGCGCATCGCTCTCCGCCGCAATGCCCGCCGTGTGCTCCTCCGCAGCACCCAGCAGCCGCAGGGCCGCCGTATGGCGCCACGAGACGACGATGCCGTCGAGTTCGATGCGCTCGTCGCGGAACTCCTGCCCGCGGCGCCGCAGGCTCACCTGCGGGAGGTTGAAATCGGTGATCCGGCCATAGGCATCCTCCGCGGCCTGCACGGCGCGGTAGAAGAGCGTCGTGTCGGTCTCGATCATCGGCTGCGGCTCCTCCCGCACGGCGAAGGGATAATACCCGTCGTCGAAGGACTGGGCCGCCGCCAGGCACGGCAGCAGCAGCAACAGACACAGCAGGGGTTTCGTCATGGGGATGCGGCGTGTTCGGAATACAAAGATAAGACTTTTCCCGACACTTCCGCCGTCCGAATCCCCGTCGGCTCCGCCTTTTCCGACCCTCCGCGCACCATCCGCCGCCCGGCACGCGGTCCGACTCTTCCCGGCACCTGTTCCGACTCTTCCCGGCACGCAGTCCGTCCGACCGCCGCGCAGACTGCCCGAGGGCACGCATGCGGTCCGGCTCCGTCCGTTGCCTCCTCCGCCGGAGAGACACCCCAAAGAGGACCTTTTACGCCGAACTTCGCCGAAAAGCCCCTTCAGAGAGGTTTCATCATGATGTTCCGGGGAGAAACGCACGGAACACCCCGGCGGGGCGGGCTCCTCCGCCGGACAGGCGCCGCCGTTACATCTCGCGGAGCGTATACCCTGCCGCCGCGACAGCCGCCTGCAGCTCGGCAAACGAATACTCCCGACCGGAGAACTCGACGACGGCAACCGCCGGATCGAGCGTCACATGAGCCGATACACCCTCCAACGCATTGAGGGCCTTTTCCACATGAGCGCGGCAATGGTCGCACATCATGCCTTCCACACGATACTTTTTCATGGTTGTATTGTTTTCAGAAACAGATTCAGTATGTTCAGTATGAGGATGCTCCGCAGCCATCCGCCGCATCGGGCGCTCCGTGAGCACGGCCCGCTTCAGGCGCAGGCTGTTCCCGACGACACAGAGGCTGCTCAATGCCATGGCCAGACCCGCCAGCATCGGGTTCAGTCCGAAACCGAACAGGGGCTCGAAGACCCCGGCCGCCACGGGAATGGCGATCACGTTGTAGAGAAAGGCCCAGACGAGATTCTGACGGATCGTCCGCAGCGTGAGCCGCGAAAGGCGGATCGCCTCGGCGATCTTCGTCGGATCGGAGCCCACGATCGTCACCATCGCCGCATCCATCGCGATGTCGCTCCCCCGCCCCATGGCAACGCTGAAGTCGGCCTGCGCAAGGGCCGCGCTGTCGTTGATGCCATCGCCGACCATCGCCACGCGATGTCCGTCGGCCTGCAGCTGCCGCACGAAATCCCGCTTGCCCTGCGGCAGCACCCCCGCACGGAAGGACTCGATGCCCGCCTGCCGGGCTATTTCACGCGCCGGAGCCTCCGCATCGCCCGTCACCATCCAGACGTCGATGCCGCGTGCCCGGAGGGCCTGAACCGCCGCCGGACTCTCGCGCTTGAGCCGGTCGGCAACACCCGCCACGGCCAGCACCCGCCGGCTGTCGGCAAAGTAGACGACGCTCTTCGCCTGCGCGGCGAGCCAGTTGGCCGCAGCCGCGGCATTGGCATCGACCGCCACGCCCGCAGCCGCCAGCAGAGCCGCATTGCCGGCATGGTAGGTCTCGCCGTCGATCCGGCCGCTGACCCCCTCACCGGGCCGCTCCGCAAAGTCGCTCACCTCCGGGTGCGGCTGTCCGCCGAGCCGCTCCGCCACGGCCGCAGCCAGCGGATGGGTCGAACAGCGCTCCAGGGCGCTGAAGCAGGCCGCACGGCGGTCGCCGTCCCCGCACCAGATCAGGTCGGTCACCTCGGGACGCCCCTCCGTGAGCGTGCCGGTCTTGTCGAGCACGACGACATCCACGCGGGCCGCCGCCTCCAAACTCTCGGCATTGCGGATCAGGATGCCGTTCTCGGCCCCCTTGCCGATTCCCACCACGATGGCCGTAGGGGTTGCCAGCCCCAGCGCACAGGGGCACGCAACGACGAGCACCGTAACCAGTGCCAGCACCCCGCGTGTGAAGCCGTCGGCCGGATCGGCCGCCCACCACGCAACAAATGCCACCGCGGCCAGCGTCATGACCACCGGGACGAAGACCGCAGCCACGCGGTCCACGAGCCGCTGCACGGGCGCCTTGCTACCCTGCGCCTCCTGCACCTGCCGGATGATGTGGGCAAGCATCGTCCCGTCGCCCACGCGGGTCGCCCGCATGTGCAGCGCCCCGCGCAGGTTGACCGTCCCGGCGAAGAGCTCCGCCCCGGGCTGCTTGAGCACGGGGAGCGGCTCCCCGCTGAAGAGGCTCTCGTCGACCGGGGAGCTGCCCTCGCAGACCTCGCCGTCGACGGGAATCCGCTCGCCGGGACGCACCAGCAGCCGGTCACCCGGGCGCACCTCGCCGATCCGGACCCGGCGAATTGTGCCGTCGGGCTCCACGAGCGAAACCTCCTGCGGCTGCAGGCGCATCAGCTTGCGCAGCGCCTCCGTCGTCCGGCCCTTGGCCCGGGCTTCGAGCAGCCGGCCCAGCAGCACGAAGGCAATGACGACGCTTGCCGACTCGAAATAGAGGTGCGCCTCCATGCCGCGGCTCTCCCACACGCGGGGAAAGAGCAGGTTGAAGAGGCTGAAGAGATACGACACGCCCGTGCTGACGGCAACGAGCGTATCCATGTTGGCTGCCCCGTGGCGCAGCTGCCGCCACGCCGAGACAAAGAAGCTCCGCCCGCAGACAAACAGCGTCACCGAAGCGAGCAGCCACAGCACCCAGCGCACCCAGCCCACCGACTGGAACCACATGCCAAGCACGGCCACGGGCAGCGCCAGCGCAACGGCCAGCAGCGCCTGCCGCCGCAACAGCCGGTAATCGGCCGCGGCCCGGCGGTCAGCTTCATCCGCGGCCTCGTCCCCGCCGCCGGTCAGCAGGTCGTAACCCGCCGCCTGCACGGCGCTCCGCAAACCGTCGGCCGTACAGCACTGCGGATCGTAAACCACGCGGGCCGTGGCCGTCGCGGGATTCACCCCGACTTCGCGCACCCCCTCACAATACCGCAAGGCCTTCTCGACACGCGCCACACAGGCGGCGCAGTGCATGCCCGTCACCGGGAACAGGCCCGTTTGTGTCTCATTCCGTTCCATGATCTTCGTTTCGTCACTAGTTTGTGCAAAGATACGGACGACGCCCCGTCCCGACGTTACAGAATCGTGGGCGGGATTTACAGATTTACACGGTGACGGGCAGAAACAGCGGGCAGAGACGACGGGCAGAAACGGGGGGGGGTAAAGACGGCGGACAGAGACGACAAAGGAGCAGCGGCTGGCCCGAGGGGGGGGGTCAGAGTTTGTCGAGCGGTCGGCGCGGAGGCTGCGCCAGCTGCCGGTAACGGCTCGGCGTCAGGCCTGTAACCTGCTTGAACTGGGCGCTCAGGTGGGCGACGCTGGAGTAGTTCATGCGGTCGGCAATCTCGCTGAGCGAAAGCTCGCCGTAGGAGAGCAGCTCCTTGACCCGCTCGATGCGCTGCGCGATGTAGCAGCGTTCGACGGTCGTGCCGGTCTCCTCGGAAAAGAGCTTGCTCAACACGCTGTATTCGTGGTGCAGCGTCTCGGAGAGATATTCCGAGAGGTTGACGCGCAGCGGCACGTCGTCTCGGTGTACCAGACGGATGATCTCGGTACGGATCCGCTCGGCCAGCTGGCGGCGGCCATCGTCCAGCCGCTCGAAGCCCACGGCCCGCAGCGCCTCGTCCAGCCGCTCCAGCGTCGCGGCATCGGGACGCACGGCGGTTCGCACGTACCCCAGTTCGACGCACTCGGGCTCCAGCCCCAGCCGCGTGAAGAGGTCGCGCACGACCAGTATGCAACGGTCGCACACCATGTTCCGGATGTGAAAGGTCCGACCCTCCTCCGGCGCTCTGTCCAAGGATTCCATACCGCGAAGATAACGCTTCGCCGCGGGTTGTGCAACACCCCGGCCCGGAAAATCGGAGAGCAGGCCCCTCCTCCGCGATCCCGGGCCGACCGTGGGACAACGGCAAATCGACGGCATCCGCCCATGGAACGGCGGAACATCCACCACAGTCCGCAGTCCGACCGCAGACCGATCGCTGACTGCAGCCCGGCCGCCGAACGGCAGCGGGCCCGGCACCCCGACAATGGTACCCCAATACTCCGATAATGGTCCTCCCCCGGCGCCGTGCCCCGGCACTCCGACAACGGCGTCCCGACAAAGGCAGATCGGCTGCCGCGGGTTTGGTTCTCTGCGCGGCTTGCACTATCTTTGCGGCCCGGAACCGTCAAAGAGTCACTGCCATGACCGAAAAACATACCCGCCACGGGAGCCTGCTGGCCCTCACGCCCCTGCTGGTCTTCCTGGCCACCTACCTCGCCGCATCGCTCATAACGGGCGACTTCTACCGCATGCCCATCAGCGTGGCGTTCCTCGCCGCCGCGGTCTATGCCGTTGCGACGACGCGCCGGCTGCCCTTCGCCGAACGCATCGAGCACTTCTCGGCCGGAGCCGCGAACAGCAACATCCTGCTCATGATCTGGATCTTCATCCTTGCCGGGGCCTTCGCCGAGTCGGCCCGCAGCATGGGCGCCGTGGATGCCACGGTGAACCTCACGCTCCATCTGCTGCCGGGCACGCTCCTCCCCGCGGGGCTCTTTCTTGCGGCCTGTTTCGTGTCGCTCTCCGTCGGGACCTCCGTCGGGACGATCGTCGCCCTGGGCCCTGTCGCCGCAGGGCTGGCCGAGCAGACCACGATGAACGAGGCGTGGCTCATGGGCATCGTAGTCGGCGGCGCCTTCTTCGGCGACAACCTCTCGTTCATCTCCGACACGACCATCGCAGCCACGCGCACGCAGGAATGCGACCTGCGCGACAAGTTCCGCGTCAACATCCGCATCGTCGCCCCCGCGGCCCTCGTGACGCTGGGCATCTACCTCTTCACGGGGAGCCAAGCCCCGCAGATCGCAGCGCCCGAACGCATCGAGTGGATCAAGGTGCTGCCCTACCTGCTCGTTCTCGTGACGGCCGTCGGCGGCATGAACGTCATGAAGGTCCTGCTGCTGGGCATCCTCGCGACGGGGGTGATCGGCATCGCAACGGGCAGTTTCGGCACGCTGGGCTGGTGCGGCAGCATGGGCGAAGGCATCACGGGCATGGGCGAGCTCATCATCATCACGATGCTGGCTGGCGGGCTGCTCGAACTGATCCGCCTGAACGGCGGCATCGACTACCTGATCGACCGCATGACGCGCCACATCCGGGGACGACGCGGCGCCGAGGGGACCATCGCGGGGCTCGTCTGCCTCTCGAACCTCTGCACGGCCAACAACACGATTGCCATCCTGACCGTGGGTCCCATCGCCCGCAAGATCGCCGACCGCTTCGGCATCGACCGCCGGCGCAGCGCCAGCCTGCTCGACACCTTCTCGTGCTTCACGCAGGGGCTGCTCCCCTACGGCGCACAGCTGCTCATGGCCGCCAGCCTCACGGGGCTCTCGCCGCTGGAGATCATCCGCTACCTCTACTACCCCTTCGTCATGGGCTGCGGCGCCATCCTGGCCATCCTGCTGCGCTATCCCCGCAAAATCTGACCCGGCCGTGAACACCATCTGGATCGTACTGCCCATCCTCACGCTGCTGATGTTCCAACTCGGCATGGAGCTCGACCGCGCCTCCTTCCGCCGCGTCGTCCGCCGCCCGGGAGCCGTTGCCGCAGGGCTTGCCGGACAGCTTCTGCTGCTGCCGCTCATCGCCTTCGGCGTGGCCCTTGCCTTCCGCCTGCCGCCGCTCTTCTTTCTGGGACTGATGCTCATCGCCTGCTGCCCGGGCGGCAGTTCGTCGAACGTCTTTTCGATGCTGGCCAAGGGCGACGTCGCCCTCTCGGTGACGCTGACGGCCTTGAGCAGCATCATCACGCTCTTCACCATCCCCGCCGTCATGAGCCTTGCCACGCGCTTCGCCGCCACCCACTCCGACATGGCCATCCACCTGCCCACCGGGCGGCTCTTCCTGCAGAACATCGTCCTGCAGTTCCTGCCGATGGCTGCCGGCGCACTCTACCGCCACCGCTGCCCGCAGCGGGCCGAGCGGCTCCACGCCCTGCTGGGACGCATCGCCTTCCCGGCCCTGATGCTGCTCGCGGCGCTCTTCTTCCTGCAATACGCCGACACGATTCTCCGGCACCTGGGCCGTCTCGGCATGGCCGCCGCAGCGCTGATCCTGCTTGCCATGCTCGGCGGGGCGCTCCTCTCGCGCATGCTGCGGACCGGACGCAAAGCCCGGCGCACGATCGTCATCGAGGTCGGCATGCAGAACGCCGCACAGGCCATCGCCATCGCCTCGTCGCCGCTGATCTTCGACTCTCCGCAAATGGCCATCCCGGCGATCGTCTACGCCCTGATGATGAACGTCATCCTGCTCGCCTACCTGAAAACCCTGCGCGGCACGGCCCGGTAGTCCGCCATCCGCACGCTCTCGGCCGCAGCCGAAACCCGGTACCGGCAGCGAAACTTCCCGGCCAGGGGGGGGCTGTCGTGCCTTCCGCCCGGCACCCCCGCACACGAAAGCACCCGCAGCGCCACGAGGCACTGCGGGTGCTTTGCAAACCGGCAGTCGGACGGTTACTCGATCTCGAGCAGCACGGCATCCGTCGCCACGGTGTCGCCCGCCTGCACGAGGACCTGCTTCACCTTGCCCGAATAGTCGGTCGAGACGGCATTCTCCATCTTCATGGCTTCGAGCACGACGACCTCCTGTCCGGCCTTGACCTCGTCGCCGACCTTCACCTTGATCTCGATGATGCGGCCCGGCAGCGGAGCCGTCACGGTGTTGCCCGTGATGACGGCCTGCTTCTTCTCCTCGACGGGCTTCTCCTCGGCCTTCGGAGCGGCGGGCTTCGCAGCCTCGTAGGCCTTCTTCTTCTGTTCGGTCAGGAAGGTCTTGGCCACGAGCGGGAAGAGCTCGAGCAGCAGCACCTCCTTCTCGTTGGCGGCGAGCTTCACGCCTCCGGCCTCCGGAAGTTCGGGGTTGGGCTGCATCTGGTATTTCGACGTATCGTAGGGCGTCTCCTCACGCACGCCGCAGATCTTGAAGCGGAACTCCGGATCGATCTTCACGGGCGTCTTGCCGTACTCGCCCTTCACCAGACCGACGAACTGCGACGACTTGTTGGTGTACATCGGACGTCCGGCCTTCTCGTCGAGGGCGCAGTTCACGGCCTGTGCGCCGACGATCTGCGACGTCGGGGTCACCAGAGGCGGCAGACCCGCAGCCAGACGCACCGACGGGATGAGCTCCATGGCGCGGGGCAGAATCTCCTCCGACTTGAGCTGCTTGAGCTGGGCCACCATGTTCGAGTACATGCCGCCCGGGATTTCGGCCTTCTGCACCAGTTCGTTCGGTGCCGGGAAGCCGAAGTGGGCCTCGATCTTGCGGCAGGCGGCGATCGTCGCCTCCTCGTCGTCGTTCTGCGCAGCCTTGATGGCGGCGTCGAACAGCGCGTCGATCTCGGCGGGCAGCTTGTCCGTCAGCGGGTTGAACGGCTTGGGTTCGGGCTTCTCCACGCCGAATACCGACATGTTCAGCTCCTTGCGGATCTCACGCAGCTGCGTGTTGATCTTCGCCACGGCCTCCATGTTGACGCCGATGTCGATGCCGAGCTTCTTGCAGAAGACGTAGACCAGCTCGATGGCCGGGGCGCCCGTGCCGCCGCCGAAATACCAGCAGTTGGTGTCGACGATGTCGACGCCCGCCACGATGGCCGCGAGCACCGAAGCCAGACCGTAGCCCGGCGTACAGTGGGTGTGGAAGTCGACCGGAATCGAGAGGTGCTGCTTGAAGAGCTTGACGAGCGTGGCCACGCGGCGCGGCGGAATCAGGCCCGACATGTCCTTGATCGTAATCATGTCGGCGCCGAGGGCCGCCATCTGGCGGGCCTTGTCGAGGAAGTAGGCGTCGGTGAAGACCTGCTCGTGCTTCTTCTTGCCCATCAGGCGCTGCATGAAGGTCGGTTCGGGGTATTTCGGGTCGACCGTATAGCAGACGGCGCAGTCGGCGATGCCGCCGTACTGCTTCACGTACTTGACCGTCGACTTCACGTTGTCCACGTCGTTCAGGGCGTCGAAGATACGCATGATGCCCAGACCGCTCTCGATGGCGTTGCGGCAGAAGCCGTCGATGATCTCATCCGTGTAGGGCGAATAGCCGAACAGGTTGCGGCCGCGCGACAGGGCCGTGAGCTTCGAGACGTTGCCCACCGCCTTGTGAATGCTCTCCAGACGGGTCCAGGGGTTCTCGTTCAGGTAGCGCATCACCGAGTCGGGCACGGCTCCGCCCCACACCTCCATCGCATAGAAATTCGCATCCTTGTAATAAGGCAGGCAACGGTCGATTTGTGCCTGGTTCATGCGGGTTGCGAACGAGGACTGCTGTCCGTCGCGCAACGTAAGGTCTCTGATCTTGAGATTTCTCGCCATTGTATAGGAAATTTAAGGGTTTTACTGCGTTACTGTTATTCCGATAACAAAGATAATAAACAATTCGGATTTCCAACAATTTTGCGAAAAAATTTGCAAAAAATCACCACCGGAACTTACTTTCCGTAAATCACAGCTCCTCACGCGGTGTTTCAACGCTCCGGAGCACCGTCCGGATCGAAAAGTTCGCGGCCGGGCGCGACGTCGAGGTACTTGCGCTTGAAGAGGTCGACGCAAAAGACGAGCATCGCCAGCAGGAGCGGCCCGAAGATCAGGCCGATGAAGCCGAAGAGCGACAGTCCGATGATGACGCCGAAGATCGTGACGAGCGGATGCGTGTTGTCGAGTTTCTTCTGCAGGACCATGCGCAGGATGTTGTCGACCTGCGTGACGACCAGCACGCCGTAGAGCAGCAGCCCGACGGCCTCTCCCCACTGCCCCGCCAGCCCCATGTAGAGGGCCAGGGGCACCCACACGAGCGCCGTGCCGACGATCGGGATCACCGTGGCGAAGCCCGTCAGCACGCCCCATATCAGCGTCCCGTGCACACCGAAGATCACGTAGCCCACCCAGGCAACAAATCCCTGCGCGAGGGCCAGCAGCGGGATGACGATGGCGTTCGAGCGGACGATGCGGTGGATTTCGCGCAGCACGTCGCTCCCCTCGCTGCGGCTGAAGGGGAGCATTTCGCGGACGTAGGCCTCCATGCGGCAGCCGCCGACGAGCAGGAAGTAGAGCACGAAGAGCAGCACGACGACATTGACGGCAAAGCTGCCGATTGCCTCGACGAGCTGCTGCCCTACCTTCGGCAGATACCCCAGCAGCTCGCGCAGGTTGCTCTCCTGCCAGAGGTCGTAGCCCGTATGGATGCGGATCACGCCGGCGACATGCCGGACCGACGCGACGAGCGACTGCGGGTCGAGCGTCACGTCCTGCACCTTGCCGACGACGAGCCACACGATGCCGCTGATCGGGATGAGGAAACAGAGAACGGCCTCGCCCAGCAGCAGCCACGCCGCCGCACTGCGCCGCCAGTGCCGGTGTTCGGTGAGGCGGACCATCTGCCCGCGCAGCAGCACGTAGATCGTCGCGGCACCCAGCAGGCCGCCCAGAAAGGGAATCAGCTCGACGAAGACCGTCACCCCCATGCCGAGGATGAGGGCGACGAGCGAATAGCGCCAGTATCGTTCACGGATCGAAGCCATACGCCGCCTGCAGCGCAAGGAGCGTGCCGCAAACGGATGCCGCGGAGCATGAAGGCGGAAAAAAGGCGGACGGCCGCCGGGCAGAGCAGGCCCGCACGGCACCGTGCGTCGTCAGAGCAGGCGCTGCCGCAGGGCTTCGCACGAAGCCTCGGGATCGTGCGCATCGAACAGGAAGCCGTCGATGCCGGCCTCGCGTGCCGCGGCGATGTTGGCCGTGCGGTCGTCGATGAAGAGCGTATCGGCCGGGGTGAGCCCGTAACGGTCGAGCAGGATGCGGTAGATGCGCGGCTCGGGCTTGACCGTACCCTCCTCGCACGAGACGACCTCGCCGTCGAAGAGCGCGTAGACGTCGGCGCGCCGCAGGAAGTCGATGAACTCGCGCGACATGTTCGACAGCACGTAGAGGCGGTATCCTGCCCGCTTCAGCTCGCCGACGAGCCGTTCGGTCGCCCGCACGGGCTCCTGCCGGTCGATCGCCTCCCGCACATGGGCCCGGGCCACGTCAGGCGTGCATCCGTGCAGGGCGCACAGGGCGTCGATCACCTGATCGAGCGTCAGCGTACCGCGGTCGTACTCGACCCAGAAGTCGGGCATCGGGTCGGTGCGGATGAAGCGGAAAAAGTCGATGAATTCGGGTGTGCACTTGTGCTTGTCGCGGGCGAAAAGGACGCCGCCGAGGTCGAAAACGATATTTTTCATGCGGCAAAGATACGCTTTTCGCCCGACATTTCTCCGGTGCGGACGGCAAAAAAAGCCGGTCCCCTCCCGTCCGGATACGGCGCGGGAGGTCCGGAACGGTTCCGGACCTCCCGCTCACCGGCCGAAGAATCAGTCGGCGCGCGAGACCACCAGGCAGTCCACCATCGCCTGATTGACCTCCATGTGCATGTTCTCGTTCCACGGACAGAACTCCAGCGTCACGACATGACGGCCCGGCGTGAGGGCCATGCGGACACGGTTCGTCAGGCCCCATTCGTCCCAGGCCCCTTCGCCGCGCTGCGGGAAGACCACGCAGCGGGCATGCGCACCGTCCACACGCATCGTGCGCAGCGCACAGCGGTTGTGCGTCTCCACCGCGCCGTTGCCGTTGGCATAGCGCCACGCAAGGACGTACTCTCCCGGCTCCCCGATCCGGATCGGAATCTCGATCCGCCGGTTGACCGTCCGGGCGATCTCGACGAACCCGCGGCCCGAATACCCCTCGTAGGGACAGGCGGCAGCCGGGGCATAGTCCTCCGCCTCGTAAAGGCGCGTCGTGCGGTAGCTCGCGACGGGCTCGCTGGCGAACGACTCGACCCCTTCGGCCGAAAGGGCCGTCACCTGCCAGCTCCCGGTCGCGTCGTCGGGCAGCGGGAACACGGCGTCGGAGGTCTCACCGACAGGCGCCCCGTCGCGGTAGATGCGGTAGGTGCAGTCCTCCTCGGGCTCCCAGAGCAGACGGTCGATGCCGAAGTCCGCCTCGGGAGTGCGGGGCGAGTACAGGTTTTCGGTCAGGTTGATCCGGCCTGCGGGCAGCGGCTCCGATGCCAGGCGTATCTCGACGGCGTGCCGTCCGCGGAGGGTATCCGCCAGGAAGGGCTCCTGCTCGACGCCGTCCACGCGGAACGAGGCGATGCGGTTGCCCCAGCCCGACAGCGAGATATCGAGCAGCGCCTCGCGGTAGCGGAAATTCTCCAGACGCCGCGGCGCGTCGAGCGCCTCGGGAACGAAGGGGGCGAAGCGCAGCCCGTCGGCCTCGAAGCCGATGCCGAAGAGCAGGCGGTACGTAAGGGCGAGGTTGCCCGAAAGGCTCCACAGCATGTTCGCCGAGTTGATCTGCGTGCCGTGGCGGTCGCCGGACCAGCTGACGAAGTTCTCCTGATTGGTCAGGAAGAGCAGCGCGGCCCGCCAGATGGCGCCGATGCCGTGGAGGACGTTGGGTTCGTTGCCCGTGCGGGCCGCCGCCAGCGTCCAGTAGGCCTGCACGAAGGGCCACACGGCATCGTTGTGGTAGGGCGGCACGTCGGGAATGCCCGGGAAGAAACACGGCGTGCCGAAATCGAGCGACGGGACCTGCTCGACGATGCGTGCGGCACGCTCGGCCGGGGCGATGTCCCACAGGATGCAGAGCGCCTCGCCGAGCGTCTCGCTGCGGGGCGACAGCAGCAGCGTGTCGCGTCCGTAGAGGAACTGCCCGTAGTAGCCCCGCTCCTCGATCCAGAGCCGGGCGTTGATCCCTTCGCGCAGCAGTGCGGCATGGCGGGCGTACCTCGCGGCAAGCTCCGCCTCACCCCGCCGGGCCGCGATCTCGGCGAGCACCTCGCAGGCGCGGCAGTGCACGGCGCAGGTCCCGAGGTTCTCGCTGGCATAGATGTCCGCCGGCTGCATCCAGCGCGGATACTCCTGCTCGCGCCAGTCGAGGAAGGAGCTCTCGCCGCGCACGAGCTGCGTGACGGGATCGTAGACCACCTGCATGTCGTCCTCCACCGAACGGCGGATCACGGGCCAGACCGTATCGAGCCACGCTTCGTCACCCGTGACCTTGTAGACCTCGTAGGCCGCCACGGCCCAGATCATGCGGTCCGACGAGACGGGCCAGGCACCGCCCGTACCCGTATCCTGCACGATGCGGCCCAGAGGGTCGACCTTGCGCATCAGGCTCTTTTTCGCCACCTCGGGCTGCACGTGCGCCATGGCCAGCAGGATGCTGTAGCTCACGTCGCGCGTCCACACGCCGCTCCAGTTCCGGCCAGTGCGGAGCGTCGAATCGGGCTCGACGGCACGGTTCACCTCGTCGAGCGAAAGGTTGTACATGACCCGTTCGACGGGCAGGCCCCCGCTCAACCGGGGATAGGCCGAGATATCGGTCCCGAGCCGCCAGCGCTGTTCGGCCACGCTGTCGGCGCCCGGCGCGGCACCCGTGAAGTCGGAGACGATCTCCGTATCGGAGAGCACGCGGGCCGTATATTGTGCCTGCACCACCCCGTCGCGCAACAGCTCGTAACTTGCGGTGCGGTACACGACATCGCTGCCGCACGAGACGCCCAGCAACAGCAGCGGCAAAAGAATCTTTCGCATGGATTCAGAAAGTTCGGTTCGACATGATTTCCAAAAAAGGGCCCCGTCCGGAAGGCGAGGCCCTATAAACTATAATAATAGGTAATCCGATCAGAAGAGGTGGAAAGCCACGGTCAGACCGGCCATGACGATGGCGACCATCGACATGAGCTTGACGAGGATGTTGAGCGACGGGCCCGACGTATCCTTGAACGGATCGCCCACCGTATCGCCCACGACCGTTGCCTTGTGGCACTCGGAGCCCTTGCCTCCGTAGTGTCCCTCCTCGATCATCTTCTTGGCGTTGTCCCACGCACCGCCGGCATTGGCCATGAAGACCGCCAGCACGAAGCCCGAGCTCAGGCCGCCGACAAGCAGGCCCATGACGCCCGCCACGCCGAAGACAAGGCCCACGACCACCGGCACGATGATCGCCAGCAGACTCGGGAAGAGCATCTCACGCTGTGCTCCGCGCGTCGAGATGGCCACGCAGCGCGCATAGTCGGGCGTACCCTCGCCCGTGAGGATGCCCTTGATCTCGCGGAACTGGCGCCGCACCTCCTGCACCATGCTCTCGGCGGCGCGTCCCACGGCATTCATCGTCAGACCGCAGAAGAGAAACGACATCATCGCACCGATGAAGATGCCGATGAGCACCGTGGGGTTCATCAGCGAGATGCGGTAGTACTCCATGAAATCGAGGATCGAGGCGCTCTGCACGAGCTGCTCCGTGCCGTTCGGCATCGCAAGCACCTCAATGCCGTTGTGCAGCAGGCCGATGCGTATCTCCTCGATGTAGGAGGCCAGCAGCGCCAGCGCCGTCAGGGCCGCCGAACCGATGGCGAAGCCCTTGCCCGTGGCGGCCGTCGTGTTGCCCAGCGCGTCGAGCGCATCGGTGCGCTTGCGCACCTCGGCACCCAGGCCGCTCATCTCGGCGTTGCCGCCCGCATTGTCGGCAATGGGTCCGTAGGCGTCGGTCGCCAGCGTGATGCCCAGCGTCGAGAGCATGCCCACGGCCGCGATGCCGATGCCGTAGAGGCCCAGCGACATGTTCTGCGGCGCAAGCATCTGCTCCATGTCGAAGCCGATGGCGCAGAGGTAGGCCAGGATAATCGCCACGCCGATTGTCACGACGGGAATCGCCGTCGAGATCATGCCCGAGCCCACGCCGGCGATGATGACCGTGGCGGGACCCGTCTGCGCGCTGCCGGCGATCTTCTGCGTCGGCTTGTAGGAGTGCGACGTGTAGTATTCGGTTGCCTGGCCGATGATGATGCCGGCCACGAGGCCCGTGATGACCGAGCACGAGAGGCCGACCCAGTTCTGGATGTCAAGCAGGTAGAGGATGCCGAACGTCGCCACGGCGATGAGCGCCGAGCTGACATTCACGCCGCGCCCGAGCGAGCGCAGCAGCTCCCGCATCGACGCCCCCTCCTTCGTGCGCACGAGGAAGATGCCGATAATCGAGAGGACGATGCCCACGGCGGCAATCAGCATCGGCGCCAGCACGGCCTTGAGCTGCATCGTCTCGCCGCCCGTCGTGGCGAAGGCCGCGGCACCGAGGGCCGCCGTCGCCAGCACCGAGCCGCAGTAGCTCTCATAGAGGTCGGCACCCATGCCGGCCACGTCGCCCACGTTGTCGCCCACGTTGTCGGCGATGGTCGCCGGGTTGCGCGGGTCGTCCTCCGGAATGCCGGCTTCGACCTTGCCCACAAGGTCGGCGCCCACGTCGGCCGCCTTCGTGTAGATGCCGCCGCCGACACGCGCGAAGAGCGCCTGCGTCGAGGCACCCATGCCGAAGGTCAGCATCGTCGTGGTGATGGCCACGAGCTTCTGCGGACCCGTTGCCTCAACAAAGTGGTTCAGGATCATATACCAGAACGAGATATCGAGCAGGCCGAGGCCCACGACCACGAGACCCATCACAGCGCCGCTGCGGAAGGCGACCTTCAGGCCGCGGTCAAGCGACTGCCGCGCGGCATTGGCCGTGCGGGCCGAGGCGTAGGTTGCGGTCTTCATGCCGAAGTATCCGGCCAGGCCCGAGAAGAAGCCGCCCGTGAGGAAGGCGAAGGGCACCCATCCGTTCTGCACGCCCGCCCCGTAGGCCAGGTAGGCGAAGAAGAGTGCCAGAACCACGAAAACGAGCCCCACGACCTTGTACTGCTGCCGCAGGTAGGCCATGGCGCCCATGCGCACGTGCGCGGCGATCTCGCGCATGCGCGGCGTACCCTCGTCCTCGCGCTTCATCAGGCGGTAGAAGGCCCAGGCAAAGGCCAGCGCGACGACGGAAGCGACGGGTACGACCCAGAAAATCATCGGAGTGTTCGTCATATTACAGGTTTTGAGTTTTTAAGGTCCGAAACATGGATATAAAGATAGGAAAAATCCCGCAAAGCGGGACTTCGCACGGCAAAAAATTATTCATCGGGAAGGTTCGGAAATGCGGCCGGAACAGCGCACCGGCATACGGTCCGGAGCGGCACGCCCGGCCGGGCAGCACCCGGCAGTCAGTAAATGGGGTCGGCGGTTGGCAAATGGAATTGACAGCAGGCGGCCGACGGGCAGCAACCGGAACTGGCGGCTGGCAGGCAGCGGCAGGGCTTCGGCAAACAGGATTGACAGCCGACGGGCAGCAAACAGACTGACGACTGACGGTCAGGGAACGGGGCAGCGGTCGGCGGGAGGAAAAGACGGCCGGAAAAGGCAGTCGGCAATCGGCTGTCGACACGCTGCCGCCCCCTATCGCGACCGCTCCGCGGCCAGGCGGTAGACCTCCTCGATGCGGGTGCACATCTCCTCCCACGAGAAACGGCGGCGCTCCTCGACGCAGTTTTCGCGGAAGCGCTCGAGCACCCCGTCGGCATACATCCGCACGACGGCATCGGCCACCCCCTCCGCCGTCGGCTCGCAGACATACCCCACGCGGCCGTCGGGCACAATCTCGGCCAGCCCCCCGACACGCGTGACGACCATCGGCACGCAGAACTGGTAGGCAATCTGCGTCACGCCGCTTTGCGTCGCCGTCTTGTAGGGCTGCACGACAAAATCGGCCGCCGAGAAGTAGTATTTGACCCGTTCGTCGGGGATGAAGTAGTCGTGGAGGATCACCTCGTCCACCAGGCCGTTTGCGGCAATCTGCCGCAGGTAGGGCTCCTTCGAGGTGTAGAACTCGCCCGCGACAATCAGCCGGCGGCCCTGCGTGCGGCCCGCGCGTTTCAGCTGCGCCCAGGCGTCGAGCAGCAGGTCCAGCCCCTTGTAGTCGCGCACCAGCCCGAAGAAGAGCACATAGCGGCAGGCGGGGTCGAGCCCCAGCCGCACGCACGCCTCCGAACGGTCGACACGCTCGCCGAAGTTCTCGAAGAGCGGGTGCGGCGAGAAGAGCGCCGGCGCGTCGATATAGGCCTCCAGTTCGCGGTGCACCTGCTCGGACATGTAGACGAAGCCGTCGACCGCACGCAGGAAGTAAAGGTTGAAGGGCCGGTCGATGAAGTGGTGTTCGTGCGGCTCGACGTTGTCGATTTGGCAGATGACCTTCGTATGTCCGTTGCGGCGGGCCAGGCGCGCAATCGTCCCGAAGCAGGGCGCCATGAAGGGTGTCCAGTACTTCATCAGCACGAAATCGGGCCGCTCGCGCCGGATGAGGCGGCCGATGCGCAGCCAGTTGAAGGGGTTGACCGTATTGACACAGCGGCAGATGCGCAGGTCGGCGGGCGCAGAGGTCGTGAGCGTCTGGCTCTTGCCCGGGAACAGCAGCGCAGGGTATTGCAGCGTGAAGGTGCGGATGTCGACCTCCGCGCCGCGCCGCTGGAACGTGCGGGCCATAATCTCCATGATCGAAGCCAATCCGCCCCGGTAGGGATGGGCGGGTCCCAGAATCGTGATCTTCATATCGACAAAGATAGCGAAAGACGAGTGCAGAGGCAAACGAAAACGAAGTTTTTTGGTTTGGCTGTGCCGAACCGCCTCCTGTCTTTTACAAAGAAGACGAAAAATCGGGACCCGAAGCCGGAATCCCGATATATTTTACAGGCGGACGCCGCCCCACTGCCGACAGGATGCCGGATTGCGGCACCCGGGCCCCGGCGCACAGACCGACTGCTTCGCCTACCGCCACTCAAACCCGGCACGCACGGCCGATCGCATCGCCTACCGCCACCCGAATCCGGCACGCACGGCCGTTCGCATCGCCTACCGCCACCCGAACCCGGCGCACAGGCCGATCGCATCGCCTACCGCCACTCAAACCCGGCGCACAGGCCGATCGCATCGCCTACCGCCACTCAAACCCGGCACGCACGGCCGCCACGCCCGGCTCGCCGCACACCTCGAAGAGCGCCGAGCGTTCGTGCAGCTCGCAGCCGACGGTAAGCGTCTGCCCGTAGCGGCACTCCTTGAGGAAATGGATGTCGAGCCGCACGGGTGCCTCCGACGAGATCAGTTCCAGCGGCAGCATGTCGCACATCATCTCGATGTAGCGCATCGTATTGACATGGCGGTTGAAGTCGATGTCGCTGTAGACGACCCGGTGCTCCATGCTCTGCGTCGGCGCCACCGAACGGATCTTGCGGGGCTTCTCGGCGGGCGACGGGGCCGCGACGATGGCCTCGGCATGGGCCTGACCGACCCATGAGAGGTCGACGGCCGCACGGCTCCGCAGGTCGATCATGGCCCACTGCGAGACGGCGCGGCCGAATTCATGCCCGGCGGCATCCGTCAGCGTGAAGTTACGCGTCGAGAGGACACGGCCGTAGTCGCTGATCCACGTCGCCACGGTGTAGTCGGTATACTGTACGGGGCGGCTGTCGAACTCGACGGCCATGCGCGAGAGGACCCACGAATGGTTGTCGGCATTCAGGGCGTCGACACCGAAGCCCTTGCCGTGGGCGTCGATGCCCGCCACATTGAGAATCACCGAACCCAGCGACGCGATCGTCGCACGCAGCGTGAAGTCGACCTCCTGGGGTTCGACCCGAAACGGGTAAAGGGATTTTTCTGCCATGATTTTCCGTATTTGATTTGTCCGTTAGGGCAAAGATACGAATTTTATCGTGTCCCTGTCCGTTTGCACCCGGAGTATTGCCGGCCAAACAGGCACGCCCTCCAGTCAGAAAAGCCCGGGATACGGCTGTACGGAGACCCGCGCCGCAAGATGGAGGTTCCACACCTCGCGGTCGTGCGTGAGAGCCCGCCGCACGGTGTACTGCGTGCCGCCCTCCGAACCGTCGTACCACGCGACCAGCAGCGCGGCCCGGTCAACCAGGTAGTTGTTCCGCACGGCGTAGCAGCCGCGGTGGTACCCGCGCGCAAGGGTCACCGTCTCGTCCGCCGCCGCGACAATCCGCCGGAAGCGCTGCCGCTCCGCCTCCGGATAGTGCAGCTCCTGCCCCTCGAACGGAATGACGGCCACCAGCCGCAGCTCCGCGCACTCCGCCCGGCACGCCAGCACGGCCTCGGCGGCCGCAAGGTCGAAGCCCAGCGCCATGCCCGAAAGAAAGGTCCGCATCCCCCGCGCGTAGAGTTGCCGCACCGTATCGCGCAGCAAGGCATCCGCCTCGCCCCGATAGGTGCGGTGTCCGGTGAAGGAAACGGTGGTCCGGAGCTCTTCGATCATGCGACCAAAGATAATGCTTTGGCCCGGACTTTGCAAGCCGTTTCCGTACATTCAAAAAGTATCACGCGTATGAAAAACACAGGTATCGTCATTGCCTCGCTCGTGGGCGGCATGATTCTCGGCTCGGCCCTCACGATGCTCTTCACACCGCAGTCGGGCGCCGACCTGCGCCGCCAAATCCGCGACCTGCTTGACAACGAGGTCGAAAAACTCCGCGACAAGGTCGGGCAGGTCGAGGAGATGATTGAGGAGGCCCGCTGCCGATGCGAGGAGAAATGACACCCCCGCAACCGGCGCGCGCAGAGCCCGCGCCGGGCCGTTTCGTCGTCGCGCTGCTCCTCTTCGTGCTGCTGGCCGCGACGTGCCTGGTGCTGCTGCTCGCGGCGCTGGTCTTCTGGCTCGCGACGCTCACCGGCTCGATGGCCGCGGCGGCGCTCATCGTCGGCGGCGCCTGCCTTCTGCTGGCCGTGGTGGTGTGGCTCGCGGCGCTGCGCGAACCGCTCGCCCGCATCGGGGAGCGGCTCGAAACCGTCTACGAAGTGGCCCGCACGGCCCGCGAGGGCTACCGCTGGATCACCGCGAAGGCCCTGCCGCTGCTGGCCCTGTTCAGTCTCCGGCCGCGACCGCAGGAGCCGCGCCGCACGGAGACAGACCGTGGAGAGACACGCCGCACCGAGCCGCGCCGCGGGGAGTGTCCGAAGGAGTAAGACGGCATCACAGGGTCGGCAACAAGTGAAAAGCGTCCGGAGCGCAACCTGCTCCGGACGCTTTTTCCGTCTTCTCCGCAGCGACGCGGGCCGCATGCGGGACGTCAATAGCGGAATTCTGCGCGAACCTCCGTATAGCTCTCGCCGACACGCAGCCGCAGGGTTGCCTGGTGGGTATAGCCGCCTCCGCGGACGGGCCAGTCAAGCAGCCTGAAGACCAGCCGGCGGCCCTGTTTCTCGCACGAGAGGTAACCCTGCCCGTCGAAGTCGGCCTCGAAATCATCCCCGGGCAGCGTGACGGAGACGGTATCCCCGAGCCCCTTCGACGTGCAGTCCAGCACGTAGGGCGTCGAGCCCCACTCGGGCAGCCAATAGTTCCGGGGCCGGGCGACGGTGAACTTCACGACGGCGCCCAAACTGTTTTCCGAGGCATCCTCGAGCAGCTCCGTTACATAGAATTTCAGGTAGTTGACACCCAGATCGGGATCGAGCGACATGGCCGTGGCCTGCGACGGGAAGCGCCGCACGGCAGCGCCCCGCACGGCCACGTAGCCGTATCCGGGTTTCACGGCGACCTGCGGCGCGGGGTTCGTCAGCGTCGAGGCCTTGACGGCACCCAGTCCCGACAGGCGGCCCACCATGAAGAGCTGGCAGCTGGACGGGCTCACGAAGTTCCCGGCATTGTCGATATAGATATCCGAATCGGAGAGGAGCGTCCGTCCGTTCTCCTCGTTGTACATGTTCAGGATGGCGGTTCCGTCGGGATCGCCGGGAATTTCGTCCTTGGAGCAGGAGACTGCACCCAATACACACGCCGAAAGCAGAATCGGCAAAAACAGCTTTTTCATCATCACATTGTTTTTTATTTTATCAGACTGCACACGGTACGGGGTCCGTACCGGCGGCAAAGATAGATAAAAATTCCCCCCCCCAAAAAAAAAGTTTCGCCACGAAAAAAAGCGGCCCCGCGCATGCGGGGCCGCTCCTTGTCATACGATGTTCCTTGCGGGCGATTATTTGCCGAAGTAACGCTTGTAGAGGCCTTCGAAGCCCTTGCCGTGGCGTGCCTCGTCCTTGGCCATCTCGTGTACGGTGTCGTGCACGGCGTCGAGGTTCTCCTCCTTGGCCAGGCGGGCCAGGCGCATCTTGTCCTCGCAGGCACCGCACTCGGCGTTCATGCGCTTGTAGAGGTTGGTCTTCGTGTCCCATACGACCTCACCGATCAGCTCGGCGAACTTCGAGGCGTGCTCGGCCTCCTCCCAGGCGTAGCGCTTGTAGGCCTCGGCGATCTCGGGATAGCCCTCGCGGTCGGCCTGACGGCTCATGGCCAGGTACATGCCCACCTCGGTGCACTCGCCCATAAAGTGGTTCTGCAGACCCTCCCAGAGCTCCTTGCTGGCGCCCTTGCCGTCGCCGATCTTGTGAACCGTGACGAAATCGAGGTCACCCTCCTGCTCTACGACTTCTACGAACTTCTCCTTGCCTACCTTGCACATCGGGCACTGCTCGGGAGCCTCGGGACCTTCATGAATGTACCCGCATACGGTACAACGCCATTTCTTTGCCATAATCTTGTAATGTTTTGTGTGTGGTTGATAATTCGTTTTTCTACGTTGCAAAGATAACGATTCGCCGCGAAGTTCGCATAAAAAAACGATTGTCTTTTTTTATGCGACGATAGGCTGCGCCTATACCGGTCCCCTATCCGCGGCGGTCGATCACCTCCTCGATGAGCGCCACGTCCGTCGCATCCTTCACCAGCACGCGCTTCTGCGCATCGAACAGGTAGAGCGACGGAATGGCCGACAGGTCGTACAACCCCTTTTCGCGCAGCACGCAGCCGTCGTCGTAGGCGTTGATCCAGCTCGGAGGAATCTCGTCGTGGTAGGCGCGCCACTCGTCGAGCTCCTCGTCGGGATAGAGCGCCAGCACCCGCAGCCGCCCCCGCTCAATCATCTCCGTGAGCATCGGCGACGACGACACCGCCTCGCGGATTTCGCGGCACATCGGGCAGCCAGGGTTGTTGATGAACAGCAGCACGTACTCCGCACGGATGCCGTAGAGCGTGCCCGTGGCCCCCGACGCGAGCGTGTAGCGGAAGTCGTTGGCCGGATGGCCGATGCGGTTCTGCGACGCGAGGTTCAGGTTGTATTCCGGGGCCAGCCGTTCGTATTCGTCGTACCACGGGCTGGAGAGCTGCGCCCGCAGCACGGGGATGTAGAACTCGTCGTTGCGCAGCGGCGAGTTGGGGTCGTGCAGCACGTAACCGGCCAGCAGGACGAAGTAGTCGAGCATGGGGCGCGACGCGGAGGCGCGGCGCATGAGCGAATCCACCGGCGCACCGTCGGTCGGGGCCGCGAAGAGCAGCTGCACGTAGCGGGCGTAAGCCTCGACCATCTGCAACGTGTCGGCACGCCGCAGGAAGGTCGTGTCGGCGAAGTCGAAGTTGTCCCAGTAGTGCCAGCGGAGCCATTCGACCCGCTCCTCGGGGGAGAGTTCGGCGGGGGCGATTGCCGGGAGGAAGACGGCCGGCGTTTCGGCCGCCGCATGCGCGGCGGGGCGGCGGGACGTGCGGCCGCCGCATGCCGCAAGGCCGACGGCCGCAAGAATCAGAAGCAATGTACGGTACATCTGCATGAGTTTTTGTGTCCGAAGGCAAAGATACGTTTTTTCGGGAAGATTTCCGCATCGGCGAAGCCCGAAACGCATCCCGTGACGGATTTGCACGGTAGTTGCACCGTTCGGGAGGTCAAAACAAAAAATCAAACACTATGGATGTAAAGAAAACCACCGCAAGTACGGGTTTCAAGTTGAGTGTCATGACACTCGCCATCATGAACGTGACGGCGGTCGTGAGCCTGCGCGGATTGCCCGCCGAGGCGGTCTACGGGCCTTCGTCGGCCTTCTACTACCTGTTCGCCGCCATCGTCTTCCTCATCCCGACGGCCATGGTCGCCGCCGAGCTCGCGGCGATGTTCTCCGACAAGCAGGGCGGCGTCTTCCGCTGGGTCGGCGAGGCCTTCGGCGCCCGCACGGGCTTCCTGGCCATCTGGCTGCAATGGATCGAGTCGACAATCTGGTACCCCACGGTGCTGACCTTCGGTGCCGTGTCGATCGCCTTCATCGGCACGAACGAACCGCACGACATGGCGCTGGCCTCGAACAAGGTCTTCACGCTGGTCATGGTGCTGGCCATCTACTGGATCGCCACCTTCATCGCACTGAAGGGGCTCGACTGGGTCGGCAAGATCAGCAAGTGGGGCGGCATGATCGGCACGATCATCCCCGCCGGGCTGCTCATCGTGCTCGGCGCCGTCTACATCGCCACCGGGGGCCACAACAACATGGACATGTCGCAGGGCTTTTTCCCCGACCTGAGCAAGCTCGACAACCTCGTGCTGGCGAGCAGCATCTTCCTCTTCTACGCCGGCATGGAGATGATGGGCATCCACGTCATGGAGGTGAAGAACCCCTCGCGCAACTACCCCCGGGCGATCATCATCGGATCGCTCGTGACGGTCTGCATCTTCGTGCTGGGCACCTTCTCGCTCGGATTCATCATCCCGGCCAAGGACATCAGCCTCACGCAGTCGCTGCTCATCGGCTTCGACAACTACTTCCGCTACCTGCATGTCTCGTGGGCCGGGCCCGTCATCGCCGTGGCGCTGATGTTCGGCGTGCTGGCCGGCGTGCTCA
This sequence comes from uncultured Alistipes sp., assembly GCF_949296715.1. Classification (GTDB taxonomy): domain Bacteria; phylum Bacteroidota; class Bacteroidia; order Bacteroidales; family Rikenellaceae; genus Alistipes. The sequence goes on along the minus strand of NZ_CASFQD010000059.1, from coordinate 41,155 downwards.
CCTGGGTGGCCGGCCCCTCGAAGGGTATCTTCGCCGTGGGCAAGGCGGGCTACCTGCCGCCCTTCTTCCAGAAGACCAACCGCATCGGCGTGCAGCGCAACATCCTGCTCATCCAGGGCGGCATCGTGACGCTGCTGGCGCTGCTCTTCGTCGTCATGCCCTCGGTGCAGTCCTTCTACCAGATCCTCTCGCAGCTCACCGTGCTGCTCTACCTGATCATGTACATGCTCATGTTCGCCGCGGCGATCGTCCTGCGCTACAGGATGAAGTCCGCACCGCGACCCTTCCGCCTGGGCAAGGGCAGCGGCAACGGCGTGATGTGGCTGCTCGGCGCGATGGGCTTCAGCGGCTCGCTGCTGGCCTTCGTGTTGAGTTTCGTGCCGCCCGGACAGATCGCCACGGGCAGCAGCACCGTCTGGTTCTCGGTGCTCATCATCGGCTGTGTGATCGTGGTCGGCATCCCGTTCATCATCTATGCCATGCGCAAGCCCTCGTGGCGAGACCCGCAGGCCGCCGCCGAGTTCGCCCCCTTCCACTGGGAGGCCCCGGCTGCCCCGACAGCCCCGACAACTTCGTCCGCACGAACCGCTCCGGCAGCCCCTGCTTCGCCGGCCCCATCGGCAGCCCCGGCCGCCGCTCCGAGGAAAGCACAACCGAAGCCCGCTTCCGCCGGGAATCCGGGAAAAGAGAAACAACCGACCAAATAACAAACAAACCGACAACCATGACACCGAAAATCGACAGACAGCACGTCGCACAGGCCCTGCGCGGGGCCTACGACCGAGTCAAGAACACGACCGGCGGCAAGAACGCCGACTACATCCCCTACCTGGCCAACGTCCCCTCGACGCTCTTCGGCATCGCGGCCTGCCTGACCGACGGCACCGTCGTCGCCGTGGGCGACACGGAGTACCGCTTCGGCATCGAATCGGTCTCGAAGGTCCCGACGGCGCTGCTGGCCATGCAGCAGTACGGAGCGCAGGAGGTGCTCGACCGCATCGGCGCCGACGCCACGGGGCTGCCATTCAACTCGATCATCGCCATCCTGCTCGAAAACGACCACCCCTCGACGCCGCTGGTCAACGCCGGGGCCATCTCGGCCTGCTCGCTGATCAAGCCCGTGGGCGACCGCGACGGCAAGTGGCAGTCGATCCTCCGCTTCGTCGAGGCGCTCTGCGGTGCGCAGGTCGGGGTGATCGACGAACTCTACCGTTCGGAGTCGGAGACCAACTTCAACAACCGCTCGATTGCCTGGCTGCTTAAGAACTACAACCGCATCTACGACGACCCCGACCTGTCGCTCGACCTCTACACACGGCAGTGCTCGATCGGCATCACGGCCAAAGAGCTGGCAACCCTTGCGGCGACGATCGCCGCCGGAGGACGCAACCCGGTGACGGGCGAGGAGGTCTTCCGCGCGGAGCTGACGCCGAAGATCACCGCCATGATGGCCACCGTCGGCTTCTACGAGCATACGGGCGACTGGCTCTTCACGACGGGGCTCCCGGCCAAGACGGGGGTCGGCGGCGGCATCATGGGCGTCGTGCCGGGCGTCATGGGCGTGGCGGCCTTCGCTCCGCCGCTCGATTCGGCGGGCAACTCCGTGAAGGCCCAGCGGGCGCTGGCCGACATCGCCGCACAGCTCGGCCTCAACCTCTTCGACGCTCCGCGCGCCGCGGTACACGAAGCCGTCAAGGCCTGACCTTCCCCACGAGGAGTGGCAGCCTCCCCCACCGGAGCGCCGTCCGGTCCCGACACCCGCAACGAAAAAGGGCCCGCTTCATGTGAAGCAGGCCCTTTTTTCGGAAATCCGGCGGGATCAGCACTCCTCCGTGCGGATCACCTGGCGGAACAGGTCGACATCTTCGGTCGTGGAGTTCATCACGTAGTTGTACGCCTCGGCGATCTTGCCCTCGGCCAGCTTGCAGAAGATGCGGGCCGACGCCTCGTACTCGGCGCACTCGCCGGCCTGACGCGCCAGCAGGTAGGTGATGATGATATGACCCGAGGTCTCGACCAGACGGCGGGCATGGAAATCCTTGAACCCGGCCTTCTCCTTCTCGCCGGCCTCGACATGCGCGATCATCTCCGCGAGCTTCGCGGTCAGCTCCTGGAGCTTCGCCACGACGGGCTGCATCGGCTCGGCATACTCCGCCTCGGCATAGCGTCCGATCTGCTCCATGAACGTGCCCTTCGTCACGGCGTTGATCGCCGCCACGACCTGCAGCTGCGAGGTGCCCTCGTAGATGTTCATGATGCGGGCGTCGCGGTAGAGCCGCTCGCAGGGGTAGTCCTTCATGAAGCCCGAACCGCCGTGGATCTGGATGGCGTCGTAGGCCAGCTGGTTGGCGTACTCCGATGCAAAGAGCTTCACCAGGGGCGTGAAGCCGTCGGCCAGGCGGTTGTAGAACTTCATCTCCTGGCGCTCCTCACCCTCGAGCGAACGCTCCTGGGCGATGTGGCCGTACTGCTTGTAAATCTCGACGAAGCGCGTGGTCTCGTAGAGCAGCGCGCGGGCGCCCTGCAGCTTGGCCTTCATGTTCGAGAGCATCTCCGACACGGCGGCGAACTGCACGATCGGCTTGCCGAACTGCTCGCGCTCGTGGGCATACTTCAGCGCCTCGCGGTAGGCAGCCTCGCACAGACCCACCGACTGCGCGCCGATACCCAGACGGGCGGCGTTCATCAGCGACATCACGTACTTGATAAGACCCATCTTGCGGTCGCCGACCAGCCGGGCCGGGGCGTTCGTGAAGACCAGCTCGCACGTCGGCGAGCCCTTGATGCCGAGCTTGTTCTCGATGCGGCGCACCTTGACGCCGCCGTCGCGCTTGTCGTGCACGAGCATCGACAGGCCGCGCGCATCGGTCGTTCCCTCCTCCGTGCGGGCCAGCACGAGCGAGATGTCGCCGTCACCGTTGGTGATGAAGCGCTTGACGCCGTTGAGCAGCCACGTCTGCCGCTCCTCCGACCAGGTGGCCTTCAGCATCACGGCACCGAGGTCCGAACCGGCATCGGGCTCCGTGAGGTCCATGGCGCACGTCGCACCCGCCGACACGCGGGGCAGGAACAGCTGCTTGAGCTCCTCCGAGGCGAATTCGTTGAGCGTCTCGGCGCAGTCCTGCAGGCCCCAGATGTTCTCGAAGCCCGCATCGGCACGGGCCACCATCTCGTTGGCCATGACGAAGCAGACGAGCGGGAAGTTCAGGCCGTCGTACTTGCGCGGGAGCGTCAGGCCGCTCAATCCGGCATCGACGATCGCCTTGAGGTTCTGAACCGTACCCGAGGCATACTCCACGTGGTCGTTCACCACGCGCGGGCCCTCGTGGTCCACGCCTTCGGCATTCGGGGCAATGACGTCGCCGCAGACTTCGCCCGCGATCTCAAGCACCCGGCGGTAGGAGTCCATCGCGTCCTCGAAATTCTGCGGCGCATGGTCGTAGAGGTCCTTCTCGGCGAAGCCGCGCTCCTTCAGCTCCACGATCTTGCGCATCGCGGGATGCCCGAGGTGGAACTGCAAATCCTTGTTATCTGAAAAGAAATTAGCCATTACTTCGAATTTTGTTTGTAGTACTTGATCATCTTGGGAATTACCTCGTTCACGTCACCCGTGATGGCGTAGTCGGCGATCTTGTTGATCGGCGCATCGGGGTCGGTGTTGATCGAAATGATCATCGCGGACTCCTCCATGCCGGCCGTGTGCTGAATCTGGCCCGAAATGCCGCAGGCGATGTAGAGTTTCGGGCGCACCGTGACACCGGTTTGTCCGACCTGGCGCGCATGCTCCGTGAAGCCCGCATCAACGGCCGCACGGCTCGCACCCACCTCGGCGCCCAGCACGTCGGCCAGTTCGTGCACCAGTTTGAAGTTCTCCTTCGAGCCCATGCCGTAGCCGCCGGCCACGATGACGCTCGCGCCCTTGATGTCGATCTTGCTCTCGGCGATCTCGCGGTCGACGATCTTCACCACGAGGTCCGTATCCTTGACGAACCTGCGCCAGTCGATCGCCTTCACCTCGCCCGCTGCGGGCTGCGCGGCGCACTCCTTGCGCATGACGCCCTCACGCACGGTGGCCATCTGCGGACGGTGGTCCGGGTTGACGATCGTGGCGATGATGTTGCCGCCGAAGGCGGGACGGATCTGGTAGAGCAGGTCGGTGTACTCCTTGCCGGTCTTGGCGTCCTTGTGGTCGCCGATCTCGAGCTGCGTACAGTCGGCCGTCAGACCGCTGTGCAGCGCCGAGGAGACGCGCGGTGCGAAGTCGCGGCCCACGGGCGTGGCGCCGAACAGGGCGATCTGCGGCTTCTCCTGCTCGATCAGGCCGCACAGCACGGCCGTGTGGGGCAGCGTGCGGAACGGCGCGAAGATTTCGTCGTCGGCCACCCACACCGTGTCGGCACCGTACTTGGCCAGCTCTTTTTCTATGCCGGAAAGGTTGTGACCCAGCGCCACGGCTTCGAGCTTCACGCCCAGCTTCGCAGCCAGCTCGCGGCCCTTGGTCAACAGCTCGAGGCTTACGTCGGCGATCTTGCCGCCCTCGAGCTCGATATATACGAATATGTTGTTCATAACGGGATTCAAAGGCTATTAACCGAGCGTGTGGCTCGCAATGAGTTCTTTCATCAGGGAATCGATCTGCGCGTCGTCGGCCGTCAGGCGCTTGGCCTCCTTGGCGGCGAAGACGACGTTCTCGATCTTCTTGACCTTCGTGGGCGAGCCCTGCAGGCCCAGCTGTGCGGGATCGGGATCGACCTCCGCGGCAGCCCACTCGACGATCTGCAGATAGGGTTTCGCGGCCACGCGGCGTGCAGCCTCCGAATCGGGCGCTGCGGCGACCTCCGACTTGGCCAGCGCGCACTTGTAGGTCATCACGCGCTTGGCGTTGCGCGGACGGCAGGCCGGAGCCGAGGCGTTGACCGTGATGACGGCCGGAACGGGGCACTCGACCGTCTCGACGCCGTTGGCCAGGCGACGACGGATGACAAGCGATGCGGGGCGTATCTCGACGATCTGCTCGGCATAGGTCACCTGCGGCAGCCCGAGTTTCTCGGCCACCTGCGGGCCTACCTGCGCCGTGTCGCCGTCGATGGCCTGACGGCCCGCGAAGATCACGTCGGGAGCGATCTTTTTCAGTGCGCACGAGAGCGCATAGGAGGTTGCCAGCGTATCCGAACCGGCGAATTCGCGGCCCGAGAGCAGGTAGCCGCCGTCGGCGCCGCGGAACATCGCGTCGCGGATGATGTCGGCGGCGCGCTGCGGGCCCATCGTCAGGATGTGCACCGTCGCGCCCGCGACGCGGTCCTTGAGCGCGAGCGCCATCTCAAGGGCATTGAGGTCTTCGGGATTGAAGATGGCCGGCAGCGCCGCGCGGTTGACGGTTCCTTCCGGCGTCATCGCGTCCTTGCCCACGTTGCGGGTGTCGGGCACCTGCTTGGCCAATACGACAATTTTAAGGTTTTCTTTCATTACTGTTGTATAAGGTTACAGATTACATGCTTCGTTTTGCGGCGGACGCATGCCCTACCGCACGATCGTCTCGCCGCGGTCCGGGCCGACGGAGATGATCTTCACCGGCACACCCGTTTCGCGCTCAATGAACTCCACGTAACGCTTGAACGCGGCGGGGAACTCATCGTAGGTACGGCAGTGGCGCAGGTCGCAGCGCCACCCCTCGAAGTCGGTGTAGACCGGACGCAGGTCGCCGGTGATCGTATAGGGGAAGTGCGTGGTGCGCTCGCCGCCGATCTCGTAGGCCGTGGCCACGCGGATCGTGTCAAAGTCGTTCATCACGTCGGACTTCATCATGATGAGCTGCGTGACGCCGTTGATCATGATCGAATACTTCAGCGCCACCAGGTCGAGCCAGCCGCAGCGGCGGCGGCGTCCCGTGACGGCGCCGAACTCGTGGCCGAGCGAGCAGAGGCGGTCGCCCGTCTCGTCGAAGAGCTCCGTGGGGAACGGACCGCTGCCCACGCGCGTACAGTAGGCCTTGAAGATGCCGTAGACCTCGCCGATGCGGTTCGGCGCCACGCCCAGGCCCACGCAGACACCCGCGCAGACGGTGTTCGACGACGTGACGAAGGGATACGACCCGAAGTCGACGTCGAGCAGCGTGCCCTGGGCCCCTTCGGCCAGGATGCTCCGGTCGTCGCGGAGCGCCTCGTTGATGAAATATTCGCTGTCGACGATGCGGAAGCGCTTGAGGTACTCCACGGCCTCGAACCACTGCTTCTCCAGCTCGGTGATGTCGTATTCGTAGCCGAGCCCGCGCAGAATCGTCTCGTGGCGGGCCTTCGCCGCCGCGTAGATATTGCGGAAATCGGGATCGAGCAGGTCGCCCACGCGCATGCCGTTGCGGCTCACCTTGTCCGTGTAGGTCGGACCGATGCCCTTGCCCGTGGTGCCGATCTTGGCGCTGCCCTTCGCCGCCTCGTAGGCCGCATCGAGGATGCGGTGCGTCGGGAGGATCAGGTGGGCCTTCTTCGAGATGCAGAGCTGCCGCGTCAGGTCGTGGCCGCTGCGGGCCAGCTCTTCGGCCTCGGCGCGGAAGAGAATGGCATCCAGCACGACGCCGTTGCCGATGATGTTGGTCTTGCCGCCCTGGAAAATTCCCGAGGGGATCGAGCGGAGCACGTATTTCTCGCCGTTGAACTCCAGCGTGTGACCGGCATTGGGACCGCCCTGAAAACGTGCGACGACCTCGTAGCGGGGCGTCAATACATCCACGACCTTTCCCTTGCCCTCGTCACCCCACTGCAGGCCGAGGATCACGTCTACTTTTTTCATTGTATCCGGTTTGTTTAATGCTGCAAAAGACATTTTTTGCATCCAAAGGTACAAAAAATTTGGCGTAATCCCCAAATTCGCCCCGGGGACTTTTCAACAAAGAATCGAAAATGAACACTCCCGGCGACGCAACATCCTTCGCCGGACGGCGGGAATGCGCCGTCGGCATCCCGGGCGGCAAAAAAACGAAGCCGGCCCGACAGAAACGGCGGCATCCCGGGCGAAAAAAAACGGAGCCGGCCCGACAGAAACGGCGGCATCCCGGGCGGCAAAAAAACGGAGCAGGCCCGACAGAAACGGCGGCATCCCGGGCGGCAAAAAAACGGAGCAGGCCCGACAGAAACGGCGACATCCCGGACGGCAAAAAAACGAAACCGGCCCGACAGAAACGGCAGCATCCCGGGCGGCAAAAAACAAGACCGGGCCGACGAAAACGGCGGCACCCGGGCGGCAAAAACGGAACCGCCCGACAGAAACGGCAGCATCCCGGGCGGCAAAAAACGGAACCGCCCGACAGAAACGGCGGCATCCCGGGCGGCAAAAAAAACGAAACCGGCCCGACAGAAACGGACCGGCCGGAACTTCGCGGCGGAAGGGATCAGCGGTAAACCACCTCGGTCGCGCCCTCGGCGCGGACGCTTTGCCCCGGGCGGGCGTAGACGAGCGTAAGCTGCGGATTTTGGGTCAGGTCGGCCGCAAGCGACGACGAGCAGCCGCTCACGTCGAGTGTCGGATAGCGGTTGTCGCGGCCGTCGAACTCCGCCAGCGAAGTGCAGCTCCCAGGATCGAGCGACGCAAGCCGGTTGCCGGCACAGTCGAGCCGCACGAGTCCGCGCAGGCTGCCCAAATCGAGCGACGTAAGGCGGTTCTGCGAGCAGTCGAGCTCCTCGAGCCGCGCGAGCGGCGAGACGTCGAGCGTGGCGATGGCGTTGCGCGAACAGTCGAGACGTTCGAGGTTCCCGAACTCCCCGATCTCGAAGAGCGACGCGATGCCGCGGTCCGGGCAGTCGATGCGGCGCACGCGCTGCGCCTCGTAGCGCGAGATGCGGCCGTCGCCGTTCAAATCCCACGTCTCGAGGCAGTAACTCTCGAAAGCCTTGTCGGAAAAGACAATGTACTGGTATCTGCTCTGCTCCTCGCGGCTGTCGTCGACCAGGCCGCAGGCCGCAAGAACCGCGGCCGACAGCAGCCACGGCGCCATGCGGAGCGCGCCGAACCGGAAGATGCGGGGTCGGCCGGGCATGGGCGGCATCAGATGTCGACGTCGTCGTCGGTGGGCTCCATCGCGTCGCCCGAAGCGTCGTCATCGGCGCCCTGCAGCTCGTCGGCCCCCTTGATCTCGTCGTCGTAGTAATCGGGCGTATCGTCGTCCTGGGCGTTGTCGTCGATCTTCACGTCGATCTTCACCAGGTAGGCCACCTCGTCCGTGTCGAACGGCACGGCATAGAAAAAATCGCCGTTGGGTTTGTCGATGCGCATCATCGCATCGGTGAATCCCAACGGATACAGGGCCCGGACCGCTTCCTGCAGGTCAGGCGTCAGATTATGGAAGCTCGTTACGATATGTTTCTTCGTCGTATTCTGTTTAGCCATAGTAGTGCTTCGAAATTTTCTGCAAGTATAAATAAAATTTGCATACCGCACCACATCTCCAATTTTTTTTTGCATTTTTTTTGTTTTGCACCGCCGTTCCGCATAAAATATGTACCTTTACACAACGTATGCACCCGTTTTCCGGGCCGGGACACGGCTCCGCAGCATGCGCCGCACGGGCAATTCCGGAAGCCCGGCGTACCGGAAGAGGGATGCCAAGCCACTGTATATGACCATGTACCAGCAACGGATCGAGGAGCTGCGCCGCCAGCTCGAATACCACAACCACAAATACTACGTCGAGAACGCGCCCGAGATCTCCGACTTCGAGTTCGACGCGATGATGCGCGAACTGCAGGAGCTCGAACTGGCCCACCCCGAATGCGCCGACCCCAATTCGCCCACGCAGCGCGTGGGCAGCGACCTCACGTCGGAGTTCCGCACGGTGCGCCACCGCTTCCCGATGCTCTCGCTCGGAAACACCTACTCGCTCGACGAGCTGCACGAGTTCATCGACCGCATCGAGCGCGAAGCCGGTCCCACGGAGTTCGTCTGCGAGCTGAAGTTCGACGGCACGGCCATCTCGCTCACCTACGAACACGGACGGCTGCTGCGCGCCGTGACGCGCGGCGACGGCACGGCGGGCGACGACGTGACGGCCAACGTCCGCACGGTGCGCAGCGTCCCGCTCGTGCTGCACGGCGACGACTGGCCCGACTACTTCGAAATCCGGGGCGAGATACTCATGCCCTACGCCTCGTTCGACCGCCTCAACGCCGAGCGCGAGGCCGCGGGCGAGCCGCTGCTGGCCAACCCGCGCAACGCCGCGGCAGGCACGCTCAAGCAGCAGGCCTCGGCGGTCGTGGCGCGCCGCGGGCTGGACTGCACGCTCTACCAGCTGGCGGGCGACGACCTGCCCTTCACGACCCACTGGGAGAGCCTCGCGAAGGCCCGCACGTGGGGATTCAAGGTTTCCGGCAAGATGCGCATCTGCCACACGCGCGCCGAGATCGACGACTTCATCGCCTACTGGGACACGGCGCGCCGCGAGCTGCCCTTCCCGACCGACGGCGTGGTCATCAAGGTCAACGACTTCGCCGTGCGCCGCCGCATCGGCTTCACGGCCAAGGCGCCGCGCTGGGCCGTAGCCTACAAGTTCAAGGCCGAGCAGGCGCTCACGCGCCTCGAGAGCATCTCCTTCCAGGTCGGGCGCACCGGAGCGATCACCCCCGTGGCGAACCTTGCGCCGGTGCTGCTGGCCGGCACCACCGTGCGGCGCGCCACGCTCCACAACGCCGAGCAAATGGCCCTGCTGGACATCCGCCCGGGCGACATGGTCTACGTCGAAAAGGGCGGCGAAATCATCCCCAAGATCACGGGCGTGGAGCTCTCGGAGCGTCCGGCCGACAGCGTGCCGTTCCGCTACATCACCCGCTGCCCCGAGTGCGGCACGCCGCTGGTGCGCTACGAGGGCGAGGCCAAGCACTACTGCCCGAACCAGAGCGGCTGCCGCCCGCAGATTCTCGGGCGCATCCTGCACTTCATCCGCCGCAAGGCGATGGACATCGAGTCGCTGGGCGAGGAGACCGTCGAACTGCTCTACGACAACCGCCTGCTGCACGACGCCGCCGACCTCTACGACCTCAGGGCCGAGCAGCTGGCGCCGCTGCCGCGCCTGGGCGAGAAGTCGGCCGAGAACATCATCGCGTCGATCCGCCGCTCGACCCAGGTGCCGTTCCACCGCGTGCTCTTCGCCCTGGGCATCCGCTTCGTGGGCGAAACGACGGCCAAATACCTGGCCGAGCACTTCCGTTCGCTGGAGGCCGTGATGCAGGCCACGCACGAGGAGCTGACCCAGGCCGACGAGGTCGGCGGGAAGATCGCCGACGCGATCCTCGACTACTTCGCCGACGAGCGCAACCTGCGCATCATCGAACGGCTGCGGGCCGCAGGCGTGCAGTTCGAATCGGCCGAACGGCAGCGGGCCTCGGACTCGCTCGCCGGCAAGTCGATCGTCATCTCCGGGAAGTTCACCGCCCACAGCCGCGACGAGCTGAAGGAGCTGATCGAACTGCACGGAGGGCGCAACCTCGCCGCCGTCTCGGGCAATGCCGACTACCTGCTGGCGGGCGAGAACATGGGCCCCGCGAAGCTGAAGAAGGCCGAAAAGCTGGGCATCCGCATCCTCTCCGAGGAGGAGTTCATGGAGATGATCGGCGAGGACACCGCCGGCCGGCAGCCCGTCCGCGACGAGCTGCCCACGCCGGACGGCGACACACCGGGCACCGCATCCGCCGCCGCGGAGCAGACGCAGGAACACGACAACGGCACGCCGGACACCGCATCCGCCGCCGCGGAGCAGACGCAGGGTCGTGACGGCGGCGCCACACAGGGAAGCCTCTTCTGACAGGCCGGTCCCGCTGCCGGGTTCGCACGATCCGGAGCCGCTTTTTTGCGGTTCGGGCCCGATCCTGCAAAGTTTTTGCTATTTTTGCATACGGATACATATAATATAAACAAACAACGACATATATGCTGCAATCCAAACTCGCAGGCGCAGGCGCCGCCATGATTACCCCCTTCACACCCGACGGCCGGGTCGACTACAAGGCACTGGCCCGCATGATCGACTACGTCATCGACGGCGGTGTGGACTACATCGTCGCCCTGGGCACCACGGCCGAGACCCCGACGCTCTACATGCCCGAGCGCGCCGTTATCGCCATGTTCATCACCAACCAGATCGCCGGGCGCGTGCCTCTGGTGATGGGCTGCGGCGGCAACTCCACCTCGGAGGTGCTGGACCAGCTGCGCGAATTCGACCTGCGGGGCGCCGACGCCATCCTGAGCGTCACGCCCTACTACAACAAACCGTCGCAGGAGGGACTCTACCAGCATTTCCGCACCGTCTCGGAGCACTCGCCCCTGCCGGTGATCCTCTACAATATCCCGGGCCGCTCGGGCGTCAACATGACGGCCGAGACGACGCTGCGCCTGGCGCGCGAGGTGCCGAACGTCATCGGCATCAAGGAGGCGTCGGGCGACATCGAACAGATGCAGCGCATCCTGGACAACCGTCCCGAAGGGTTCCTCGTCCTCTCGGGCGACGATGCCATGACCATTCCGCTGATGCGGCGCGGCGGCGACGGCGTGATCTCCGTGGCGGCCAACGCCTTCCCGCGGAGGTTCATGCAGTGCGTGAACCTCGCGAAAAAGGGGGAGTTCGACCGCGCCGACGAAGAGTACCGCTCGCTGAAGGAGGCTGTCGAAGCGCTCTTCGCCGAGGGCAATCCCGTCGGCGTGAAGTGCGCTCTTTCGGTCATGGGGCTCATCGGCGACACGATGCGCCTGCCGCTCGTGCCGGGCACGGCAGCCCTGCGTGCACGGTTCGAAAAGCTCATCGCCGAATACGATTTGCGCTGAAAATACGTTCGTGCAAAAAAAGACCATGATACGATTCCCCCACCACGCCGACTGCCGGCACACACGGCGGCGCTCCGTCCGGACGATGCTGCTCGTCACGATGGCCCTGCTCCTGGCCCTGCCCCGCACGGCCGCGGCCAAGGTCCCCGACGAGGAGGACATCATCGACCGGACGATGGACGCCTCGTCGCCCTACTACTACACGTCGCTCATGATGCGCTACAACGCCGGGGACGAAACCCTCACGGACGAGGATTACCACTACCTCTACTACGGCTATGCCTATCAGGAGGAGTACAAGCCCCTGCAGACGAACCCCGAGCTGGACCGGCTGCTGCTGCTCGCCTCGGGGCTCGATCCCGACCACCCCACCGTGGAGCGGCTGGAGGAGATCGTCCAGACGGGACGTGCGGCACTCAAGCACGACCCTTTCAGTCCGAAAATACTCAACCTGATGGCCTACGCCTACGGGGCGCTGGGCGACAGGAACGAGGAACGCGCCTATTTCAACCGCATGAACGGCGTGCTGCGGGCGATCAACCAGTCGGGCGACGGCCTCACGCAGAAGACCCCGCGCCACATCCTGATGTTCGACCATGCGCTCGACCTGCTCACGGCCGACGGGCTCTCCTACGACAAGGCGCGCGTCGTCAGCCGCTCGGTGGAGTTCGTGCCGCTGACCGTTCCCTACGTCGTCGACGGCAAAAAGCGCAAGGGCTTCTACTTCGACTTCAGCCGCATCTACTGGAACAAGCCCGAAGGCTACACCTACAAGCGCGACCGCACGTGGCAGTTCAACAACCTCAAACCCCGCACCTATAAATAGAAGACCATGATCCGACCGATCCGACATACACTGCTGCTCTGCGCGGTGCTGCTGACAGCCGCCTGCAGCAGGGAGAAGACCCCGACGTCGCGGCTCGAACTCTCGGCCGCAGAGGTCGTGCTTCAGGGGGCCGCCGGGAGCGAAGCCTCCGTCACCGTAACGGCCAACGGAGCATGGGAGCTGACCGTCGCGGGCAGCGGCTTCGACATCACGCCCGTCTCGGGCAGCCGGGGCGAGACCGTCGTCACGGTGACCGCCACGCAGGAGAACGGGGAGCACCTGCGCCGCACGCTCGGCACGGTGACCTTCCGCACGGGAACGGGCAGTTCGGGTGCGGAGCGCACCCTCGAGGTATGCCAGAGCCCCGCCACGGCACCCCGCACGATGCTGCTCTACATGCCGGGGCGTTCGCTGCTCTCCTACTACAAGACCAACATCGACGGCATCCGCAAGGCCGTCACGGCACAGGTGCCGGGCGACAGCCGCATCCTCGTCTGCTACCAGCCGCAGGGGCACGACGCCGCCCTGCTGCAGGAGGTCCGCTACGACTACGCCTCGGGCGGCAGCACCGTCGAGACCCTCAAGGAGTATGCGTCGTTCTCGGCCGCGGCGCCGCAGTCGCTGGCGGAGATGTTCGCCGACGTGGCCGAATACGCCCCGGCCGAGGAGTACGGGCTCATCATCGGCTGCCACGGCAAGGCCTGGGTCCCGAAGGCCGCAGGCTCGATCTACTCGGCGAGTGTGCAGTACGGCACGGCGCCGGGCGCAGCGGCCGTGAGCGACAACCTGTGGCGGCCGCTTCCGGATGCGAAGCCGACCCGTTCGTTCGGCGACACGGGCTACGAGATCGACATCGCGGAGTTCGCCGCGGCGATCGAGGCGCTGCCCTACCGGTTCGACTACCTGATCTTCGACGCCTGCTTCATGGCCAACATCGAGACGCTCTACGACCTGCGCGGCGGCTTCGACTACATCGTTGCTTCGCCGTGCGAGATCATGGCCGCCGGGTTCCCCTACGACCGGACCGTGCCATACCTCTTCACCGGGGAGCGCATCGGCGACCGGCTCACGCAGGTGTGCCGCGCCTTCTGGGACTTCTACCAGAACGACTGGCAGAGCGTCCCCTACAACGAGCAGTCGGGCTGCATCTCGCTCTGCGTCACCGCCGCACTCGACGGCCGCGACGGCCGGCCGGGGCTGGACGATGTCGTGCGGCGTCTCTACGCTGCCGCGCGGCAGAATTTCGACCTCAACACGCTGCAGAGCTACGAGGGGCTCTCGTCGCACATCTTCTACGACCTGGGCCACTACGTCTCGCTGTCGTGCTCCGATGCGGCCCTGCTCTCGGAATTCGGCACACGCTTCGACGAGGCCTTCCCCGCGGAGTGCCGCCTCAACACCCCGTCGTTCTACTCGGCCTACAACGGGCGGCTGAACCCCATCACCAGTTATTCGGGCGTCTCGACCAGCAAACCCGCGCTGCGGCTGCAGGAGTACTACGAGCAGACGGCCTGGGAGCAGGCGACAAACACAAGGTAAAGCAGCCAGGAGGGGGGGGGCGACGAAAGACCGGACGCCGGACGCTGCGGAGTTTGGCCGACGAACGTTTCCCGGACGGGCATTCCCCCGGCAGGCATTTTCCCGGCAGGCATTTTCCCGACGGTCCCCGGGCAAGTATCTTCCGGCAGACGTTTTTCCCGGCAGATGCCCCCGACAGGCATTTTTCCGACGGACCCGGACAAATATCTTCCGGCAGACGTTTTCCCGGCAGATGCCCTCGGCAGGCTTTTCCGCGGACTCTTCCTTGCAGGCACTCCCGGCAGGCACGGTCCCGGCGGGCAGGCACCCCGGCAGCACCTTCCCCAACAACACCGTCCCCGGCAGGTCCTCCCTCGACAGGTTCTCCCCCCCCGCTGCGGCCCGCACCCAACGACACTATCCCGACAAAAAAGCGATTCTTCCCGGTGTGGGAAGAATCGCTTTTTCATACGGCCCGGAGCAATCGGGACAAACCTCCGCGGCAAGGATAAGCCCCAAGACAAGGGGAGGTTCTCCGGCCCCGACCGACGGTTATTCGTACTGTCCCGACTTGAGGCGCTCGACCTCCTCGCGCGTGAGGAAACGCCATGCCCCACGCTTGAGGTTCTTCTTCGTCAGGCCCGCATAGTAGACGCGGTCGAGCTTCGTGACGTTGTAGCCCAGGAACTCGAAGATGCGGCGCACGATGCGGTTGCGGCCCGAGTGAATCTCGATGCCCACCTCCTGCTTGTTCTCCTTGACGTAGGAGATTTCGTCGGCATAGATCTCGCCGTCCCCGAGCGTGATGCCCTCGGCGATGCGGTCCATGTCGGCGCGCGTCAGCGGCTTGTCGAGCGACACCTGGTAGACCTTCTTCTTCTTATAGGAGGGGTGCGTCAGCTGGCGCGTCAGGTCGCCGTCGTTGGTGAAGAGCAGCAGCCCCACGCTGTTCTTGTCGAGGCGTCCCACCGGGTAGATGCGCTCCGTGCAGGCCCCCTTGACCAGCTCCATGACCGTCTTCCCGGCGTGCGGGTCGTCGAGCGACGTGACATAGCCCTTGGGCTTGTTCAGCACGAGATAGACCTTCTTCTCGCCCTGCACGCGGCTGTCGTTGAACTTCACCTCGTCGGTGGGCTTCACCTTCGTGCCGAGTTCGGTGACAATCACGCCGTTGACCGAGACCAGTCCCGCCGTGATGAAGTCGTCGGCCTCACGGCGCGAGCAGATGCCCGACTGCGCGATAAAGCGGTTCAGGCGGATTTCGCCCGTCTGACGTTCAGGATTGTATTTCGGGTAATTGGCCGGGGCCTCCGCACGCTTGCGGTAGGCGGGCTTCCCGCCGTACTTCTTCTCGCCGCTCCTCTTCTCGCCGTATTTCCTTTCGCCGTAGCGCTTCTCGCCGTAGGGGCGGCCTTCCCCGCTGCGGCGGCCCTCGGCACCATAGCGCTTCGCTGCGCGCTCCTCGCCGTCACGCTCGCCGCGGTAGGCGGGTTTGTCGCCGTAGCTGCGGCGCGGGCGCTCCTCGTCCTGCCGCGCGCGGGCCCCTTCGTAGCGGGGCTTGTCGCCGTAGGCGCCCTGTCCGCGGCGCTCGCCGTCGCGGTGTGCAGAGTGCTCGCCGTAGGTGCGGTGCGGACGGTCGCCCTCCTCGCGGTGCGGCTTCTCGAAGCGGGGACGGTTGTCCGCCGTAAAGTGGGGATTGTACGAAGCGCGGCGTTCCGCATGCTCCGTATGGTTCGGGTGCTCCGAATCGGCAGCCTCACGCTGCAAACGCGGGCGACGCTCGACACGCTCCGCCGTCGCCGTCACGGTACGGGTGCGCTTGTCGCGGCCGAAGCGCGAAAGCACGGAGGTCGTGTCGTTTTTGATCTCTTTCATCTTGGTGTCTGTATATGATTGCAAATGACGCGGCAAAGGTAATCCATTTTTCCGTATTGTGCGCATCGCCGGCAGGAATTAATCGGGAAATAACGCCGGCCGACACAAATCCGCCCCAAAATGCTATCTTTGCAGTCACGTATGAGCATGAACCGTGAAATACTGCGCCTTGCGCTGCCGAACATCGTCTCGAACATCACCGTGCCCCTGATGGGCATCGTCTCGACGGCCATTGCCGGGCACTGGGGCGCCGACACCGCCGCGACGATCGGCGCGCTGGCCATCGGGGTCTCGATCTTCAACTTCATCTACTGGAACTGCTCGTTCGTGCGCATGGGCACGAGCGGCCTCACGGCGCAGGCCTTCGGCGCGGGCAACTACCGCGAATGCACGAACATGCTGATGCGCGCGCTGGCCGTGGCCGTGGTGATGGGTGTGGTGATGGTCGTCCTGCAATACCCCGTGGGCGAGGCGGCGCTGTGGGCCCTCAACGGCTCGGAGATGACCCGCGAGTACTTCTACACGCGCATCTGGGCCGTGCCGGCGGGTATCCTGCTCTTCGGCTTCAACGGCTGGTTCACGGGCATGCAGAACGCCGTGATCCCCATGTGCACGGCCGTCACGGTCAACATCGTCCACATGCTGTGCAGCCTCTGGTTCGCCTTCGGGCTCGACCTGGGCATCGTCGGCATCGCCTACGCCTCGGTCATCGCCCAGTGGACGGGCGTCGTGCTCTCGGCCGTGCTGCTTCTCGTGCGCTACCGCCGCCTGCTCACGGCAGTCGACTGGTCCGAGGTGCTCGACATGACACCGCTCAAGACCTTTTTCCGGATCAACCGCGACATCATCCTGCGCACGTTCTGCATCGTGGCCGTCTACACCTTCTTCACGGGGGCGTCGGCCCGCATGGACGACCCGGCGCTGCTGGCCGTCAACACGCTGCTGCTGGAGCTCTTCACGCTCTTCTCCTACATGAACGACGGCTTTGCCTACGCCGCCGAAGCCCTCACCGGGCGCTTCATCGGCGCACGCGACGGCGCGTCGCTGCGTGCCTGCCTGCACCGCTGCCTCGCCTGGGGCACGGCCATCGCCCTGCTCTTCGTGGGGGTATACCTCGTCTGGTGGCGCGAGCTCGTGGGGCTCTTCATGGACCCCGCGGCGCCCAATGCCGCGGCGCTCACCGAGCTGGCCGGGCACTACGTCGTGTGGGTCATCCTCATCCCCGTGGCATCGGCCATGCCCTTCATCATGGACGGCATCATGGTGGGCGCCACCGAGACGCGCGTCATGCGCAACTCGATGTTCGGTGCCACGGCGGCCTACTTCGCCATCTTCTGGCTCGGGCGCCCGCTAATCGGCAACAACGCCCTGTGGCTCGCCTTCACGCTCTACATGTTCCTGCGCGGGGTGCTGCAATACATCATGACCGACCGCCTCGGGACGATCCGCGCCAAGGCGGGCAACTGACCCGCCGCACCCGGGTGCTGCCGTCACCGTCCCGGTCGACGCCGGGCTTCGGCCCGGCCGGGGCATCCGCTCCGGCGCAGGCCCGCTCCGACACCGTCTATTCCGTTACCAGAAACTCGTCGACGTCGAGCCAGCCGCCGTCGTTGCGCTGCTGCGCCGCTTCGGCCACAAGGCCCACCTTCGCGCCGATCCAGCGGCCCGCCTGCGCGACGAAGGGTTCGCCGAGGGGATCGAACCGGCGGCCGTCGCGGCTGAACGAGAAGCGGCAGCACATGCGGGGCGTGCCGTCGTCGTTGCGCTGCCGTTCGATGCGACATCGCAGCCACACCTCCCCGTCGGGCGCCACGACCGAGACTTCGGACTGCTCCGCGGCACCGCCATCGGCCTCCGCACAGCGCGCGAGCGTCAACAGCGTCGTCCCGTCGCGCCGCTCCAGCCCCAGCAGGGCGTAATCCTCCCCCATCACGACCAGCCCGGCCCGGTCGCCGTCGTAGGCGCCGCGGAAGCGGACCTTCGCCGTGAAGGTGCAGTCGGGCCCGGGAACCTTTTGCAGCAGGAGGTTGGGCGTGTCCCAGAGGTTGCGCCACCCGTCGGGACGCCGCACGCACATCAGGCGCAGGCACCCCGCCGCCGGATGGTGGAAATACCACCCTGCCGCCGGATTGGCCGCCCACTGCCACTGCAACCCCAGCGTGCGGCCGTCGAACCGGTCGCTCATGACGGGCATGCGGAGCGCCGACGGGATGCGCGAAGCGGGTTTCCGCCACCGCGCAACGGGCTCGCCCACGCCGTCGCCGTTGCTGTCCTCACCGATCAGGCACCAGCCGTCATCGGACCATGTCATGGGCTGGAGGTGCACGACGCGCCCGTAGGCATACTCGTCCACAAAGTGCAGGAACCACGAACGGCCCGCGACATCCTCGACCCAGCCGCCCTGATGAGGTCCGGGCGTCGGAGTATCGCCCTGATGCAGCACCCGGCGCCACTCGTAAGGGCCGAACGGCGAACGGGCGCGCAGCACGAGCTGCCACCCCGGCTTGACGCCGCCCGCCGGGGCGAAGATGTAGTACCAGCCGTCGCGCTTGTAGAACTTCGGGCCCTCGACCGTCGGGTTGGCGTCGTGTCCGTCGAAGACGAGCACCTCCTCGCCGAGCAGACGCCCGCCGTCGGCCGACATCTCCGAGACGCTCAACACGCTCTTGAAGCCCGCCCGCGACCCGGCCCAGCCGTGCACGAGGTAGGCACGGCCGTCGTCGTCCCACAGCGGGCAGGGGTCGATCATCCCCCGCGCGGCCTTCACCAGATGCGGCGCCGACCACTCGCCCCGCGGGTCACGGCTGCGGATCATGTAGATGCCCCGGTCGGGATCGCCCCAGTAGATGTAGTAGAAGCCCTCGTGATAGCGGATGGCCGGGGCCCAGACGCCGTTGCCGTGGCTCGGGGCGTCGAACGCCCCGTCGTAGAGGCGCGGCAGCGCCGCGGCGACGATCTCCCAGTTGACGAGGTCCGTCGAGTGGAGGATTTGCAACCCCGGCACGCAGGCGAATGACGAGGCGGTCATCCAGTAGTCGTCGCCCGTGCGGATGACGTCCGGATCGGAGTAGTCGGCCCACAGCACCGGATTGCGGTAGGTGCCGTCGCCGAGGTCAGCGGTCCAGGGGGCCTGCGGCTCCCGGGCCGCCAGTGTCGCCGCACCGAGCAGCGCGGCGCAGGTCAGCAGCAGGGTTTTCATGGCGGGAAACGGGATTATTTCGATGCGGGGACGGTGTTCGAGGCAGGCCCGACTTTCGAGGCGGGCTCCTCTTTTTTCGAGGCGGGTGTGACGTGCCAGTCGTCGCGGAACTGCTCCGAGCCGGTCTTCTTGGCGAAGATGCGTTCGGGGACGTAAGCGGCAGCCTCCTCGTCGGTCAGGGCGCACGACCACGCCACGCGGCCCGAGCGGTCGGCACCGGGGCCCGTGCAGCGGTACTCGGCATAGAAGGCTGTGCCGCGGCGCGCCGTGTCGTGCCAGTCGCGCCACCCCTCGGGGCGGATCGCCGCGGGCAGTTCGCAGTCGATCCAGACGGTGCGGGCCGTCGATTTCCACGGCCGCCCGAGGTAGAGCTTCGTCACGCCCTCGGCCGCCGTGACACGGCAGCGGCGGAAGACATAGCCATAGAGGTTGCGCTCGGTGGTCGAGGCCGCCGTGATGAAGCTGTCGGCCTTGCAGTGGATCGTGCAGTCGTCGAAAAGCACGATCGAGGGGCCGAAGATGAAGTCGGTCGTTCCCTCGATGTGGCAGCGCTCGACGTAGATGCGCGAGACGTAGCCCTTCGTGAAGAAGGTATCCTGATCGCCCACAAGCGCGCAGTCACAGAGGTGGATGCGGTCGCCGCGCGTCTCGAGGGCCACAGCCTGGCCGACCCGTCCGGCATCGTTCTCGACGGTGATGCCCTGCATGAAGACGTCGTCGGCCTGGAGCGACATCGTGTAGCTGTCGTAGGTCGTCAGCTCGCGTCCGTCGACCACCTTGCCCGAGTAGTCGTCCCAGACGATGCGCACCGTCCCGGCCTCGGCCGCCACGATGCACACCTTGTCCTTGTAGACGTCGAGCGTCACCTTCTCGCGGTAGGTACCCGGGCGGATGACGACCGTGCGCCACGCCGCGGGTTTCGACGGCAGGGCGTCGAAGCACTCCTGCACGCTACGGAACTGCCCGCCGCCGCGGCAGTCGACCGTATAGACCTCCTCCGCGGCCCGGGCGGAGTGCCATGCGCCGCAGAGCGCGGCAAGAATCAACAGAAACCGTTTCATGACTGTCGGTATAATCGGTAAAAACCGTATTCAACGAAAAACGGCGGTGCGGAACCGGGATGCCTCCCGGCCCGCCCGCCGCAAAAATCGGGGCCGGACTACAGCGTCACGCCCGTCTTGAAGATGGCAATCTCCTTGAAGCCGGTCTTCTCGTGGTGCAGGTGTTCGCCGTTGGCCGAGGCCAGCACCTTGTCGATCAGGCGGGCAAGCACGGCCTGCGGCGCCTCGTCCTCGACGAGCGTCCCGGCATTGAAGTCGATCCAGTTGGACTTGAAGCGCGCGAGCTGCGAGTTGGTCGCGATCTTCATCGTCGGGACGAACGACCCGAAGGGGGTGCCGCGTCCCGTGGTGAAGAGCACCAGCTGGCAGCCCGACAGAGCCAGCGCCGAGGCGGCCACGAGGTCGTTGCCCGGGGCCTGCAGCAGGTTCAGACCCTGCCGCCCGATCGGCTGCGCATAGCGGAGCACGTCTACGACGGGCTGCGCGCCGCCCTTCTGCACGCATCCGAGCGACTTCTCCTCGAGCGTCGTGATGCCGCCCTTCTTGTTGCCCGGCGAGGGGTTCTCGTAGATCGGCTGGTCATAGCGGCGGAAGTAGCCCTTGAAGTCGTTGATCAGGTGCACCGTCCGGTCGAAGACCGGACGGTCCGTCGCCCGGTTCATGAGGATCGTCTCGGCACCGAACATCTCGGGGACCTCCGTCAGGACGGTCGTGCCGCCCTGCGCGATGAGCCAGTCGGAGAAGAGCCCCACGAGCGGGTTGGCCGTGATGCCCGAGAAGCCGTCCGAACCGCCGCACTTCAACCCCACCTTGAGGTACGAGAGCGGCAGCGGCTCACGCCGGTCGGCCTTCGTGCGCTCGACCAGCTCGCGGCAGATCTCGAAACCGGTCTCGATCTCGTCCTCGACCTCCTGTGCGATGAGGAACTTCACGCGCTCGTCGTCCCACGCGCCGATCTCCTCCTTGAGGGCCGAGACCTGGTTGTTCTCGCAGCCCAGACCCAGCACCAGCACGGCACCGGCATTGGGGTGCTTGACCAGCGCCGCGAGGGCCCGCCGCGTGTTTACGTGGTCGTCGCCCAGCTGCGAGCAGCCGTAGTTGTGCGTATAGACGCGCACGTCGTCCAGGTGCGAGCAGTCGCACTCGCGCCGCACACGCTCGGCAATGGCCTGCGCCTGTCCGTTGACGCACCCCACCGACGGCACGATCCACAGCTCGTTGCGGATACCCATCGTGCCGTTGCGCCGCAGGTAGCCCATCACCTTCGCATCGCTCTTCGGCGTGTCGATGTCGTAGACCTTCGGTGCATAGGTGTACTTGAGGTCGTCGTGCAGGTTGGTCTTCAGGTTGTGCGAGTGGATCCACGCGCCCTGCGACACGGCGGCCGTCGTGTGGCCGATCGGATAGCCGTACTTGACGACGTTCTCCCCTTCGGCCAGATCGCGCAGCGCGAACTTGTGTCCGCGGGCGATATCCTCGCGCAGCGTCACGCGCACGCCGTCGACGTCGAGCGTCTCGCCGGCATGCAGGTCATCGGCCAGCGCGATGGCCACGTTGTCCGCGGCATTGATTTTCAAAAATCGTTTCATGGTCGTCTTGTGATCTGAAAAAACGGGCGGAGCGTCCGCAGAGAGGCTCCGCCCGGTCTTGAAACATGTGCTTGTTTCGCTCATCGGGGCGCCGCAACGGCACCCGCGCTATGCGTTGAGAAACTTCTTGAGCGCAGCGGCCATGCCCAGCGACTCGATGTCGGCCAGGTAGGCGGCAACGGCCGGAACGAAGCCCGGAACCTCCGAGAAGTTCACCGTGAAGATGCCGCTCTCGCAGACGATCCTGCGCACGGTACCCTCCAGGTCGGCCGGGTTCCAGTTCGTGCGGATGTACTCCACAAACTCCTTCGTGTCGTCGGGCTCGAAGCCGCTCTTCGGGCCGTAGAGCGACAGCAGCGCCGCAAAGGTGAAGCACTCGTGCGTGGCCACCTTCTGCGCCTTGAACCAGTTGTCCTTGACCGTCGGGTAGTTGCGCGCCTCCCACTTCGACAGCGAGTTGAGCGAGATCGACCGCAGCATGTGCTTGATGAAGGGGTTGTAGAAGCGCTCCAGAATGCCGGCGGCAAACTGCTTGAGCTCCTCCTGGTCCTCCTCGATCATCGGGATCACCTCCTCGGCGACCATGTCGTTGACGAACTTCTCGATGTCGGGCGTGTTGAAGGCGTCCATCACCGTCTCGCAGCCCATCTGCAGGGCGATGGGCACCATGCCCGTGTGCGAGCCGTTCAGGATGCGGACCTTCTTGTCGCGGAACTGCTTGATCGACGGCATGAAGATCACGTGCAGGCCCGCCTTGTCCAGCGGCAGCTCCTTCATCACCTCCTTGTAACCCGGGCCGCCGATCGCCCACAGGTGGTACAGCTCGGCCTTCACGACGAGGTTGTCGTCATAGCCCAGCTCCTGCTTGATCTCGGCAATCGTGTCGCGCGGAAAGCCCGGCACGATGCGGTCGACGAGCGTGTCGCAGAAGTGGCAGTTGCGCTCCACCCAGTCGATGAAGTCGGCACCCAGGCCGTGGTACATCGCGTGGCGGATCACATACTCGTGCAGCGTCGAGCCGTTGTTCTCGATCAGCTCGCAGCAGATGATGCACAGACCCTTCGTCGGATCGCCGTTGAAGTGCTTGAAACGCTTGTAGAGCAGCGCCGTCATCTTCGCCGGGTAGGACTTCGGCGGACGCGCCTCGAGGTCGTCGCCCTCCTCGTAGCGGATGCCCGCCTCGGTGGTGTTCGAGATCGTCACCTTGAGCTCCGGCGAGAGGAAATACTGCTCGTACTTCTCGTACTCGACATAGGGATTGAACGAATCCATGACGCTCCGCACCAGCCGCACGTCCTTCTTGGGCTGCTTGTTCTCGATGCCCTCGAGGTAGACGTGGTACATGTTGTCCTGCTTGTGCAGCAGGTCGATCATGCCCAGCACCTTGTGCTCGGGATCGAGGATCGGCTGGCAGATGACCACGCCCGAATTCATCACGCCCTTCTCGTTGGCGATGTCGATCTGCCAGTCCACGAAGGCGCGGAGAAAGTTACCCTCGCCGAACTGAAGGATGCGGACGGGGCGGTCGACCTTTTCGACGGTCGACTTATTCAACTGCTTAATCATTGTATGTCAGAATTTTAGACTATTCCAATACGATCGGTTTGTACTTCGGAACAAGCGTCTTCATGATGAGCCATGCCACCAGATAGGCCACGGCGCAGATGCAGAAGATGATCATGTAACCGGCCTCCTTGCCGTCGAAGCCCATGAAGCGGAAGGCCTCGCCCATCTTCTCCGAGTGGGTGAAGAGCGCACCGGCCCCCTTGTTGATGAGGAACGAACCCACACCGCCGGCCATGCCGCCGATACCCGTGATCGTCGCGATGGCCGACTTGGGGAACATGTCGCCGATCGTCGAGAAGAGGTTGGCCGACCAGGCCTGGTGTCCGGCACCGGCCAGACCGATGATGATCGCGGGCCACCATACCGACACCGTACCGGCGCTCTGCGCGAAGAGGGCGGGCAGCGGCAGGAAGGCGAAGATCAGCATCGCCAGCATACGTCCGGCATAGGGGTTCATGCCCTTGCGGTCGACGAACAGACGCGGCAGGTAACCGCCGAAGATCGACAGCACGGTCACGATGGCATAGAGCGTGAAGATCAGCGCAATGCCCATGCTCGAACTGGACGAGTAGCCGTACTGGTCCGAGAAGTAGGCCGGAGCCCAGAAGAGGTAGAACCACCACACGCCGTCGGTGAAGAACTTGCCGGTGATGAACGACCAGGTCTGACGGTAGGTGAAGCACTGCCAGAAGGGAATGATCTTCTCGGGTTTTTCGGTCTTGGCACCGGCGGAAGCGGCGGCATCCGCGGCGTCGTCCTGATGGATGTAGGCCAGCTCGGCCTCGTTGACATGCTTCGACTTCTCGGGCTTCTCATACATGAAGAGCCAGAAGCCCATCCAGAGGAAGCCCAGTGCACCGATGATCAGGAAGGCCATCTCCCAGCCGCCGCCGACACCCTGATCCTTGAAGTACTGCGCAAGCAGCGGAATCGTGGCCGGAGCGACCAGCGCGCCCACCGACGCACCGGCGTTGAAGATCGACGTGGCGAAGGCGCGGTCCTTCTTCGGGAAGTACTCGGCCGTCACCTTGATGGCTGCGGGGAAGTTGCCCGCCTCGCCGAGGGCGAGGATGCAGCGCGCCGCAAGGAAGAGCCAGACACTCGTCGACGCGACGGCCAGCGCCACGGCCGATCCCGCCTCGACCGACGTCATGGCCTTGACCGACTCGAAGCCCTCGATGTGCATCGTGGCCCAGCCGCAGGCGGCATGGAGGCAGGCGCCGGCCGACCAGACGCCGATGGCCCACAGATAGCCCCTCTTCGTGCCCATCCAGTCGATGAAGCGGCCGGCGAAGAGCATGCAGACGGCATAGACGAGCGAGAAGACGGCGGTGATGGTGCCGTAGTCGGCATCGGTCCAGTGGAACTCGGGTGCGATAAAGTCCTTCCACGTCAGCGACAGCACCTGGCGGTCCAGGTAGTTGACCGTGGTGGCGACGAACAGCAGCACGCACATCCACCAGCGCCAGTTGGTCATCAGTTTTGCAGAGGTTGATGAGGTATTTGTCATACGTTAGGTTTTAGTTCGTGTGAGTGATCATTACTTCTTCGTGCGGGCGATGACGTCCAGTGCGAAGCGGCACTTCTCGGTAACGGCCTTCCAGTCCTTGGCGGCGACCACCTCCTTGGGGAAGAGCTGCGAGCCCATGCCCACGCAGAAGACACCGGCCTTGAACCATGCCGAGAGGTTCTCCTCGGTGGGTTCCACGGCACCCGTAGCCATGATGTTCGACCAGGGCAGCGGCGCCTTGACGTTCTTGACGAACGACGGACCGCCGACGTTGCCCGCCGGAAAGACCTTCGTCAGGTCGCAGCCCAGCTCCTGGGCCAGACCGATCTCGGTCACCGAACCGCAGCCCGGCGTATAGGGGACCAGATGGCGGTTGCAGACCTTCGCCACCTCGGGGTTCAGGTAGGGACCTACGACGAAGTTGGCGCCGTACTGGATGTACATGGCGGCCGTCGGTGCATCGACGATCGTACCGACGCCCAGCACCATCTCCGGGCACTCCTTCGCGGCGAACTTGATCACCTCGATGAAGACCTCCGAGGCGAAATCGCCGCGGTTGGTGAATTCGAAGGCGCGCACGCCGCCCTCGTAGCACGCCTTGACAACCTGCTTGGCCACCTCGGCATCCGAATGGTAGAATACGGGAACCATGCCGGTCCTGGCAATGGCCTCCATCACTTGCATTTTATTGAAACGAGCCATAATCTATTGGTATTTTTATCTGAATTTTTCTTTTCTGCGTCATCCAACGGAAGCGGGGCGGCATCCGAAAACACCGCCCGCCGCCGGGAATCTCCGTGTGCTAACGCTGCACGCGGCCGCTGGCGTTGCCGCCGGCCAGCGACTCGACCTCCTCGACCGAGACGAGGTTGAAGTCGCCGTTGATCGTGTGCTTCAGCGCCGAAGCGGCCACGGCGAACTCGAGGGCCTCGCCCTGCGTCGGCTTGGTCAGCAGGCCGTGGATGATGCCGCCCGAGAAGGAGTCACCGCCGCCCACGCGGTCGATGATCGGGTTGATGTCGTAACGCTTCGACTCGTAGAACTCCTTGCCGTTGTAGATCATGGCCTTCCAGCCGTTGTGCGTGGCCGAGAAGGACTCGCGCAGCGTCGAGATCACATACTTGAAACCGAACGTCTCGGCCATCTGGCGGAAAATGCCCTTGTAACCCTCGGCATTCGTCTCGCCGCCCTCGACATCGGCATCGGGCTTGAAGCCCAGGCACAGCTCGGCGTCCTCCTCGTTGCCGATGCAGACGTCGACATACTGCATCAGCGGCTTCATGATCGACTGGGCCTTCTCCTTCGTCCAGAGCTTCTTGCGGAAGTTCAGGTCCACCGACACCGTCACGCCGTGACGCTTCGCGGCCTCGCAGGCCAGGCGCGTCAGCTCGGCCGCCTTGTCCGAGATGGCCGGCGTGATGCCCGACCAGTGGAACCACTGCGCACCCTCCATGATGGCATCGAAGTCGAAGTCCTGCGGATCGGCCTCGGCAATGGCCGAGTGGGCCCGGTCGTAGATCACCTTCGAGGGACGCATCGAGGCGCCCGTCTCCAGGTAGTAGATGCCGACCCGGTCGCCGCCGCGGGCGATGTAGTCGGTCTTCACGCCGTACTTGCGCAGTGCATTGACGGCCGACTGGCCGATCTCGTGTTTGGGAAGTTTCGTCACGAAGTAGGCCTCGTGTCCGTAGTTGGCGCACGATACGGCCACGTTGGCCTCACCGCCGCCGTAGACGACGTCGAACGAGTCGGATTGTACGAAACGGGTGTTGCCCGGCGTCGAGAGACGCAGCATGATTTCACCTAATGTTACGATTTTCATGGTTCAGATGCGTTTATTTAGAAATTGAAATAGTTTTTGGCGTTGCGGTACGAGATGCCCTCGATGATCTCGCGGCCGATGAAGTCGATCTCCGAAGCCGGCAGCAGCCCCTGCTCGATGTCGTTGCCCACGAGGTTGCACAACGTGCGGCGGAAGTACTCGTGGCGCGGGTACGAGAGGAACGAGCGCGAATCGGTGAGCATGCCCACGAAGCGGCTCAACAGCCCCAGCGTCGAGAGGGCGTTCATCTGCTTCTCCATGCCGTCCTTCTGGTCGAGGAACCACCAGCCCGAGCCGAACTGGATCTTCCCGGCGCCGTAGCGGCCGTCCTGGAAGTTGCCCAGCATCGTGGCGACGAGCTCGTTGTCGCGCGGATTGAGGTTGTAGATGATCGTGCGCGTGAGCTTGTCCTCGCGGTCGAGCATGTCAAAGAACTTCGACATCTGCTTGCCGACGGTGAAGTCGCCGATCGAGTCGAAGCCCGTATCGGGGCCCAGCTGCGCGAACATGCGCGAATTGTTGTTGCGGATGGCGCCGTAGTGGAACTGCTGCGTCCAGCCCGTCTCGTGGTCCATGACGGCGAACTCGTAGAGCATCGCGGTCTTGTACTTGAGCACCTCGCCGCGCGTCAGCGCCTGGCCGCCGTACACCTTATTAAAGATGGCGTCGATCTCGGCCTGCGTGTAGTCCTCGGCATAGAACTCCTCGATGCCGTGGTCCGAGAGGCGGCAGCCCACCGACTCGAAGAACTTGTGGCGCACGCGCAACGCGTCGATCACGTCGGCGAACTTCGAGATCGAGACGCCCGAAACCTCCGACAGCTTCTCGATGTAGGCGCGGAACTCGGCGGGATTCTCCACGGCCATCGCCTTGTCGGGGCGCCACGTCGGGAGCATCTTCACCGCAAAGCCGTCCTCGCGCACCTTCAGGTGGTGTTCGAGCGAATCGACCGGGTCGTCCGTCGTGCAGACCACCTCGACGTTGTAGTGCTGCATCAGCCCCCGGGCGTAGTACTCGGGCTGCTGCAACAGCGCCGTACAGTGGTCGTAAATCTCGCGCGCGGTCGAGGGATTGAGCAGCTTCGTCACGCCGAAGGCGGTCTTCAGCTCGAGGTGCGTCCAGTGGTAGAGCGGGTTGCGCATCGTGTAGGGCACCGTCTCGGCCCACTTCTCGAACTTCTCCCAGTCGGTCGTATCCTTGCCCGTGCAGTAGCGCTCGTCGACACCGTTCGTGCGCATGGCGCGCCACTTGTAGTGGTCGCCCTCGAGCCAGATTTTCGACAGGTTGTCGAAACGGTGGTTCGAGGCCACATACTCGGGAATCAGGTGGCAGTGGTAGTCGATGATCGGCATCTTGGCCGCATGCTCGTGGTAGAGCCGTTGCGCCGTCTCGGTCTGCAACAGGAAATTGTCGTCGTTAAACTGTTTCATCTTGTTGTTTGGTCAGAATTTCGGTTCCGTATCGTTTCAAGTCGGCGGGTCCGCAAGAACGGGGCCTTTTCGACAATGTAAAATTAGCAACTTTCCACCATTCGGAGTATAAAAAATTACCGAATTAAGTAGATTATTTGCCACTTTGGTTGACCAATATACGAAAAAATCGTAATTTTGCCTAATAAAAAGGAAAAAACTTCTAACAACACATCTATGAAAAACACTATTCTCTGGATTGCAGCCGTGCTGATGGCCTCCTGCACGCAAAGCCTGAAGGTCGATGTCGCCAACACAACGCAGATCGACCGCGACGACGAAACCGTCGAAATCACCTGGTCGCAGATCGAAGCCCTCAAGGGCGTGACGCCCGAAAACGTCGTCGTACTCGACGACGAGGGGGAGCAGGTTCCCTCACAGGTCATCTACTTCGGCGGCACGGAGCCGCTGTCGCTCATCTTCCAGGTCGACGCCGACGCGATGCAGACCGAACACTTCACGATCGTCACGGGCACGCGCGAGGCCTACCCCGCCGAGGCCTACGGACGCCAGGTTCCCGAGCGCTACGACGACTACGCCTGGGAGAACAACAAGGTGGCCTACCGCCTCTACGGCCCGGCGCTGGAGACCTCGCCCGAGCAGCTCGTAACGCCCGGCATCGACATCTGGGTGAAGTGCACCGACAAACTGGTCATCAACGAGTGGTACGCCAAGGGTGACTACCACCACAACTACGGCGACGGCATGGACTGCTACAAGGTGGGCCGCACGCTCGGCGGCGGTTCGGCCGTACCGTTCGTGAACGGCGAGCTGCAGCTGATGCCCCACAACTACCTGACGGCCGAGACGCTCGACAACGGCCCGATCCGCACCACGGTGAAGCTGACCTACGCCCCCTACGAGGTCAACGGCAGCGAGGTCTCGACGACGAAGATCATCTCGCTGGATGCCAACCGCCGCTTCAACCGCATGGAGAACACCTACTCGGGCACGTTCACCGAACTGCCCGTCGCTGCGGGCTTCGTGCGCCACGACGTGAAGCAGACGCTCACGGGCGAGGGCTGGGTGGCCTTCTGCGAGCCGGCGTCCGACACGAAGGACCCCGTGCGTGACGGCGACATCTACACGGCCGTCGTACTGCCCGGAGCCGAGATTCTGCCCGACATGCTCTCGCACGCACTGGCCGTCAAGAGCGTGAAGCCGGGCCAGCCGCTCATCTACTACGCCGGTTCGGGCTGGAGCCAGGGCGGCGTCGAGGACATGGAGGAGTGGCTCGAGGAGGTCAACGAAGAGGTTGCCGCCGCAACGACGCCCCTGCAGGTCACGGTCCGCTAATCGCGGAATCCCACGCACCAACCCCACGAAAGCCCGGTTCGCGCCGGGCTTTCTTCATTGCAGATTACGGGAAGACTTAAAAATTCGGAAGAGATGAAAAGAGAGAAAATCGTAACTTTCGGTGAAATCATGCTGCGGCTCATGCCCCCGGACAAGCTGCGTTTCAACCAGACCGAGGTGCTGCGCGTCAACTTCGGCGGCAGCGAGGCCAACGTGGCCGTATCGCTCGCCAACTACGGCCTGCGGAGCGAACTGGTGACCTGCCTTCCGGACAACCGTATCGCCGAAGCCTGCCTGGACGACCTGCGCAGCTGCGGCGTCGGGACGGAGCACATCCTGCGGGGCGGCGACCGGCTCGGGCTCTACTACATGGAGGAGGCCGTGGCCATGCGCACGTCGCACGTCGTCTACGACCGGGCCGGCTCGTCGTTCGACACGCTCCGCCCGGGAATGATTGACTGGCAGGCGCTCTTCGCCGATGCCGACTGGTTCCACTGGTCGGGCATCGCCGCAGCCGTTTCGGCCGAGACGGCGGCCGTCTGCGCCGAGGCCGTGGCGGCAGCCCGCAGCATGGGCCTCACCGTCTCGTGCGACATCAACTACCGCAAGAACCTCTGGCGCTACGGCAAACGCGCCGAGGAGGTGCTGCCTCCGCTGATGGAGGCGTGCGACATCCTCTTCGGCACGGACGACGAATACGAAAAGGTGCTGGGCATCCGCCTGCCCGCCTTTACGGCCCGCGACGCCGCATACACCCCCGACATGGCGGGCTACGAAGCCGCGGCCCGCGAGGTCATGCACCGCTTCCCCCGCTGCCGCGCCTGCGTCTTCGCCCTGCGCAACGTCCTGTCGGCCAACCACCACACCATCTCGGGCACGCTTCACGTCGGCGGTCAGTCGCTGCGCACGCGCGTCTACGACATCGACGACGTGGTCGACTGCGTCGGCGTGGGCGACGCCTTTGTCGCGGGGTTGATCTACGGGCTGGCCGTACACCCCGACGAGCCGCAGCGGGCACTCGACTTCGGCGCCGCGGCCTGCGCGTTGAAGAACACCGTGCCGGGCGACTACAACCGGTTCACGGCCGAGGAGGTCACGGCCCTGGCCGAAGGCTCCGTCTCGGGCCGCATCGCCCGCTGACCCGGAGCCGCGAATCCGCCGTCGGCAGTTGGCAACGCCCCATCGTACAGACCCGCCGCCCAGGCAGCAGGCATACACCCCATCGGAGCGCCCCGCCGTCACGGCAACATGCCCGGGCTGCAGCCGCTCCCAACGAAAAACCCCGAAGCTCTCCGCTTCGGGGTTTTCTCATCGCGCACCGGGTCCCGACGGACCGTGCGCACATGCCGCCGGCCGGGCCTACTGGGCCTGAGCCTGCTTGAAGAGCTCGTTGTAGATCTCGTACTTGTTGTTCAGCTCGGGATCGTCGTCACGCAGACGGAAGCAGAGCGACTTGAGCAGCTCGAGGGCATTGACATCCTTCGGATTGAGCTCGTGAGCCTTCTCCAGCCAGGGAATAGCCTCCTTGTAAACGGCATTCACAACCTTCAGGTCCTCCTCATAGGCGGCCTGGCTGCTGTATTGCTTCGAGTTGAGCTCCATGAGCATGTTCTCAGCCTTGATCGTATAGAATACACCGAGGAAATAGTTGCCCTCGAACAGGTCGGGCTGCAGCTCGACAACCTTGAGGAACGAGGCGATGCTCTCGTCGGGATTCTTCAGTGCATAGAAGATACGGCCGCGACCGAACCAGAGGTCCACGTTCTCGGGCTGCTCGGCCAGCGCCTTGTCGATCATCGACACCAGGTCGGCGGGATCACCCACGCCCTCTTCCGTCGTGTAGAGCTGCATGAGACCCTCCAGGATGCGCGAGTTCTTCGGGAACTTCTCCATGCCCTTCAGCAGGACATCCTTGGCCTTCAGCACATTGGCAGCATCGGCCTCCTTCTGGCCATAGTAGCAGTGGAACAAGTAGTAGTAGATGTTGCCCTCCTCGTCGGCATAGTTCTTCTCCAAAGCCTCATTGAGGTACTTGCCGCCCAGCACGAACGACTCGGGATTCGTCGAGCCGTCGACCGTGCGCAGATAGCCGGCATAGTAGAGCAGCGCGGGATCGCCGCCGCCGAAAGCGGGGCTCTGCTGTGCGGCGTAGGCCGTAGCATAGGCATCGGATGCACCCACATAGTCACCCGAATCGAGACCAGCATTACCGATCTGCGAGCAAAGGTCGCTCACCTGCTGCAGGCCGGCCTTCACCTTCGAAGCGGTCTTGGGGTCGAGCTCGTAAGCCTTGTTGTAGGCCTCGATAGCCTTCTCGGGGGCATCCTTCACCACCCACTTGGTCTGCTTCCACGTAGCGACCTTGCCGTCCTTGATGTAGACCGTGAAGTAGGGATATGCCCACGCTTCATAGTTCACGTCGTTGATCTTGGCGGGCTCCGTCGACTTCGGATCGCCCACGGCGAGCTTCAGCATCGCCGCATCCATGCCGATGAAGAGGCTCTTCGTAGGCTCGGCAGCCGCATCGTAGAATGCCTTGCCGCGGTTGATCCACGTCGAGGCCTTGGCGCTCTTCTTCGCATCGGCGATGTCGGCGTCACTCTTCTCAATCTTGGAGAGCAGGGCTTCCCTGTTCACCTTCTGGGCCTGCACGGCGGGAACTGCCACGAGCAGCGCCGCAAAAGCCGTCAAAAACATTTTTTTCATGATACTGATAATTTTAGGTTTTACTGACTGTCACTTTTATTCTTCCGCGGGCTGTCCGGCTTCGGGAGCCCCGTTTTCGCTGTCCACGGCCTGTTCCGGCGTCTCCGCCGCATCCGCCGGCTGCACCTCCTCGTCACCGGCCGACGGTACGGCCATCACCGAAGCGATGGCGTCGCCCTCGCGCAGGTTGATGATCCGCACGCCCTGCGTGGCACGGCCCGCCAGACGGATCTGCGACACCGAAGTGCGGATCGTCAGGCCCGAACGGTTGATGATCATCAGGTCGTTGTCGTCCGTGACGGCCTGAATCGAGATGAGCTTGCCGGTCTTCTCGGTGATGTTGATCGTCTTGACGCCCTTGCCGCCGCGGTTCGTGATGCGGTACTCGTCCAGATCGGTGCGCTTGCCGTAGCCGTTCTCGCTCAACACAAGCACGTCCTGCTTCGAGTCGGGCTCCACGCAGATCATGCCCACGACCTCGTCGCCCTCGTCGAGCGAGATGCCGCGCACGCCGGCGCCCACACGGCCGATCGGACGCACCGTATTCTCGTTGAAGCGGATCGCCTTGCCCTCGCGCGCCGCGATCATCACCTCGGCCCCGCCGCTCGTGAGTTTGGCCTCGATGAGCTGGTCGCCCTCGCGGATGACGATGGCGTTCACGCCGTTCTGGCGCGGACGCGAGTAGGCCTCCAGACGGGTCTTCTTGATCGTGCCGTCCTTCGTGCACATGATGATGTAGTTGTTGTTGACGTACTCCTCGTCGTTGAGCCGCTTGACGTTGATGTAGGCGCGGACCTTGTCGTCCGGCTCGATCTGGATGACGTTCTGGATCGCACGGCCCTTCGACGAACGCGCCCCTTCGGGGATGTCGTAGACCTTGAGCCAGTAGCAGCGGCCCTTCTCCGTGAAGAAGAGCATCGTATTGTGCATCGAGGCGACGTAGATGTGCTCGATGAAGTCCTCGTCGCGCGTGGCGCTGCCCTTGGCGCCGACGCCGCCGCGGTTCTGCGTGCGGTACTCGGCCAGCGGCGTGCGCTTGATGTAGCCCATGTGCGAGATGGTGATGACCATGTCGTCGTCGGCGTAGAAGTCCTCGGGATTGAACTCCTCGGAGGCGTAGACAATCTCCGAGCGGCGCTCGTCGCCGTACTTCTCCTTGATCTCGAGCAGCTCCTCCTTGACGATCTGCATCTGCATCGAGACGTTCTCGAGCACCTCCGTCAGGTGGGCGATCAGCTTCGTCAGCTCGTCGCGCTCGGCGATGAGCTTGCCGCGCTCCAGACCGGTCAGGGCGCGCAGGCGCATCTCGATGATGGCCGACGCCTGGATGTCCGTCAGGTCGAAGCGCTCGATCATCGCCTGCTTGGCCAGGTCGGGCGTCTGCGACGAGCGGATGATGTGCACGATCTCGTCGATGTTGTCCTGCGCGATGAGCAGACCCAGCACGATGTGCAGCCGCTCCTCGGCCTTGCGCTTGTCGAAGCGCGTGCGGCGCACGACGACGTCGTGGCGGTGGTCAATGAAGTGGCGGATCAGGTCGCGCATCGTCAGCAGCTGCGGGCGTCCGTTGACCAGCGCGATGTTGTTCACGGCGAACGACGTCTGCAACGGCGTATTCTTGAAGAGCGTGTTGAGCACCACGCTCGCCACGGCGTCGTGCTTGAGGATGATGATGATACGCAGTCCGTTGCGGTCCGACTCGTCGTTGATGTAGGAGATGCCCTCGATCTTCTTCTCGTTGATCATGTCGGCGATCTTCTTGATCATCTCGGCCTTGTTGACCATGTAGGGAATCTCCGTGACGACGATGCACTCGCGGCCCGAGGGGGTATGTTCGATCTCGGTCTTGGCGCGCATCATCACGCGGCCGCGGCCCGTGAGCATCGCCTCCCTGACGCCTTCGTATCCGTAGATGATGCCGCCCGTCGGGAAGTCGGGGCCCTTGACGTAGTGCAGCAGCTCCTCGCCCGTGATGTCGGGGTTGTCGACATAGGCGCAGCAGGCGTCGACCACCTCCGAGAGGTTGTGCGGCGCCATGTTCGTGGCCATGCCGACGGCAATGCCGCTCGCGCCGTTGACGATCAGCAGCGGGATGCGCGTCGGGAGGACCGTCGGTTCGGGGATCGTATCGTCGAAGTTGAGCGTCCAGTCGACGGTCTCCTTGTCGATGTCGGCCATCACCTCGTCGGTGATCTTCTTCATGCGGGCCTCGGTATAACGCATCGCGGCCGGCGAGTCGCCGTCCATCGAACCGAAGTTGCCCTGGCCGTCGACGAGCGGGTAGCGCATCGACCACTCCTGGGCCAGACGCACCATGGCGTCGTAGACCGACGAGTCGCCGTGGGGGTGGAACTTACCGAGCACGTCGCCGACGATACGTGCCGACTTACGGGTGGGTTTGTCGGAGTAGAGGTTGAGCTCCGCGCTCATATCGTAGAGAATACGGCGGTGTACGGGTTTCAGGCCGTCGCGCACGTCGGGCAAGGCGCGCGAGACGATCACCGACATCGAGTAGTCGATGTACGCCGACTTCATCTGCTCTTCGATATTGATGGGGATGATCCGCCCCACCAAACCGGCATTCTTTTCTTCTTCCGTTAACATTCTTGAATCCGAAATTACACGTCTTTTAACGAACAAAAATACGATTTATTTCCGATCCTGACAACTTTGGGCGGTGAAAAGTATCCGTCCCGTGCAAGTTTTGTCGGCCGAACGGCCATTTTTGCCCCTTTTCAGGCGATCTGACAGCAAAAATTTTTTCTCCCGACAGAGGGGCGGGGAAAATTCAGGTGAAAGGTGAAAAGTGAAAGGTAAAAAGTAAAAGTGAAAAGTGCGGGGCTCCGGGCAAAAGTGTCGGCGGGGACGCGGACATAAATCGGGATCGGGACGAGACAGTCCCCATATCGGTGCCGCGGTGTGCGCCGGGAATTACAACCGGAATTTATTGCCGGGAATCACGACCGGGGAGGCACAACCGGGGGTTACGGCCGGGTGACGGAGACAAGCTCCGACCACCCTTCGGTTTTGCCGCTCTTGGTCTGCTCCTCCTCGCGCACGGCGCCCAATCCCGGGACATACCACGTCTGCCGGCGCATCGAGACCCGGATAACGAAGAGGCCGAAACTCATCTTCTCGGAGAGCCCCACGGCTTCGAACTCCCCGGCAGGGGTCACAATGCGCCGCCGTCCGAGCACCTGCCGGTCGGAGACCCCGATGCGCATCCGGAACGACCGTCCCTCGGCCGCAAAGCGCAGGGCGAATTTCAGATCGGGAAGTTTCCGCTTCGTCTCCAGCGCGAACGGCACGGTGTATTCGTCCCCTTCGGTGGAAAAGTCCAGCTGCCCGCGCTCCTCCGAAGAGAGCGCCGCGGCGAGCAGCTCCTCGAACATGGCGCCCATCTGCGTGACCATCTCCGATGCGCGGACCTCGGTCCGGTCGGTCGTCACGACAGCCTGACGGCGGTCGTTGATCTCCATCGTCATGGCATTGCGCAGCGTATCGAGCGCTTCGCAGCGCGTCACGACCTGCGTGCGGCCGAGGCTGTCGGGCCCGCAGGAGAGGACCGTATGCCGCGAGTAGCCCGTCAGGCGTCCCGATTCGTCATACTGGGCATATTCGAGCACCGTACCGGGTTCGGTGCAGACGAGCGGCTGCGCGGCCAGGGCGGCGCCGCAGAGAAGGCAGAAAATGAAAGTCAGCAGTTTTTGCATGGATCGGAAAAAATCGGAATCGGGACAGCCGGGCTGTCCGGAGAATACGACATAAAAAGAGACGGCAGCGCGGCCGAACCTCCGGCCTGCATCCCGGCCCGGGCGTCAGCGGAAGTCAATCATCTCGTAGCCTGCGCAGGCCTTCGGATCGAAGCGGCGCAGGGTCCCCGCAAAGGGTTCGATCGAAAGGACCGAAACCGTGATCTGCTCGCCGTCGTAGTCGTAGGCGACGCGCAGCGGCCGCACGGGATTGAGCGAGAGGGTCACGGTAACGGCCCCCGCGGCGGCGTCCCCGTCGGTCGGGGTCAGCAGGACGGCCGCATGGCCGTCGCGCTCGCCGAGCAGTGTCGGGCGGTAGAGCCCGTCGAGAAAGTCGAACGCCCCGATGGGGTTGTCGAGGATGTTGCGACTCGTCGTGTCGACGGAGTTGACCGTCACCTCGCGGCGCGCATGGTCCACCTCGTAGCGGACCCCGCCGTCGAAGAAGACCTCGGCCTCGCCTATCGTGAGCAGGTAGCCGCCGTCGCGGACCGTATAGCTGCCCGCGATGTCGTCGGTCCCCCCGGCCGCGATCTCGAACGTCACGGTATAGGAACCCAGAGCCTTGAATCCGGCGGCGAGCTCTTCGAGCAGTTTTTCGGCCCGGCCCGGGGTCTGGGTCGCCAGCGTGGCACCCGTGGCGGCATCGGCCCGGGATTCGGGAGCCTGCACCTCCGCCCGCACGGCAGGCCGGACGGTCAGCAGCAGGAGCGACAGGAGGAGAATCTGCGGTTTCATACGGCATTGTTTTATCAGAAGACGCCCAGGTCCTGCAGCTTCGCCTCGAGCGACGGCAGGTCGTGGAACAGGATGTCGCGCGGCTTGGCCCCCTGCTGGCGGCCGACGATGCCGGCGCGTTCGAGCTGCATCATGATGCGGCCCGCGCGGTTGAAGCCCACTTCGTAGTTGCGCTGGATCATCGACGTCGAGATGCTGCCGCTCGACACCGCCTCGCGGGCGATCTCGGCGAAGAGCGAGTCGTACTTCATCGGCGCCGACGCCTCCTCGCTGCCCAATCCGGCACCTTCGCCGCCCTCGGGCGTGTAGTCGGGCAGGGCGTAGGCCGACGTGTAGCCCTGCTGTTTGGAGATATACTCCACGATGCGCTCGACCTCGGCCGTCTCTACGAGGGCACACTGCACGCGCGTCAGCTCGCCGTCCTTCGAGATGAGCATGTCGCCGCGGCCGATAAGCTGGTTGGCTCCGGGCTGGTCGATGATCGTCTGCGAGTCGATGCGCTGCACGACGCGGAAGGCGATGCGCGACGGGAAGTTGGCCTTGATCTTGCCCGTGATGACGTCGACCGACGGACGCTGCGTGGCGATGATGAGGTGGATGCCCACGGCGCGCGCCTTCTGCGCCAGCCGGATCACGGGCAGTTCGACCTCCTTGGCCATCATGATCAGGTCGGCGAACTCGTCGATCACCACCACGATATAGGGCAGGTAGCGGTGTCCCTTGAGCGGGTTGAGCCGCCGGGAGACGAACTTGTCGTTGTACTCCTTGATGTTCTTCGCCCCGGCGTTCTTGCACATCTCCAGGCGGTTATCCATCTCGATGCAGAGCGAGTTGAGCGTATAGACCGCCTTCTTCGGGTCGGTGATGATTGCCTCGTCCTCGGACTCCATCTTGGCCAGGAAGTGGCGCTCGATGCGGGCGTAAAGCGAGAATTCGACCATCTTGGGGTCAATCATCACGAACTTGAGCTGCGCCGGATGCTTGCGGTAGAGCAGCGACGTGATGATGGCGTTCAGACCCACCGACTTGCCCTGTCCCGTGGCGCCGGCCACCAGCAGGTGGGGCATCTTCGCCAGGTCGAAGACGTAGTTCTCGTTCTGGATCGTGCGGCCCATGACCACGGGCAGCTCGGCCTTCGACTCCTGGAAGCGCAGCGACCGCACGGCCGAATACATCGACACGACCTGCTTGTTGCGGTTCGGCACCTCGATGCCGATGGTGCCGCGCCCGGGGATCGGCGCGATGATGCGGATGCCCGACTCGGCCTTGAGGCTCTGGGCGATGTCGTTCTGCAGGCCCTGGATCTTCGAAATCTTGACCCCCTGCGCCTGCACGATCTCGTAGAGCGTGACCGTCGGGCCCACGGTCGCCTTGATGCGCACGATCGGAATGCCGAAATTCTTGAGCGTCTCCTCGATGCGGGTCTTGTTGTCGAAAATCTCCTCGTCGGTGACCTCCGAATCCGAAATGTAGTCTTCGAGCAGCGTCACGGGCGGCTTGCGGTAGTTCTCCAGGTCCTTGAGCGGGTCGTAGCTCTC
Organism: uncultured Alistipes sp.; assembly: GCF_949296715.1. Classification (GTDB taxonomy): domain Bacteria; phylum Bacteroidota; class Bacteroidia; order Bacteroidales; family Rikenellaceae; genus Alistipes. The sequence goes on along the minus strand of NZ_CASFQD010000059.1, from coordinate 2,888 downwards.
GGTCGGGATTTTGCGCTCGTCGACCAGGCGGGCTTCGTTGGCCTCGACCGTGACGACCACCCCTTCCGGCTCCGCGGCAGCGGGCTGCGCCTCAACCGGCGCGGGCGCGGCAGAAGCCGATTCAGCAGGCTCCTTGTCGCCGACAATGAACTCCGTAAAGGGATCATCCGGGTCGGCTGTCCGGCCTGCCGGGCGTCGCTCTTCGGCTGTTCGGGCCGCCGTGTCGTCCGTCTCCGCCTGGGCCGCATCACCGGTAGGAGCAGGAGCCGCGGCGGGACGGGGCGCCGGGCGTTCGAGCTCGACCAGCCCCCCGCGTCCCATAACGATGCGACCTTCCGCAGGCCGGAGGTCCACCTCGGTAAAGGGTCCCGGATCGACGGCAGGCGCGGGCACCGGCTCGGGTCCGGCAGGCTCCGGAGCAACGGGCTGTCCGTCGGGCGTGAGTTCCACGAAGGGATCGGGCTCCGCCAGGCGGGACTCGCCCCGCCGCACATTTCCCGCCGGGCGGTCCGACACGTGTTCGGACTGCGGCGCAGGGGCCGGATGCGAGGGTTCGGCAGGCGGGGTGTCGGGACGCAGCGGCCCCTCCGCCTCGCGGCGCACGGGGGCAGCAGGCTCGTCCGCTGCGGCTGTCCGTACCGGCGCGGGCGTATCGGCGAGGTCGGCGGCGGGGCTGTCGGGCGCATGGCCCGGAGCGACCTTGTGGCGGACGATCTCGACGATCTTTTCGCTGCGGTCGACGACGGCGTTGCCCGCCGAGTTGACCGTATTGATGAAGTTGCGGTTGATGAAGACGCCGGTAAGAATCCAGCAGCCCAGCAGCAGGATCAGCGTGCCGAACGTGCCGATGTACATGCGCAGCAGCGCCGCGGTCTCGATGCCGAACGTCCCGCCCCACCCCGTCGAGCAGCAGAGGCTCCAGCGGTCGGCGAAGCAGAAACCGAGGGTCAGCGACCCGAGCAGCGTCACCATCAGCAGCGGCAGGAACGAGCGGTTGAAACGCAGCGGCTGCCGGCGGATGATCCGCACGCCGGCCAGGATGACGATCACGGGGATGAGGATGCCGAACAGGCCGAACGAGTTGTCCACCAGCAGGCGGGCGAGCTTCGCGCCGCTCCAGCCGCAGAGGTTCTCGGGTTCGATCTTCTGCATCGCGCGCTCCTCGGTGCTCATCAGCAGGCCGCTCTGGTCCGAGGCCCAGCTGAAGAAGGAGAAAAAGACCGCCGAAGCGGCGTATACGCCCACGCAGAGCAGCAGCAGACCGACCGCCCAGCGGATGCTGTCGCCGTTGGAGCGCCGGACCTTCTGCCGTCCGTTCGGGGAGGATGTATTGGTCGTGGATGCCATGTTTCGTCAGGGGAAAATTTACCGAGCGAAGTTACGCAATTTTTTTCGAAAATCCAGCTTCGGAAGGAGCGAATCGGGGCGACAAAATCAGGCGAGCGAGCCCATCGCTTTCTGTTCCAGCCGCAAACGGTATGCCTCGTCGGCGAAGGTCATGAAATGGCAGCTGCCGGGGCCCTCGTCGGCGGTCCGCAGGCCGTATTCGTCGAGCAGCTGCGCCACGCGGCGCGCCACGGCCGGCGAGGGGTCCACGACCGTCACGTCGCGCCCGGCAAGCACGCGGTCGAGCACGGGCAGCAGGAAGGGATAGTGCGTGCATCCGAGGACGATCTGGTCGACGCCCCGGTCAAGCATCCCCCCGACGGCCGCGCGCACGCACGCCTCGGCTTCGGGGGTCTCTTCGCGGTTCTGCTCGACCAGCTCGACGAAGCCGCGGCCCGGGACCGTCAGCACCTCGATGCCGCGGCCGTAACGCGCGGCCGTGCGGCGGAAGAGGTCACCGTCGAGGCTTCGCTCCGTGGCCAGCACCCCCACCACCCCGCTGCGGGTCGCCAGGCAGGCGGGCTTGACGGCGGGCTCCATGCCCACGATCGGCAGCGGCGCATACTTCGCCCGCAGGAAGTCGATCGCGGCGGCCGTGGCCGTGTTGCAGGCCACGACGACCAGCTTGCAGCCCGCGGCGACCAGCGTACCGACGGCCGCATCGGCCAGCCCGCGGATCTCCTCCTTCGGCCGCGAGCCGTAAGGGCAGTTCTTGCCGTCGCCCAGGTAGACGAGCGTCTCGTGCGGCAAGAGACGCCGCACCTCGCGCCAGACGGTCAGCCCGCCCAGTCCCGAGTCGTAGATGCCTATGGGAGCATTATTCGCCATCTTCCAACCACTTCAGAATATGGTCGACGACCTCGTCGTCCGACATCGCCGCGCAGTCGACCGTCAGCTGCGCCTGCGCATAAAAGGATTCGCGCACGGCCATGTCGCGCGTCATGAAGGCCACGAGCTCCGCGTCCGACAGGCCCCGCAGACGGGGCCGCTTCTGCCGTCCGTAGGGGCTCAACCGCGAGGCGATCTGTTCGGCCGTGCGCCGCAGGTAGACCGTCGCGCCGGTCGCGTTCATGCGGGTCATGTTGTCGCGCCACGTCGGCAGGCCGCCGCCCGTCGCCACCACGACCCGTTCGCCCCGGGCCACGATCCGCTCGAGCGCCTCGCGCTCCAGCTCGCGGAAGCGCTCCTCGCCCTCGTAGCGGAAGACATCCGCCACGGAGGCTCCCTCCAGCCGTTCGATGAGCGCATCCGTATCGACCGTCTCCACACCGAGACGCCGCGCCAGACGCCGCCCGAGCGAGCTCTTGCCGCAACCCATGTATCCCACCAGAAAGAGGGGTTTCACCGTCGTATCCATCGTCGCAAGACCTGCACGCAGGCAATCAGAAAAGGTTCAGCTGTTCGGGCGAGGCCACCTCGTCGGCATCGCCCCGCGCCCGTTCGATCTCAAAGGGCACGCCGCCCGCCGGGCTGCCCGTCGGGGGCAGGCCCGCCGCGTCGAG
>NZ_CASFQD010000058.1 GCF_949296715.1 uncultured Alistipes sp. | reverse complement strand
TGTCGCGCAGCCGGTCACGGCGTCCGCGGCCGTGTCCCCGGCCGTCACCTCCCTTGCTGCGGCCGCCGCGCCCACGGCTTCGGCCCCGGCTCTCGTCGGGTGCATATTTCGGGCCCTCGCCCACCGATGCCGGCAGCTCGGCCTTGCGGATGTCGCGCTCGATGAACTTCTCGATCCGGTGGAAGGCACCCTGCTCCTCCTCGTTGACGAAGGTCACGGCGCTGCCCGTCGCCGCGGCGCGCGCCGTGCGGCCGATGCGGTGGATGTAGTCCTCCGGATCACGCGGCACGTCGTAGTTGATGACCAGCCCGATATCCTCGATGTCGATGCCGCGGGCCACGATGTCCGTCGCCACCAGGATGTTCACCTTGTTGTTCTTGAAATCGAGCATCACCTCCTCGCGCTGCGCCTGCTCCAGGTCGGAGTGCATGGCCGCGACGTTGAGCTTCATGCGCTTGAGCGTGTGGGCCAGCTCCTTGACCTTGAGTTTCGACGACGAGAAGATGATCGTCTTCGAATCGGTCGGCTCGGCGAACAACTCGCGGATGATGCCCAGCTTCTGGCTCTCGTAGCAGACGTAGGCCGACTGGTCGATCGCCTCGTTGGGCTTCGAGATGGCGATGTTGACCTCAGCGGGGTTGCGCAGGATCGACTTGGCCAGCTCGCGGATCTTCGGCGGCAGCGTCGCCGAAAACATGATCGTCTGCCGCTCGCGCGGCATGTAGGAGATGATCTTCATGATGTCGTCCGCAAAGCCCATGTCGAGCATGCGGTCCGCCTCGTCGAGGATCAGGTACTCGACGTGCGAGAGGTCCACGCCGCTGTTCTGCAGGTGCGAAATCATGCGGCCCGGCGTGGCGATCACCACGTCGGAACCCATCAGCATGCCTTTCTTCTGGATGTCCCAGCCCTTGCCGTCGCCGCCGCCGTAGACGACCGTCGTCGAGACGGGCAGGTAGTAGGAGAAGCCCTGGAACTGCTGGTCGATCTGCTGCGCCAGCTCGCGCGTTGGCACGATGATGACCGACTTGATCACGTTGTCGTCGTTGCCCTCGAGCAACAGTTTGTTGAGCAGCGGCAGCGTGTAGGCCGCCGTCTTGCCCGTGCCGGTCTGGGCGCAGCCGATCAGGTCGCGGCCCTCCAGAATCACGGGAATCGTATGTTCCTGCACCGGGGTCATCTCCTCGAAGTGCATATCCTCAAGACCGTCGAGGATTTCATCCTCCAGGTCGAGTTCGTCAAAACGCATTTTTCAAATCCTTTCTTACTTAAAGTTCGTTCCTGTTCGTTTCCTCCGCGCCGGTCTCCTCGCCGAAGAGCGTCGCGGGCGTGCAGCCCGTGATGCGGACCCGCACATAGTCGCCGACGCGGTGCGTGCCGCGGTCGAAGACCACCACCTTGTTCTGCGACGTGCGCCCCGAGAGCTGCTTCGCGTCGCGCTTCGATTCACCCTCGACCAGCACCTCGAACTCGCGCCCCACGTCGCGCAGGTTGCTCGCATGCCCCAGCTCGTTCTGCAGCGCGATGATCTCCTGCAGGCGCCGCGACTTCACCACGTCGGGCACGTCGTCCGGCAGGTGCTTCTGCGCGAAGGTTCCCGGGCGCTCCGAATACTTGAACATGTAGGCGAAGTCGTAGCCCACCTCGCGCATAAGCGACAGCGTCTGGAGGTGCTCCTCCTCCGTCTCGCCCGAGAAGCCGGCGATAAGGTCCGTCGTGATGGCGCAGTCGGGCATCAGGCGGCGGATCGCCGCCACGCGGCCGAGGTACCACTCGCGCGTGTATTTGCGGTTCATGCGCTCGAGCATCGACGTCGCGCCCGACTGTGCCGGCAGGTGGATCGCCCGGCAGATATTGGGCATCGAGGCCATGACCTCGAGCAGGCGGTCGCTCATGTCCTTGGGGTGCGACGTGGCGAAGCGCACGCGCAGCAGCGGCGAGATCGACGCCACGCGCCGCAGCAGCTCCGGAAAGTCGACCTCCCCGGCGCGGTACGAGTTGACGTTCTGCCCGAGGAGCGTCACCTCGCGGTAGCCGTTGTCGAAGAGCGTGCGGGCCTCGTCGACGATCGTCTGCGGGTCGCGGCTCCGCTCGCGGCCCCGCGTGTAGGGCACGACGCAGTAAGAGCAGAAGTTGTTGCAGCCGCGCATGATCGCCACGAAGGCGCTCACGCCGTTGCGGTCGAGACGCACGGGCGCGATCTCGGCATAGGTCTCCTCGGTCGAGAGCAGGACGTTGACCCCCTTGCCGCCCGCCTCGGCCTCGCGCACCAGATGCGGCAGGTCGCGGTAGGCGTCCGGCCCGGCGACGACATCCACGCCCGTCGGGCCGTCGAGCAGCCGCTCCTTCAACCGCTCGGCCATGCAGCCGATGATGCCGACAACAAGCCCCGGTTTTGCCCGGCGGTAGCGTTTCATCTCGGCCAGCCGGCCCCAGATGCGCTGCTCGGCGTTGTCGCGGATCGAGCAGGTGTTGATCAGAATGACATCCGCCTCGTCGAGGCGCTCCGTGTAGACGTATCCCTCGCGCTGCATGATCGAGACGACGATCTCCGTGTCGCCGACGTTCATCTGGCAGCCGTAGGTTTCTATGAAGAGTTTGCGGCCCGCGCCCTGCAGCGGGCGCAGCGTGTTCGTTTGCAGATTCATCGTTTATTCAGCCTGTATCTCGTTCTTGTCGGGGAACTGCTTGAAGCCCTCCCCGAAGGTTTCGTAGGCATCCGTCACCACGACGAAGGCCCGCGGGTCGATCTCGCGGATCTTGTGCTGCACCTGGCGCACCTCCTTGCGGCTCACCACCAGGAAAATCATGTCGCGTGCAGCGTCCGTGTACATGCCCCGCGACTTGATGTAGGTGGCGCTGCGGTCCAGGTCCTCGATGATGAAGCGCTTGAGCTCGGCATGGTTGTCGCTGATGATGAAGAGCAGCTTGTCATACGACGCACCGTCGAGCAGGTAGGCCACCACGCGCGAGGTCGTGTAGATCGTGATGAGCGAGTAGAGCGTCAGCATCCAGCCGTTCGAGGCCGCCTCGCCCGTACCCAGACCGAAGCCGATGACGGCCAGTCCCGACAGGACGACGAAACCGTCGGCCAGGAAGATGCCCGTCGAGAACTTGATGCCCGCGAACTTCTGCAGCAGCATCGCCACGATGTCCGTACCGCCCGTCGTGGCCTGCTGGCGCACGACGATGCCCTGACCGACGCCGATGACCACGGCGCCGATGACGCACGTGAGCAGCAGGTCGTTCGACAGATCGAGCCGGCCGCCCAGCAGCAGCGCGGGATCGAGCGACTCGACCGCCGCGGCGTCGGGATAGACCATCCGCGTGAGGATGTTCATGAAGCCCGGCGTGTAGAGCGCCGCCAGCACGGTGCGCGTGCCGAACTGCCCGCCGAAGACGAGCATCGCGATAATCATTAGCGGCACGTCGAACATGTATCCGAAGGTTCCGACCTGAATCGACGGGAAGATGTTGTGCAGCACGATACCCATGCCGTAAACGCCGCCGGGGACAAAATTGTAGGGATTGACGAAGAGCACGAATCCCGATCCCATGATCGAGCAACCCAGAAAAATCAGAAACCACGAACGCCACCACGCCCATGAACCCATCGGTTCGAGCAACGCCTTTGTATTCATACGGTATAATTTTACGCAAAGATAGCGGAATTCCGCGAAAACAAAATGTCCGGAACGCGGATTTTTCATCCTGAAGTTCCGAATCTGAAAATTTTTGTTATATTTGCATTACAATTACAATTCCTTACCGCACCGATGATGATTCTCACATACTACACCGCCACGACCATGATCCTCATAGCCTATCTGCTGGGCTCGATTCCGAGCGCCGTGTGGATCGGCAAGAAATACTACGGCATCGACATCCGCGAACACGGCTCGAAAAACGCCGGCACGACCAACATGCTGCGCGTGCTGGGCAAGCGCGCCGCGCTGCCCGTCTTCGCGCTGGATTTCCTCAAGGGATTCGTGGCCGTGACGCTCATCGAACTGCTCAAGTACGACGACAACATCAGCGACATGTGGCTCATCAACATCAAGATCATCGCCGTCTTCGCCGCCGTGCTGGGGCACATCTTCCCGATCTTCGCGGGATTCCGCGGCGGCAAGGGCGTGGCGACGCTCGTGGGCGCCGTGACGGGCATCTACCCGCCCGTGGCGCTGCTCTGCTTCGGCGTATGGCTCGTCGTACTGATGATCTCGCACTACGTCTCGCTCTCGTCGATGACCGCGGGATGCTGCTTCCCCGTCTTCACGCTCGTCTCCCCGAAGGTCAACGAATCGATCCCCTTCGTGGTCTTCTCGTTCGTCATCGCCATCCTGCTCATCTGGACCCACCGCAAGAACATCGAGCGGCTGAAGGCCGGCACCGAGTCGAAAATCTACATCTGGAAACCGCGCCGCGTCAACCCCGGACCCCGCGCCGACGCCAACGACCGGAATCCGTCCGAAAAGTAAGCCGACAAGACTTTCAGAACGAATTTCCCGGAAAAAGAGGATAAAAAATCCGCAGAAAAATTCCGGGATCGTTTTTTTCCGTATCTTTGTTCCGCCAATAACGAATCTTCCTTATTTCCGATTATGTTACAGGAAAACCTGATAAAGATCTACGAAAACAGCTTTCGGGAGAATCGCGAGATGTCGGCCCTGACCGACTACTTCAAGAACGAGACCTTCTCGTATTACGAAATGGCCAAGGAGATCGCCAAACTCCACCTGGTCTTCAAGAAGGCCGGCATCAAGCGCGGCGACAAGATCGCCCTGATCGGGCGCAACAACCCCCGCTGGTGCATCACCTACATCGGCACGATCACCTACGGTGCGGTCATCGTGCCGATCCTGCAGGACTTCACCCCGGCCGACGTCATCCACATCATCAACCACTCGGAGAGCCGCCTGCTCTTCCTGGGCGACAACTTCTGGGACGTCATCGAGGAGGACCAGATCAAACAGATCGAGGCGGTCTTCTCGCTGACGGACTTCCACGTGATCTACGAGCGCGACGGCAAGTCGCTGACCAAGTTCCAGCGCGACATCCTGAAGAACTACCGCAGCAAATACCCGCGCGGCTTCAGCATCAACGACATCAAATACCCCGAAATACCCAACGACCAGGTCATCCTGCTCAACTACACGTCGGGGACGACCGGCTATTCGAAGGGCGTGATGCTCACGGTCAACAACCTCACGGGCAACGTCCTGTTCGCCATGTCGGCCGTCAACACGCAGACCGGCAACCACTACTTCCAGCAGGGCGGGCGCACGCTCTCGTTCCTGCCGCTGGCCCACGCCTACGGCTGCGCCTTCGACTTCCTCGCGCCGCTGGCCGTCGGCGGGCACATCACCCTGCTGGGCCGCATTCCCTCGCCGAAAATCCTCCTCGAGGCGATGGCCGTCGTCAAGCCCACGGTGATCTGCTGCGTGCCGATGATCCTCGAAAAGGTCTACCGCAAGCAGGTGCTGCCGATGCTCGAGAAAGGTCCCATGTCGATCGCCATGAAGATTCCGCTCCTCAACTCGGCCATCTACTCGGTCATCCGCAAGAAGCTCATGGACGCCTTCGGCGGCAACGTCTCGATCTTCATCGTCGGCGGCGCCCCGATGAACCAGGAGACCGAATCGTTCCTCATGAAGATCCGCTTCCCGATCACGATCGGCTACGGCATGACCGAGTGCGCCCCGCTCATCAGCTTCACGCCCGACAACGAATTCAAGGCCGGCTCGTGCGGCCGCTACCTGAAGGAGCTGCTCGAGGTGAAGATCGACTCGGCGGACCCGGAGCACACGGCCGGCGAGATTCTCGTGCGCGGCGAGCACGTCATGAAGGGATACTACAAGAACGACAAGGACACGCAGAAGGTGCTCGATGCGGAGGGCTGGCTCCACACGGGCGACATGGGCACGATGGACCCCGACGGCACGCTCTACATCCGCGGCCGGTCGAAGACGATGATCCTCTCGGGCAACGGACAGAACATCTACCCCGAAGAGATCGAGGACAAGCTCAACAACATGTACCTCGTGCTCGAATCGCTGGTGATCGACGTCGGCGAAGGACGACTGCGCGCAATGGTGGTGCCCGACTACGAGCAGGCCGAAGCCGAAGGGGTCGACAAGAACGACCTGCCCGAAATCATGCAGAACAACCTCAAGGAGCTCAATGCCCAGCTTGCGGCCTACGAACGGGTGGCCGAGGTCGTCCTCTACCCCACGGAGTTCGAGAAGACGCCGAAGCGAAGCATCAAGCGTTACCTCTACAGCCCGTCGCTGCTGAACAAGTAAACGTCGCAGGCATCGGGAAGAGTTGCAAGATCAAGACGGCCTATTGTTTGTGGGCCGTCTTGATTAATCATGAACAACCGCATACAAAGGAAAAACATGAAAAAAGGGTTGATACTTTGCCTGCTTCTGCTTTGCGGCCTCTGCCGGGCAGAAGGACAAACCGAGCTCTGCCTGGTAGGGACAAAACATGAACCCTGCGCGTACTTCAACAGCGACAGCGTCCATGTCATCCTGTCGCGGGTACGGCCCGACGTGGTGCTGATGGAACTGGACTCCTCCTTTTTCGACAAAAAATTCCGCTTCGACCTGGAGCGGTATCCCGACCTGCTGTCGACGAACGAAACCATCGCGGCGCACCGCTATCAGCAGGAACGGGGCGTGGATTTGCGCCCTTTCGAGATTACGGGCCGGAACGAATGGTATCGCGCGCACCGCTACTTTGAACGGCAGGACAGCATGTGGCGCGACGCGCTGGCCCTGTATCGGGCGGACAAGCTGAGCCGGAAGGACCGGGAGGACATGGAGTTGATCCTCCAGGTGATGAACTACAACGACATGCAATTCGCTTCCCCCCGGGACATGAACTCCAGCATGACAATGGGATACCTGACGCTCCGCGAGTACATACTTTACCAGAAGTTGGTCTCCATCGTGGAGAGCGAGCCGAAGCTCGGCCGCTGGCGGGACTTTGTCCGGATATGGTCCTCCCGCTGGTACGAGCGCAACGGGGTGATGGCGGCCAATATCCGGCGGATGGCCGAAGCCTGTCCCGGCAAACGGCTGCTTGTACTGGTCGGACTGGAGCACAAACCCGGACTGCTGAAACTGCTGAAAGCGTGCGACGGAATCGTATTGAAAGAGTATTGGGAGTTCCAGGAGTAAGGCTGCGACCGGACAAAAGGAAATATCAGCCGAAGTCGGGAGCGTTTTCCATGGATTTTTCCGTATCTTTGCCCGCATGAAGATCTTGCGCAAACAGGCCATCGGCGAAAACCTGCTCTACCTCATGGTATGGGCGGCCATCATCCTCGTCCCGGTACTCAACTCGCAGATGATGTCCGAGCTGCACATCAACCTCGAGAACGTGCTCATCGCCTGGCGGCAGATCGCCCCCTACCTCGTCATCTTCATCATCCACAACTACCTGCTGGCGCCGCGGCTGATGCTCCGCCGCCGGTACAAGACCTACCTTGCCTGCGACATCGCGCTCATCATCCTCGTCTTCTGGCTCGTCAACCTCTATGAGGAACACCTCGCCGTGCACCTTGCGCTGCACGACGACCCGGCCTCGGCGGACGCCTACCGCAGGGCGTCGTTCTCGAACCTGGAGATCTACTGGAACGTCGTGCTCGGATTCTTCATGACGGGCGCCAACACGGGCATCAAGCTCATCTACCAGTCGATGCGCGACGAGCAGAAGATGGAGGAGCTCAAGCGGCAGAACCTCCAGGCCGAGATGGATTATCTGAAGTACCAGATCAATCCGCACTTCTTCATGAACACGCTCAACAACATCCACGCGCTGATCGACATCGACGCGGAATATGCGAAGAGTGCGGTCATCGAACTCTCGAAGATGATGCGCTACGTGCTCTACGACTCGGGGCGCGAGCTCATCTCGCTCAACAAGGACATCCAGTTCCTGCAGAACTACATCGAGCTGATGCGCATCCGCTATACCGACACGGTGGACATCCGCGTGGAGTATCCGCACGACCTGCCCGAGCAGGTCACGATCCCGCCGCTGCTGCTGATCGTCTTCGTGGAAAACGCCTTCAAGCACGGCATCAGCTACAACCACCCGTCGTTCATCCACATGAAGATCGCCTGCGCCGACGGGCGGGTCAGCTGCACGATCGCCAACAGCCGCCACACGCACGGCGGACATACGGCCGGCATCGGACTGGAGAACGTCCGCAAGCGTCTCGCGCTCATCTACGGCGACGAGAACTACTCGCTCGACATCCGCGAAGAGGAGGAGACCTATACCGTAAACCTGATAATCCCGACGCTCCATGCTTAAATGTATCGCCATCGACGACGAACCGCTCGCGCTGCAGAAGCTGAAGATCTACATCTCGAAGATTCCCTATCTGGAGCTGGCCGCCACGTGCCACAACGCCTTCGAGGCACAGGCTTTTCTCGCCAAACAGCAGGTGGACCTGATCTTTCTGGACATCAACATGCCGGACCTGAACGGCGTGGATTTCGTGCGCACGCTGCGCGAAAAGCCGATGATTATCTTCACCACGGCCTACTCGGAATACGCCGTCGAGGGGTTTCGGCTCGACGCCATCGACTACCTGCTCAAGCCGTTCAGCTTCACGGATTTCAGCCGCTCGGCGGCGAAGGCGCAGTCGCTCTACGAACTGCATCACCGGTCGCGCCCGGCCAACCCCGACGAGGAGACCGAGGCGCTGCCCAAGGACTGCGAATACATCTCGGTGAAGGCCGACTACAAGGTTTCGCTCGTGCGCATCGCCGACATCGTCTACCTCGAGAGCGAAGGCGAATACGTCCGCATGCATCTGGCCGACGGCACGACGATCACGACCCTTTTCCGGCTGAAGAACATGGAAGCGGCGCTGCCGGCCGACACCTTCATGCGCGTGCACCGCTCCTACATCGTCAACCTGCGCTGCATCAAGTCCTACGTCAAGGGGCGCATCTTCCTCGGGGAGACGGAGTACGTTCCCATCGGCGAAAACTACAAGGAGGCATTCCAGCACTACATCGAACGCACGTACCGGAATCTGTGAACGGGGCCGGGCCGCAGGCTACCGCCCGGCGGAGAGGTCGGGAAACCCGGCCAGCTGCACATAGCGGCCGTCGCGGCACTCGCAGCAGTAGTGCACGCGGCCGTTCGTCAGTACGACATAGCGCGCGCCGAGCACCGAATTGTAACGCACGACCTGTGCGAGGACCCGTGCGTCGACCGGCACGTCGGGGGCCTTGCACTCGGCGACGAGCAGCGGCCGGGCACAGCCGTCCACGACCACGACATCGGCGCGCTGCGGCTGTCCGTTGACCGTCACGGCACACTCGGCGACGATCCTCCCGGGCTGCACGCCGCAGTGCGACACGAGGAAGGAGACAAGATGCTGCCGCACCCACTCCTCGGGCGTCAGCACGAGGTACTGGCCCCGCAGCGCATCCCACACCTCGACGTTGTCGCCGCACTGCCGGGCGCGCAGCCGAATGGCAGGAAAATTGAGTTTGGGGTATCGGTGCATTGTCGTATCAAAAAAATTCGTATCTTTAGCCGGTAAATATACGAAACTTATGCGGACTCTACTTGCAATCATAGCGTTTTTTTCCTGCAGCGGCCTCGCCGCCCAACCCTTCACCCCGTCGGAAGGGCGCGAACTGCCGCGCTGCGAGGTGATCGCCTACCCCACGGCCGAAGAGGCCGCGGCGGCCGACGGCGGCAACAACCGCTACTTCACGCGCATCACCGAATGGGCGCGCCAGAGCGACACGCTCTCGGCCCCGTTCACCGTTCCGTTCGTCTGGGCGAACCGGCAGGTGCTCTTCCACGTGGGTTCGGCCTCGGCGCCCTACGAGCTGCTCGTCAACGGGAAGCGCGTGGCACGCAACGCCGACGGCAACACCCCCGCGGAGTTCAACCTCACGCGGCACGTACAGGAAGGGCGCAACCGAATCGACCTGGTACTCTCCGAGCCGTCCGACATGGCCCCGCTCGAGAGCTGGAAAGAGCCCTCGGGTCCCGTCGTGACGGAGACCTGGGTCATGAGCCAGCCCACGATGCGCGTGCGCGACGTCCTCACGAAGTGCTGGCCGAGCAACGACGGCGACGGCACGGCCACGGCCGAGGTGGGAATCGTCGTGAAGAGCAGCGCGCTCAATCCGCGCACGTCGCGCATCTACTACGACCTGCTGACCCCGACGGGCGAGACCGCCGCAACGGGGCACAAGGAGCTGACGCTCGACATGCGCCGCGAGGATACGCTGCGCTTCCTGGCCCGCATCCCGGCCAACCTGCTCTGGAGCGCCGAGCTGCCCACGCTCTACACGCTGCGGCTGAAGACGCAGCACGAAGGGCGCAACAGGGAGTATCTGGAGCTGCCGATCGGCTTCCGCTACCTCGCGACCGACGACGAGGGACGCATGTCGGTCAACGGGGAGCCGGTGCGGCTGCACGTCTACGAGATCAATCCGCAGATCGTCAGCGCCAACCTGCTGGCCCGCCTGCGCGAGCTGGGGTTCAACACGCTGAAGTTCATGCCGGGGCATGTAAGGCCCGAACTGCTGGAGATGTGCGACATCCAGGGGGTCTACGTCATCGCCCAGGCACCGATCGACACGAGCAAGAGCGGTGCCTCGCGCCGCAAGGAGGGCAACCCGTCGAACGACCCGGCCTGGCTGGAGGCTTTCATCGAGCGCACGGAGGACGGCTACCACACCGCCAAGCGCCATCCCTCGGTAATCGCCTTCTCGCTGGCCAGCATGTCGTCGAACGGCATCAACCTCTACGAGAGCTACCTGAACCTGAAGCGCTACGGCGACCAGCGGCCGATCATCTACCCCGATGCCGCGGGCGAGTGGAACGACGATCCGCTGTTCATGGACTGATCCCGGACTGATCCCGACCGCCGGAGCGAACAACAACCCGGGCCGGAGCGAGCGGCTGCCCAGGCAGGATCGGCCGACAGTCCAGGCCGGAGCGGGCGACAGCCCAAGCCGGAGCGAGCAACAACCCGGGCAGGAGCGGGCGGGCGACAAGAACCGCCCCATATAAATAATTAGGAAAGGGACGGAGCGGCCCCGGATTTCGGCCCGGAGAGGGCTTGTCGGAGCAAAAAAAGCGTTTTTTTTGAAATTTTTTCCCGATTTTATTTGGAGATATAAAAATTATAGCTACCTTTGCACTCGCAATCACAAAGATTGATGCCTCTCTAGCTCAGTTGGTAGAGCACGACACTCTTAATGTTGGGGTCCAGGGTTCGAGCCCCTGGGGGGGTACTCGAAGAGAGCAAGCAAAACTTGCTCTCTTTTTTTGTATATTTGCATCAAAGCTGTACGAACCTAAAAAACCTGCCCTATGTACGATTACGACAACCGAGTGGTTATCACGCTCGACGCCGGTGGCACGAACCTCGTATTCGGTGCCATGCAGGCCAATAAATTCATCGTCGAACCCCTCACGCTGCCGTCCAATGCCGGCAATCTGGACAAATGCCTCGCCACGATGGTCGAGGGATTCCAGCAGATCATCGCCCGCCTGCCCGAGAAACCCGTGGCCATCAGCTTCGCCTTCCCCGGTCCGGCCGACTACCCCAACGGCATCATCGGCGGCTACCTGCCCAATTTCCCGTCGTTCCGCGACGGCGTGGCCCTGGGTCCCTTCCTCGAGGCGAAATTCGGCATTCCGGTCTACATCAACAACGACGGCGACCTTTTCGCCTTCGGTGAGGCGCTCGGCGGGGCCCTGCCCGACGTCAACGCCCGTCTCGAGGCACTGGGCAGCACGAAACGTTACAAGAACCTCGTAGGCTACACCTTCGGCACGGGATTCGGCATCGGTGTCGTCGTCGACAACCGGCTCAACCGCGGCGACAACTCCTGCGTCGAGACCTTCTGCCTGCGCCACAAGAAGATGCCCGACATCATCGTCGAGGACGGCGTGGCCGTGCGTGCCATCAAGCGGGTCTACGGCGAACTGTCGGGCAACCCCGACCACGGATTCGAGCCCAAGGAGATCTGCGAAATCGCCGACGGCAAGCGCGAAGGCAACGTCGAGGCGGCCAAGCAGGCCTTTGCCGAACTGGGCGAAATCGCGGGCGACGCCATGGCTACGGCCGTGACGCTGATCGACGGTCTGATCGTCATCGGCGGCGGCATCACCGCAGCCGGCCGCTACATCATGCCGAGCCTGCTCAAGGAGCTGCGCGCAAAGATTCACCAGCTGAACGGCAACGAACTCAACCGGGTCCAGATGAAGGTCTACGACTTGGACAACGAGGAGGAGTTCGCCGCCTTCGCCAAGGGCGACATGCGCACGCTGAAGGTCTATGGCACGGACCGCTACGTGGCCTACGACCCGCAGAAGCGCATCGGCGTCATGCTCTCGAAGCTCGGGGCCAGCAAGGCCATCTCGGTCGGCGCCTACGCCTTTGCGTTGAGCCAGCTGGACCTGGTCTCCGGCAAGGAGCAGTAAACGCGGCAAAACGCCCCGAAACGCCCGGAAAAGGCACTTGACGGAAGACCCGACGGGTGCAGACGGACGATGAAGCGACAAACGGAAGATTCAAAACGTAACAGACAAGTCATGTACAAGTTCAAACCCATTCTGAAGACCATCATCTGGGGCGGCGAGAAGATCGTGCCCTACAAGCAAATCGACACCGACCAGCACTCCGTCGGGGAGAGCTGGGAGCTTTCGGGCGTCAAGGGCGACGAGTCGGTCGTGGCCGAAGGGCCCGATGCCGGCATGACGCTGCCCGCGCTGATCGCACGCGACGGCGCGAAACTGCTGGGTAAAAAGAACTTCGAGCGCTTCGGCGAGGAGTTCCCGCTGCTCATCAAGTTCATCGACGCACGGCAGGACCTCTCGATCCAGGTGCACCCGAACGACGAACTGGCGTGGGAGCGCCACCAGTCGAAGGGCAAGACCGAGATGTGGTACGTCGTGGCGACGGACGAGGGGGCGCACCTCCGTTCGGGCTTCTCGAAGCAGGTGACGCCCGAGCAGTACGAAGCCAGCGTGGCGGACAACACCATCACGGACATCCTGGCCGACTACCGCATCACCCCGGGCGACGTCTTCTTCCTGCCGGCGGGCCGCGTGCACGCCATCGGCGCCGGATCGTTCATCGCCGAAATCCAGCAGACGTCGAACATCACCTACCGCATCTACGACTACGGCCGTGTGGGTGCCGACGGCAAGCCCCGCGAGCTGCACACCGAGCTGGCGAAGGGCGCCATCGACTACACGGTGCTACCCGACTACCGCACGCACTACGAAACGGCGCAGGACTGCCCCGTGGAGCTCGTTTCGTGCCCCTATTTCACCACGACGCTCTTCGATCTGACGAAGGAGTACACGCTCGACTGGGCGGCGAAGGATTCGTTCCTCGTGGTAATCTGCATCGAGGGTCGCGGCACGCTCACGGACAGCGAGGGCAACACCGTTCCGGTACACCAGGGCGAGACGGTGCTCGTGCCCGCCACGGTCAAGTCGGTGCGCTTCACGCCCGAGGAGGGCATGAAGGTGCTGACCAGCTGGATCGGTTGATTCTGCCGCGGACCGTGTGCAGGAGCGGGTCTCCGGTCGGCACGGATCGCAACAGGATCGGAAACAAGACGGAAAGGCTGTCCGGAATACCGGACAGCCTTTCGCATGAAAACTGGGCGCAAACGCTCGGCATGCACACCATCCCGGCCTGTGCCCCACGCGCCACAACCGGCCCGTCTCGCTCTGCCGCATGCCCGTTCGTCGCCCGACCGGCGCATCATACGACCGGCACATCACCCGGCCGT
>NZ_CASFQD010000057.1 GCF_949296715.1 uncultured Alistipes sp. | reverse complement strand
GTGCCAGCGCCGGCCAGAGCGCCGCCTTCAGCTCCCCGTCGGCACCGGCCGCCCACGCCGTCAGCACGGGCTCGGCCTCCGCCATTCCCTTGTCGGCAAAGGCGCGCGCGAGGGCGCAGCGGCGCGCGGTCGTCAGCCCCTCCTGCGCGGCGAGCGAAAGGAGCAGCTCCTCCGTTCCGGGGATCGAGACCAGCGCCCGCAGGACATAGTCCGCAAGAGCAGGGTCGTCCAGCGCCGGAAGCAGCGCCGCAGCCTCTTCGGCCGTGGCGCAGAGCTGCAGCTGCGAGATGAGGAAGCTCCGCTTGGCCGTATCGCCCTCCTGGGCGAGGGCCGCGACGAGCCCCTTGCGTATCGCGGGCAGCAGCGCCTCGCGCCCGGGGGCCGTAGCGTAGCAAACCACGCCGTTCAGGGCGTATTCGAGGGTCGTACTCTTCCCTTCGGCGGCCGGGACGAACATCGAGGCCACCATTTCGACGCCCCGGCTGCCGGTGGCGGCGATTTCGCCCATCACCTCGTCGAAGAGGGCGGGCGTCGAGACGGGCAGCAGCGCCAACAGCCAGATTGCAACTATCTTTTTCATCTTTGCGTATCGTTTTTGCAGGTTATCAGATATGCCACGGACCACGCATGGGCTGGTCGATGAGGCGGTTGGCGGCATCGTCCCCGACGAAGAGCTGCGTCTCGGGATCGAAGTGCAGCGTGCGGTTCAGCCGCAGGGCGCAGGCGCCGAGGTTGACCAGCGTGCAGCTGCGGTGGCCGATGCGCTCGTCGAGCGCGAAGCGGCGCCGCGTGCGCACGCACTCCAGGAAGTCGGTGTTCTGCGGTTCGGGATCGGGCATCTCGGATATCTTCTCCATGACGTTCGGGATCGTGCACTCGAAACCGCGGTAGACCTTGCCGCCCGGGCCCTCGATGTAGGGCACCTTGCCGAGCGTCTCGTAGCCCTCGCCCTCGAGGACGATCTGGCAGCCGTCCTCATACGTGTAGACGATCCTGCGCCAGATGCCCACGGCGTCGTGGTGCTGCTCGGGGGCGTCGACCTCGATCTTCACGGGCGAGGTGTCGTCCTTGCCCAGCAGGTACTGCACCGGGTCCATGTAGTGCTGGCCCATGTCGGTCAGGCCGCCGCCGTCGTAGTCCCAGTAGCCGCGGAAGGTCTGGTGCACGCGGTGGGCGTTGTAGGGCTTCCAGGGTGCCGGGCCGAGCCACATGTCGTAGTCGAGCTCCGCGGGCACGGGCTCGGGCTCAAGGTGGTCGCGGCCGATCCAAAAGAACTTCCACGTGAAGCCCGTGGCGCCGGAGATCGTCACCTTCAGCGGCCAGCCCAGCAGTCCGCTGTCGATAAGCTTCTTCAGCGGCTCGACCGTCGTACCCAGCCCGTAGAAGGTGTCCGTGAAGCGGAACCATGTGTTGAGCCGGAAGATGCGGTTGTTGCGCCGCACGGCCTCGACGACGCGCTTGCTCTCGCCGATGGTGCGCGTCATGGGCTTCTCGCACCAGATGTCCTTGCCGGCGCGCGCCGCCTCGACGGCCATGATGCCGTGCCAGTGCGGCGGTGTGGCGATGTGGACGATGTCTACGTTCGGATCGGCGATCAGGTCGCGGAAGTCGGTGTAGGACTGCAGCGTCTCACCAAACTTCTGCCTGCCCAGCTCGATGCCGCTCTCGAGGTGACGGCGGTCGACGTCGCACACCGCCACCAGCCGACACTCCTTGGTGCTCGTGAAGTGGTAGCTGCTCTTGCCGATGCCGCCCATGCCGATGATGCCCTTGGTGAGCTGGTCGCTCGGGGCGATGAAGTTCGGGCCGCCGAGCACGTGGCGCGGGACGACGGTCAGCAGCGCCATGCCGCCCAGCGTTTTCAGGAAGTTTCTGCGGGATGTCATATCAGTTTGTTGGTTTACAGCGTTTTCAATCGGATGTTGCGCCAGAGGACCTTGATGCCGCCTCCGTCGTGAATCTGCAGGGCGATGCGGCCCTGCGCGGCGCCGATCTTCGCGTCGGTCAGGTCGGCCATCGGCACGTCGTTGAGCCACGTCTGCACACGGTCGCCCTGCACCTTCAGGCGCAGCGTGTTCCACTCCCCTTCGCGGAGCACCGACTCCTTCTCGTCGGGAATCTGCACCAGCCAGCCGCGCCCGTAGGACTCGTAGATGCCGGCCGTGTCGTTGTTCTTCGGCGCCACCTCGCACTGCCAGCCGTGAATCTTCACGGGCGGTTCGACGAACGAGCGGAAGAAGACCCCCGAATTGCCGTTGGCCAGCTGCCGGAACTCGAGCGTCAGGTCGAAGTCGTCGTAGTATTCGCGCGTGGCGAGGTAGCCGTACTCCCGGTCGGGACCACTCTCGCAGACGAGGTTGCCGGCGTCGTCGACATACCACTTCTCGGTGCCGTAGGCCTCCCAGCCCGTGAGGTCGCGGCCGTTGAAGAGTTCGACCTCACGCCCGGCACGGCGGGGCAGCTCCTTGATCTTCAGGTTGCGGAACGAGGCCGGATAGCCGTGGTCCTGCAGGCAGATGACCCCGCGGTGCGCCAGTCCGTACTCGGGTGCACCGGCCCACTTGCCGCTGTTGCGGCGCGCGAACCAGTCGTCGGTCCAGGCCTCGAACTCCAGAATCTTGTGCCCGTTGAGCCAGTGCTCGACATGGCCGTTGTCGCAGACGATGCGCGACGAGTTCCACTCGCCCTGCGGATTGACGAAGAGCGAGTCGGGATCGGGCAGGTGCATGGCGTAGTCCACGCCGAGGCGCTGCCACGGCTCGAGGCGCGTCGGGGCGTTCTGCTCCTCCCAGCCGTCGTTGTCGATGAGCTGGTACTCGGGGCCCGTCACGTAGGGCACCGCGAAGGCGGGGTCCTCGACCACGTGGTAGAGCATGCCGCTGTTGCCGCCGTAGGAGAGCTTCCAGTCCCAGTCGAGGATGAAGTTCTCGTACTGCTGGCGCGTGACGATGTAGCCGGTCAGGTCGCTGCCGTCGCCGTTGGCCTGGATGCAGCCGTCGACCACATGCCAGGGCATTGTCAGTTCGGTGCCGTTGTAGTCCTTCCACTGATCGAGCGTTTTGCCGTCGAAGAGCAGCTGCCAGCCGTCGGCCTGCTCGGCTCGCGTGAGCGTGTTGTGCGCCGGCGTGCAGGACACAGCCGCCAGCAGCAGGGCGCACCCCCACAGGGGCGCATGTAAGGTTCGGATCATAGATCGGGTAATATTAAGGATTGTGAAACGTCGCACCTTCGGAAACAGACACGACAAGAGGGCCCGCCGGCAACCGGCAGGCAGACAACGGACTCGGAAAAATGCGCGGATCGTCGTCGGCGACTTCATCGTAGTTGTTTTTCAAAAAAAAGGTCAACTGCCGCGAATGGCGCCCGGCGCCATACACGACCTTGCGTCCGGCTGAAAAACAACTCTCCCCAAACAGCCTGCAACGCACTCGGGACCGATTCTGCGACCGGTCGCCGGACAAAATTAATAATAATTACGGGAAATCCTCCCTTTCGGCGCAAAAAAGTGCGGAAAAGTTCCTCCCGCCTGCTCCGGGCCCCGGAACGACCGGCCCGACAAGCTGTATCGCTCCTGCCGCTACCGCCCAAGCACTTCCCAGAAGCGGGCCGGCAGATGGATATTCTCCACGTCGCGGGCCCGGGCGAAGAGCGGGGCGATCTGTGCCGGCGTGAAGCCGGCGATGCCGCATCCGATCTCGGTGACGAGGAAGGTCATCTCCGGATGCTGCCGGGCAAACCGGATGAAGTCGTCGACATAGGGGGCGATGGTCTCCACGCCGCCCTGCATGGTCGGGATGGCATAGCTTTGGCCCTGCAGTCCGACACCCTGGCCCCAGACGGCACCGAAGCGCTGCCAGGCCAGCCGCGCGGCCCCGCCGCCGTGCTGTCCGCCGAGATTGCTTCCGAAGACAAAGATCTCACCGGGCCGCAGCGCGGTGATCCGATCGGGTATTGTACGCATAACGATAGGATTTTCACAAAAATACGAAAATATCCGCCCAATTCAAAACCGTGCCGGAAGCATGGCCCCCGGGTGGCGGCAGGCACAACCGCCGAAACGAAAAGAACTCGATAATCGATTGATTGTCAATCCTTTTCTTCAGTCGGGATAACTGGAGGGGAAAGCCGTATTTTTTCGGTTCTCTCCTTATCCTTTATATATACGATGCAATCCAACTACAGGCACATTGCTGCTGTTCTCTTCCATTTGTTTACTCTCCTCTTGCTCATTGTTATCAGACCAACATTTTCAAAGGGCCTATATGATGCCCCTCTGAACAAGTTGGTCCAAAACTATTTCTTTTGAAAAATCAGGAACCAGTCGATTTTTTCATTCGTTGGATCGGAAAGTTGCAACGTGATGCCGACATTCGTTTGATTAATGAGCGCTCGATGCCAATAGACCGTTGCGGATTGTTCGCCCGCATGATATTGACCAATGACACGATGCCGCCATGCCAGCCATGTGCGCTGAATATAGAGCGGCTGCCACTCTAAAGCGGCTAACTGTTGCAGGACTGGCAACGATGATTCCGTCGTCAAGCGGAAATTTCCGTCGTCGTTAGCTTGTAGGGTCAAACGTTCACCGCACTGGGGAATATCGTACACCGTTAGAGAATCTGCAGGAATAGCTGATTTCGGACGAATCTGCCAATCAACTAATTCATAGTCTCCATTGAGTAATTCCAACCTCTCTTTTTGTGATATGGAATTCGCCCAAAGATATATGCCACATCCTGCAATCAACAAGGCGAAAATAAGGAGTAGATAATTTTTCATAATTTGATCGAGCAAGGAAGCGGACCAACTTTTCCAAGGAAACAGATTAAGTTCCTTTGAGTAAGTTGGTCCTAACTCTATTTAATCTTAATGAAGATTCCCACGCTATTTAGCACTTGCGTGTCATCTGATGTTATGGTCGCAGTCTTAACACGATTTATAAGCCCGTCCAAATCTTTATAACTATCAAGCCATCGTATATAACTATCTAATGTTTTGCCTCCATATCCATTAAAACTTACAACAGGATGTCCGTCATGATATGTTATTGTACCGATTCTTTTAAGTTGTTTAAGTGCTTGCAATCTATCTATTACCCCTATATTATCAATATCAACCGTATAGCGAAATGTCCCATCAGGATTTTTCAAATATGTGAGAAAACGCGGTGCACTCATATCCAAGCTTACATTTTGATTGCGATGCGCCGAGGTTATGCGACTTTGAGGTTGGAATTGAGCCAAATGGTATAACATGTGTTGGCAGTCCTTGGGAAGTATTCCTTTTTTTGCGTATTTTCTTTGCTGTGAAGATGTTAGCTGACTCCCCCAGTTCACATATCCTTTAAGAGTATAGGACCAAGTATTATATTCAAGTGTTCGTCCTTGTTTTAATGCATCTTGAATGCATGATAGAAACCTACGTTCGGGTCCAGGGAGCCGATTCCCAAAAGTATAAAGTTGCTGAATTACATCTTCTGCAGGATACGCTGTTCCATTGACAATATATTTTCCCGAACTGGATTGAGCCGAAATGCTATTGCATAAAAAAAGGCAACCGCATAGTATCAATAAATATTTCATATGTATCTATTGTTTATTGCAAACTATTTTAATCGTATATTGACTATCGGTCTCTTTGAGCGTTAATTCCTCTTTCGAAAAACTTGCAATGACTTTATCCCCATTATCTTGATGAAAGATATATTCATTATTAGAAATCTGTTTAAAATGATTTCCATCGGTTTCCGAGAAGCCAATCCACACAAAATCATCATATTGTACAACTATTATTGATGATCCGATTAAATCAGATTGCGCGGCATTTTGGTTTTCTGAAATTTCTGTAGGATTCATTGTTTGACTTGAAAAGAAGACTTCGTTGCAGACATATGTTCCCGATAAATCCGTTGCACCACAAGAGACAAGCAGGAGGCAGATGGCTGATAAAAAAAGTTTCATAATAGTATTTGCTTTTACAAATTGAACTTTCCTCTTCGATTAGAAATAATAAACAGCGCTATTATAGGTCGGTTTAACCTTGTAATCATATGCCTGTTCGTAATCATCGGCAATATAGCCCTTGTCGGTTGGAGAATAAGCATAACAAGTAACCCATCCATTGTACGACTCGTAATATTCAATAGATTGTGCCTGTCCATTGATATATTTGATTCTGAATGGTGCCGTATGGCCTGATTTGGTCGTACCTGTAACTCTCTGATATGTTACTTGCATTTGTCTCTGATTTCCAAAAGGTTGTTGCTGAAAATTATATGTCTGTTGCTGATTGTAATTATAGTTATCCACAGGTCTTGAATATGGAGTGTACGTCGCTCCATAGTTCTGTGCCCCCGCATAACCGCACGACAAAATAAATCCGCAAAGAATCAATAGTTTTTTCATGGCTGTAAAAAGTTTGTTTGTCGTCCCAGCACCTGTACGACGGTTAAAGTTTGGGATTAAAGAAACAGAAAGCGTGGTGCTGAACGCCTATTCACACTTGCAGGTCGTAGGAAACCTTGGTAGATAAATAAGCAACAACACCACGCCGTATCCATGAAAGGATATGACGCGGCAAGATGTCAGCTATTCTCTCTACCTTTTCGAATTTCCTACGTTCGCAAGTCGAGAACAAGCTACACTCTCCGTGTATTCAATATGTTACTGCAAAAGTAACACATTCGGCGGAAAATGCAAAACACCTTGCCCATTCGGGTGTTGTTGCTTGTATTTATGATTCTATGGTGCAGGCATAGCCGTATTTATTTAGTCGTTACATAAAAACAGACCTTGCAGTCGGTCATCAGTCTGTCTGCAAAGTCTGTTGCACGTCATTCGTACCAATCGTTGTACTCGTCGATTGGATAGAAGCGTCGAAAGAGGTCGTGGAAATGAAATGCGAAAAAGGCCATGTCGGTACACATTGCGTTGCGGAAGCATGTGGCCATCACAACATCGTCCTCGTCGTAGACATTGTAATCCACACAACCGAACGAGATGTTTTGACGGCCGATTTTCCGTCCTCCCTCTGTGAAGCCGATGTAATAATAGGATTTTTGTCCCGTTCTGCGATTGAACCGTCGATTGAAAAGGATGGCATCCTCTTTAATCGTGTAGGCAAGATGATTACGCTCCAATAGCCGTCGAACGGATTGCATCGACAACTCTGCATTCTTGACTGTCCCCATTTTTCGAATGTTTTGATTAATGATATGGTCGGGACAGGATGGGGAACCCGTTTTGAAGCGTAATAATCTATTCTGTGCTACATGTCTTTCTTGCCTTTATTTGGTTGTTTCCACAAAAGTAAACAATCGGATTCGAATTTGCAAGGGGAATCAGTCGATTCCCCCGCAAATTCTCTGAATTACATAATCCATGTAAATCGCCTGTCCGCTCGACATTCGTCCAAGAGCAACCCGGTCCGTCAATGATGATTTCGTCCTATTCTCTCAGAAACACAGGTTTTCATCGGTTTTGGTTGACTTCTTGGTTGACTTTTTCGCGTCAACCGCGGCGTCAACCGCCCGTTCGGCAGGCAGGCGCAACAACAAAAAAAGCTTGACAATCATGTGATTGTCAAGCCTTTTCATTAGTCGGGGTGACTGGATTCGAACCAGCGACCACACGCCCCCCAGACGTGTACTCTAACCGGACTGAGCTACGCCCCGATTACCCTTTTCCGACGGCCCCGGATATCCGTTACCTCTCGGTTTGGGACTGCAAATATAGTATATTTTTCAGAAACATCCATATTTCTGCAAGTTTTTTTTCTATTTTTGCAGGCGATGAGACTTTTTTACCCCCTTCTGGCCGGGCTCACAGCCCTTCTGGCCGTCGCCTGCGGCTCCTCCGGAGCCCGCACGCCCGATGATTTCACCGTGGAGCTCTACACGCCCCGCTACGCCGCGGGATTCGACATCCGCGGCACGGAGCACGGGACAAGCTCGCTCGTTACCGTGCGCAACCCCTGGCAGGGAGCCACGCAGGTCGCACAGCACCTGCTCGTGCTGCGCGGCGAAGACGAGGCCCCCGCGGGATTCGACGGCACGGCCGTCCATGCCCCCGTCAGCCGCGTCGTCTGCATGTCGTCGAGCCACGTGGCGATGTTCGATGCACTCGGTGAGGCTGGCCGCATCGCGGGCGTCTCGGGCATCGACTACCTCTCGAGCACCGACATCCAGGCCCGCCGCGCCGCGGGCACGGTCCGCGACGTGGGCTACGACACGAACCTCGACTTCGAGCTGCTGGCCGCCATGCGGCCCGACCTCGTGCTGCTCTACGGCATCGCGGGCGAAAACACGATCGTCACGGGCAAGCTCCGCGAGCTGGGTATTCCTTATATATATGTAGGTGACTACGTGGAGGAGTCGCCGCTGGGCAAGGCCGAGTGGCTGATGCTCGCCGCCGAGCTCTGCGACCGCCGCGACGCGGGCGCCGACACCCTGCAGCAGATTGCGACACGCTACGAGGCGCTGCGCGCGCAGGTCGACACCACGGCCGCCCGCCCGCGCGTCATGCTCAACACCCCCTACCGCGACACGTGGTTCATGCCCTCGTCGCGCAGCTACATGATCCGCCTGATCGAGGATGCCGGCGGCGAGTATGTCTACACGCAGAACGACTCGTCGAGCTCGGTGGCCGTCGACGCCGAGGAGGCCTACCTGCTGGCCAACGACGCCGACGTCTGGCTCAACGTCGGGGCCTGCAACACGCTCGGCGAGCTGACGGCCCAGAATCCCCGCTTCGCCGCGGTGCCCGCCGTGCGCAACCGCCGCGTGTGGAACAACAACCGCCGCCAGACACCCGCCGACGGCTCCGACTTCTGGGAGTCGGGCGTCGTGCGGCCCGACCGGGTGCTCGCGGACCTCATCGCCCTGCTGCACGACGACGGCACAGCCGATTCGCGCTGCTGTTACTACAAAAGACTCGAATAGACCATGTCCCGCCACGCGCTGCTCTTCCTGCTGCTCGCGCTGCTGACTGCCGGGCTCTTCGTCGCCGACCTCGCCTTCGGGTCGGTCGCCGTGCCGCTGCGCGACGTGTGGGCGGCGCTGACGGGCGGTGTCTGCGACGACACGACCCGCACCATCGTCCTGAAGTTCCGTCTGCTCAAGGCCGTCACGGCCCTCACGGCCGGCGCGGCCCTCGCCGCCAGCGGACTCCAGATGCAGACGCTCTTCCGCAACCCGCTGGCCGGGCCCTACGTCCTCGGCATCAGCTCCGGCGCCGGACTGGGCGTCGCGCTCTTCCTGCTCGGGGCCCCGCTGCTCGGCATCTCGGGCCACTCGTTCGTCCAGTCGCTCGGCATCGCCGGCGCGGCATGGCTCGGCGCAGCCCTCGTGCTGCTGATCGTCATGGCCGTCAGCCGCTGCATCAAGGACATCATGGTCATCCTGATCCTCGGCATGATGTTCGGTTCGGGCGTCAGCTCGGTGGTCGAGGTGCTGCAGTACCTCTCGAGCGAGGCGGCCCTCAAGTCGTTCGTCGTCTGGACGATGGGCTCGCTCGGCGACGTCACCTCCGCCCAGCTGGCGCTCATGCTCCCGGCCGTCGCCGCGGGGCTGGTGATCTCCGTGGCGGTCATCAAGCCGCTGAACCTGCTGCTGCTGGGCGAGAACTACGCCCGCACGATGGGGCTCGACATCCAGCGCACGCGCTCGCTGCTCTTCCTCTCCACGGTGCTGCTGGCAGGCACCGTCACGGCCTTCTGCGGCCCCGTGGGCTTCATCGGGCTGGCCGTACCCCACCTCGCGCGCATGCTCTTCGTGTCGGCCGACCACCGCATCCTCCTTCCGGGATCGGTGCTCACGGGCGCCGCGCTGCTGCTCGTCTGCGACCTCATCTCGAAGAGCCTCGCCCTGCCGATCAACACCATCACCGCCCTGATGGGCATCCCGGTGGTGATCCTCGTCGTCGTCCGCAACCGCAACCTCTTCTAAGCCATGAGCATCCTTCTGGACCATATCCGCCTCGCCTACGGCAGCCGCACGCTGCTCACCGACGCCTGCGCCACGCTTGCCCCGGGAACCCTCACGGCCCTCATCGGCCGCAACGGCACGGGCAAGAGCACCCTGCTGCGGGCCGTCGCGGGGCTCGCACCCGCCGCCGGAGGGCGCATCGAGCTGTGCGGACGGCCGCTCGACCAGCTCACGCCGCGCCAGCGGGCCGAGACCGTGGCCTTCGTCACCACGGACAAGGTCCGCATCACCAACCTCCCCTGCGAGGATGTCGTGGCGCTGGGCCGCGCCCCCTACACCAACTGGATCGGCCGCATGCAGGAGACCGACCGGGCCGTCGTCGAACGCGCCCTCGCGCTCGTGGGCATGGAGGCCTTCGCCCGCAAGACGATGGACCGCATGTCGGACGGCGAGTGCCAGCGCGTGATGATTGCCCGGGCCCTCGCGCAGGACACCCCCGTCATGCTGCTCGACGAGCCCACGGCCTTCCTCGACCTGCCGAACCGCTACGAGCTGGCGCTGCTGCTGCGCCGCCTGGCGCACGACGAGGGCAAGTGCATCCTCTTTTCGACGCACGACCTGGACGTGGCCCTCACGCTCTGCGACACCGTGGCGCTGATCGACACGCCGCAGCTGCACTGCCTGCCGGCTGCCAAAATGGCCGCAAGCGGCCACATCGAACGGCTATTCACGGGCGGCGGCATCGTCTTCGACGCTGCGACACAGACGGTTCGGCTGACCAAAAATTGACCGGCGCCACTTTTTTCCGCATATTTTTTTGCACAACTGCTTTTTTTATTTACCTTTGCACCGCTAAAGCAGTCCCATCGGGGTCTGCGATAGTGGTAGAGGCCCATTCGTCTATCGGTTAGGACGCAAGATTTTCATTCTTGAAAGAGCAGTTCGATTCTGCTATGGGCTACAAACGACGGAGGAGGGGCAGCATGAGAGGTGCAGCCCGGAATGGCGAAAGCGAGGATGCGACGGAGGCAAGGATGGCACGGGAGGCGCAGGCAGCCCGGAATCCGAGACCGCAGAAGCAGCCCGCACGCAACCCGAAAGGAATCGCCCCGACTCCGACGGGTGAACAACAAACCAGGAGCGGACCCGAGGGTCTATCCGCCGGCGGCTACGGCCGTTTTGAGAACAGGCAACTGAAAAAGTAAAAAAATAAAAACACACGAATTATGGCAAACCATAAGTCATCGAAGAAACGGATTCGTCAGACGCTGAAGAAGCGTGCGCACAACCGTCTGTTCCACAAGACGGCCCGCAATGCCGTGAAGGCGCTGCGTGCAACCACCGAGAAGAGCGCCGCCGAGGCACTGCTCCCGAAGGTTACGGCGATGCTCGACAAGCTCTCGAAGCACAACATCATGCACAAGAACAAGGCTGCGAACCTCAAGAGCGCCATCCAGTTCCACGTCAACGCCCTGTAATCGGAATCCGAGCGAAAGCACGAAGACGTCCATCCATACGGTGGGCGTCTTTTTTTTGTCCGCACCGCCGCACCGACCCCTCCTCCCGCCTTCCACCTTTTACTTTTTACTTTTTACCTTCCAAAAAAGGCGGCGCCCGCCGAAGAGGCGGACGCCGCAAGGACGCATCCAAACTGTCGGCAGCCCGATCGGGACCGCCGCACACCGGAAGGCGCAATTATTTCACGTTGTCGACGATGCCGGCAATCCGGTCGAAGACCTCGTCGATCGAGCCGATGCCGTCCACCGAGGCATACTTGCCCTGCGCGGCATAGAAATCCGACACGACGGCCGTCTGATCGTGATAGACCTTCAGCCGGTCGCGGATCACCTCCTCCGACGCATCGTCCGCACGGCCCGACTCCTTGCCGCGCAGCAGAATGCGGCGCACCAGCTCCTCCTCCGGAACGTGAATGTCGACCATGATGTCGACCTTCAGCCCGTGTTTTGCAAGGATTTTGTCGAACTCCTCGGCCTGGACCGTCGTGCGGGGGAAGCCGTCGAAGATGCACCCCTTCGCGTCGAGGTGCTCGGCCACGTAGTTGGCAATCATGCCGATGACGATCTCGTCGGGGGCCAGCTTGCCCTGGGCGATGTAGGACTCCATGCTCCGTCCCAGCTCCGTGCCGCGGCGGATCTCGCCGCGGATCACCTCGCCCGTCGAGACGTGGTCGATGCCGTAGCGCTCCTTCAGACGCTGGGCCTGCGTGCCTTTGCCACAACCCGGGGCGCCGAATAAGACGATGTTTATCATATCTGAATCCGTATTTTTGATTGAACGGACAAAAATACGTTATTTTTTGTGGAAACGGCAAAGAATCGTTAGTTTTGTAAAAAGTTTATTATCCATGGAGCAGAAAAAACGCACCGAGATCGCAACGCTCGGACAGTTCGGGCTGATCGACCTGCTGACCGGACCCTTCACGCCGCACAACGCCTCGACGCGCCGGGGCGTGGGCGACGACGCCGCCGTCATCACCCCGCCCGCGGGCGAAGAGATGCTCTGCACGACCGATTCGTTCTACGAGGGCGTGGACTTCGACCTGACCTACTTTCCGCTCCGCCACCTCGGCTACAAGGTCGTGACGGCGGGCGTGAGCGACATCCTGGCGATGAACGCCACGCCGTCGCAGATCACCGTCTCGCTCGGTGTCTCGTCGAAAATCCCCGTCGAGGCGCTGCAGGACCTCTACGAAGGAATCGCCTTCGCCTGCAAGGAGCTGGGGATCGACCTGGTGGGCGGCGACACGCGGGCTTCGATGACCGGACTCGTCATCACGGTGACGACGCTGGGCCACGCCCCGCAGGAGCGCATCGTCTACCGCGGCGGCGCGCAGCTGCACGACCTGATCTGCCTGACGGGCAACCTCGGAGCCGCCTACATGGGCCTGCAGCTACTCGAGCGCGAGAAGCGGGTGCTCGCCGACGTCAAGAACCCCGAACCGCAGTTCAAGGGATACGAATACCTGCTGGAAAAGTACCTCAAGCCGCGCCCGCGCACGGACATCGTCGAGGCGCTCCTCGAGGAGAAGATCACGCCGACGTCGATGATCGACCTGACGGACGGCCTGGCGAGCGACCTGATGCAGCTGTGCAAGGCATCGAAGTGCGGCGCGCGCATCTACCTCGACCGCATCCCCATCGCGCGGCAGACCACGGCGCTGGCCGAGGAGATGCACACCGACCCGGTCATTGCGGCCCTGAACGGCGGCGAGGACTACGAACTGCTCTTCACCGTGCCGCTCGCGATGCAGGAACAGGTGATGCGCCTCGGGCTGGTCGACGTCATCGGCCACATCACGGCCGAGGCGACGGGCGCCTACCTCGTGACGCCCGACGGCGGCGAGATCAAACTCAAGGCGCAAGGCTTTCCGGAGAAATAACCCACCGCAAAACGAATCCCCCGATCAGCTCGGGGGATTTGTTGTGCAATGTCATGTCTATCTAAATTTTCATTGATTCACCCTCTTAAATCCAATCCAATATTCACAATCTGCATCCCAATAATACAAATATAAAATAGAGTCAGTTAAGCCCAATATTTCATACACTCCATCATAAGACATTGAATTAATGATATTCAAATTCGTATTACTCGAAAAATTATCATCAAGAAAATATTTAAACTTTTCAGTTACACCTTTTTCAGTTGCTTCTCCTGTAGAATCGCTATTAAAAGTGAAATACCAACTATCCGAATTCAACTCACCATATTCTTCTTTTATTTCTCCATTATAATTATATTTATACTTCGAATAATAGCATCCCCACTTCCCGACAATCGACGGTTTTCCGAGCTGTTGGGCCTTGATAAACAGATCGTCCCATTTGACATAGGTCCACACCGAATAATTCCCCTTTTCCGACAAACCGTCAAAAACGGTTTCAAGCGGATTATCGAAATTGTCAGCAAACCAGTACGGCACAGATTCCGTCATCGCCACCCGTTTGTCTCCCTCATAGAGAGCCAGTCCGACGCCCGATTCGAAGAGCAGATCACGCCCTACATCAACCTGCACCGTCCGGCTCGTCGCATCCGCATCAACCCTATCGTTAATGAATTCCGGAAACAGGTAGAGAGTTTCCTCGAAAAGAGCAAGATCGGGAGCCAACGACTGCTCCCAGGCCAGTTCGAATCCGAAGATTTGGGCCGACGCCTTTGCCAGGGTCTTGATCTTCATGCACTGCGCAAGCCAGACATCCTTGCAGGCTTCGTACAGGTTGTCAGCCAGCAGGTCGACCGTCACATGACCGCTCACTTCCCGGCCTACCTGCGTTTCGATGCCGATCATCAGGTCCTTGCGCCCGAACATTTGCAACTCGAAAGAGGGAGCCAGTCCCTGAAACAACGCTCCGTCAAGCGAAATATTCATATCCGACACCATGCTCTGGTTCACGCCGTTTTCGGGAACTTCCAAAGTTCCGGTATGCTGCAACCCATCCAGATGCACCTGACAGTGTATAATCTTCTCGCAACGGTGCCCCGCATGGAATGCCGCACTGCCTTCGCACTGCGTAACAAAATAGAGTTGCAGAACGGGATTGATAACAATCGACGAGACAAACGGGGTAAGATGGACGGCCGGGCCCAACTTGATCCGAACCTCCTCATCGGTATCGAACTCGACATCGAGACCGACCTCCGAGACAATCTTGATCTGCAGAGCAATATCGAACTGATGCTTCTGTCTCCATCTGTCCAGATCGCCATCCACAAGCATCTTCACGCCCAGCAGCACCGATCCGGAAACGGTCACCGCCCCTTGGCTGATCTCGGCAGGCTGACTGAAACAGTAAAAACCATCCTCATCCTTCTCGAAATCGACTCGGGTTCCGGCATCGGCCGGCACAAGATCAATGCTCTTGTTGATCCGCAGTTTGTCGAACACTTCGCCCAACGGAACGGTCTCCGTCTCGACACGATAATCCCCGCCATCCTGTTCGACGGCAACGACCCTTCCCAAAAAACCGTATGGGAACTCCTCGGAAGGCGTATTCAACAACAGTATCTGTCCCTCCTGCGGAACTTCATCTGCGGACAGGGAACCGTCGAATGTCAGTACCCCCTCCTCTGCCGATTGCAAATGCTGCAACAGGCCATCGGTGATTTCAACGGTATTGCCCCCCAATACAACCTCCTCCACATCCGGTTCTGGTTCCGGGTCCTCACTGCCGCCAGCATCGTCCTTCGAACAGGCGGTCAGAAAGAAGCCCGCAATAACACCCAATAGCGTAAAGGCAAATTTTCTCATCATGATTTCAGTTGTTAACAGAGCCGCCCGCACCCGGCGACCTAAATACAAAAAAAAGAAAGCGTGGTGCCGAAGTCTTATTTCACCGGAATAGGTCGTAGGATACCTTTGAATTAAAAACAAGCAACAACTCCCACGCCCATATCCACAGCATACGGATACGACGCGGCACGATGCATACCCACTCCCAATTCAAATGAATTTCCTGCGTTCATCCCGATCCCGGGAAACAGACTTACACTTTCCGTGCTTGTCGACAGGTTTGATAAAGATAGTAAAAAAAGAGCCAAGAATCACAAAATGAACGATTTTTTTCGTGTGTAATTTTTCATTTCCCGATTTAATGCGTATCTTTGCCGTCCCGAAAAGGGATTAACAACTAATCAAAAGCATTATGAACAATTACGAAACCGTTTTCATTGTCACGCCGGTGCTGTCCGATGCCCAGGTACAGGAGGTCGCTGACAAATTCCAGGGTGTAATCACCGAAAACGGCGGTCAGATCGTGAACAAGGAGTCGTGGGGCCTTCGCAAGCTCGCCTATCCTATTCAGAAGAAGACCACCGGTTTCTACTTCCTCCTGGAGTTCACGGGCGAGGGCTCGCTCGTAAACACGCTCGAGACGCAGTACCGCCGCGACGAGCGCATCATCCGTTTCTTAACTTTCAAGCAGGACAAGTACGCCGTGGAATACTCGGAGAAACGTCGTGCAAAACTTTCTAACAAGCAGCAGGAGGAGTAAATCATGGCACAGGAAAACAAGGCACAGTCGGAAATCCGTTACCTCAACCCGGTATCGGTCGACGTCAAGAAGAAGAAATACTGCCGTTTCAAGAAACTCGGCATCAAGTACGTGGACTACAAGGACGGTGAGTTCCTCAAGAAGTTCCTCAACGAGCAGGGCAAGATCCTTCCCCGCCGCCTGACGGGTACTTCGCAGAAGTTCCAGAAGAAGGTCGCACAGGCCGTGAAGCGTGCTCGCCACCTCGCCATCCTGCCCTTCGTAACCGATTGCATGAAATAATTTAAGGAGGAGACGACAATGGAAGTTATTCTGATCAAAGATATGGAGAAGCTGGGCTACGCCAACGACATCGTCAACGTGAAGCCCGGTTACGCGAACAACTACCTCATTCCCCAGGGCTACGCCAAGGCCGCTACGGCTGCCGCCAAGAAGGTCCTGGCCGAGAACCTCCGCCAGCGCGCCCACAAGGACGCCAAGATTCTGGCCGACGCCCAGGCACTGGCCGAGACGATCGCCAACCTGCCGCTGACGATCGCCGTGAAGGCCGAGGAGGGCAAGCTCTTCGGTACGGTAACGGCTACGGACCTCGCCGAGGCCCTCGCAGCCAAGGGTATCACCGTAGACCGCAAGGCCATCACGGTGGACGCCATCAAGACCGTCGGCGAGTACGAGGCTACGGCACGCCTGCACAAGGCTGTCAAGGCTGCGATCAAGTTCTCGGTCGTCGCTGCCGACGCCGAATAAGTCCCCGCGGTGGGCCGATCATAAAGGCCGACAAGACGGAAAGACAGGGGAGGCAAGAGAGACAGAGGAGCAGAAGAGGGGTCATCCCGAGGCTGGGAATCTGTTGACCAACCCGATGAAAAAGAGTTTTCCTTTCGAGGAAGACTCTTTTTTTATGCCCATACCTCTTTTATGCCCATATCCCCGCCTGCGGCCGCACGCTCGCTCCGCCCCCGTAGCCGAAGCGGCTGCGGTACCTGGAAAAGATGCCGTCCGAAGCAGGCAGGCAATCCCCGGCAAACCATCCGGCAGACGCCCCATCCGCAAAAGGAGCTTTCACGAACGCGTGAGGCTCCTTTTTCGCATGGAAAAAGGCGGCCACAGCGGCAACCAGGTGCCGGTCAGCAAATCGCAACGCCGGGCGACAAGAAGGGAGAAGAGATAATCGCCCGCCGCAATCCGATACGCATCTGCCGACCGGACAGAACCACCAACCGAAGCCGGGATCGGCCCGACCGGATAACACCCGAGCCGCCGACAGACCGGACAAGGCAATCGGTGTCGGCTGCAAGCAGGACAAACGGGGTCAACACAAGCAGAACAAACCGGAGCCAACACAAGCCGCCCCCGGCGTCAACACACGCAGGCCGCCCGGCGTCGGACACAAGGCGCACACGGCTGTCCGTGCGGTGCAGACAAAAAAATGCGGGGCCGGCCTGTGCCGACCCCGCATCGTTGCGGTACAAAAGGTTGGGATTACTCCTCGTCCTCTTTCTTGGCAGCCTTCTTGCTGGCAGCCTCCGAAGCCTCCATGGCGCTCTTCAGCGCAGCCAGACCGGCGATGTCGCCCAGCGTCGTCTTCTCGACCGACGCGTTGATCTTCTTCACGGTCGACTTCGTAGCGTCGGCAGCGGCACGCTTCTCAGCCTTCTCAGCCTTCTCGGCCTCCTTGCGGGCAGCCTCGTAGGTGCGCAGGTGCGACAGCGTGATGCGCTTCGTGGCCTTCGAGAACTCGATTACCTTGAAGTCGAGCTTCTCGCCGACCTTGGCGCTCGTGCCGTCCTCCTTGGCAAGCTGACGCATCGGGCAGAAGCCCTCGACGTTCTCGGCCAGCGATACGACGGCGCCCTTGTCAGTCAGCTCCGTGATCGTACCCTCGTGTACGGTGTCGACAGCGAACTTGCTCTCGATCTCGTTCCAGGGGTTCTCCTCGAGCTGCTTGTGACCGAGCGACAGACGGCGGTTCTCCTTGTCGATCTCGAGCACGACGACCTCGATGTCGGCACCTACCTGCGTGAACTCGCCCGGGTGCTTCACCTTCTTGGTCCAGCTCAGGTCCGAAATGTGGATCAGACCGTCGATGCCCTCCTCGATCTCGACGAATACGCCGAAGTTCGTGAAGTTGCGCACCTTGGCCGTGCACTTCGTGCCGACGGGGTACTTGACCTCGATGTCAGCCCAGGGATCGGGCGTCAGCTGCTTGATGCCCAGCGACATCTTGCGCTCCTCGCGGTCGAGCGTCAGGATAACGGCCTCGACCTCGTCGCCGACCTTCATGAACTCCTGAGCCGAACGCAGGTGCTGGCTCCACGACATCTCCGACACGTGGATCAGGCCCTCGACGCCGGGGGCAATCTCGACGAATGCGCCGTAGTCGGCCATCACGACCACCTTGCCCTTGACCTTGTCGCCGACCTTGAGGTTCTGGTCGAGCGCCTCCCACGGATGCGGGGTAAGCTGCTTCAGACCCAGCGCGATGCGCTTCTTCTGGTCGTCGAAGTCGAGGATCACGACCTGGATCTTCTGGTCGAGCGACACGATCTCCTCGGGATGGTTCACGCGGCCCCACGAGAGGTCGGTGATGTGAATCAGACCGTCCACACCGCCCAGGTCGACGAATACGCCGTAGGAGGTGATGTTCTTGACGGTACCCTCGAGGATCTGACCCTTCTCGAGCTTCGACATGATGATCTGCTTCTGAGCCTCGAGCTCGGCCTCGATCAGGGCCTTGTGCGAAACGACCACGTTGCGGAACTCCTGGTTGATCTTGACGACCTTGAACTCCATGGTCTTGTCGACGTATACGTCGTAGTCGCGGATGGGCTTCACGTCGATCTGCGAGCCGGGCAGGAAGGCCTCGATGCCGAAGACGTCGACGATCATGCCGCCCTTCGTGCGGCACTTGATGTAACCCTTGATGATCTCGTCCTTCTCGAGGGCCTCGTTGACGCGGTCCCACGACTTGAGCTGACGAGCCTTCTTGTGCGAGAGGGCCAGCTGGCCGTTCTTGTCCTCGGCCGACTCGACATAGACCTCGACCTTGTCGCCGACCTTCAGGTCGGGGTTGTAGCGGAACTCCGATACGGGAATGACACCCTCGCTCTTGTAGCCGATGTTGACGAGAACCTCGCGCTTGGTGATGGCCGTTACGGTACCCTCTACCACCTCGCCGACGGTGACGTTCGACAGCGTCTTGTCATAGGCAGCCTCAATCTCCTCGCGGGGCTGGTTGTAGACGCCCAGATCGTTCTCAAACGCATTCCAGTCGAAATTCTCGTTCGTGACTACATTCTTTGTTTCTTCCATGTGGAAATTTTTGCGATACAATCGCTCGTTAAATGGTTAATAATTAAGTTTTTGTCCACGCCATGCGCCCGTTATGCGCGCACGCGGGACTGCAAAGCTAATCCTTTTTCGCCAAATTTCAAAATTTCAGCACGTTTTCACTGCTGCCGAACCACCCGCTGCCGCGGACGGTTGTCGGGAATAACCGGCGACTCCTCCTCGAGCTCCTCGACCAGCACGTCGGCCACCTTCGTGTCGGTGATCTCCCCGTCAGCGAACTCCAGCCCCTTGTAGTTCCGGTAGACGTAGTCGCTCACGGCCACGCGGTAGCGGCGTCCCTCGCGCAGGGCGGGAAAGCGCACGTCGAGGGCGCTGTCGCGGCTGTCGGTAACGATATCGTAAGGGGTCGTCGAGACGAGGTCCACGCGGTGCGCCTCCTTGCGATTCTCCGTGTCGTTGTACTTCGTGAGAATCAGGCGCCGCAGCTGGGCGGGCGTCATCGTCATGCGGGCAACCTGCGTACCGAAGGGCTCCAGATCGTAGACCCGGGCCGTGCTCATGCCGCCCGCCGGGATCGAGTCGAGGCGCACGCCGCCCACGTGGTAGATGCCGATCTCGGCATCGGCCTCGTCGGCCACGGCACCGGCCATCCAGTTGGCCACGCCCCAGGCGTTTGCCGCCGAGGCAAACTCCCCGATCGGGCGGTTCAGCTCCGGATCGGCATAGTAATACGCTACACGCTCGGCATACGCCGGGTCGGCATCGTAGCCGTCGAGCGGCACGATGCGGTAGTCGATGCCGGCGATCTTGCGTCCCTTCATGCGGATCGTCGTGACGCCGACGTTGGTCAGGTTCTTGCCCGTCTGCGTGAGGAGCACGCCCCCGACGAGCGTGTCGCGCACGACATGCGTATGGCCGCCGATCACCACGTCGTAGGGGGTCCCGGTCGCCAGATACTCCGCGTCGCGGTCGTCGCCCATGTGCGAGACGAGCACCAGCACGTCCACCTTGCCGCGCAGTTCGGCGCCGTAGCGCGCCGCCATCTGCTGCGGATCGGGGAACTCCAGCCCCTCGAAACACGAGGCGTTGCCCGCAGGATGCCCCGGGCCCTCGTAGTTGGTCACCACGCCCACGAAGCCGATGCGCACGCCGCCGCGTTCGAGAATCGTACAGGGCGCCGGCTGCGGGAAGGTGCAGGTGTCGCTCACGACGTTGGCGCAGACGACCTCGAACGCCATGCTGTCGATCATGCGGCCCAGGTGCGCCTGTCCGCGGTCGAACTCGTGGTTGCCGAGCGTCGCCACGTCGTAGCCCAGCGTATTCATCAGCTCGAGGATCGGCATGCCGGGCGTCGGGGCCATGTCGACATAGGCGTTGCCGGTCCAGCGGTCGCCGGCGTCGACCAGCACGACGCACTGCGCCGTGTCGCGGCACGCCGCGACGGCGGCGGCCAGCTGCGGGAAACGCTGGATGCGGGCGTGCATGTCGTTCGTCGAGAGCAGCACGAGGGTACGCTCGCGCGGAGCGCAGGCGACAAAAAGAGCTGCCAGCAGGAGCGGCAGCCAAAGAATCCGTCTCTTCATAATAATCCGTATTTGTGCTTGCCAAAATTACAAATAATTTTTACCTTTACTCACCAATCGCATAAAAAACCGGTATATGACCGACAAGATCAAAGTCATCTGCGAAAACCTCGGCAGCGAACTGGAAATCCCGATGGGCACCTCGCTGCTGGAGATCTCCCGACGGCTCACGGCCGGAGCCCATCCCTTCCTGGCGGCATTCGTCAACAACCGCGTCAAGGAGCTCAACTACAAGATATACACCCCGGTCACGATCCGCTTCATCGACATCACCTCGTTTGCGGGCATCCGCGTCTACCAGCGCACATCGTGGTTCATCCTCCAGAAGGCCGTCCGGGACCTCTACCCCGGGCAGACGCTCCACATCCGCCACTCGATGGGGCAGAGCGGCTTCTACTGCGAGATCGAGGGCATCGACCCGCTGACCCGCAAGGCGGCCGCGGCCCTCGAGGCGCGCATGCGGGCGATCGTCGAGGCCGACCTGCCGATCCGCCGCTCGAAAATCCTCACCGAGGAGGTCCGGGCCCGCTACGCCGAGCAGGGCTACGACGACAAGATCGCGCTGCTCGACACGCGGCCGCGGCTCTACAGCGAGCTCTACACGCTCGGCGACATCCCGGGCTACTTCTACGGCTCGCTGGCCCCCTCGACGGGCTACATCACCCGCTTCGGGATCGAGCCCTACTACCGGGGCTTCTACCTGGCGCTGCCGCAGCGCACGTCGCCCGACGTGCTGCACAAGCACGTCTCGCAGGAAAAGATGTTCGGCATCTTCCGCGAATACCAGTCGTGGGTGGCGCTCATGGGCGTGCCGACGATCGGCGCGGTCAACGCCCGGGCACTGGCGGGCGACGCCGGCGGCATGATCAAAATCGCCGAGGCGTTCCACGAACGCAAGTTCGCCGAGGTGGCCGACGCCATCCAGGAGGCGCATCGCACGCGCGGCGTGCGCATGGTGCTCATCTCGGGCCCCTCGTCGAGCGGCAAGACCACGTCGGCCAAGCGGCTGGGCATCCAGCTCGGCGTGCTGGGGCTGCGTCCGGTGATGATTTCGCTCGACGACTACTTCGTCGAACGCGAGAAGACGCCGCTCGACGAAAACGGCCAGTACGACTACGAGGCGCTCGAGGCCATCGACCTGGAGCTCTTCAACGACCACCTGCACCGCCTGCTGCAGGGCGAGAGCGTCGACATCCCGCGCTACGACTTCATCACGGGGCGCCGCACGCAGCACGACACGCCGCTGACGCTCGACGAGCACTCGGTCCTCATCATCGAGGGCATCCACGGGCTCAACCCGCGGCTCACCCCCTCGGTGCCCGACGCCGTGAAGTTCAAGATCTACATCTCGTGCTTCACGTCGGTGGCCATGGACAACCTCTCGCGCATCGCCACGACCGACAACCGCCTGCTGCGCCGCCTGACGCGCGACTACCGCCAGCGGGGCTCCGACGCCCTGCAGACCCTCTCGCGCTGGGCCTCGGTGCGGCGCGGCGAGGAGCGCCACATCTTCCCCTACCAGGAGAACGCCGACGTGATGCTCAACTCGTCGCTCTTCTACGAGATTTCGGTGCTGCGGCCCTTTGCCGAGAAGATTCTGCGCGAGGTACCCGACACGGTGCCCGAGTACGACGAGGCGCGGCGCATGCTCAAGTTCCTCGACAACTTCATCCCCATTCCGCCCGACGAAATCCCGCCCACGTCGATCCTGCGGGAGTTCATCGGCGGCAGCTCGTTCAAATACTGATCCGATCAACCATACAAACACCCCTATATGTTCGACAAGTTTTCTTCGCGCCACATCGGCGTCAGCAACGAAAAGGACCTGCGGGCCATGCTCGAGGTCATCGGCGTCAACTCCGTGGAGGAGCTCATCGCGCAGGTCATCCCCGCGTCGATCCGTCTGAAAAAACCGCTCGCCCTGCCCGCCGAGGGCATGAGCGAATACGAGTTCGCGGCACACATCCGCGAGCTGGCCGGGCGCAACCGCTGCCTGAGGTCATTCATCGGCATGGGCTACTACCCGTGCGCCGTCCCGGCGGCCGTCTCGCGCAACGTCTTCGAGAATCCCGCGTGGTACACCTCCTACACCCCCTACCAGGCCGAGATTTCGCAGGGCCGTCTCGAGGCGTTGCTCAACTTCCAGACCGCCGTCATCTCGCTCACGGGCATGGAAATCGGCAACTGCTCGCTGCTCGACGAGGGCACGGCGGCCGCCGAGGCGATGCTGATGATGTTCGCCTGCCGCTCGCGCGAGGCGGTCAGGGAGGGGCGCAACCAGCTCTTCGTCGACCGCAACATCTTCCCGCAGACGCTCGACGTGCTGCTCACGCGCAGCGAACCCTTCGGCATCGAGCTCATCATCGACGAATACGACGAGTATGAATTCACGGGCAAGGAGTTCGGCGCCATCGTCCAGTACCCGGCCGCCGACGGCGCCGTGCGCGACTACGCCGCCTTCACCGCCGCGGCCCACGCCAAGGGTGCGCTGGTGACGGCCGTGGCGGACCTGCTCTCGCTCGCACTGCTCAAGGCGCCGGGCGAGTGGGGAGCCGACATCGCCGTGGGCACGACGCAGCGCCTCGGCACGCCGATGGGCTTCGGCGGCCCGAGCGCCGGCTACATGACCGCCCGCGAGAGCTTCAAGCGCAACATGCCGGGCCGCATCATCGGCGTCTCGGTAGACCGGCTGGGCAACCGCGCGCTGCGCATGGCGCTCCAGATGCGCGAGCAGCACATCAAGCGCGAGCGCGCCACGTCGAACATCTGCACGGCCTCGGCGCTGATGGCCTCGATGGTCGGCTTCTACTGCGTCTACAACGGCCCGGAGGGACTGCGCCGCGCCGCCATGACGGCCCACCTGGCCGCCGTCACCGTGGCCCGCGCCCTCGAGGCACTCGACTACCGCCTCGCCTCGGCGGACTTCTTCGACACGCTCGAGGTCGAGGCCGAGGCCGCCGTCGTGCAGTCGCTGGCCCTCGAGAGCGGCATCAACTTCTACTACCCGGGCGAGGGGTGCGTGCGCATGTCCTTCGACGAGGTGACCACCCCCGACGAGGTGGCCGCCGTGATCGGCATCTTCGCCGCCGCCAAGGGCCGCAAGGCCAAGGCCGTAAAGATGGCCGCCGAGGCGTGCATTCCCGCCGCGCTGCGCCGCGAATCGGCCTACCTGACCGAAAAGGTCTTCAACTCCTACCGTTCGGAGAGCGACCTGATGCGCTACATCAAGCGACTCGAGCACCGCGACATCTCGCTCGCCGACTCGATGATCTCGCTCGGCTCGTGCACGATGAAGCTCAACGCCGCGGCACTCATGCAGCCGCTCTCGCTCGCGGGCTTCCAGATGATGCACCCCTTCGCCCCGGCCGACCAGGCCGAAGGCTACCTGGAGCTGATTGCCGAACTGGAGCACGACCTGGCCACAATCACGGGCTTCGCCGCCTGCTCGCTGCAGCCCAACTCGGGCGCCGCGGGCGAATACTCGGGCCTGATGGTCATCCGCGCCTACCACCAGAGCCGCGGCCAGGGCTACCGCAACGTCGTGCTGATCCCCGCCTCGGCCCACGGCACGAACCCCGCATCGGCGGCCATGGCCGGGATGAAGATCGTCACGGTGGCGTGCGACGAGCGCGGCAACATCGACGTCGAGGACCTCACGCGCAAGGCGCAGGAGCACTCCTCGGAGCTGTGCGGACTGATGGTGACCTACCCCTCGACGCACGGCGTCTTCGAGAGCCGCATCCGCGAGATCGTCGACGCGGTGCACGACGCCGGCGGACAGGTCTACATGGACGGTGCGAACATGAACGCGCAGGTGGGCCTCACGAACCCGGGCTACATCGGCGCCGACGTCTGCCACCTGAACCTGCACAAGACCTTCGCCATGCCGCACGGAGGCGGCGGCCCGGGCGTCGGCCCGATCTGCGTCGCGGAGCACCTGCGGCCGTTCCTGCCGTCGCACCCGATCGTCGCGACGGGCGGCGAGGAGGGCATCACGGCCGTCGCGTCGGCACCCTGGGGCTCGGCCCTGCTGCTGCCGATCACCTACGGCTACATCAAGATGCTCGGCGAGGAGGGGCTGCGCCACGCCACCGAGATGGCCATCGTCAACGCCAACTACATGTCGGCGGCCCTGGCACCGGAGTACCGCACCTACTATTCGGGTGAGACGGGCCGCGTGGGCCACGAGATGATTCTCGACCTGACCCACTTCAAGAAGGAGTACAACATCGACTGCGGCGACATCGCCCACCGCCTGATGGACTACGGCTTCCACGCCCCGACGCTCTCGTTCCCCGTGCACGAGACGCTGATGGTCGAGCCCACGGAGTCGGAGCCGAAGGCCGAGATGGACCGTTTCATCGAAGCGCTCGTGCAGATCAAGCGCGAGTGCGAGGCGGCCGTCGGGCAGGCCGACAACGTCGTGGTGAACGCCCCGCACACGGCCGTCGAGCTGGCGGGCGAGTGGCCGCATCCCTATTCGCGCATGGAGGCCGCCTTCCCGCTGGCATGGGTCCGCGAGGCCAAGTTCTTCCCCTACGTGACGAAGATCGACAACGGCTACGGCGACCGCAACCTCTGCTGCCGCAACTGCGAGTAGCGGAGGTGCGCTCCGGGCCGGAAGGAGGATACGGAAAAGGGGCCGGCATCGTGCGCCGCTGCGAATTGGAAATTCGGAAGTTAATTCCTACCTTTGCGGCCGCACGCAGTGCAAGGACCGAAAAGAGAAACAATTTTTGAACAGACAATGAAAGTAGAACAGAACAAAATGGTCGGCGTGGACTACAAGCTCACCGTCGACGGACAGATCGCGGACCAGTCGCGTCCGGGCCAGCCGCTCGAATTCATCTTCGGAACGGGCATGCTGCTTCCGAAGTTCGAGGAGGCGATCCTCGGCAAGGAGCCCGGCGAGAAGGTCTCCTTCACGCTGGAGCCCAAGGACGGCTACGGCGAGCTGATCGCCGAGGCCATCGTGGACCTGCCGAAGAACATCTTCATGGTCGACGGCAAGCTGGCCGAGGATATCCTCTTCGAGGGGAGCCAGGTGCCGATGAGCGACGCCCAGGGCAACCGCATGATGGGCATCGTCAAGGAGGTCGGCGACGAGCACGTGAAGATGGACTTCAACCACCCGATGGCGGGCAAGACGCTCCACTTCGACGTCGAGGTCGTCTCGGTGCGCGACGTGACGCCCGAGGACCTGCAGGGCCACTGCTCCTGCGGTTCGTGCGGCGACCACGGCTGCGGCGACGGCTGCGACTGCGGTGACCACG
Organism: uncultured Alistipes sp.; assembly: GCF_949296715.1. GTDB lineage: Bacteria > Bacteroidota > Bacteroidia > Bacteroidales > Rikenellaceae > Alistipes. The sequence continues at coordinate 112,503 of NZ_CASFQD010000057.1, read as the reverse complement.
ACTGCGGCTGCGACGGCCACGACCACAACGGCCACTGCTGCCACTGATCTCACACGGGACCGCCCGGGCGGTCTTCGGCGAACGGGGCTTTTCGGGGCCCCGTTTTGCCGTTGAAGGCCCTGCGGTCCGAATCCGCTCCGCACATGCCGCTGCTGCGCCAATACCTCGCCACACTGGCCGACCCGCACGGCCTGACCCGCACGCTGGACGGGATCGAACTGTGCCGCGACGCACAGGGTCGTCCGCTCGTCTCGGCGGGCAACAGCGCCGCGGTCTTCCGCATCCGCCATGCGGGCCGCGTCTGCGCGCTGCGCTGCTACCTGCGGCCGCCGCACCACCTGCGCGAAATCTACGGCGAGCGGCTGCTCGAGCGCGAGCTCTACCTCTACGAGACCCCCGAGCGCGGCGAGTGGGTCGACGTCGTGCTCGACGAATGGATCGAGGGCGTGACGCTCGACCGGGCCGTGCGCGAGGCGGCGCATGCAGGGGAGTGCGGACGGCTGCACGACCTGGCCGCGGCGTTCGATCGGCTGGCCGCGGAGCTTACGGCCGACGACCGGGCGCACGGCGACCTGAAACCCGAGAACATCATCGTCGGCACGGACGGCGGGCTGCACCCGATCGACTTCGACGCCGCCTACCTGCCCGCCTTCGCCGGGGAGCGCAGCCCGGAGCTGGGCACGGCGGCCTACCAGCACCCGGCGCGCACGGCCGAGCTGTACGACGAACGGCTCGACGACTACCCCGCGGCGCTGATCTCCACGGCGCTGCATGCGCTGGCGTGCGACCCGACGCTCCTGCTCCGCTACGGCGGTGCGGACGGGCTGCTGCTCACACCGCAGCGCATCCCCGGGGACGACGCCTACCGGGAGATCACCGCGCTGTTCCGCCGCCGGGGCATGGCCCTGCCGCTGCGCATCGCCGAACTGCTCGCCTCCCCCACGCCGCATCTCTGCGGCGCGGCGGCTCTCTTTGCGCTGGCTGCGGCGCAGACCGGCAGCGACAACACGGCAGCACCCGGCACCAACAACGGCTCCGACACCGACACCGCGGAGGAGGAGCCCGAACTCTTCGTCGAGCAGGGGCGCTGGGGCTACCGCACGCCGCAGCGGGTCGTCATTGCGCCGCTCTACGACTGCGGCTTCGACTTTACGGAGGGGCTGGCGGCCGTGCGGCTGGGCGACGTATGGCACTACATCGACACGGCGGGGCGCACCCGCATCAGCTGCCCGGGCTGCGAAGCCGTCAAGCCTTTCCGCAACGGCCGGGCACAGGTCATCCGCGACGGGTGCCGCAGGCAGATCGACCGCACGGGGAGGGAGTTTGATATTTAGCGGCAAATCGCTATATTTGCATCTGCTAAACAACCCACACCCAATCACGCCCATGTATCAGTACAGAAAATTGACTCCGGAAGAGATCGCCGCCGTCGAAGCCCTCGGCAACACCGCCGAGGAGTGGTCGCTGGTCGACGTCTCGGAGGATTTCACCCCCTCGCAGCTCATCGGGAGCCGCCTGGAGGGTCACATCGCAATCGCTCCGGGAGCCCGCATCATCCGCTCCCGCGTCAAGAACTACCGCCTCGGCGAGAATACGCTCGTCCAAAGCGTCACGGCCCTCGAATGCCGCAGTCGCAGCTCCTTCGGCAACGGCGTCGACGTCGCGACGATGAACGAATGCGGCGGCCGCACGGTGAAGATCTACGACACGATGTCGGCGCAGATCGCCTACGTGATGGCCGTCTACCGCCACCGCCCCGAGACCGTCGCGGCACTCGAGGCGATGATCGGCCGCCTGACCGAGGCCCGCTCGTCCGAGATGGGCGAGGTGGGCCGCAACTGCCGCCTCACCGGCGCACGCTTCATCCGCGAGATGCGCATCGGCGACGACGTCGAGATCGACGGCGCCTCGGCGCTCGTGAACGGCACGCTGCGCAACGGCGTGCACGTCGGCGTCGACGTCAAGGCCTACGACTTCATCGCCGCCGAGGGGGCCCGCATCGACAACGGCACGACGCTCGAACGCTGCTTCGTCGGCGAGAGCTGCATCATGGACAAGGGCTTCACGGCGGCCGAATCGCTCTTCTTCGCCAACTCGCACTGCGAGAACGGCGAGGCCGCGGCGATCTTCGCCGGCCCCTACACCGTCTCGCACCACAAGTCGTCGCTGCTCATCGCCGGCATGTTCTCGTTCTTCAACGCCGGCAGCGGCTCGAACCAGAGCAACCATCTCTTCAAGAGCGGCGCCGTACACCAGTCCGTGCACCTGCGCGGCTGCAAGTTCGCCTCGAGCGCCTACATCATGTCGCCGGCGCTCGAAGGAGCCTTCACGATGGTCATGGGACACCACTCCTACCACCACGACACCTCGATCTTCCCCTACTCCTACCTCATCGAGAAGGAGGGACGCTCGGTGCTCATGCCGGGTGCGAACCTCCCGAGCTACGGCGCCGTGCGCGACATCGAGAAGTGGCCGGCGCGCGACCGCCGCACAATCCGGCGCGACGTCATCAACTTCGAGGAGTACAACCCCTACGTCGCGGGGGCGATGCTCCGGGCCGTGGACATGCTCCACCGGCTCGAGGAGCAGGACCCCGACGCGCCGCTCTACACCTACAACAAGGTCCAGATCCGCGCCGCAGGGCTCCAGCGGGGCCTCAAGCTCTACAACAAGGCGATTGTCGCGGCGCTGGGCGCCATGCTCGACAAGGGCGAGTCGTCGACCCGTTACAACGGTGCGGGCCGCTGGATCGACATCGCCGGGCAGTACATCACGCACCGCGCGGCCGAGGAGATTCTCGATGCCGTGGACCGCGGCGAGCTGGCGTCGCTCGAGGCCGTGGACAACGCCTTCCGGGTCTTCTTCGTCCACTACGACGACTATGCCCACAGCTGGGCCGAGCAGACCTACGCCGCCCTGCTGGGCCGCACGCCGACGGTCGAGGAGCTCAACGGAGCCATCGCCGCAGGCCGCAACGCCCACGCTGCGATGCGTGCCGCGACCGATGCGGACCGCGACCGCGACTGCTCGCTCGACATGGCCGTCAGCTACGGACTGGACAGCGACAACGAAGCACAACGCCGCGACGACTACTATGCCGTGCGCGGGCTCAAACGATAACGACAGGCATGTACACGCAGAGCATCACGCGCAACCGCCGCACGGCCTTCATTCTGCTGATCGACGGCTCGGGGTCGATGACCGAGGAACTGCGCTTCCGCGGCCGGGTGACGAGCAAGGCCGAAGCGGTCGCCGCCATCACCAACGACCTGCTCTTCGAGCTGATCGAACGGGCGCGGCGCGACGACGGCGTGCGCGACTACTACGACATCGCCGTGCTGGGCTACTCGGGCAACGACGAGGTGCGCTCGCTGCTGCCGGGGCGCGGGGAGCTGCTCTCCGTCGCACAGCTGGCGGCTTTTGAGCCGCCCGTGCGGACGGAGCTCGTCGAACACCGCCTGCCCGACGGCAACATCGCGCTGCGGGAGGTTCCCTCGCCGGCGTGGGTCGCGCCCCGGGCCGCCGGACAGACCCCCATGGGCGAGGCGCTGCGCCGGGCCCGCGACCTGGCGGCCGCCTGGGTGGCACGCCCCGAAAATGCCGGAAGCTTTCCGCCCGTGGTCTTCAACATCACCGACGGCGAAGCCACGGACTGCGACGAGGAGGAGCTGCGCGCCCTGGCCGGACAGATCCGCTCGCTGCAGACGGCCGACGGCAGCGTGCTGCTCGTAAACATCCACATCGCCGCGGGCGACGACCCGCGCACGATCTTCTTCCCGACGCAGGAGGAGGCCGTCTACCCGAACCGCTATGCGGCGCTGCTCTACGACTGCTCGAGCGAGATGCCCGCGGTCTTCGAGGAGGCGATCCGCGAGGCGAAGGGACCGGGGGCCCTGCCGCCCTTCCGCGGCATGAGCTACAACGCCTCGGCCGCGGAGCTGGTCGCCATGCTCAACATCGGGTCCATCAGTGTCAAAACCGAATAGCGATGATCCCGACCCTTCCGATCTTCATGCGGGCCCTGCAGACGCCCGACCTGGCCTTCGAGCGGCTCGCAACGGCCCGCGCCGTGACCGACGGCCGCGGCGTCCCGATGCTGCAGCGGAGTTCGCGCTTCGTCGAGGCCGAAATCGAGTGGCAGCGCCGGCGGTGGCTGCTCTCGATGCCGCTGACCGCCGCGGCGCTGCCGCGCATCGAGCGGACCGTCTCCCGGCTGCGGCAGCTCAACACGCCGTGGCTCGGCGAATACCGCACGCTGCCAGGCGAACTGCACTGGGAGGATGCCGCCGGCACGGCCCGGACCACGGACCTCGTGCTCGAAGCGCTGCCCGAGGGGTGTACGTTCGAACAGGCGCTGCTCACGGAGGAGAAACAGACGCTGCTTGCGGCGCTCGACGCCCTCGAGCGGGGGCTCGGCGAGGTGCGGTTCCGCCACAACAACCTCAAGGCGTCGAACCTGCGCTGGACGGCGGGACGGCTGCTGCCGCTGCGCTACCACGACGCCACGTTCGACACGCCGGGCGAGGCGGATGCCGCGGCCTTCGAGGCGCTGCGCCGACAGATCGGGCAGGCCGGGGAGACGCAGGCAACGCTGCACGACGCGGAGGGAAGCTACACGCCCGCGCCGCGGCTCGCGGGACACCGCTGGGCCGGGCACCTCTTCGAGGGGCTCGCGAGCGTCGAGGACGAAGCGGGCTTCGGATACGTCGATGCCGAAAACCGGACGGTCATCCCGGCGCAGTACCTCTGGGCGGGCGACTTCCACGAGGGACGCGCCGAGGTCGAGACCCCGACGGGCATGGGGCTCATCGACCGGCAGGGCCGCTACGTGATCCCGCCCGAATACGAAATCGTGGAGTACGACCCCGTGAAGAGTGTCGCACACGTGCGCCGCAACGGACGCTGGGCGCTGTTCGACTACCTCGGACGCCGCCTTACGCCCTTCGGCCCGAGACCGAAACAGGAATAACAACGACAAACAAAAAGAGAATAACGCAATGGAAACGGAAAACGTAAAAGTCCTGATCATCGGCAGCGGCCCCGCGGGGTACACCGCCGCCATCTACACCTCGCGCGCCAACCTGCAACCGGTCCTCTACGAGGGCATCGAGCCGGGCGGGCAGCTCACGACGACCACCGAGGTCGAGAACTTCCCGGGCTACCCCGACGGCGTGGACGGCAACCAGATGATGGCCGACATGCGGCGCCAGGCCGAGCGCTTCGGCGCCGACATCCGCTCGGGCGTCATCACGCAGGCCGACCTCTCGCAGCGCCCCTTCCGCGTCGTCGTCGACGGCACGAAGGAGCTGCGCGCCGAAGCCCTCATCATCGCCACGGGAGCCTCGGCCAAATACCTCGGCCTGCCCTCCGAGACGAAGTTCCGCGGGCAGGGCGTGAGCGCCTGCGCCACGTGCGACGGCTTCTTCTACCGCAGGAAGGACGTGGCAGTCGTGGGCGGCGGCGACACGGCCTGCGAGGAGGCCACCTACCTCGCCTCGCTCTGCCGTCAGGTCTACCTGATCGTCCGCAAGCCCTTCCTCCGGGCCTCGAAGGCGATGCAGCAGCGCGTTTTCGACACGCCGAACATCGAGGTGCTCTTCGAGCACAACACCGTCGAGGTGCTGGGCGACGACTCGGGCGTGACGGGTGCCCTGCTGCGCAAGACCGACGGCACGGAGCGCACGATCGACATTTCGGGCTTCTTCCTGGCCATCGGCCACCATCCCAACACGGAGCTCTTCGCCGGGCAGCTGGAGCTCGACGCCGAGGGGTACATCCGCACCGTGCCGGGCACGTCGAAGACCAACATCGAGGGAGTCTTCGCCGCGGGCGACGTCAAGGACCCCCACTACCGCCAGGCCGTGACGGCCGCCGGCTCGGGCTGCATCGCCGCCCTCGACTGCGAACGCTTCCTGCTGAAATAACCCGACAAGAGACAGACGACACGATGAAACGGATTCTGCTGCTTCTCTGCACTGCCCTGTGCACGGCGTCCTGCGCCGTGCAGACCACCTACATCGGCAAGGCCTACCCGGCGACCGACGCGCCCGAACTGTTCTTCAGCTGGGACGACGTCACGCGCGACTACGAGACGATGGGGCGCATCACCGCAACCCCACAGTATTTCGGCACGCTCGAAAAGGCCCAAGAGGTCATCGAGAAGCGGGCCCGCGAGAAGGGCGCCGACGCCGTCGTCTTCGAGGGCATCGGCCGCACGGTCTCCGAACCGACCTACACGACGACCGAGCACATCGAGCAGCACAACGACGGCAGCAGCACCCGCACGGCCACGACCCAGCGCAACGTCACGGTCTCGAACCGCCTCGAAGCGACCTTCCTCAAATACCGCAAATAGCCCATGAGCTTCTCGGTCACGATCCTCGGCTGTGCCTCGGCCAAGCCCACCGCCAACCGGCATCCGTCGGCCCAGGCGGTCAACATCCACGAGCAGTACTACCTCGTGGATGCGGGCGAAGGGGTGCAGCAGCAGCTCATCCGTGCGGGGATCAACCCGCTGAAGCTTAGGGCCGTCTTTCTCTCGCACCTGCACGGCGACCACCTCTACGGGCTCTTCCCGCTCCTCTCGACGCTCGGGCTCTACGGCCGCTGCACGCCGCTGCCGGTCTACGCCCCGGCGCCGTTCGGCGAGATGCTGGCCGCGCACCTGCGGTTCCTCGACCGCGAACTGCCCTACACGGTGGAGTGGCACGAGGTCGACACGACGCAGCACGCGCTGCTCATGGAGAACCGCACGCTGGAGGTGTGGAGCATCCCGCTGCGCCACCGCGTGCCGTGCGCCGGGGTCCTCTTCCGTGAGAAGGAGCCACCGCTCAACGTCGACAAGTTCAAGATCACGAAATACGGCCTTTCGATCGCACAGATCGCCGCGGCGAAGCGCGGCGAGGCGGTGACGCTCGCGAACGGGGAGACGCTGCCCAACGAAGAGCTCACCTACCGCCCCTACCGGCCGCGGGCCTATGCCTACCTTTCGGACACGAATTTCTCGGCCAGGGCCGCGGAACTGTGCCGGGGCGTCGACCTGATGTACCACGAGGCGACCTACGCCGCCGCCGAGCAGCGCTCGGCCCGCGAACGGGGCCACTCGACGACGGCCGACGCAGCGAAAGCCGCCCTGAAGGCGGGGGCCGGACGGCTCGTGATCGGGCACTACTCGTCGCGCTACAAGGACGAGCAGGTGCTCGTCGACGAGGCCCGGGCGCTCTTTCCGGAGACCTACCCCGCCACCGAGGGGCACACCTTCACCATAGAGAAACAACGATGACACGGGCCGAACTGCAACTCGTCCGCTCGCTGGCCGACAAACGCGGCCGCACCGAAAGCGGGCTCTTCGTCGCCGAGGGAGCGAAGCTCATCTCGGAACTGCGCACCTCGCACCTGCGCGTGCGGCGCATCTACGCCCTCGAGGGTGTCTTCGAGGGCCCCGATGTCGAGACCGTCACGCCGCACGAGATGGAGCGGCTGTCGCTGCTCAAGACACCCAACAACTCGCTGGCGCTGGTCGAGATACCCCGCTACCGCCTCACCGATGCCGCGCCGGAGCGGCAGCTGGTCCTCGCGCTCGACGAGGTGCAGAACCCCGGCAACATGGGCACGATCATCCGCCTGGCCGACTGGTTCGGCATCCGCGACATCGTCTGCTCGGAGAACTCGGCCGACTGCTTCAACCCGAAGGTCGTGCAGGCGACCATGGGGGCGATCCTGCGCGTGAGGGTCCACTACACCGACCTCGCGGCGTGGCTCGCCGCCGAAACGGCGCGTGCCGTACCTGTCTACGGCACCTTCCTCGAAGGGGAGGACATCTACACGGCCGATCTCACGGCCGCAGGCATCGTCGTGATGGGCAACGAAGGGCGCGGCGTCTCCGGGGCCGCGGCGCGGAGCGTCACGCGCAAGCTCCTGATCCCGCCCTACCCGGCCGACCGCCGCACCACCGAGTCGCTCAACGTCGCCATGGCCACGGGCATCGTCTGCGCGGAGTTCCGCCGGCGGCTCCACACCCCGCAGCCGGACAGTTCCAAAAAGAGCTGACCGCCCCGCCCGCGGCCCGACTGGTCCCGGGCGGTGTCCGGACAACCAAGCGACGCTCGAACAGCCGGGCAGCGAAAAGGTCCGGCAGCCCGCGGCGCGGGCAACGGGAGGCGCTGACGGGACTTTTTTCGCCGGAATCCGCATTTTTCATCAGATTTTGCCGAAGGACGTGCCACGTATCTGAATATTTTATACTTTTGTGAGTTGAAACACAACGATCCATGTCAGAACAGAGACTCAAGATAGGCATCACGCAGGGTGATCCGAACGGCATCGGCTGGGAGGTCATCCTCAAGGCGTTGGCCGATCCGCGCATGACGGAGCTGTTCACCCCCGTCATCTACGGCTCGCCCGCCGCCGCAGCCTTCTACCGCAATACGCTCCGCGACACCGAACCCGTCGCCCTGAACACCGTCGTCTCGGCACACGAGGCGCGGCGCGGCAAGGTCAACCTTGTCGCCGCAGGCGATGCGGGCACCCCCGTGCCGGGGCAGCCGACCCCCGAGGCGGGACGCGCCGCCGTCGAGGCGGGACGCGCCGCAGCCCGCGACCTGAAGGAGGGGCTGCTCGACGCCGTCGTCACGGCCCCCATCGACAAGGAGACGGTCCAGAGCGACGACTTCCGCTTCACGGGCCACACGGAGTTCTTCGGCGCCGAATTCGGCGGCGAACCGATGATGGTCATGTGCAGCGACATCCTCCGCGTGGGGCTCGTCACGAAGCATATCCCCGTCTCGGAGATCAGCCGCAGCATCACGCGCGAGAAGATCGTCGCGGACCTGCTGACCCTGCGCCGCTCGCTCATCGAGGACTTCGGCGTAGTCGAGCCCCGCATCGCCGTGATGGCGCTCAACCCCCACGCCGGGGACGGCGGGCTGCTGGGCCGCGAGGAGGAGGAGATTATCCGCCCGGCCATCGTCGAGGCCTTCTCGAAAGGGGTGCTGGCCTTCGGGCCCTTTGCAGCCGACGGGCTCTTCGCCGGAGGCGGCTACACGCGCTACGACGGCATCCTGGCCATGTACCACGACCAGGGGCTGGCGCCGTTCAAGAGCCTCTCGCCCGACGGCGTGAACTTCACGGCCGGGCTCACGGTCGTGCGGACCTCGCCCGACCACGGCACGGCGTTCGACATCGCGGGACAGGACAAGGCCGACGCGCAGTCGATGCGCAACGCCCTCTATGCGGCGATCGACATCGTGCAGCGGCGCCGCGAGTGGGCCGAATGGACGAGCAACCCGCTGCCGCGCGCCGAGCGCGAGAAGTCGAACCGCGACGTCTCCGTCAAGGAACTGCCGCAGACCGAGAAGGAGGCATAGCCGATGACATGCGGAGCGAAAAAACGATGAAAAAAACCGGACAAACCGGAGGTGTATTCCGTCTCGTAATTGTGGAAGCGCCGAAGGCCCCGAAAACCTAATTTATAACTTTTTATGATCAAAATCACTTTTCCCGACGGCTCCGTCAAGGAGTTCGAAAAAGGGACGACAGCGTACCGGATCGCGGAGAGCATCAGCCCTCGTTTAGCTGCTGACTCGCTGGCTGCTTCGGTAAACGGCGCAACCGTCGACATGATGCGCCCGATCGAAGAGGATGCTTCGGTCAAATTCTACAAATGGGACGACGAGGAGGGCAAGCACGCCTTCTGGCACACGTCGTCGCACCTGCTGGCCGAGGCGCTCGAGGCGCTCTACCCGGGCATCAAGTTCGGCATCGGCCCGGCCATCGAAAACGGCTTCTACTACGACGTCGACTCGCCCGTACCCATTACGGAGGCCGACCTGCCGAAGATCGAGCAGAAGATGCAGGAGCTCGCCCGCAACAAGGAGCCGCTCGTGCGCCGCGAGGTGCCGAAGGCCGAGGCACTGGCCACCTTCACCGAGAAGGGCGACCAGTACAAGGTCGAGCTGATCTCGGACCTGGCCGACGGTACGATTTCGTTCTACACCAACGGTGCGTTCACGGACCTCTGCCGCGGACCGCACATCCCCAATACGGGCTACATCAAGGCCCTGAAGCTGACGTCGGTGGCCGGAGCCTACTGGCGCGGCAACGAGAAGAACAAGATGCTCACGCGCATCTACGGCATCTCGTTCCCCAAGAAGTCGATGCTCGACGAGTACCTCCAGATGATGGAGGAGGCCAAGAAGCGCGACCACCGCAAGCTGGGCAAGGACCTCGAGCTGTTCACCTTCTCGCAGCGCGTGGGCCAGGGTCTGCCGCTGTGGCTGCCGAAGGGCGCCGCACTGCGCGACCGGCTCGAGCAGTTCCTGCGCAACGTGCAGAAGGAGTACGGCTACCAGCAGGTCATCACCCCGCACATCGGCAACAAGGAGCTCTACGTCACCTCGGGCCACTACGCCAAGTACGGCAAGGACTCGTTCCAGCCGATCCACACCCCGATCGAGGGCGAGGAGTACCTGCTCAAGCCGATGAACTGCCCGCACCACTGCGAGATCTACCGCTCGAAGCCCCGTTCGTACAAGGAGCTGCCGGTGCGCCTGGCCGAGTTCGGCACGGTCTACCGCTACGAGCAGTCGGGTGAGCTCCACGGACTGACGCGCGTGCGCGGCTTCACGCAGGACGACGCCCACCTGTTCGTGCGTCCGGACCAGCTGCTCGAGGAGTTCGAGCGCGTGATCGACATCGTGCTCTACATCTTCAAGACGCTGAAGTTCGACAGCTACACGGCACAGATTTCGCTGCGCGACCCCAACAACAAGGAGAAGTACATCGGTTCGGACGAGAACTGGGAGAAGGCCGAGGCCGCAATCATGCAGGCCGCCAGGGAGAAGGGGCTCACGACCGTCGTCGAGTACGGCGAGGCTGCCTTCTACGGCCCGAAGCTGGACTTCATGGTCAAGGACGCCATCGGCCGCAAGTGGCAGCTGGGCACCATCCAGGTGGACTACAACCTGCCCGAGCGCTTCGACCTCACCTACAAGGGTGCCGACGACAAGCTCCACCGCCCGATCATGATCCACCGCGCGCCGTTCGGCTCGATGGAGCGTTTCGTGGCCGTGCTGCTCGAGCACACGGGAGGCAAGTTCCCGCTGTGGCTCTCGCCCCAGCAGGTCGTCGTGCTCCCCATCTCGGAGAAGTTCAACGACTACGCCTACAAGGTTTCGGAGTTCCTCAACGCCAGCGACGTGCGCAGCGAGGTGGATGACCGCAACGAGAAGATCGGCCGCAAGATCCGCGACAACGAGCTCAAGCGCATCCCCTACCTGCTGATCGTCGGCGAGAAGGAGGAGGCCGAGAACCTCGTGTCGGTCCGTGCACAGGGCGAGGGCGACAAGGGCCAGATGCCGCTGGAGGCGTTCCGCGACCTGATCCTCGGTCTGGTCAAGCAGGAGGTCGAGGCCAACCGGCTGAAGGGGCCCGAGAGCAAGTAACCGCAAGCCGTCCCGACCGGGGGCCTCTCCCGCAGGAGGGGCCCCGGCGCAGGGCGGAACAACAGGAAAACAATAATAACCACTTAACACACAACAACTATCGCAGCACCAAAACCATTCCCGCCGAGGCCGTTCAACCCCGGGAATAACCGGCCGAAACCCGCAGCCGGCACCAACAACCGCACAGGCCACCGGCCGCCCGAAAAGGAGAACCCGCACCGCATCAACGAGCAGATCACGGCTCCGGAGGTGCGCGTCGTGGGCGACAACATCCCCGAGACGAAGGTCATGCCGATCCGCGAGGCCCTGCGTCTGGCCGACGAAATGGAGCTCGACCTGGTCGAGATTTCGCCGAAGGCCGAGCCGCCCGTCTGCCGCATCATCGACTACCAGAAGTTCCTCTACCAGCAGAAGAAGAAGGCCAAGGAGCTGAAGGCCAACCAGGCGAAGGTCACCGTGAAGGAGATTCGTTTCGGACCCCAGACCGACGACCACGACTACAACTTCAAGCTCAAGCACGCCATGAACTTCCTGAAGGAGGGTTCGAAGGTCAAGGCCTACGTCTTCTTCCGCGGACGTTCGATCGTCTTCAAGGAGCAGGGCGAAATCCTGCTGCTGCGCTTCGCCACCGACCTGGAGGAGGTTGCCAAAGTGGAGATGATGCCGAAGCTCGAAGGCAAGAAGATGAACATGATGCTCGCGCCCAAGAGCAAGAAATAGGCGTTGCCGAGGGGGGGGGCCGCCGAAGGAGTAGAAAGGGCGACCGACAGGCCGACGAGGCGTGCAGACAAGTACACGGCAGGGCCTGTACCGCAAAAGCCACCGGGGCATGCCGACCGTATACCGCAGGTCCTGTACAGCCCGCTCTCCCGCAACCGACAGACAGAAGCCGAACGGCAACCGTTGGATGGATCTCACCATCCGGCGGTTGCCGTTCGCGTGATTACTGCCCCGCGCCGCCGAAACGCGGAGATTCGCGGCTTCATGCTGGAATATATCTCCGATTTTTCACTACCTTTGTGCTGATGATCTCCACGGACGACATATTCCGCCTGCAGGCGGGTGACGAAGCGGCCTTCGAGACTGCGGCGCTGGAGCTGTTCCGCTACCAGGCTGCGGCCTGCCCGCCCTACCGCGACTACCTGCGCCTGGTCGGCGTGCAGCCCGATGCGGTCCGCACGCTGCGGGACATCCCGTTCCTGCCCATCGTGCTCTTCAAGAGCCACGACGTCTACTGCTGCGGCGACACGCCCCCCGAGGCGGTCTTCACGTCGAGCGCCACGACGGGCATGACCTCGTCGCGCCATCCGATGCGCTCGCTGGCGCTCTACGAGCAGGCCTTCCGCGGCGCTTTCCGCACCTTCTACGGCGATCCGGCCCGCTGGAGCCTCTACGCCCTGCTGCCCAACTACCTGCGGCGCAAGGGGTCGTCGCTCGTCTACATGGCCGACCGGCTGATTGCCGACTGCGGCTCGGGCGGCTTCTACCTGGACGATTACGACGCCCTGCTGCGCGACATGGCACGCGACCCGAAGCCCAAGATTCTGCTGGGCGTGAGCTATGCACTCTGGGACCTTGCCGAGCGCTACGCCCCGAAGCTGCGCGACACGGTCGTCATGGAGACCGGCGGCATGAAGGGCTACCGCGAGGAACTGCCCAAGGCGGCCTTCCACAAGATTCTCTGCGACGCCTTCGGCGTTGCGCAAATACACTCCGAATACGGCATGGCGGAGCTCACGTCGCAAGCCTACTCCGCGGGCGGCAACCGCTTCCGCTGTCCGGCCTGGATGCGGGTCGTGGCCCGCGACATCAACGACCCGTTCGACCTGCTGCCGCCCGGTGCGCGCGGCGGACTGAACATCATCGACCTGGCGAACGTCTACTCCTGCGCCTTCATCCAGACGCAGGATGCCGGGGTTGTCGCTCCGGACGGCTCGTTCGTCGTCGAAGGGCGCATCGACCACGCCGAAATCCGGGGTTGCAACCTGCTGGTACAATGAACATGAAAACCGTCGCTTTCGTCCCGATCCGCCTCAACAGCCAGCGCGTCGCGGGCAAGAACCTCCGGCTGTTGAGCGGCGAGCCGCTGATGTGCCACATCCTGCGGACGCTCTGCCGCGTGCCGGAGATCGACGAGGTCTACGTCTTCTGCAGCGACGAGTCGATCCGTCCGCTGCTGCCCGAGGGGGTGCGGTTCCTGCGCCGCGACGCCTCGCTCGACCGCGACGAGACGCTCGGACGCGAGATTTACGACGCCTTCACGCACGAGGTCGACGCCGACCTCTACGTGCTGGCGCACGCCACGTCGCCCTTCATCCGCGCGGCGACGATCTCCGACGCCCTCGGGCGGGTCCGCACGGGCGAGTACGACTCGGCCTTCAGCGCCGAGTGCATCCGCACCTTCGCCTGGTACGGGGGGCGGCCGCTCAACTACTCGCTCGACGCCATCCCGCGCACGCAGACCATCGAACCGGTCTACATCGAGACCAGCGCCTTCTTCATCTTCCCGCGCGAGTTGTGGTGCGACCGCGGACGCCGCATCGGCGACCACCCGTGGATGGCCGTTGTGGACCGCATCGAGGGGCTGGATATCGACTACCCCGAGGATTTCACCATGGCCGAGATCATCGCCGCCGGGCAGAAGCTTCCCCGCTGATCCCGCCGGGGAGGGGTGACCGGCAAATCCGGGCACCGGCGCCACCAGGACAGAAGACCGCCGCTCCGGCATGCGGCTTCGCATCGCCCGGCATACAATAACAGGACGGACCGGCCCGCAAGGGGCCGGTCCGTCCGTATTTTTCCGCAACGGAGTGCAAGCGCGCTACCGCTCCGGCTCTTCGGCGCCGCGTTCGTAGGCGTCGATGAGCGAGCCGCGCGTGCGGTTGATGATCCGCGCGCCAAGCGAAGCGGCGTAGTCGCGCAACACCTCGTGGCCGCGGAACAGCTCGGCCACCTCGGCCAGGTAGGAGGCCATCGTGTAGGGCACGGGCGGCACCTTCTGGAAGATGGGCTGCGGCGCGGCCGGGGCGCCGGTATCGTAGTAGTGGCGGTCGAGGCGGCAGAGACGGTTCTGCCCGTCGACACACAGCCCGTCGAGCAGTGTATGGTCGACGCCGTACAGTTCCAGCGTCCGGTAGCCCAGCAGCAGGGCGATGTATTCGCACACCTGCACCACGGTGCCGAAATTGGCGCTGCCCAGCCCGTGGCGGTAGAGCCAGAACTCCAGGCGCCGGAAGCCGCGGTAGCACTGCGTATGGAACGGGATGATGCGGATATTCGGATTGGGCAGTGCGGCGCGGTAGTCGAACCGCTCGGGGTTGTAGTACTGCACGTAGAGGTGCATGGGCCACGTCACCTTGCGGTCGAGCGTGCGGTAGAGCTCCGCCACGCGCTCGCGGCAGGCGCTGTCACGGAAGAACATCGGGTCGGAAAGGACGTAATAGGCCGGGCGGACGGTCTCGAAACGCTCGTCGAGGGCAAAGTAGTTCACCGCCATGAAGTCGTGCGTCTCGTACTCGCGCCGCGCGATGAGCCGCGGCAGGTTGTCGGTCAGCGAGGGGCCGTTGCCGAGGATCACGACCCCGGATTTGGGTTTCCCGACCGTCCCGGCGCGCCCGACGTAGTTGCGGAAGTTCTCCTTGACGGCCATCACGGCGAAGTACAACGCCGTGTCGAACGTGTCGCGGATCAGACGGATGGCTTTTTCGGATAGGGTCATGGCATGCCGGCTTTTGATTTGCAAATGTAGCAAAAGATCGGTATCTTCGCAATAAATCAGCATACGCAGACATGGCTTCACCCACCATTTCGGTCATCATACCCCTCTACAACAAGGAGCGCGAAATCGAAGGCACCATCCGCTCGGTGCTCGCGCAGCGGTTGCAGCCGCTCGAGATCGTCGTCGTGGACGACGGCTCGACCGACCGCAGCGCCGCACTCGTCGAGGCGATCCCCTCGCCGCTCATCCGCCTCGTCCGGCAGCCCAACGCCGGGGAGTGCGCGGCCCGCAACCGGGCCATCGCCGAGGCGCGGGGCGAGCTCCTCGCGCTGCTCGACGCCGACGACGAGTGGGAGGAGGGCTTCCTCGAGGAGGTAGCGGCACTCTACCGCGAATTTCCCGGCTGCGGCATCTACTCCACGGCCTTCCGCGTCGTGAGCCACGACGGCATCTTCCCCGCGCCGACCCCCGCGCGGCGGGGCATCGTCGACAACTTCTTCCGCGACTCGGCGCACCGCTACGTCTCGATCCCCTCGGCCAGCGCCATTCCCCGCGAGGTCTTCGACCGCGTGGGCGGCTTCCCCGAAGGGATGAAGATGGGCGGCGACCTCTACATGTGGATCAAGATCGCCCGCCGCTACCCGGTCTGCTTCTCGCCGCAGCCCCTGTGCCGCTACTCGAAGGTGGCGTCGAACCGTTCGGCCTCGACCTACACGCCCGAGCGCACGGCCTACTCGTTCGAAGAGCTCTACGACCCCGCGGCACCCGATGACGAGCGGGAGTTCATCGCCCGTGCGGCGCTGGGCAAGGCACTGGTCCTCTCGGCCAAGGGCGGCACCGAGGAGGCCGCACGCGCCATCCGGACCTTCGCCTTCACGAAGGTCTACCGCCGCACGCTGCGCAAGGTGCGCCTGCTCAACGCCCTGCCGGTGCGGTGGCGCAGCCCGCTGCTCAACCTCTACAACGCCCTGGCGTGGCGCATCGCCCGCAAGGGACTTTAAAAGAAGGTGAAAGGTGAAAGGTGAAAGGTGAAAAGTAAAAGGTAAAAGGTGAGGAGGGGGGGCGACGCACGGCGGAGCGGCCCGACAGAATACCGGACAACTCGCCCGACCATCCCCCGGCCATTTTCCGACGATTCCCGACCATCTTCCGGCAACATCCCCGCGGCTCACCGCACCGCGCAAAAGAAAAATCTCCGCACAAAAGAGGGGAGCCTCACAAAAAAGGAAGTCTCGCACAAAAAAAGGGAGCCTCCGGATTGAATCCGGAGGCTCCCCTCGTTTTCGCTGCGTCCGGCGCCGGAGCGCCCGGCCGCGGGGTCAATTCCTGAACGTCAGTCCCTTGTCGTCGGCGTCGATCGAGATCGGCTTCGAGCGGTCGACCTCGCCGGCCAGAATCCGCTTCGAAAGGTCGTTCACGACGCAGCGCTGGATCGTCCGCTTGACAGGCCGCGCACCGTAGAGCGGGTCGTACCCGGCATCGGCAATCCACTTGCGGGCGGCGTCCGTGTACTCGAGCCGGATACCGTTCTCCTCGAGCATCCTGCGCACGGCACCCAGCTGGATGTCGACGATGCGCTCGATGTCGCGGCGCGTCAGCGGCTCGAACATCACGATCTCGTCGATACGGTTCAGGAACTCGGGCTTGAGCTGCTGCTTCAGCAGGTCAATCACCTCGCGGCGGGTCTTCTCGATCACCTCGGGAGCGAGCCGCTTCCCGTCGAAGGCCTCGGAGAAGTTCTCTTGGATGATCTGCGAACCCATGTTCGAGGTCATGATGATGATCGTGTTGCGGAAGTCCACCGTGCGGCCCTTGTTGTCGGTCAGCCGGCCGTCGTCGAGCACCTGCAGCAGGATGTTGAAGACGTCGGGGTGTGCCTTCTCGATCTCGTCGAGCAGCACGACCGAATAGGGCTTGCGGCGCACGGCTTCGGTCAGCTGGCCGCCCTCATCGTAACCGACGTATCCCGGAGGTGCGCCGACGAGACGCGAGACGCTGTGCCGCTCCTGGTATTCGCTCATGTCGATACGCGTCATCATCGAGTCGTCGTTGAAGAGGAACTCCGCCAGGGCCTTTGCCAGCTCGGTCTTGCCGACACCCGTCGTACCGAGGAAGATGAACGAACCGATCGGCTTGCGGGGGTCGTTCAGTCCGGCACGCGACCGGCGCACGGCATCCGAAATGGCGGCGATGGCCTGCTCCTGTCCGACGACCCGCTTGTGCAGCTCGTCCTCCATGTGGAGCAGCTTCTCGCGCTCCGAGGCCAGCATCCGCGTCACGGGAATGCCCGTCCAGCGCGACACGACCTCGGCGATGTCCTGCGAGTCGACCTCCTCCTTGATCATCGAGCCATTGGCCGATGCGAGGCGGTACTCCTCCTCGAAGGCCGCGATCTGCTTCTCGGCCTCCTGAATCTTGCCGTAGCGTATCTCGGCCACCTTGCCGTAGTCGCCCTGGCGCTCGGCCTGCTGCGCCTCGATCTTGAGCTGCTCGATGCGGTCCTTGTTGGCCTGAATCTTCTTCAGCAGGTCGCGCTGGCCCTGCCACTTGGCCCGCATGCCGGCATCCCTGGCCTTGAGCTCCTCGATCTCCTTCGTGAGCATCGCGACACGCTCCTCGTCCTTCTCGCGGCGGATCGCCTCGCGCTCGATCTCCAGCTGCCGGACACGCCGGTCAAGCGAGTCGATCTCGTCGGGCACGGAGTTCATCTCCAGCCTGAGCCGCGAGGCGGCCTCGTCGACCAGGTCGATCGCCTTGTCGGGCAGGAACCGCGACGTGATGTACCGCGTCGAGAGGTCCACGGCGGCGATGATCGCCTCGTCCTTGATCCGCACCTGGTGGTGGTTCTCGTAGCGCTCCTTCAGACCGCGGAGGATCGAGATGGCGTCCTCGCGCGACGGCTCGTCGACCATCACCTTCTGGAATCGGCGCTCGAGCGCCTTGTCCTGTTCAAAGTACTTCTGGAACTCGTCGAGTGTCGTGGCGCCGATCGTCCGCAGGTCGCCGCGCGCAAGGGCCGGCTTGAGGATGTTGGCGGCGTCCATCGCGCCGGACGACTTGCCCGCACCGACCAGCGTGTGAATCTCGTCGATGAAGAGCAGAATCTCGCCCTCGCTGCGGACTACCTCCTGCACGACGGCCTTCAGCCGCTCCTCGAACTCGCCCTGGTACTTGGCACCCGCAATCAGGGCGCCCATATCGAGCGAGTAGATCACCTTCGACTTGAGGTTCTCGGGCACGTCGCCGTCGATGATCCGGCGGGCAATGCCCTCGGCGATCGCCGTCTTGCCGACGCCCGCCTCACCGACGAGGATCGGGTTGTTCTTCGTGCGCCGCGAAAGGATCTGCAGCACGCGGCGTATCTCCTCGTCACGGCCGATCACCGGGTCGAGCTTGCCCGAGCGGGCCTGTTCGTTGAGGTTGATGGCGTACTTGCCCAGTGCGTCGAACTCCTGCGAGGCGGTCTGCGAATCGACCGTCGCTCCCTGACGGAAGGTGCGGATGGCCTCGACGAGTTCCTTCTCGGTGGCGCCGTGGCGCTTGAGCAGATCGGCCGCCTGCCCGCGCTCGGCCACGAGAGCCAGCAGCAGGTGCTCGACCGACGCATACTTGTCGCCGAAGGTCTTGGTGAAGTCGACGGCACGCTGGATCAGGCGCGAGCTCTCCTGTGCGAAGAACTGCTCGCCGTTGCCGCCCTCGACACGAGGCAGCTGGCCGACGGCGCGCTGCACCTCGTCGCGCAGGCCGCGGACGTTGACGCCGACACGCCCCAGGAGGAAGGTCGAGAGCGAATCGTCGTCGCGGATCAGCACGCTCAAAATGTGGAGCGGGTCGACAGCCTGCTGTCCGCGCTCCCGCGCAAGGGTCAGCGCCGCCTGCAACGCCTCCTGCGCCTTGATGGTTAAAGTGTTGATGTTCATATCCGTGTTTTTTTATTGTTTGTTCGTGTTTCGACCCCAACAGGAGCAAAAGGCCTGCCACACCTGCAATCCGGACATTCCGGCATATTTTTGACCGACATTGTCACAAATTGTCACATCAAAACTGACAAGCGCCCGCCAAACCGGCAGAAAAAAGGGGAGCCGAAGCTCCCCCGGACTCGCACGGGCGTCGCGGCAATGCCTGACCGACGCGAACACCGGCGGCCGCCCCGTGCGGAAAGAGACGACACGCGCACCCGCGGGCGGTCAGTTGCCGCGGTAGGTCGAATAGCCGTTCGCCGACATCGTGATCGGGATATGGTAGTGGCCGTCGCCCTCGATGCGGAAGGTCACCTCCACATAGGGATAGATCGAGCGGAGCCCCTGCGCCGCAAAATAGGGATCGGTCTCGAAACGCAGCCTGTAGACGCCGTCGTTCGCGCCCGGAGCACCGTGGGGCAGCAGGTCGGCGATCCGGCCGTTTGCGTCCGTGCGGCGTCCGGCCACCATGCGCCAGCTGCCGTCGGCCTGCTGCACATAGAGCGTCACCGCCACGCCGGGCGCCGGCACCCCCTGCGAGATATCCAGCATGTGGGTGCTCAACTGAAAGGTACCGGGCTCGCGGGCCTCGGCCCGTCCCACGAAGAGCATGGCAAGGAGCACAAGGGCTCCGGTCATCATCAGTTTTCTCATAATACGAATCGTTTGAAGGTTCGACAATCGGAAAAACCGCCCCGTCCGGTTCCATGCACGCAACATCCCGGGCGGCATCGGTTCTCCGCGCTAAAAATAGGCATAAAATCCATACGGTCCGCTCCCATGCGTGATATCGGCAGTCGGCCATTCCGATTTACCACTACTGCATCGAATCCAGCATCGGTCCCATCCGCATTCCGTCTCGTTCACACCGGACCGGATCGGAGTCAACAGGTCAAAAAGGGCTGCAATATCATAACTTATTGTCACGATGCTGCCGATTCATTCTGTCAGAATGTCCGATCGTTTGGAAGCATTTTATATTTTACCCATCTTTAACGCTCCTTACTCCAATTCTTTATTATCTATGCAGACATCGGACAAACCTGCACGGGGGAGAATTTCCGCTCTGCGAAACACGCTGAAATACCGCTGGGCAAGAATCAAACGGCGCTACTACGCCTATACGGAAGACCCCGTGGCTCTCACACGGCTGCTCTACCGCATGACTTTCGGGCACGACCCCGATCTGGAAACACCCCGGACCTACAACGAAAAAATCCTGTGGCTGAAACTCTACTCCGACACCTCGCAATGGACGCAGCTGGCCGACAAATACCGCGTGCGGGAGTATGTGCGGCAACGAATCGGAAGGGGGGGGGAATTTTTACTCAACGAATTGTATGCCGTTTGGAAGACCGCCGAGGAGATCGATCTTGCAGCACTGAAGACCCGTGACGGCATACCCCCCACGGCCGTCGTGCTCAAGACCAACAACGGATGCGGCGACACGCTGATCATCCGTGACACCGCCACGGCGGACCTTCCCGCCATCCGCCGGAAAATGCGTCGGGCTCTGCATCGCCGCTTCGGTCGCAAGACTGCCGAATACCACTATCTGGCCATCCAGCCGTGCATCCTTGCCGAACGACTGCTCCCGGGAGACCCGCTCTTCGGCGGGAAACCGATCGACTACAAATTCTACTGTTTTGCCGGAGTCCCCCGCTACTGTCTGGTCTGCTATGACCGGCGGACAGCAGGGAACGTCAAGACAGGGCTCTACGATGCCCGCACATGGGAAGACCTGGGCCGCTATGTCACGGGGCATTACTACGACCCCGGACAACGCGTGTTTCCGCGCCCCCGCTCGCTCAAACGGATGCTTCGTATCGCCGCCCGCCTCTCGGAGGGATTTCCGACCGTGCGCGTCGACTTCTATGAGGTCGACGGACAGCCGGTCTTCGGCGAGATGACCTTCACCTCGGCGGCAGGGCTCGACACGGGTTTCACCGAGGAGTTCCAGCTCATCATGGGCAGGCAGGTCGAACTGCCGGCCGAAAAGGTGCGATAACACGCCAATCCGGTCATATTCTGCTTTTTTGTGTTCATTTTTTCGTTATTATTGGTAAAATGGATATCTTTGCAGCGTCAAAGGGATTCCACCACCGGAAACGGATGCACAAACCGGCGTTCCGCCGTCCCCCGCCACAGATCACGTGACCAGGAACAGGACGGGAAACCGACCGGCAACACCCCTCGGGATTTCTGTACAGACGGACCCGGCGGCGCGGCGCGACCGAAGCAACCGGCATCGGGTGGAACCGGAAAACGGACCGACGACCAATACACGCTCACATGGATCTCCTATCTACCCTCCGCACCTGTCTGGCTCACGAATGGCTCGTCCTGCAGAAAGCCTGTTACAGACATACCAATCGGGAAAAACTGCTCCGCCTGCGCTACAAGGAGAAGTTCGGCAGGGAACCCGATCTGGAGAACCCGCAGACGCTCAACGAAAAGGTCATGTGGCTCATGCTCCACGCCGACGACCGGCGCTGGTCGCAGCTGGCCGACAAGTACCGCGTGCGCGAATACGTCGAACAGCGCGGTCTGGGACATCTGCTGAACCGGCTCTACGCCGTCTGGGATTCGGCCGACGAGATCGACTTCGACGACCCGCGCCTGCCCGACAGTTTCGTCATGAAACCCAACAACGGCTACGGCGACGTCGTGCTGGTCCGCGACCGGATGAAGATCAACCGGCAGGCCGTCCTGCGCAAGATGGGCGACGCGATCCGCCACCGCTTCGGCCGCAAGAGCGGCGAGTGGCACTACATGGCCATCAAGCCCTGCATCGTCGCCGAGGAACTGCTGCCCGCAAATCCCGCCTTCGGCAGCACGCTCGTCGACTACAAGTTCTACTGCTTCGACGGGAAACCCCGCTACTGCCAGGTCTGCTACGAACGCACGACCCCGAGCCACGCGAAGAAGGAGCTTTTCGACGCCCGCACGTGGGAGGACCTCGGACGCTATGTCCGCACCACGGGCGACGCGCCCGTGCGGCAGCGCATCCCGCGCCCCGAGTCGCTCGACGAGATGCTCGCGGCGGCCGAACGTCTCGCCGAAGGGTTCCGCATGGTCCGCGTCGACTTCTACGAGGTCAACGGACATCCCGTCTTCGGGGAGATGACCTTCACGCCGGCCGCCGGCACGAGCATGAACTTCACCGACGAATTCCAGCACATCCTGGGCGACTGCCTTCCGCTGCCCGAGTGCCGCGCCGCACAGAAACACGGAAAGCCCGCTTTTCCGTCAATTTTCAACGTACTTTTTTTAATTTTTAATTTTGAATTCGGTATCTTTGCGCTACTATGAGTGAATTCATCGTCAGCGCACGGAAATACCGTCCCGCCACGTTCCGTTCGGTCGTCGGGCAGGAGCACATCACTTCGACCCTGCAAAACGCCATCGAACGCGGACAGCTGGCACATGCCTACCTCTTCTGCGGACCCCGCGGCGTGGGCAAGACCACCTGCGCCCGCATCTTCGCCAAGGCCATCAACTGCCTGCATCCGCACGGAGCCGAGGCATGCAACGAGTGCGAGTCGTGCCGTTCGTTCAACGAGGGGCGCTCGCTGAACATCCACGAGCTCGACGCCGCGTCGAACAACTCTGTGGAGGACATCCGCACGCTCATCGAGCAGGTGCGCATCATCCCGCAGGTGGGCCGCTACTCGGTCTTCATCATCGACGAGGTCCACATGCTCTCGGCCGCGGCCTTCAACGCCTTCCTCAAGACGCTCGAAGAGCCCCCCGCACACGCCATCTTCATCCTCGCCACCACCGAGAAACACAAGATCATCCCGACGATTCTCTCGCGCTGCCAGATCTACGACTTCAACCGCATCCGCGTGGAGGACGCCGTGGGCTACCTGCGCTACATCGCCTCGCAGGAGGGCATTACGGCCGACGAGGAGTCGCTGAACCTCATCGCACAGAAGGCCGACGGCGGCATGCGCGACGCCCTGTCGATGTTCGACAAGGCCGTCTCGTTCTGCGGCACAACGCTCGACTACCGCCACGTCGCCCAGACGCTCAACGTGCTGGACTACGACACCTACTTCGGCGTCACCGAACGGCTCCTTGCGGGCAACTACGTCGACGCGCTGGTCACCTTCGACGAGGTGCTCTCGAAAGGCTTTTCGGGCCAGACCTTCATGGCGGGGCTCAACCGCCACATGCGCGACCTGCTGATGGCCAAGCGTCCCGAGACGCTGCGGCTGATCGAGATGACCGGTACGCTGCTCGAACGATACCGCGCGCAGGCGGAGGCCTGCAGTGTCGAGTTTCTGTTCGGCGCGATCTCGATCCTGACGGAGCTCGACGGGAAGATACGGCAATCGTCCAACCAACGGTTGCTCGTCGAGCTGGGCCTGATGAAAATCTCCGGGCTCGGCCAAAAAAAAAATAACGACCTGACATCCTCCGCGGAGTATCCGCTTCCGGAGTTGACACCCCGACCGGCTGCCACCGCGACGGCGCCGCAAGGCGCTCCGGCAGCCACCGCAACACCACGCCCCGCCGCACCGACGGCTGCCCCGACAACGGCACCCGGCCCGACGACAACGGCGGCCCCGGCAGTTGCACAACCCGCAACGGCAGGAGTTACGTCACCCTCGGGAGCGGCGCAACCGGCGGCCGCAACACCGGCACCGGCGGCACCGATACAGGCACCGGCGGCACCGATACAGGCACCGGCGGCACCCGCAGCACCCGCAGCACCGGCCCTTGATCCGGTCCGGAGGGACGCGGCAGGCGGCGCGACAACCCCGGCACAGTCCGGCGCACCGGCTCCCGCAACGGAGGTCCGGACCGCGCCGGCTCCCCACACGGAGGGCCCAACGGCAGCCGGGACGGGAGCGACGGCAGCGCAACGTCCGCAAACCGTCCGCCGACCGTTCGTCTCGGGAACCTCGCTTTCGGCGATGATTGCCGCGGCAGGGGCTCCGGAGAGCGACCCGGCCGAAGCCGAAAAGGCCGCCACGGCGGCGCCGGTGATTGACCCCGCCTGCGCCGAGAAACTGAAGGCGGCGCGTGACCGCATCCTGAAGCTCATCCGCGAGCGGCGCCCGCGCTTTGTCGCGGCCTTCGAACTGATGAGTTTCCGCGGCAACACCCTCTCGGTGAGTGTTCCGACGACGGAACTGCGCGACGAAATGCTCCGCAGCCGGACAGCAATGCTGACGCGCATCGCCGAGCTGGCCGGCGTCGAGGGGGCGATCGAACTGGAGGTGATCGTCAACGAAAAGGTGCGGCCGACACGGCCGATCCGACTGGAGGATCGGGTCAAATTCCTGACGGAGAAGAATCCGCTCGTGACGGAGCTCCGGAAGGTCCTCGACCTCGAGGTGGAATAACAGTAGCACGAAAACAAAAGAAACGGAATAATGGCAACCAAGAATTTCATCGAAGAACTCGAATGGCGCGGCATGATCCACACGATCATGCCCGGCGCAAAGGAACAGCTCGAAAAGGAGATGACGACGGCCTACCTGGGTATCGACCCCACGGCCGACTCGCTGCACATCGGCCACCTGGTGGGTGTGATGATCCTCAAGCACTTCCAGATGTGCGGACACCGTCCGCTGGCCCTCGTGGGCGGCGCCACGGGCATGATCGGCGACCCCTCGGGCAAGTCGCAGGAGCGCAACCTGCTCGACGAGGCGACGCTGCGCCACAACCAGGAGGCGATCAAGCGGCAGCTGGCCAAGCTGCTCGACTTCGACTCCGACGCCTCGAACGCCGCACGGCTGGTGAACAACTACGACTGGATGAAGGACTTTTCGTTCCTGGACTTCATCCGCGACATCGGCAAGTGCATCACCGTCAACTACATGATGGCCAAGGACTCGGTCAAAAAACGTTTCAACGGCGAGGGCGACGGCATGTCGTTCACGGAGTTCACCTACCAGCTCGTGCAGGGCTACGATTTCCTGCACCTCTACGAGACGATGAACTGCAAGATCCAGCTGGGCGGCGCCGACCAGTGGGGCAACATCACCACCGGCACGGAGCTCATCCGCCGCAAGCTGGGGCCCGAAGCCGAGGCGTTCGCCATCACCTGCCCGCTCATCACGAAGGCCGACGGCACGAAGTTCGGCAAGACCGAGAGCGGCAACGTCTGGCTCGACCCGCGCTACACCTCGCCCTACAAGTTCTACCAGTTCTGGCTCAACGTCAGCGACGAGGATGCCAAGCGCTACATCAAGATTTTCACGCTGCTCGACCGCGGGACGATCGAGGGGCTCATCGCCGAACACGAGGCGGCGCCGCACCTGCGCGTGCTGCAGAAGCGGCTGGCCGAGGAGATCACCACGATGATCCACTCGCGCGAGGAGTACGAGAAGGCCGTCGAGGCATCGGCCATCCTCTTCGGCGGCGCGACGTCGGAGGCGCTGCGGCGTCTCGACGAGCAGACGCTGCTGCAGGTCTTCGAGGGCGTGCCGCAGTTCCGCGTCGCACGCACCGAACTGGAGGGCGCGGGCGTGCCGTTCGTCGAGCTGTGCGCCGGGCTCACGCAGCTCTTCCCCTCGAAGGGCGAGTGCCGCAAGCTAGTGCAGGGCGGCGGCGTGTCGCTCAACAAGGAGAAGGTCGCGGACGCGATGCGCGCCGTGACCGACGCCGAGCTCATCGCCGGCAAGTACCTGCTCGTGCAGCGCGGCAAGAAGAACTACTACCTCGTGATCGCCGAATAGCATGGAGTACCGCATCGTTTTGGACAGCATGGAGTTCCGGGCGCTGCACGGCTGCTACGAGCTCGAGCGCAAGGTGGGCAACCGCTTTCAGGTCGACCTGGAGCTCACGACCGAGCTGGGCGACGTGGCCGCGGAGGACAGCGTCGAAAAGGCCGTCAACTACCTGGAGGTCTACGGCGTCGTGCGCGAGCAGATGGCCGTGACGCAGCGCACGATCGAGCGCGTGGCCATGAACATCATCGAGGCGCTCTACGGCCGCTTCCCGGCCATCCGGCACGTAAAATGCACGGTGGCCAAGCTGGCGCCGCCGCTCGGGGGCAAGCTCCGGAGCGTCCGCGTCATCCTCGAAAAATAGAAAACGGCGGGCGGGTGCCGCACGGACACCCGCCCGCTTTCATATCAAAACGGACGGTTTATGCATCATCACTCGCACACACGCGCCACACTGGGCGGCAAGATGAGCGCCGTGCTGGTTGCTGCGGGCAGCTCCGTGGGGCTGGGCAACATCTGGCGCTTCCCCTACGTCGCGGGAGACAACGGCGGCGGGGCCTTCCTCGTGATCTACATCCTCTGCGTCGTGCTGCTGGGCCTACCCCTCATGATTGCGGAGTTCACCGTGGGGCGCGCCTCGCACCGCAATGCCGTGGGAGCCTATCAGGCACTCGACCGCCGTTGGAGCTTCCTGGGCTACAACGGCGTCGTTGCGGCCTTCCTGATCCTGGGCTTCTACTTCGTGGTCTCGGGCTGGACCGCCGAGTACATGGTCCACTCGCTGACGGGTGACCTCGCACACCTCACCACGGCCGAGGAGTACCGCAGCCTCTACGAGAACTTCATCCGCAACCCGTGGCGGCCGCTTCTCTACACGTCGCTCTTCGTGCTGGCCACGCACTTCATCATCGAACTGGGCGTGCAGAAAGGCATCGAACGCTCGGCCAAGGTGCTCATGCCGCTGCTCTTCATCATCCTCATCGCGCTGTCGGTCCACTCGCTGCTCATGCCGGGCGGCGGCGACGGGCTGCGCTTCTTCTTCCATCCCGACTTCTCGAAGGTCACGCCGCAAACGTTCCTTGTGGCGCTGGGGCAGGCCTTCTTCTCGCTCTCGATCGGTATCGGCACGATGGTCACCTACGCCTCCTACTTCAAGCCGGATACCAACCTGCGCCACACGGCGCTCAACGTCACGATCCTCGACACGCTCGTCGCCGTGCTGGCCGGCGTGGTGATCTTCCCGGCGGTCTTCAGCGTCGGCATCGAGCCCACGTCGGGGCCCTCGCTGGTCTTCATCACGCTGCCGAGCATCTTCAACGGCATGCCGTGGAGCATGGTCTGGTCGTCGGTCTTCTTCCTGCTGCTGGTCGTCGCGGCGCTCACCTCGACGATCTCGCTGCACGAGGTCGTCACGGCCTATCTGCACGAGGAGTGGCACATGAGCCGCCGCGCCGCAGCCTGGGCCACAACGCTCTCGACCCTGGCGCTGGCCGCCGTGGCGTCGCTCTCGCTCGGGGTGCTCGACGGCTGGACGATCTGCGGACTGACGCTCTTCGACTCGCTCGACTTCCTCACGGCCAACATCCTGCTCCCGGCAGGCGGGCTGTTCACCTGTCTGTTCGTCGGGTGGCGGCTCGACCGCAAGGTGCTCAAGGAGCAGATCACCAACCGCGGCGAGCTGAAATTCCGCATCTGCGGGGTTTTCATCTTCCTGCTGCGTTACGTCTGTCCGGCCGTATTGTTGCTGATTTTCCTCGACAACCTCGGGCTCTTCTGACACACCGGCACCGGGGAGTGCTCTGTAAGGGGGACCGGCCGATGGTCGGAATCACAAACAAAAGGGAAGCGGATGTTGCTGTTGCAACATCCGCTTCCCTTTTATCTCTCCGCCGGAATCTTCCCCCCCCCAGGCTTCACCTCTTTCCGTTCTGTCACTCTCTCTCCGGCTCCGGACCTCACTCTTCGATTCCACTCTTGTCAGCTCTCTCCGGCTCCGGGCCTCGCTCTTCGATTCCTCTCTTGTCGCTTGGTGAGCTTCTCTCTCCCGGCCCCTTATCTCCGGCCCCTCCCGCTCTCTGCGGCCCCGGGGTCAGTTGATGTTGCGCCGGTCGGGTTCGTGATCGGGCGAGGCGGCCTCCATGTCGATCTGCAGCTTGACCATGTTGATGGCCGTGGCCGCCGCTTCGTCGCCCTTGTTGCCGAGACGTCCGCCGCAGCGGTCCAACGCCTGCTGCATGTCGTTGACGGTCAGCACACCGAAGGCGATGGGCATGTTCCACTGGATTTGCAGCTGTGTGATCCCCTGCGTGACCCCCTGGCAGATGAAGTCGAAGTGGCGCGTGTCACCCTGAATGACGCATCCGAGGGCGATGACCGCATCCACATCGGTGTACTCCGCGAAGAACTGCGCGCCGAGCGCCAGTTCGAAGGTTCCGGGGACGTACTTGATCTGGATGTTCATGTCGGGACACCCGGCGTTGCGCAGCGTGCGCACGGCACCCTCGAGCAGGGCTTCGGTGACCTCGCGGTTCCACTCGGCCACCACGATGCCGAAGCGCATGTCGGCAGCCGACGGCAGCGGTGAATCGAACTTGGAAAGGTTGTGGTTTCTGGTCGCCATGCTACTCCGTCGGATTTATCTATTTCTGCACGCTGCCCAGCAGCTTCTCGGCCTCGCGGGCATCCATCGAGGCGGGATACGACGTGAGGATGCGCTGGTAGAACTCGGCAGCACGTTCCGCATTGCCTTGAGCCTGCTCGGCGAGACCCGCCTTGCGCAGGTACTGCGGAGCCGTCAGGTTGTTGTCGGCAGCCGCTACGGCCTTCTCGTAGAACTTCACGGCAGCGGCGTAGTTGCCCTGCTCGACGGCCACGTCACCCTGCAGTCCGTAGTTCTGGGCATTGACCAGCGCGCCCGGAACACCCTTCACGGTGGAGTACATTGCCAGATACTTGGCGGCATTCTCCAGGTCGCCCTGACGCAGGTAGCAGATGCCGGCGTAGTGCTTCGCAAGGTTGCCCGAAGGGGTCGAGCCGTACTTCTCGATCACGTCGAGGAATCCGGCACCGTTCTCGTCGCCCACGAGCGCCAGTTCGAAGTCGGGCGTCGTAGCCTCGAAACGGTACTGCGCCTCGGCGATCATCTCGGCGGCCTTCTCCGCACGGGGCTGCACGATCAGCGACCGGTAGCCGAAGATGAGGGCTGCCAGGATCAGCAGAGCGAGGAAAATGTATCCGATCTTACGACCGTTCTCCTCGAAAAAAAACTCCGTCTTGTTCATTGCTTCGCCGAGACTCTCCTGCCCGGCGACTTGCTCCTTTGCCATATGAATTGTCGTGTTTTTAGTTTATGTTCCGTAAGATAGTTTGCAAAGATACAAAACTATTCAGAATGTACAATGCAGTGTCCGGATTTTTTGTACCTTTGTCATATGTATCTGGAGAAAATCTCGCTGCTCAATTTCAAAAACATCGCCCAGGAGGAGCTCGCCTTCTGCCCGGGCATCAACTGCCTGGTGGGTGACAACGGCGCCGGCAAAACCAATGTCGTCGATGCCGTCCACTACCTGTCGATGTGCAAGTCGTCGCTTCAGATGACCGACGGGCAGAGCATCCGCCACGGCGCCGACTTCTTCCTCGTCGAGGGACGCTACACCTCCGATGGGGGACGGCACGAGCAGGTCGTCTGCACCTTCTCGCGCAAGGGCGGCAAGGTGCTCAAACGCAACGGCAAGGAGTACGAACGGCTGGCGGACCACGTGGGGCTGATTCCGGCGGTGATCGTCTCCCCGGCGGACAGCGCCCTGATCAGCGACGCGGCCGACGAACGGCGCCGCTACCTCAACGCCTTCATCTCGCAGCTGGACCGCAAATACCTGTCGGCGCTGATGCGCTACAACGCCGTGCTGGCCGAGCGCAACCGCCTGCTCAAGATGCAGCCCGACGAGACGATGCTGGCGATCTACGACCGGCAGCTCGTCGAACACGGCAACCGCATCCATGCGCGCCGCCGGGAGTTTGCCGCGCGGCTGCAGCCCCTTGTTGCGGAGTACTACCGCCGGCTGTCGGACGACCGCGAGCAGGTCGAACTGCTCTACAAGTCGGAATTGAACGAACGGCCGTTCGAGGAGGTGCTGCGCGACGCACGGCAAAAGGACCTCGTGAACGAATTTACCACGGCGGGCATCCACCGCGACGACCTGACGCTGCGCATCGGCGGCTACCCCCTGCGCAAATACGGATCGCAGGGGCAGCAGAAATCCTTTCTCATCGCGCTGAAACTGGCCCAGTACGCCATTGTGGCGGCCGAAAAGGGCGAACGGCCGATCCTGCTGCTGGACGATCTTTTCGACAAGCTGGATGCCGGGCGCGTCGAGCAGCTGATCCGGCTCGTCTCGGACGACGCCTTCGGGCAGATTTTCATCACCGACTGCAACCCTACGCGCCTGCGGAGGATTCTCGACCGTGCAGGCGGCAACTACCATCTTTTTACGGTCGCAAACGGCGCAATCACGGGTCACACGGAGCCGGGAGGAGCACGCACCGGAGCGACGACCGCCGCAGAGAGTCCCGAAACCGACACACCCGCCGCAGCCGATGCTGCCGGGTGTGACACCAACGGTCGCTCCGTCATCGACGCCGACCACCCCGGCATCACGACCGGGGCCGAAAGCTCCGAACACGACAGCGCAACACACGCCGCCACCGAAACGCACGAAAGACTGTCCGATATCCAAAAGGGAGCAGAGGCATGAGACGGACCCGAACCATGATGATGGGTGAACTGCTCGACGAGTTCTTCAAGCGCCCCTACGTCGCCGCCAAAGTGGCCGAAGGGCGTCTGCCCGACACCTGGCGCGAGATCGTCGGGGCACAGGCTGCGGCCGACACCACAGAGCTGCGGCTCGAACGGCACATCCTCCATGTCCGCATCCGTTCGAGCATCCTGCGCTCGGAACTCTTCTACCAGCGGGAGGCCCTCAAGGAGGAAATCAACCGCCGTTCGGGAGTACAATTAGTCAATGCCGTCATTATCCGCTGACGACAAGCAGCAGTTTTCCGGCCAATCGGAAAGCAGTCCGCCCATCGTTTCCGGCAGGGGCATTATCGCGGCTTGAAAATTCTGTCAGCCAGCATATTATCTATTCCTCGCCATAGCCTTCCGTATCCATTCAGGCAATCGGTTCACGAAGCTCGAAACGCCAAACCAAGCAACCCAACCGGAACATAAAAAAGGACCTGCTTCTGCAGGTCCTTTTCCATTCCACTTGCGGCACACCGGCTTGGCCGGATCCGCTTTGTCCCCTTCGGGAATCTCAAGACGCTTACTTGATGATTACCGCGCGGTTTGCCTTCTGAACTGCCGGGAACGGGCCGTCCTCATTGCCCTTACCCTGGTAGGTCAGCTGGTCGGGGTTCACACCGCACTTCACGAGGTACTCGTATACGTGCTTGGCTCGGTTCTCGGCCACACGCTTGTTGCCTGCAGGCGTACCGGTCTGCTGGTCGGCATGTCCTTCGATCGTGTAGACGCGATCCTTCGGGCCGCTCTTGATGAGGTCGGCCATCAGGTCCAGACGGGTCTTCTCCTTGGCCGTGAGCTTCGACATGCTGTAGTCGTAGAGGATAACCGATGCCGGCGATGCGGCCTTCACGCTCTCAACCTCGGCAACAGCCTTCGCAGCCTCGACCTTGGCAGCCGCAGCAGCGCTCTTCTCGGCCTCGGCGGCAGCCTTCGCAGCCTTCAGCTCCTTGTTCAGGCGGGCATTCTCGACAAGCGAAGCCTCCAAAGCCGCATTGCTGTCAGCCACGGCATCCTGGAAGGCCTGGATGTCCTTCGGCGTATAGCCTGCCACACCGCGCTGGAAAGTCCGGTTGTTGAAACGGTAGGTTACACCGGCCGTTGCACTCAGTCCGAACAGGTATTCACCGTTCGTGCGGGCGGGGCAGAGACGCGACGTTACAATAAAACCTTTCAGTTCCAGATTGATGTCAATCGACGGCGACACGCGGAACTTGTTGATCAAACCGGCCGTGAAGGCGAAGTTGTTGCGTGCGCCCGAGTGGCTGTCCGCCTGGCTGTCGTCCGTGAAGTTCGATGCCATGTAGCCCATACCTACGAACGGCACGGCATAGTAGGCACGATCGTCACGGTAACCGCCCACCCAGTTCGAGAAGTTGACCAACAGGTCGCCGTGAGCGAACATGTAAGGCCACGACAGTTTCCCGAGCGTGGGATCGAAGTTCTTGAACTTGCCGCCCTGCAACTGGCCGCGCAGTCCGACTACGGGATGGATCCACTTCGTCAGCGAGAGGTTGCCCTCGAAGCCGATCCGTTCACTCCGGGCACCCATATTTCCGCCATTCGTCAATGCCGTACCGACACCCACACCTGCGGAAATCTCCCAGTTATCCCAGAATCCATTGGTCACGAAGCCCGAGAAACTCGGTTTCTTGGGCATATCCTCGGCCCAGACCGCAGACGATGCGAAGGCTACGAGGACGAATGTAAAGAATAATTTTTTCATAAGCGTTTTCAATATGCACAGAGGCGATCCTACATATTCGTTGGTAAAGATAATTCTTTTTCAGCAAATACCATTCATTTTTTGAAAAAAAATCACAAATCAGTCAAAAAAAGACCTGAAACGCACCGTCCAGGTCCTTTTTTGGGGTCGAAAAACGGCATCCGGAGGTCATCCGCACTTCGAATAGCCGCAGGACATGCAGGTCAGACACCCGTTCTGGTAGGCCATGTTCTCCTGCCCGCAGCTCGGACATTTGCCCTTGGATTTCGTGCCGTCGACGATATACTGCTTCAGCGCCCGGCAGACACCCGTCTTCCAGGTATTGATCGACTCGCTGTCCAGATGCAGCGACTCGATGAGCGAAACGGTCTTCTCGATGGGCATGCCGTGGCGCAATACGCCCGAGATGAGCTTGGCATAGTTCCAGAACTCCTCGTTGAACAGACGCGAGATGCCGCCGATCGTGTTCGTATAGCCGTAGCGGTCCGTATACTGGAAGTCGTAGCGCTTCGAGCCGTCCTCCTCGCGGACCTTGATGATGTAACCCTTGGTGATCTTGCGCGGGATGTACATGGCATCCTCCTCGATCTTACCCGTGAAAATCTCATAGGGACGTCCGTCCTGCAATCCCACGAAGGCGATCCAGTCCTCGGCGCCGTTCTTGAAACGCACGATGTCGGCCGGGATCGAACGCGGGCGCTTGGCCACCTGTCCGGGATGCTCCTCGCACTTTTTGCCCTTCTTCGTGTTCTTGTCGAGCAGCACGCCGTCGCGGCAGCCGTCGCGATAGACCGTCACACCCTTGCAACCGCACTCCCACGCCGTGCGGTAGACCTCCGCAACGAGCGCCTCCGAGACGTTGTTGGGCAGATTGACCGTCACCGAGATCGAGTGGTCGACCCACTTCTGGATCGCCCCCTGCATCTTGACCTTCGCCACCCAGTCGATGTCGTTGGCCGTCGCCTTGTAGTAGGGCGAGGCGGCCACCCAGCGGTCGAGCTCCGCATCGGAGATCGTCGCCAGCTTCGACGTGTCGTATCCGTTTGCCTCCAGCCACTTGACGAAGTTGTGGTGGTAGACGTTGTACTCCTGGAACTTTTCGCCCGTTTCGTCCTCATAATCGACATGCGTGTCGTGGTCCGAGGGGTTGATCTTGCGGCGGCGCTTGTAGACCGTGCGGAAGACCGGCTCGATGCCCGACGTGGTCTGCGACATGAGCGACGTCGTACCCGTCGGGGCGATCGTCAGCATGGCGATGTTGCGGCGGCCCGACTTCACCATCTCCTCGTAAAGGGCCGGATCGGCCTCGCGGATGCGGGCGATCATCGGGTTGTCGGCCTCCTTCGCGGCATCGTAAACCGGGAAGGCCCCGCGCTCGGCAGCCATCTTCACCGAGGCACCGTAGGCCGCCAACGCCAGCGTCTTCTGCACCTCGACCGTGAAGTCAATCGCCTCGTCGGAACCGTAGCGCAGCCCCAGCGCCGCGAGCATGTCGCCCTCGGCCGTGATGCCGAGGCCCGTGCGGCGGCCCTTCTGCGCCATCGTGCGGATCTTCTTCCACAGTTCGAGCTCCACGCGGCGCACGTCCTCGTCCTCGGGATCGGCCTCGATCTTGGCGATGATCTGCTCGACCTTCTCCAACTCGAGGTCGATGATGTCGTCCATCATGTGCATGGCATAACCCACGTGTTCGCGGAACCTGTCGAAGTTGAACTTCGCCGTCGGCTTGAAGGGGTCGTCCACATAACTGAAGAGGTTGAGCGCCAAGAGGCGGCACGAGTCGTAGGGGCAGAGCGGAATCTCGCCGCAGGGGTTCGTCGAGACGGTCACGAAGCCCTCGTCGGCATAGCAGTCGGGCACGCTCTCGCGGATGATCGTATCCCAGAAGAGCACGCCGGGCTCGGCCGACTTCCACGCATTGTGGATGATCTTCTCCCAGAGCTTCTTCGCGTCGATGTTCTGCTCGTATTTCGGATGGTCGGACTTGATCGGGAACTGCTGGTGGTAGCTGCGGCCCTCGATCGCCGCACGCATGAACTCGTCGTCGATCTTGATCGAGACGTTCGCGCCCGTCACCTTGCCCGTGTCGACCTTCGCGTCGATGAAGCGCTCGGCATCGGGATGCTTGATCGAGAGCGTGAGCATCAGGGCGCCGCGGCGTCCGTCCTGCGCCACCTCGCGCGTCGAGTTCGAGTAGCGCTCCATGAAGGGGACGATACCCGTCGACGTGAGGGCCGAGTTGAGCACGGGGCTGCCCGTGGGGCGGATGTGCGAGAGGTCATGCCCCACGCCGCCGCGCCGCTTCATGAGCTGCACCTGCTCCTCGTCCATGCGGAAGATGCCGCCGTAGGAGTCGGCCGGGTGCTTGTGCCCGATGACGAAGCAGTTGGAGAGCGACGCCACCTGGAAGTTGTTGCCGATACCGGTCATCGGGCCGCCCTGCGGGATGACGTACCGGAAATGGTCGAGCAGATGGAACACCTGCTCGCGGCTCATCGGCGAGGGGTACTTCTGCTCGATGCGTTCGATCTCCGCGGCGATGCGTTCGTGCATCTCGCGGGGTGTCTTTTCATAAATGTTCCCGAAGGAGTCCTTCAGGGCATACTTGCTGACCCACACCGTAGCGGCCAGGTCGTCGCCGTCGAAATAGGCCTTCGACGCGGCGACCGCCTCGTTGTAATCGACCTTCTGCGGCGTGTCCGTCTTGATAGCTTTTGACATCGTATTGGTATTTTTCTCCATCCAACCTTTTCATCCGACAGGCAGAGCCTGTCTTACAAAATTGGTTCTTTTCCGTGAATAAAACCAGCGCGGCGCGCTGATTTTATCGACAAATTATCTACAAAAGACAAAAAGGGCGCATTTGTTCCACCCAAATGCACCTTTTGCCGCCGGGGCTATTTGACGGCCACGGCGTCAATCTCGACGAGGGCGCCCATGGGCAGGGCGGCCACCTCAAAGCAGATGCGTGCGGGCATCTCCGAGGTGAAGTACCCGGCATAGACGGCATTCATGGCGGCGAAGTCGCCGATCGACTGCAACAGCACGGTGGTCTTCACGACGTTCGAATAGTCGTAACCGGCCTCGCGGAGGATGTGGCCGAGGTTGTCGAGCGACTGGCGCGTCTGCGCCTCGATGCCTTCGGCCATCTTGCCCGTAGCGCCGTCGACGGGCAGCTGTCCGGAGATGTAGAGTGCGCCGCCGGCCTCCACGGCCTGCGAATAGGGACCCACAGCCTTCGGGGCCAGCGGGGATGCGATGATCTTTTTCATGAGATTCCTATTTTTATATATGTATGTTTCGTTCGGGAGTCCGTCGCCGGAGCAACGATCGAACAAAGATACGATTTATTCCCTATATTTGCAGCACAACCCGAGAAGAAAAACACACGATGAAACGACTGCCGAGATTCACCCTCCTCACGCTGCTTGCGGCCCTGGTCGTAAGTTGCTGCCCCTGCCGCTCTTACCAGAAACGCACGCGCCGGCCGCTGGTCGGCACCGAGTGGCAGCTCATCCAGCTCGGAGGGCGCACGATCCGCCCGGCCGAGGGGAGCTTCACCGTCACGTTCCTCGTCGAGGGGAACCGCCTTACGGGCGTCGGAGCCTGCAACCGCCTCGCGGCCACCTACTCGACCGACGAGCGCCGCGCCCTGCACATAGATCCCGTGGCCTCGACGCGCATGGCCTGCCCCGAAGGCTCCGACGAAGAGGCCTTCATCGAGGCGCTGGAGGCCACGACCCACTACGACATGGACGGGCCGCTGCTCCTGCTGCTTGCCGACGGCGAGCTGCGCGCCGTACTGCAGGCGCTGCCTGCCGCCCCGGCACAATAGGCAAAGCGGCGGAATCCCCCGAGAGGATTCCGCCGTTCGCTTTTCCGCCAAAGGGACCGCCCGTCACGGCTCCGGCACGCCGTAGCGTTCGCGCAACGCCGCTTCCCAAAGCTCCCGGCGCATGCGGCAGAGCGCGTCAAACTCCACGTCGAGCCGTGCGATCTCCGGGCAACGGTTCCGCAGCATGGTGTACACCATCGAAATTTTCCGGAAGAGCGGATCGGTCGGCAGCACCCGCCCCGCAGCCGCATGGCTCTCGACCAGGTAGCGCAGAACGGCCATGTTGCGCTGCCGCTTGGCCTCGTTCATCCGCTCCCAGGCCGGCACGTAGTCCGGATTGTTCCGGCGCAGGCGGTCGTAGAGCAGGTTGTAGCGCATCCTATTCTCCGCCTGCCGGTCGCGGTCCGACACCCCCTTCAGCGCCACATACTCCTGATGGATCGCCTCGTATTCGGGATCGGTGCGCAGCACCTCCGTATAGGCTTCGGCCGCGGCGGTATAGCGGCAGCCCAGCGTATCGATCGCCGGGACGGTATCGCGCAGCCGCTCGTAGTCCAGCCCGGGATAGTCCATCACGTCGGGCGTAATCCGCCCCTGCTCGGCATAGTCGAGGTAGGTGTTCCACATCAGTCGGTTACGGGTCAGCTCCACCTGTCGGATCGCCTCGTCGAGCCGTGCGATGCGGCGGTCGGTCGCCTCCCGTGCGGAGGGTTCATCTGAGGCCGGAGCTCCTCCGGCGGGTTGTGCCGCGGCGCAGGTTGCCGCGACCAGCAGGGCGG
This sequence comes from uncultured Alistipes sp., assembly GCF_949296715.1. GTDB lineage: Bacteria > Bacteroidota > Bacteroidia > Bacteroidales > Rikenellaceae > Alistipes. Next base: position 75,561 of record NZ_CASFQD010000057.1, on the reverse strand, counting down.
CAAGGATCGAATTTTTCAGAAAAGGTCTCATGAATGCCATTTTTTTTCGGTTGAACGTGTGTATTTTCAGCAACTGTTGCATCCATAAGATGCGACGACGGCAGAAAATACACAAACCGTCCGAAAAAAAACGATAACTTTACTGTTCGATACCTCCCGCCATGCGAACCGCCGAACATACCGAACCCCTTGCAAGCGACGACGAGCTGCTGGCCCGCTACCGCGCCGACGGCCGTCCGGAACACCTCGCCACGCTCTACCTCCGCTACACGGAGCTGGTCTACGGCGTGGCGCTGCGCTACCTGCGCAACCGGGCCGATGCCGAGGATGCCGTCATGCAGCTCTTCGAGGAGCTGATCGTGAAGGTCGCCCGCCAGCCGATCCGCAACTTCCGCGGCTGGCTCCACACCGTCGCGCGCAACCTCTGCCTCATGCGGCTGCGCGAGGCCGGGAAGATGCCGCCCGCAGAGCTGCCGCGCGAACTGGGCGACGACGGCGACTTTGCCGCCCTGCTCGCCGACGGCAACCGCCGGCAGCAGATCGCCGAGGCCCTTGCGGGATGTCTGGAGCAGCTGCCCGAGACGCAGCGGCAGTCGATCCGGCTCTTCTTCTTCGACGACTGCTCCTATGCCGACATCGCCGCCGCGACGTCGTGGCACCTGAAGAGCATCCGAAGCTACATCCAAAACGGCAAGCGCAACCTGAAAAACTGTCTCCGAAACAAACTGCCATGAAACCGACCGACTACCTGACAAGCGACCGCCGGGGGCGCGACGCGCACGACCTGGAACTGGAGGTGCAGTGCGACCCCTTCGTTGCGGAGGCCCTGCAGGGGCTGGAAGAGACGCCCGGCGACCACCGTGCAGCGATCGAATCGCTGCGGCTCCGCATCGCCGAACGGGCGGCCCGCGAAGCGCGCAGACGCCGCCTGCGCCGCATCCGGCAACGCACGGCCGCGGCAGCCGCCGTGCTGCTCCTCCTGACGGCCGGAATCATGACCTGGCACCGGGCCCCCGTCGGCGAGCTCCCGCCCGCCGTGCAGCTTGCCGACGGCACCCTGCCGCCCGCCGCCGGGACCGAAACCGCGCCGTCATCCCCCTCGCCCGGCCCCAAAGCCGGGCCATCGGATCCCTCGTCCCGCCCCGGGACCGATCCCTCCGGCGCAACCGTCGGCAACGATTCGACCACCGCCGACAAACAGGCCGGAGAGCAGCCCGCCACCGGGACCCGCCCCGCCGGCCACACATCCGCCGGGCAGGCAGCCACCGACGGCCGGACCCAGCTCCGGACACACCGCGACCCGCAGCAGCAGGACCTGCCCGACGATACCGACGCATACCCCGAACATCCCGCTCCCGACGCCCTCTCCACAGATGAGTCCAACCATATTGTCGTCACGGGCTACGGCAGCGTACAAAAGGCACCGTACACCGGCTCTGCCGAAACGGCCGGTACATCAAACTCCGCCATGGACCTAACGAAACCGGGTGACAATCCCACGGGCCTTGCCCCGGACGCCCCCACAGCGGAGGAGATTGAGCACATCGTCGTCACGGCCTACGGCGTCGGACACAAGGCACCGTACACCGGCTCTGCCGAACGGGTCGAAACATCGTTCCTCTTCATGGACGATGCGGAACCCGAGGCGCCGGAAAAGCCCGACGGAAGCACCACCGAAAGAGGTGCAAAGGTGACAACGAAGGTCTTTGCCGAGGAGCTCGTCTGGGAGGAGGACGGCAACCGCACCCGTCCGGACTTCAATCTTTTCGAAGAACCCGGGCCGGACGGCACCTACCTTGCCCCGCAGATCATGCCCCTGTTCCGGGAGGGGGACATCTACTACAAGGAGTTCCGCCAATGGGTACAGGCCCGGGTCCGGACCCCGAGACGGCTGTGCAGGGATACCACCTGGCAGATCATGCGGGTCATCACCTCGTTCGTAATCGACTCCACGGGACGTCTCACCAGGCCATACATCCTCCATAGCCCAGACAGCCAGCTTTCGCGCCGGGCGCTCCGCATCCTGAAAAAGTCCCCGCGCTGGACACCCGGACGCCAAGCAGGCAAACACGTCCCGGTCAAGTTCACCCTGCCGGTCGATTTCCACAACCCCAACTACCGGCCCGGGGAATCGGACCGGAAACAGCCGGCCGCAACACACCCCGCCCGGAAACGCCCCGCCGCAACGCAGCCCGCGGAGAAGCAGCCCGCGGAGAAGCGTCCCACGGAGAAGCGTCCCACGGAGGAGCAACCCGAACGCGGGCAGCGGTAAGGCGGCACCCGCCGTGCCCCGCTCCCCCGCCACCGGAGCATCCCCGCCACCGGAGCAAACCCGCCCGCCCCGGGCCGCAAACCGTCGGAGCACGACAACAGGACCGCCCCGGGTCACACCTCGCGGCTCCGAATCGCCCGCACCGGACAGCAACCCGGCAAAACACGGCAACAGGACCGCACCGGGTCACACTTCCCGGCTCCGAATCGCCCGCCCCGGGCCGCACGCCCCTTCCGCCGACAAAAAAGCCCTCCTCCCCGCGCGGGGAAGAGGGCTTCGTCGTTGTCGGATGGCTATCCGACTACTTGAGGTTCGGGTTCAGCACGCCCCACTGGTCGATAGCGGGAAGCACACCCATGGCGATCACCTCGTCACGCAGCTTGCAGAGGTGCTCGTAGCTCTCGCGGAGCTTTGCGTGCTCCTCGGGCGTACCCTTCACGTCCTTGTAGCGGACACCCTCCTTCGTGATCTCGGTCTCCATGGCCATGAGGATGTGGTTGAACTCCCCGTTGTGCACATACGTGCCGGCCGGATACTCGAAGGCCTTGCCACCCATGGCGGCGGCGATCATGCAGATCGAAACGTAGGCCGGGCTCTGGAACGACGAACGGCCGCGCAGGTCGATGATGTGCTTGCCGCCCTGGATCACACGCTGCTGCAGCGCATGCCAGTCCTCCTCGGGCATCTGCGTGCCGATGAGCTCCGAGAGGGGCTTGCCGGCAACCATCGTCGTCGAGGCGAAGACGGCCATCTGCTCGCCGTGGCCGCCGTAGGTGCGGCAGTTGCGCACCTCGTCGGGCGAAATCTTGAAGTACTTGGCCAGCTCCGAGCGCAGACGCGTCGAGTCGAGGGCTGCGAGGGTCGTCACCTGCGACGGCTTCAGGCCGCTGTAGATCAGCGTAATGAGACCCGTAATGTCGGCCGGGTTGAAGATCACCACCACGTGCTTCACGTCGGGGCAGTACTCCTTGAGGTTCTTGCCGAAATCCTCGGCGATCTGTGCGTTGCCCTTGAGCAGGTCCTCGCGCGTCATGCCGGCCTTGCGGGCGGCACCGCCCGACGATACGACGTAGGCGGCACCCGTCAGCGCCTCCTTGATGTCGGTCGTCCAGGTGATGTTCACACCCTCGAAGGCGCAGTGGTACAACTCCTCGGCCACGCCCTCGAGCGCCGGGCCGAACGGGTCGTAAAGGCAGATGTTGGGCGTCAGGTGCATCATCAGCGCCGTCTGGGCCATGTTCGAGCCGATCATGCCCGCGGCACCTACGATCGTCAGTTTTTCGTTTGTCAGAAATTCCATAATCCTTTGTTTTTAATGGTTCTTGTTCACTTTGTTCATTCTATCTCGCGGCGGTTCAGCAGCGCGTGCGTGATCGTCAGCTCGTCGACATACTCCAGTTCGTCGCCGAAGCCGATGCCGCGGGCTATCGCCGTCACCTTCAGCCCGGGGAACTGTCTCAAACGGTTCATCAGGTAGAAGAGCGTCGTCTCCCCCTCGACCGAGGTCGAGATGGCGAGGATCACCTCCCGCACGCCGCCCGCAGCGATGCGTTCGCACAGCAGGTCGATCTTCAGGTCCGAGGGCGAGATGCCCTGCATGGGCGAGATCACTCCTCCCAGCACGTGGTAGACACCGCGGTACTGGCGCGTATTCTCGATCGAGAGAACATCGGCCACCTGTTCCACGACACAGATCGTGCCGTGGTCGCGCTCCCGGTCAGCGCAGATCGGACAGATCTCCTCGTCCGAGAGGTTGTTGCAGCGCGCGCAGTACTTCACCTCGTTGCGGAAGCGGTCGATGCTGCGCGTCATTTCGGCCACCGACTCCGGCTCCATGCGCAGCAGGTGGATAGCCAGGCGCAGCGCCGTGCGCCGCCCGATGCCCGGGAGTTTCGACAGCTCCCCGACCGCATCCTGAAGAAGTTTCGACAAAGCCCTGTTCCGTATTAAATCATTCGGATGCCGCCGGCCGCCGCGCCACCGCAAGGTCAGCCGCACCCCAATTCGTCATATCACCTCGATCATCCGGCTCTCGAGCCACCCCTTCTTGCCGTCGGCAATCGTGATCTCGCACCAGTTGTCCAACCGCCCGGTGATCTCCACAAGCGTCCCCTCGTGCAGCACGAAGAGGTCCGTCGCCGACTTGTCGGGCGAGCTCTTCACGGCGGCCGAGACGCTCATCACCACGGCCTGCGTATCGTCGAGCATCTCGCGCCGCTCGCCCAGGGCGAACCACGTGGTCACCATGAAGAGCACGGCGGCCGCCAGCGTCCCGTAGAACCCGGCCTTGCGCAGCGAGAGCCGCGGCGCCAGCAGGTAGAGCAGGAAGAGCGCCAGCGCACACGCCAGCACGACGAGCGACAGCACGCTCCACGCCGTGCAGCTCATCGAATGGCGCACGGCACGCACCCAGCCCACGAGGAAAAACTCGGGAATCTGCTCGATGGTGTCCTTCGTGCGGGCTTCGGCGACGCTCAGACTGTAGCGGATGTCGTCGTTGCCCGGAGCGAGCCGCAGCGCCCGGCGGTAAAAGAGGATGGCCCGGCCCGTCTGCCCCTCCTTGAAGCAGGCGTTGGCCAGGTTGTAGTAGAGTTTCACGGACGCGAGGCCGCGGCCGAGAATCTGCTCGTAGATTTCGACGGCCCCGCGATAGTCGCCGTTGACATAGGCCGTGTTGGCCCGGTCCCACAAGGCATCGGCGGAGACGTCGCCCGACGGCACGGCCTGTGCCGCAGGCTGCACCGCGGCCTCCGCGGTGAGGCTGTCGGCCGGCTCCTGCGCACGGAGGGCCGCAAAGCCCAGCAGCAGGATCAGAGTCAGAACGTATCGCTTCATAAGACTATCGTTTTATTACCGCTTCGATGCGCGAGATCAGGTCCACACCCTCGGAGTAGACATCGCTCATGCGGGCCGAGGCCGCGGGCGAATACTGCGCCTCGTCGCACTGCGTGATGATCGCCGTGAAACGCTGCGCGTCCTCGGCCGAGACGCCGCGCTTGTGCAGCTCCTCGCGGACGCTCTCCTTCGTGAGGTTCGCCACCGGGATGTTGAACTTGTCGCCCATGTAGCCCCACAGCGCCCGGAGCATCTCCTCGTAGAAGGCATGGCGGTTCTGCTCCTCCATGTACCCGCGGGCGGCGCGGAAACGCTGCACGGCCACCTTGTTGGCCCGCCGTCCGCGCACGAGGGCGACATTCTGCGACTCGCGAATGCGCTTGCGCAGGGCCGCATAGAGGGCGCCGAAGCCGACGAGGATCGCCGCCAGCAACGCCCAGTAGGCCCCGCTGAAGAGGAACGGCACGCTCCGCCCGCGCAGCTGCGCATTGCCCAGCTTGATGAAGCGGATGTCCTGCCCGAGCAACTTGACCTCCTCCTTCGACATGCCGCGGCCCTGCAGGACCACGGACCCGTCGCTGCCGCCGCGCGTGTCGGGCGTGACCTCGAGCGTCAGCGGACGCGACGAGAGCGTCACGTACTGCATGCGGGCCGGATCGAAGTAGCTGAACTCGATCGGCGCCACGTCGTAGGTCCCCTCGGCCCGGGCGATGAACGGGTATTCGAACTGCCGGTATCCGGAGATGCCGGCACTCGAGGCGTTGATCGACTCGGTGGTCTTGACATTGTACTGCTCGAACGAACCGGGCAGGTTGAGTTTCGGCGCCTGCACGAAGGTGAGGTTGCCCGTACCGGAAATCTTCACCGTGCAGGTGGCACCCGAATTGGCGGCGAGACGCCCTTCGGGCAGCTGTGCATCCATCGTGAAGCTGCCCACGGCGCCGCTGAAGCTGGCCGGAGCACCGGCCGGCAGCGGCTTGACCTGGACCGTCACGCGCTGGCTCTTCACCTCGCGCGGCACGTTGTAGACCTCGCGGCCGCTGCCGAAGAAGGGATCGATGTTGCGGCGGCTCTGCACGACAACCTGTGCCAGGGCCGTCATCTCCATCGGATCGATGGTCAGCGTGCCGGCCTGCTGCGGGTAGAGCAGGTATTCGCACACCACATGCGTCTCGTAGACCTTGCCGTTGAATGTCTCGCGCCCCTGCCGGGCCGTCGTGCTGTTCGAGGAGAGGTCCTGCGACCAGAAGCCGTTGAACGACGGCATCGAGCCGACACTCACGTCGACCACCGGCACCCGCGTATAGAGCTTGAAGGCCACGTGCAGCGGCTCGTTCTTGTAGACCGACGTGCGCGACACGACCGCCCGCAGCAGGATGTCCTGCTTGCCGATGCGGCCCTGCGCCTCGCTCTGCGAGCGGGCCTCGTCACTGCGCTCCGCCTGCGTACCCGACTGCCCGGACTGCGGGGACTGCCGCTGCTGCGCCGCCGTCCCCTCGTCGACGATCTCGACCGGCAGCGGATCGGTCCGGTAGACCGTACCGTCCACGGCGACCTCCGCCGCACCGATCGTAACGTTGCCCGCGGCCTGCGGCAGCAGGACGAACGTATAGGTGACGCTGACGCTCCGCGTCATCGAGCCGTTAACGATCTGCACCGAAGAGCCTGTCGACAGGACAGGGCCGGCCAGCACGTCGAAGCCCTCGAACGACGGCGCCTTGAAGGTGTCGTCGTCCGGCGAGGCGTTCAGCGAGAACTCCACACGGAAAGCCTCCCCCACGGAGACCGTCAGCGGCGACGATGCCTCGAAGCTTACCTTCCCGGCACCCCACGCCGTCGTGACGACCAGCAGGAGAAGCCCCGTCAGGGATATTTTCGACAAAAAATCTCTCATTGCGTCAATAAAATCTCTGTCAGATTTTACAACGTCCCGCAACCGGTTTTAGTGTTTGAAATCCGCGAAAAAATCGTTGCCCTTGTCATCGACGATGATGAAGGCGGGGAAGTTCTCGACATAGATCTTGCGCACGGCCTCCATGCCCAGCTCGGGGAAGTCCACGACCTCGACCGACTTGATCGAGTTCTTGGCCAGGATGGCCGCCGGGCCGCCGATCGAACCGAGGTAGAAACCGCCGTTGGCCTTGCAGGCGTCGGTCACGGCCTGCGAGCGGTTGCCCTTGGCCACCATTACCATCGAGCCGCCGTGCTTCTGAAAGAGGTCCACGTAGGGGTCCATGCGGCCGGCCGTCGTCGGGCCGAACGATCCCGAAGCCATGCCCTGCGGCGTCTTGGCCGGGCCGGCATAGTAGACCGGGTGCTTCTTGAAGTACTCCGGCATGGGCTTGCCCTCGTCGAGCATCTGCTTGATGCGGGCGTGTGCGATGTCACGCGCTACAATAAGCGTACCCTTCAGGTTCAGGCGCGTCTTGATGGGGTATTTCGTCAGAATCTCGCGCACCTTGTCCATGCCCTCGTCGAGATCGATGTTCACGGCGGGCGACATGGCGGGCGCCTCGGCCGGGAGGAAGCGGGCGGGATTCTTCTCCAGCTCCTCGAGGAAGATGCCCTCGGGCGTGATTTTGGCCTTGATGTTGCGGTCGGCCGAGCAGCTCACGCCGATGGCCACGGGGCACGAGGCCGCATGGCGCGGGGCGCGGATCACGCGCACGTCGTGCACGAGGTACTTGCCGCCGAACTGGGCGCCGACGCCGCTCTCGCGGCAGATTTTGAGGACCTTCTCCTCCCACTCCAGATCGCGGAAGCAGCGGCCGCCCTCGTTGCCCGACGTGGGCAGCTCGTCGAGGTAGCCGGCCGACGCCTTCTTGACCGTCGACAGGCACATCTCGGCCGACGTGCCGCCGATGCAGAGGGCCAGGTGGTAGGGCGGGCAGGCCGACGTGCCGAGGTCGAAGATATGCTGCTGGATGAACTTCGTGAGCGACTCCTCGTTCAGGAGCGCCTTGGTCTGCTGGTAGAGGAAGGTCTTGTTGGCCGATCCGCCGCCCTTGGTGATGAAGAGGAACTCGTACTCCATGCCGGGCTTGCCGCCGTAGATGTCGATCTGCGCCGGGAGGTTCGTGCCGGAGTTCTTCTCGTCGGTCATCGTGAAGGGGACGACCTGCGAATAGCGCAGGTTGCGCTCCTTGTAGGTCTCGTAGACGCCGCGGGCGATCAGGGCCGCGTCGTCGGCACCCGTGTAGACATCCTCGCCCTTGTGTGCGATGCAGATGGCCGTACCGGTGTCCTGGCAGGTGGGCAGCTCGCCCTCGGCGGCCACGCACTGGTTGAGCAGCATCGTGTAGGCCACGAACTTGTCGTTGTCGGTGGCTTCGGGGTCGTCGAGGATGTTGCGCAGCTTCTGCAGGTGGGAGGCGCGCAGGTAGAACGACACGTCGCTGTAGGCGGCCTTCGAAAGCAGCTCGAGGCCTGCGGGGTCGACCTTGAGAATCTTGCGGCCGTCGCACTCCACGACCTTCACGTAATCCTTCGTCAAAAGACGGTACTGCGTTTTGTCCTCCCCGACGGGAAACGGCTCCTGATAGATGAAATCTGCCATGGTCTTATGTTTTTATGTTTGTTTGTGTTCGATGGTAAATCCTTGCAAAAATACAAAAAACAATCCGTATTGCACAACTATTTTCCCATCTCTGTTATTTTTTTCACAAAAAGCGGTGTTATTAATATTTTTTAATTAAATTTGTGCGGTTTTTGAGAGCAACAATTCACTGCATAAATTAAAAGACTATGGTATCCTACAAAGATCTCGGTCTGGTGAACACCCGTGAGATGTTCGCCAAGGCAATCAAGGGAGGTTATGCCGTTCCGGCATTCAACTTCAACAACATGGAGCAGCTGCAGGCCATCATCCAGGCTGCCGCCGAAACCAAGTCGCCGGTTATCCTCCAGGTGTCGAAGGGCGCCCGCAACTACGCCAACCAGACGCTGCTGCGCTACATGGCCGAAGGCGCCGTGGAGTACGCCAAGGAGCTGGGTTGGGCAAAGCCCCAGATCGTGCTGCACCTCGACCACGGAGATTCGTTCGAGCTGTGCAAGAGCTGTGTCGACATGGGTTTCTCGTCGGTGATGATCGACGGTTCGGCGCTGCCCTATGACGAGAACGTCGCTCTGACGAAGAAGGTCGTCGAGTATGCCCACCAGTACGACGTGACCGTCGAGGGCGAGCTGGGCGTGCTGGCCGGCGTCGAGGACGAGGTGGCCGCCGAGGAGAGCCACTACACCAAACCCGAGGAGGTTGTCGACTTCGTGACGAAGACCGGCGTGGATTCGCTGGCCATCTCGATCGGCACGTCGCACGGTGCCTACAAGTTCACGCCCGAGCAGTGCACCGTCGACCCGAAGACGGGCCGTCTGGTTCCGCCCCCTCTGGCATTCGACGTGCTGGCAGCCATCGAGAAGGAGCTTCCGGGCTTCCCCATCGTGCTGCACGGATCGTCGTCGGTACCCCAGGAGGAGGTCGACACGATCAACAAGTACGGCGGTGCGCTGAAGGCTGCCGTAGGTATTCCCGAGGAGGAGCTGCGTCAGGCCGCCAAGAGCGCCGTCTGCAAGATCAACATCGACTCCGACTCGCGTCTGGCCATGACGGCCGCCATCCGCGAGGTCTTCGCCACGAAGCCCGCGGAGTTCGACCCGCGCAAGTACCTGGGTCCGGCACGTGACAACATGAAGAAGCTCTACGTGCACAAGATCAAGGAGGTGCTCGGTTCGGACGGCAAGGCCGAATAAGCCCTGCGCCCGACAGCGCAAAGAGAAACCCGGAGGTTCGCACGAACCTCCGGGTTTTTTATTACATGCAACCGGCTCCGAACGTCCGGCCGTCACTCGGACGCGCCGTCCCGGCTCCCGGGAGCGCCGACCTCGACCCGGAAGCGGCACTCCGATCCGCCGTCCAGCACACATCTATTTCTCCTGCTCCTCCGGAATGTATTTTCCGACAAACTCGCCGACGCGCCGCGTATACTCGGCGCGGTTGTCCCGGTACGAGAGGGCATGCGCCGCACCCGGCACCACCCACAGCTCCTTTTCGCCCGGCTTCGCCTCGTAGAGCGGATAGACCATTGCGGTCGGCACGTAATCGTCGGCATCGCCGTGGATGAAGAGCATCGGCCGGTCGCACCGCGCCACCTGTCTGAGGGCCGAGGCCTCGCCGAAGGTCCAGCCGTACTTCAGGCCGCACAGCCAGCTCGCCACGTCGAGCAGCGGGAAGGCCGGCAGCCCGAACTGCCCGCGCAGCTCCTTGGCAAACTGGTCGCGCACGCTCGTGTAGCCGCAATCCTCGACAAAGCACTTCACGTAGGGGGGCAGCTCCTCGCCCGAGACCATCATCGTCGTCGCGGCACCCATCGAGATGCCGTGCACGACCTGCCGCGTGTGGCCGCCGAAGAGGCTGTCGGCGATCTCCATCCAGCGCAGCACGTCGAGGCGGTCCTTCCACCCCATCTGGATGGCGCGGCCCTCGCTGCGGCCGTGGTAATAGAGATCGGGCAGCAGGATGTTGTAACCGAGGTCGTGGTTGTAGAGGTAGCCGATCATGAGCATCCGCACGGCATTGTCCGTGTAGCCGTGGACGATCACCGCAGTGCGGTCCGTGGGGTGCGGCGCCGCGGCGTAAAGCGCGTGCAGCCGCACGCCGTCCGCACGGCGGATCACCGTGTCGTGCAGCGCCCCCGTGCGTTCGAGCGAGTCGACCCAGGGACGCAGGAACGGGTATTCGGCATACATATATTCATACGAAGCCGCATTCTTGGCCTCCATCGTCCGCTCGGGGCGGAGCGAATAGGAGAGCAGGTAGAGACTGCCGCCCGCGACGGCGACAACGACAACGACGAGCGCAACCAGCAGTGCGCGAAAGAGTTTTTTCATACGTTCCTTATTGGGCGGGGCGGCCCCGCAAAGGGTCCGTCCCCGAATCAGCATTTCGTCGGAGTGCACGCCGGGCATCCGCCCCGCATCTGGTCACTCGGCCACCGAGAGCGGCGCATCCTCCGCGCCGACGTAGCACATGACCAGCTCGGCGGGCTCGTCGCCCCGGTTTTCGCCATAGTGCAAAGTTCCTACCATTTCGATGATCCCCTCGCCGGCGCGGAAGGTACGCTCCGTGCCGTCCTCCGCCACGACGGTCAGCGCGCCGCGCAGCAGAACCCCGGCGTTGAGCACCGGATGGCGGTGACGCGCCAGCCGTGCATGCGGCGGGACGACGATCCGCAGCAATGTGACGAAGGGCCGCTCCGCCCGGCAGGCGGGAAGCGGCTCTCCGTTCCAGCTCGACGACGAAGCGGCCAGCCGCTCGACCGTCGGTTTCAGTTTCCGATCCACGCTGCGGGGCTATTTCGCCAGCTTCGTGCGGATGTGCGCGAGCATGTCGTCGGTCATGCGCGAGAGGTCCCACTCGGGTTTCCAGCCCCACTCCTCGCGGGCGCAGGTGTCGTCGAGCGAATTGGGCCAGCTCTCGGCAATCTCCTTCTTCACGGGGTCGATGTCGTAGTCCATCGTGAAGTCGGGCAGCCGCTTGCGGATTTCGGCATAGATGATTTCGGGCGTGAAGCTCATCGAGGCGATGTTGAAGCTGTTGCGGTGCACGAGCTTCGCGGGGTCGGCCTCCATCAGCTCGACGCACGCGCGCAGCGCATCGGGCATGTAAATCATGTCCATGTAGACGTCCCGGGGCACGGGGCAGGTGAAACGTCCGCTGCGGATTGCCTCGTAATAGATTTCGACGGCGTAGTCGGTCGTGCCGCCGCCCGGGAGCGTGACGTTCGATATGATGCCCGGGAAGCGCACCGAACGGGTGTCGACGCCGTATTTGTGGTGGTAGTAGTTGCCGAGCAGCTCACCCGTGACCTTGCAGATGCCGTAGATCGTCGTCGGCTGCATGATTGTGTCCTGCGGGGTCTTGTCCTTGGGCGACGAGGGTCCGAAGGCGCCGATCGACGACGGGGTGAAGAGGGCGCAGTGGTGCTGGCGGGCCACCTCCAGCGAATTGTTCAGCGCACCCATGTTGACGTTCCACGCCATCTGGGGGTTGCGCTCGCCCACGGCCGAGAGCAGCGCCACGAGGTTGAAGATCGTATCCACGTGGTAGCGGGCCACGACCGAAGCCATGGCCGTGGCGTCGAGGGCGTTGAGCACCTCGAACGGGCCGTCTTCGCCCAATGCGCGGCACTCGCGCATGTCTGTGGCGACGACATTGTGGTTTCCGTAAATCTTGCGCAGATAGACTGTCAACTCGGAACCGATCTGCCCTCCGGCTCCTACGATCAAGATGCGTTTCATAAGATTTTTATTATAATCCGGAAGTAAAGATAGAAAAAAATCGGGAAAATCGTGCTTTTTTTTGGTCTTTTCATTTTTCTTGTGTACTTTTGCACCACTCGAATGAGGGAAATGCTGTCTTAGCTCAGTGGTAGAGCACTTCCTTGGTAAGGAAGAGGTCGTGAGTTCAAGTCTCATAGACAGCTCGAAGCGAATGCCGCCTTGATGGGCGGCATTTTTCGTATCGGGCCCGCCGGGGCGCCTCTTCCGTCGGAGGGGTTCCTGCGGCAACGTCCTCAAGCCGCCGGGCCCCTCCTCTTTTTTACAGGCGTCCCGTTCGGAGAAAGGGATTGCGGACATCCGAAACAAAAAAGCGTCCCGGATTTTGGATTGGCGGAATATTTCACTACATTTGCATAAGAAAAAACGCGCCACCCGGGCCCGAAACAGGCAGGAGGGCCCGTAACCAGACAGGAGGGGCCGTAACCAGGCAGGAGGGCCCGTAACCAGGCAGGAGGGCCCGTAACCAGGCAGGAGGGCCCGTAACCAGACAGGAGGGGCCGTAACCAGACAGGAGGGGCCGTAACCAGACAGAGGGAAAACGCGGAAAGCAGAGAGCCGAAGGGCAGAGGGAAGACGCGGAAAGCAAGACCATGAAGGCATACTCGTTTGCATATTCGTTTTTTTACTTTTTCTTTTGCGAAGGAAAGAGCGGGACGGTGTGCATCTGATCGCAGGACGACAGCATAAACAGAAACCACGAAAATCCCGCTCCGCCGAGCGGGATTTTTCATTTGACACGAAAACCAAACGACAACCCATGATACGGATAGCCATACAGGGCATTGCGGGATGTTTCCACGAGACGGCCGCCCGGAACCACTTTCCGGGCGAGGAGCTGCAGGTCGTCCCCTGCCCGAGTTTCGACGCACTCTTCGCCCGCATGGAGACCGACCCCGACCTGCTGGGCATCGCCGCCATCGAGAACACCATCGCCGGGAGCCTGCTGCCCAACCACGAGCTGCTGCGCCGCAGCCACGCCACGGTCATCGGCGAGGAGAAGCTCCGCATCTCGCACGTCGCGGCCGCCCTGCCGGGGCAGTCGATGGGCGACATCCGCGAGGTGCACTCCCACCCCATCGCCCTGATGCAGTGCGGCGACTTCCTGAAGGCGCATCCCGCCCTGAAGGTCGTCGAGCGCGACGACACGGCGGGCAGCGCCCGCGAGATTGCAGAAACCGGTGCGCAGGGCGTCGCGGCGATCTGCGGCGCCGACGCCGCACGGATGTACGGCCTCACGATCCTCGAGCACGGCATCGAGACCAACAGGCACAACTTCACGCGCTTCCTCGTGCTCGCCGACCGCACGCGCGCCGCGGCGTTCCCGCAGCAGGGGCCAATCGACAAGGCGTCGCTGCTCTTCGCACTGCCCCATACGCGTGGAAGCCTCTCGAAGGTGCTCACCGTGCTGGCCTTCTACGACATCAACCTCACGAAAATACAGTCGCTGCCCGTCATCGGGCGCGAGTGGGAGTACCTCTTCTACGTCGACGTCGCCTTCGACGACGCGGAGCGTTACCGGCAGGCCATCAGCGCCGCACGGCCGCTGACGAGCGACTTCCGCATCCTGGGCGAGTACGCCGCCTGCCCGACCCCCGACTTGTAAAACCGCCATCCGACCCCAAAAAACAAACCGATAAAAATCCTACCGCCATGAACGATCTCAAACCGATACTTTTCCCCTGCATGGACCCCCGGCGCCCGCTCCTCATCGCCGGGCCGTGCAGCGCCGAAACCGAGGAGCAGGTGCTCCGCACGGCCCGCGCCCTGGCCGCCGAGGGCGTGCACATCTACCGCGCCGGGCTGTGGAAACCCCGCACCAAGCCCGGAGGCTTCGAGGGCGTGGGCGCCGAAGGACTGGCGTGGCTGCGCCGCGTGAAGCAGCAGACGGGCATGTACACCGCCACGGAGGTCGCCACACACGAGCATGTCACCGCGGCGCTGGCCGGCGGCGTCGACCTGCTCTGGATCGGCGCCCGCACCGCCGCCAATCCCTTCGCCATGCAGGAGATCGCCGACTCGCTGCGCGGGCGGGACGTGCCCGTGCTGGTCAAGAACCCCGTCAGCCCCGACCTCGAGCTGTGGATCGGCGCCGTGCAGCGCATCTACAACGCCGGTATCCGCCGCCTCGGCGTCATCCACCGCGGCTTCACCTCGATCGACCGGAGCCTCTACCGCAACCACCCCATGTGGGCCATCCCCATCGAGCTGCACCGCCGCCTGCCGCAGCTGCCGATCTTCTGCGATCCGAGCCACATCGGCGGCAAGCGCGAGCTGATCGCTCCGCTCTCGCAGCAGGCCATGGACCTCGGCTTCGACGGGCTGGTGATCGAGGCCCACTGCGACCCCGACTGCGCCTGGAGCGACAAGGCGCAGCAGATCACCCCCGAAACCCTGGCATACATCTGCCGCAACCTCGTAATCCGCGAAATGACCACCACGACCGAAAGCCTCAACGAACTGCGGGCCGAGATCGACAAGATCGACGACGAACTGCTCGACCTGCTTACCCGCCGCATGCGCGTCTCGCGCGACATCGGACAGTACAAGAAGGAGCACGACATGCCGGTGCTCCAAGCGCAGCGCTACGAAGAGCTGCTGGAGCGCCGTGCGGCACAGGCCGTCGAGCTGGGCATGGACCGCGAATTCATGCGCACGGTCTACCAGGCGATCCACGAGGAGTCGGTGCGCCAGCAGATGGAGGTGCTCGGCACGCCGACCGGCCCGGAGCCCTCCCGGGAGTGAATCCGGGCAGGCGACCCGCGGAGGAGCATCCGGAAGGATCGACCGACAACGGGGCCGGACACGGCAGCGGGCAGGTGACAGCCCCGGCTGCCGCTGCGCGGGGCGGCGGCCCGGATGCCGCGATGCGGAAACGGCCCCGGGAGCGACCCCGGCGGGCGGTGCATGTTACATTTCGGTTAATTCCTTGCGCCGGACGTGTAACAATCGGGATTCTTGCGTACTTTTGGTCCGGATTCAAACCCGAAGCTATGGCAAAATACAAGATTCTGGTCGTCGACGACGAGAAGTCGCTGTGCGAAATCCTGCAGTTCAACCTCGAGGTCGAGGGATACGAGGTCGACGTGGCCTACAGCGCCGAACAGGCGCTCGAGATGCACCCCGAACGCTATTCGCTCCTTCTGCTCGACGTCATGATGGGCGAGATGAGCGGCTTCCGCATGGCGCAGCTCCTCAAGTCGAAGCCCGAGACGGCGAAGGTCCCCGTGATCTTCTGCACGGCGAAGGATACCGAGGACGACACCGTGGCGGGGCTCAACCTCGGGGCCGACGACTACATCGCCAAGCCCTTCTCGATCCGCGAGGTGCTGGCCCGCGTGCGCAGCGTCCTGCGCCGCACGGCCGGAGCGCACGAAGAGGAGGAGACCGTGGCGTTCGAGGGCCTCGCGCTCGACCTGCGCAGCAAGCGCTGCACGCTCGACGGCGAGCCGCTCGCACTGACCAAAAAGGAGTTCGAAATCCTGGCCCTGCTGCTCGCGCACCGCGGCACGATCTTCTCGCGCGAGGAGATTCTTCACCGCGTGTGGAGCGACGAGGTGATCGTCCTGGACCGTACCATCGACGTCAACATCACACGCCTGCGCCGCAAGATCGGACCCTACGGCGAACACATCGTCACACGGCTTGGCTATGGCTACGGCTTTGAGGAGTAGGCTCTCCTACCACCGGCGGCTCTTCCTGCTGCTCGTCACCTTCTCGTGGGTGCTGACCGCCTGCTTCATCCTCTTCCAGTACGGCCGCGAAAGGCACTTCAAGGCCGAGCGGCTCGACGCCCGGCTGCAGCTCTTCAACCTCCGGATGCTCGACGCCCTCGACGAAGGCATCGCCCCGGCGACGTTCATCGCCCGCGGCAACGAACCCTTCGGCGACCTGCGCGTCACGCTCATCGACCTCTCGGGCCGCGTGCTCTTCGACACGTCGCTCGACACGCTCACGGCCGCCAACCACCTCGACCGCCCCGAAATCGCCGGAGCGCTGGCCCGCGGCACCGGCTACACGATCCGCCGCCACTCGGCAAGCACCGACCGCAACTACTTCTACTCGGCCATGCGCGGCGAGCGCTGCATCGTCCGCTCGGCCGTGCCCTATTCGGTGACGCTGCGCGAGGTGCTCGCCGCCGACCGCGAGTTCCTCTGGTTCATGCTGGCCATCACGCTGCTGATGAGCATCGCGGCCTACTTCGCCACGCGGCGCCTCGGCCACAACATCACGCGCCTGAACGAATTTGCCGAACGGGCCGAGCGCGGCGAACAGATCGACGTCGAGGAGACCTTCCCGCACGACGAGCTGGGCGACATCTCGAACCACATCGTGCGCCTCTACGCCACGCTGCAGCAGACGGCCGCCGACCGCGACCGCGAGCACGCCCTGGCGCTGCACGAGGAGCAGGAGAAGATCCGCATCAAGAAACAGCTGACCAACAACATCAACCACGAGCTGAAGACCCCCGTGGCGGCGATCCGCGGCTACCTGGAGACGCTGCTCGCCAACCCGGGGCTCGACGCCGCGCGCCGCACGGACTTTCTCGAAAAGAGCGCCGCGCAGGCCGAGCGGCTGCGCCGCCTGCTGGCGGACGTGGGGACCATCACGCGCATGGACGAGGGCAGCGAGCTGATCCGCCGCGAGCCCGTCGTGCTGAACGACCTGATCGCCGACGTCGCGGCCGACATGGAGCTGCGGCCCGCCGAACAGCGGCTGCGCGTCCACGTCGACTTCCCGCACCGCGTGACGGTCGAGGGGAGCCCCTCGCTGCTGGGCTCCGTCTTCCGCAACCTCGCGGACAACGCCGCGGCCTACTCGGGCGGGCGCGACATCTTCATCCGCCTGGAGGACGACAACGACCGGGAGTGCACGATCCTCTTCGCCGACAACGGCATCGGCGTCGACGAGGAGCACCTGCCCCATCTGTTCGAACGCTTCTACCGCATCGACAAGGGTCGCTCGCGCAAGCTGGGCGGCACGGGGCTCGGGCTGGCCATCGTCCGCAACGCCGTGGCGATCCACGGCGGCACGATCTCGGTGCGCAACCGCCGCGAGGGAGGACTGGAATTCCGCTTCACGCTGCGCAAACATTCATCGTCGCGCAACGGTTCCGTAACGGTTTTGTAACATCCGTTTCAGACCTTTGTACCAGAAAACAACCGATACAAACCCATGTCTCCGATTTTCATCTTCATCGTCGTTGTCCTCGGCCTGCTGGCCGTCATGGGCATCGTCGTGGGCGTCGCCAACGACGCCATCAACTTCCTCAATTCGGCCATCGGCTCGAAGGTCGCGCCGCGCAAGGTCATCCTCTGGGTTGCCGCGGCCGGCATCCTCGTCGGCACGTTCACCTCGAGCGGCATGATGGAGGTGGCCCGCAACGGCGTCTTCTACCCCGCGCAGTTCTCCTTCCCGCAGATCATGATGCTCTTTCTGGGCATGATGCTCGGCAACGTCCTGCTGCTCGACCTCTACAACACGCTCGGACTGCCCACCTCGACCACCGTGTCGATGGTCTTCGGCCTGCTGGGCGCCGCCGTCGCCGCCGCGCTCTTCCGCATCGCCGACGACCCGGCCTTCACGCTGCAGGACCTCTCGCAGTTCATCAACACGGGCAAGGCGATGGTCATCATCGCGGCGATCCTCGTCTCGGTGGCGCTGGCCTTCTTCGCCGGACTGCTCTTCATGTACATCTCGCGGCTCATCTTCTCGTTCCGCTACGCCGCGGCCTTCCGCCGCTGGGGCTCCGTCTGGTGCGGCATCTCGCTGGCCGGCATCCTCTACTTCGCCCTCTTCAAAGGGCTGAAGAGCTCGGGACTCATCCCCGCGTCGATCACGGAGTATGTCGGCGAGCACGTCCTGCTGACGCTCTTCTGCTTCTGGGTCGTCGCCTCGCTCGTGCTGTGGATCTTCCAGCGCCTGCATCTGAACATCATGCGCATCACGATCCTCTCGGGCACCTTCGCCCTGGCCCTCGCCTTTGCGGGCAACGACCTGGTGAACTTCATCGGCGTGCCGCTGGCCGGCTACGACGCCTGGCAGATCGCCCGTGAGGCCGGCTCCGAATCGATCATGATGGACGGACTCGCCCAGCCCGCCCGCGCCGACTTCCTGCTGCTCGGGCTCTCGGGCCTGATCATGGTGCTGACGCTCTTCTTCTCGAAGAAGTCGCAGCACGTGGCCGAGACCGAGCTCTCGCTCGCCTCGCAGCACGAGGAGGAGGAGCGCTTCGGCTCGACGATGATCTCGCGCGGCCTCGTGCGGCTGACGCTCATGGCCAACCACCTCTGGTCGGGACTCGTTCCGGCACGCGTGCAGCGGGCCATCGACCGCCGCTTCGAGCCGCTGCCCGTCGAGGAGCGCTCGGCCGCGCAGTACGACATGATCCGCGCCGTGGTGAACCTCTCCGCGGCCTCGATCCTCATCGCCATCGGCACCTCCTACCAGCTGCCCCTGTCGACGACCTACGTCGTCTTCATGGTGGCGATGGGCTCGTCGCTCGCCGACCGTTCGTGGGGGCGTGAAAGCGCCGTATACCGCATCACGGGCGTCATGGCCGTCATCTCGGGCTGGTTCGTCACGGCCCTGGGCGGCTTCGTCATCGCCCTCGGCGTCACGGCCCTGCTGCTCTGGGGCGGCTGGATCGCCGCCGTGGCCCTCACGGCCTTCTGCGCCTGGCTGCTCGTGCGCAGCCACCGCAAGACGCCCGAACTGAAGCAGGAGGCCGCCGCCCGCGAGCCGCTCGAAGGGGCCGAGACCCCCGACGAGGTGCTCTGCGCCTGCATCGGCGAGGTCTGCGCAACGATGCAGGAGGTGACGCGCATCTACAACCGCACGCTCGTGGCGGTCTTCAAGGAGAACCGCAAGGTGCTCCGCGAGATGGTGCAGTCGTCGGACCGCCTCTTCGGGGAGGCCCGCACCCGCAAGTACGGCATCATGCCGACGCTGCGCCGCCTGCAGCGCTGCGACATCGACACGGGGCACTTCTACGTGCAGGTGGTCGACTACCTCTCGGAGGTGACCAAGGCGCTGATCCACATCACGCGGCCGGCCTACGAACACATCGACAACAACCACGAGGGGCTGTCGAAGGAGCAGATCGTCGACCTGATGCGCGTGAACGACCAGGTGGAGGCCATCTTCGTCAAGATCAACGGCATGCTCGCGACCAAGGACTTCTCGGAGCTGGAGGTGGTGCTCGAGATGCGCGACCGGCTCTTCGAGACGATCGTCGAGGCGATCAAGAGCCAGCTGCGCCGCATCCACGACGACCCGGCGACCAGCACGCGGGCCAGCGTCCTCTACCTGACGATCCTCAACGAGACGAAGACGATGGTGCTCCAGGCGCGCAACCTGCTCAAGTCGCAGACCTACTTCCTCGAACACAAGCAGCAGGCTGCCGGATAGACAAAACGTAACGCAAACGAAACGGGGCCGTCATCGCAATGCAATGGCGGCCCCGTATCTTTGCAGCGCGGGTCAGGGAACGCCCCTCCCGCAAGTTGGTTTTAGGTTACATAAACGGGTTAGTGGGAGATGCAGCGACGCGACGTCGCGGCATCTTCGTTTTTCAGCGCTCCATGTCGCGCAGGTGGATGTCGAGAGCCCGGACCGAAATCTGGATTTCGCGGATCGAGACGCCGAGCGAGGCGATCAGCAGCAGCAGCGCCGCACCGAAGACCCAGGCGGAGGTGTGCATGAATCCGACATAGATCAGGAACATCGTCACGACGCACAGGAAGAGGCTCGTGACGCCGAGAATCTGCATCGTGCGCGTGAGGTGCAGGCGGCGGCGCAGGTTGTCGATCTGCGCACGGGTCACCTTCGAGGGGTGCTGGAGGTGCTGCTCCTTGAGCGTGCGCACGAGCTGCGCATAGGAGAGGAAACGGTTGGTGTAGGCGAGCAGGATCAGCGATACGGCCGAAAAGAGCAGGGCCGGGGTCGTCAGGGTCAATTCTTCCATGTTTCGGATTTTTGATTCACGCCGCAAAGATACGCAAAAGCGAAAACTCCGACAAACAGGGCTGTGACAGAAATAATTATTTATATATAACGGCTATAGTCGGGGCAATAATTCCCTGAATTGGCATATTTTTCATGCGCTTTCTTTTGGAATACACCAAAGAAAATCAAAAAGGGTTCGAAGATTCACTATCTTTCAACATGGGGCAATTATTGAGTATCCCTTTTATTTTAATTGGCGCTATATTGGTGATAAAGAATGTTATAAATACTCGCAAAGGGCTAACAAATAGGAATTCCCTTTGATAATACCAAAGTAGAAAAGAGACGTAGAGCCAGGACGGACTACCAGCATTCCGCCTTGTCACGCAGCGCCGGAATCCGGTCTTTGGTGAAGACCGGATTTTTGACACCCTGCCGCCGCTGGGCCCGGTAGTCGGCCAGCAGCCACAGCGCCTGACGCCCCAGCAGGACGATGGCCACGAGGTTGCAGAGCGTCATCAGGGCCATCGTCACGTCGGCAAGGCTCCACGCCAGGTCGAGGGCCGCAAACGACCCGAAGAGCACCATGCCCCCGACCAGCAGCCGGTAGGCCGTCAGCACGCCGCGCCGCCGCGTGATGAAGCGGATGTTGGCCTCGCCGTAGTAGTAGTTGCCGATAATCGACGAGAAGGCGAAGAGGAAGATCGCCACGGCGACGAAGAGCCCGCCCAGGGGCCCTACCTCGCTGACCAGCGCCGCCTGCGTGAGCTGGATGCCGTTGAGCGAGGCGTCGGGCACGCCGCCGAAGAGGATGATGAAGGCCGTGCAGGTGCAGATGAGCAGCGTGTCGGTGAAGACCCCGAGGGCCTGGATCAGCCCCTGCTTTACGGGGTGCGAGACATGCGCCGTGGCGGCGACGTTCGGCGCCGAGCCCATGCCGGCCTCGTTGCTGAACAGTCCCCGCTTGATGCCCTGCATCAGCGCCGCGCCGACCGTGCCGCCGAAGGCCTGTTCCCAGCCGAAGGCATTGGCGACGATGAGTTCGAGCACCTCGGGCAGCCGCCCGAGGTTGAAGAGCACGATGCCCAGCGCCAGCGCGATGTACCCCAGCGCCATGACGGGGACGACAAGGCTGCTGACGCGTGCGATGCGGTGGATGCCGCCGAAGATCACGCCGAGCGTCAGCACCGTGAGCCCGACGCCCATCCAGCGGTGGTCCACACCGAAAGCCCCCTCCCAGGCCGCACAGATCGTATTGCTCTGCACGGAGTTGAAGGCGAAGCCGAAGGTCACGGAGATCAGCACGGCGAAGAGCACGCCCATCCAGCGGCGGCCCAGCCCGCGTTCCATGTAGTAGGCCGGCCCGCCGACGAAGGAGTCGTGGCCGCGCCGCTTGTAGAGCTGGGCGAGCGTCGACTCGATGAAGGCGCTCGAGGCCCCGAGCAGGGCGATGACCCACATCCAGAAGACCGCCCCGGGGCCTCCGACGACGATTGCCGTGGCCACACCGGCCAGATTGCCCGTGCCGACGCGGCTGGCCAGCGACACGGCGAAGGCCTGAAACGAGGAGACGTGCCGCTCGCCGCGGGGGCCGCTGCCGGCCGACTCGCCCAGCACGCGCAGCATCTCGCCCAGCATGCGGAACTGCACGCCGCGCGTGGCAAAGGTGAACCACAGGGCGCAGCCGAGCAGCGCCGCCACCAGCAGATACGACCACAACAGGTCGTTGACCGTTCCGAGCCATTGATAAAGCGTCTCCATCTCCGTAACGTTTGCCTGACAAAGATAACAAAGTCGGTGCAAAAAACGCATGCCGCAGCCATACAGTCACTCCGGCTGTTGCTTTTTCCGAATATTTGCACGAAATTTGGGTACGGCAAATATCGGACAAAACAGCAAACAATCATGAAAAAACATCTTCTCACATGGATGTCGACCGTGCTTTGCGGCGGCATCGTGCCGGCTCTCGCCTGCACAGGCATCGCCCTGACGGCCAAAGACGGCAGCTACGTGCAGTCGCGCACCATCGAATGGGCCAACAGCGCCCTCGAAAGCGAATACGTCATCATCCCGCGCGGGCAGCAGCTGCGCGCCCTCGTTCCGGGCGGTCAGGCCGACGGTTTGTCCTTCACGGCCCGCTACGGCGTCGTGGGGCTCGCCGTCGTGCAGAAGGAGTTCATCGCCGAGGGAATCAACGAGGCGGGGCTCTCGGCCGGGCTCTTCTTCTTCCCGCAGTACGGTGGCTACGAAGCCTACGACGCCGCACGGAACAGCCGCACGGTCGTCGACCTGCAGCTGGCCGCCTGGATGCTCTCGCAGTTCGCCACGATCGACGAGGCGAAGGCCGGGCTGGCCAAGGTGCGCGTTGTCGGGCTCTATCCCGGTTCGGTCGTGCACTGGCGCATCGGCGAGCCTTCGGGCCGGCAGGTCGTGCTGGAGATTGTCGACGGCGTGCCCCACTTCTACGAGAACGAGGTGGGCGTGCTGACCAACGCTCCCGGCTTTCCGTGGCAGCTCACGAACCTGAACAACTACATCAACCTCCACTCGGGCAGCGCCCCGAACCGGCAGCTGGGCGATCTGACGCTGCGCCCCACGGGTGCCAACTCGGGATTCCTCGGTCTGCCGGGCGACGCGACGCCGCCGTCGCGCTTCGTGCGGGCGGCCTTCTACCGCGCCACGGCCCCGCAGCGCGCCACGGCCTTCGAGACGGTGCAGGAGTGTTTCCACCTGCTCAACAACTTCGACATTCCCATCGGCATCGACCACACCGAGGGTCAGAGCCCCGACATCCCGAGCGCCACGCAGTGGACCTCGGCCATCGACCTGACCCATCGCCGCGTCTACTACAAGACGGCCTACAACAACACGATCCGCTGCATCGACCTCTCGACGATCGACTTCGGGAGTGTCGGCTACCAGTCGCACCCGCTCGACCACGTGCAGCAGCAGCCCGTCGAGATGATCTCCGTCGGGAAGTAACACGCCTCCCGGCCCCCTCTGCGCCCCGCTTCCGGAGCGGATGTCCGGAAGCGGGGCGCTGCTTCGAACGGCGCAGACAGATCGGGCGACAGTCCATGCGGCCGGCAGCACGGCACGACAGCACGGCACGACAGCACAGCAGCACGGCGGGAACCGCAACTGGCGGCAGGGCGAAAACCGCAGCAGGCGGCACGGCAGGGCGGGTCGGACAGGGCGGAAACGATATTTTTTCGCTCCGGCACGGGTCGGCTGTCGGCATATTCGCTCTTTTTCGTATCTTTGCACGGAAAACAACGCACACGATATATTTTTATGGCAGACAACACCATTCTCAACCGCCTGGACGGGCTGAAACTCAAATACGAGGAGACAGGGCAGAAGCTCACCGACCCCGAAGTGATCGCCGACGTCAAGCAGTTCGTCGCCCTGACCAAGGAGTACAAGGAGCTGGAGCCGATCATCGAGACCTCGGAGCGCTACCGCACGGCGCTGGCCAACCTTGCCGAAGCGAAGGACACGCTGGCCAACGACAAGGACGAGGAGATGCGCGAGATGGCCCGCGAGATGATCTCGGAGCTCGAGCCCGAGCTCGCACGCATGGAGGAGGAGATCAAGCTGCTGCTCATCCCGAAGGACCCGCAGGATTCGAAGAACGCCATCGTCGAAATCCGCGGCGGCACGGGCGGCGACGAGGCCGCGATCTTCGCCGGCGACCTGCTGCGCATGTACACCAAGTACATCGAGTCGAAGGGGTGGCGCTACGAGATCACCTCGGCTTCGGAGGGCGCCGCGGGCGGTTACAAGGAGGTCGTGATGAAGGTCACGGGACAGAACGTCTACGGCACGCTCAAGTACGAGTCGGGCGTGCACCGCGTGCAGCGCGTCCCGCAGACCGAGACGCAGGGCCGCGTGCACACGTCGGCCGCCTCGGTGGCCGTGCTGCCCGAAGCCGAGGAGTTCGACGTCGAAATCTCGATGAACGACATCCGCAAGGACATCTTCTGCGCCTCGGGCCCCGGCGGGCAGTCGGTCAACACGACCTACTCGGCCATCCGCCTGACCCACATCCCCACGGGCATCGTCGTGCAGTGCCAGGACCAGAAGTCGCAGCTCAAGAACTTCGACAAGGCCTTCGAGGAGCTGCGCACGCGCGTCTTCAACCTCGAATACTCGAAGTACCTCGACGAGATTGCCTCGAAGCGCAAGACGATGGTCTCGACGGGCGACCGCTCGGCCAAGATCCGCACCTACAACTACCCGCAGGGGCGCATCACCGACCACCGCATCAACTACACAATCTACAACCTCGCGGCCTTCATGGACGGCGACATCCAGGACTGCATCGACCACCTGATTGTGGCCGAGAATGCCGAGCGCCTGAAGGAGAGCGAGCTCTGATCCGCCACCGGGCAGGAGGGGCTGCCAGGGGGGGGGTAAGAAGGAGGCTTCCGACGAAGGCGGGAGCATCCGACGAATAGGGGCGCCCGACAAAAACGGCGCCCGGCTCTCCGGCGACGCTCCGCAACCCCCGCGGCAGGCAATAAAATGCCCCGAGAGCCCGTTTGATACAGAAAACAGGGAACCGAGACATGATACGACCGCTTCTCGCATGCGTCTGCTGCGCGGCGACACTCTCCGTCGCCGCGCAACGCCCGTTGTACATCGTCAACGGAACCCCGACCGACGACATCGCCTCGATCCCGCCCGACGACATCGAGCTGGTC
Source organism: uncultured Alistipes sp. (assembly GCF_949296715.1). Taxonomy (GTDB): domain Bacteria; phylum Bacteroidota; class Bacteroidia; order Bacteroidales; family Rikenellaceae; genus Alistipes. The sequence goes on along the minus strand of NZ_CASFQD010000057.1, from coordinate 50,469 downwards.
GAGGAGCTTCCGGCCGACGAGGAGTCGATTGCCCGCTTCGGGCCCGAAGCCTCGAACGGCGTGATTCTCGTGACGCTGCGCTACGACGAACCGGCCCGCTTCGGGGCCGACAGCATCTCGTTCGGCAGCTACATCGCCCGGCAGGTCCGCTGGGACGAACGCGAACCCGCGGCACGTGTCGTGCTGCGCTACCGCATCACGGCCGAGGGGGAGACCATCGTCGAGGACGAACTCGAATCTACGGACAACCGTCTGAAACGCCGCGTCCTGAAGGCCGTGGAGGAGGCGCCGCGCTGGCGCCCCGCCATCAAGAACGGCCGCGCGGTGGACAGCGAAGGAGTATTGCGTATACAACTACCCGAGGGCAAACGCCTGCCCCGACAGATCGAACTGGTAATCCGCTGACGCCGACACGCCCCGGCCCGGCCCAAAACTAATCCGACCATGAAAACAAACTCCCTCTCCGCCTGGGTACTGGCCGTCCGGCCCTACAGTCTGGGCAATTCGGTAATTCTCGTCCTCGTGGCCGCGGCGCTGGCCTGGACCAACGGGGTTTTCCACCCGCTGCCGACCCTGCTGTGCCTGCTCTTCGCCGTGCTGATGCAATGCACGGCCAACCTCGTAAACGACCTCTGGGACTTCCTCAAGGGGGCCGACCAGCCCGACAGGCTGGGCCCCGACCGCGCCTTCGCCAAGGGATACATCACCCCGCGGGCCATGAAGGGCGGCATCATCGCCTTCACCCTCGCGGCCTGCGCCACGGGCTGCGCCATCCTCTTCTGGGCGCTGCGCCACGGCACGCTCCGCTACGGCGGCTGGGAGCTGGTGGCCGTGGGGCTGCTCTGCGTCGTCTTCGCCTACTTCTACACCGCGGGGCCGTGGCCGCTGGCCTACCACGGACTGGGGGACGTCGCCGTGATCCTCTTCTTCGGCGTGATCCCCGTGAGCGTCACCAGCTACCTGCTGACCGGCAGCTGGACCACCGAGGCCCTCATCGCCTCGCTGGCCTGCGGCCTGGTCATCGACACGATGCTCATGGTCAACAACTTCCGCGACCGCGAGGAGGATGCCCGCTGCGGCAAGCGCACCGTCGTCGTAACCCTCGGCGCCGCATTCGGGCGCTGGGGCTACCTGCTGCTCGGCGTCGCGGCCGCCGTGCTGTGCCTCACGCTCGCCTTTACGGGCCGCTACGTCGCCGCGCTGCTGCCCCTGCCCTACCTTGTGCTGCACGTCGCCACGTGGCGCAAGATGGTGCGCATCGACCACGGCGACGAACTGAACGTATGCCTCGGCGAGACGGCCCGCAACATCATGCTCTTCGGGGCGCTGCTGACCGTCGGCACCCTGATCGGATAACACATGGCGGAACCCCGGCACATCACCCTGCGCGAGCTCCAGCAGCTCGTCAAGCGGACGCTCGACGAGCGGTTCGCCCTGCCGCTGTGGGTCAGTGCCGAGATTTCGGAGATCAAGGTCAACTACTCGGGCCACTGCTACCTCGACCTGGTGGAGAAGGGCGGCGACAACGGCGTCCCGACGGCCCAGGCCCGCGCCGTGATCTGGCGCTCGCACTACGGGCGCATCGCGGCACGCTTCGAGGCCGAGACCGGACAGCGGCTCGCCGCCGGGCTGCAAATCCTGGCCAAGGTGCTGGTCAACTACCACGAATTATACGGCTTCTCGCTGCAGATCACCGACATCGACCCCTCCTACACGCTGGGCGACATGGAGCGGCAGCGGCAGCAGACGATCCTCCGCCTGCAGCAGGAGGGGGTCTGGGAGATGAACCGCCAGCTGCCCGCCCCCGACGCGATCCAGCGCATCGCCGTTGTGTCGAGCGCCCAGGCCGCGGGCTACCGCGACTTCTGCAAGGAGCTCGAACGCTCCCCGTGGCGCTTCCGCACGACGCTCTTCGACGCCTTCATGCAGGGTGCGGCGGCCGAGGAGTCGATCATCGGGGCGCTGTGCGCCGTAGCCGAACGGGCGGAGGAGTTCGACGCCGTGGTGCTGATCCGCGGCGGCGGTGCGGCGAGCGACCTCAACTGTTTCAACGCCTACCGCTTCTGCAACCACGTCGCACAGTTCCCGCTGCCGGTCATCACGGGCATCGGCCATGACAAGGACGTCAGCGTCGCGGACATGGTGGCCTTCCGCGCGCTGAAGACCCCGACGGCCGTCGCGGGGTGGCTCGCCGAGGAGTTGGAACGCCGCTGGGGCGACTTCCAGCTGGCGGCCCTCAAGCTGCGCGACGCGGTACGCAACCGCACGCATGCGACCGAACTGCACATGGAGCGCCTCACGGCCGAACTGAAACGGCTCTGCGGCGCACGTCTGGCGCAGGAGCGGCTGCACGCGGAACAGCTCCCCGGACGGCTGCGCGACGCGGTGCGCGAACGGCTGGCGCACGAAGGGATGTACCTCGCCTCGGCCGGGGAGGTCGTGGCGGCCCATGCCCCCGAGCGGCTGCTCAAGCTGGGCTTCGCCCTGCTGCACAGCGGCGGCCGGGGCGTCGTCTCCGCGGGCGGCGTGCGGCCGGGCGACGAGCTCGGGATCGAACTGGCGGACGGCACAATCACGGCAACGGTAACCGATACGAAGATATGGCAAAAAAGACAATGACATACGCCGAGGCGATGGCGCAGATCGAATCGATCCTCGACCGCCTGCAGCGCGAGGAGATCACGGTGGACAACCTCGCCGCCGAGGTCAAGCGCGCCACGGAGCTCATCGCCGAGTGCAAGGCGCGCCTGCACAAGGCCGAGGAAGAGGTGGGCAAAATCCTGCAGGAGCCATGAAACGGCTGATCCGCTGGGCCCTGAACCACATCCCGCGGCCGGTGCTGCAGCGCCTGGCCGGATGGGCCGTGCCGCTCCTGGGGCTGTTCTACCGCGGCCGCGGCGTCGAGTGCCCCCTCTGCGGGTCGCACTACCGGCGCTTCCTGCCCTACGGCTACGTGCGTTCGCGCGCCAACGCGCTCTGCCCGCACTGCCTCTCGCTGGAGCGCCACCGCCTGCTGTGGCTCTACCTTACGCGCGAGACGGACCTGCTGCAGAGCCATCCCCGCACGCTCCACATCGCCCCCGAGGTCTGCATCCTGCGCCACCTGAAGCCCCACTTCGCCGCCTATCCGGGCCGGTATGTCACGGCCGACCTCGAGAGCCCGCTCGCGGACCTGCACTTCGACGTGCAGCAGATTCCCCTGGCGGACAATTCCGTGGATGTGATCCTCTGCAACCACCTGCTCGAACACGTGGCCGACGACCGACGGGCGCTGCGCGAGCTGCACCGCATCCTCAAGCCGGGCGGCTGGGGCATCGTGCTCTCGCCCGTGGAACCCGACTACGAACGCACCTTCGAGGACGACACAATCACCGACCCCGACGAGCGCACGCGCATCTTCGGGCAGTACGACCACCGGCGCATCTACGGCGCCGACTACGCCGACCGGCTGCGCGGGGCGGGCTTCGACGCCGCCGACATCGACTACGCCGCGTCCCTTACGGAGGAGGAGCGGCGCCGCTACGCCCTGCCCGCCGACCATATCTACGTGGTCTACAAGCACTGACCCCGGGCTGAAAAGGGCCGGAAGGGGGGGGGCCGATGATAGGGAACTGTCAGCGCGGTTTTCGCGCCGAGAGGCAGAGACAGCCGCGCGGATGGCGGTGCACAGCGACCTCGCCGAAGCCCGCCCCGGCAAGGTACCGCGCAAGGTCATCGGCCGAATAGACCGTCATGCCTTCGATCCGCCGGGGCCACCGCACCCACCTCGCCTCGCCGGGGTCCCCGGCTTCGCAGACGATCAGGAAATACCCGCCCGGGCGCAGCACGCGCCCGACTTCGGAAAAGGCCCGCGGCAGGTCGCCCCAGAAATAGACCGTCTCGAAGGCCGTCACCGCATCGAACATCTCCGAAGCACAGGGAAGCCGGTCGGCCGATCCCTGCTCGACGAAACAGCGTGTTCCCAGTTCACGCCGGTTCCGGCGCCGGGCAAAGGCCACGCTCTCGGGCGAAGGGTCGACGCCGCAGGCCGTTCCTTCGGGACAACGCTCGAGAATCCGCTTCAGGACGGCACCCCCGCCGCATCCGATGTCAAGAACCGCCCACGAGGCCTGCAACGGCAGAAACGAAAGGCCCCAACGGTGAAGCGGGGCATGTTCATGATTCATTCCACGCAGCATGAAACGCCCCCAGAAGCCCTCCGGGAAGCGGGTGTGCTGCAAAAGCCGGTTGAAAAAAGAGTTTCGCGCCATAATCGATCATCGGGTTTTCGGACGGAAGATGCGCCCTCCGTCAGGACAAAGGTCGTACATCCCCGCCCGCGCCGCAATACCCAGAAATGAGGAATCCGATCCCGGCAGCGCCCGCCCTGACGGCATCGCGCCGCGCAGGGAGCGTCAGTAGAGGAAGAAGACGATGCCGGTGAAATGGCAGGCGACGGCCAGGTTGATGAGCAGGTGCCACACCATGTGGTGGTAGCGGAACCCCTTGCGGGCGTAGAACCACGCCCCCAGCGTGTAGAGCACGCCGCCCGCGGCGATGAGCCACAGCAGCGGCACCGAAGCGTGGCGGATGAAGAGCGGCAGGAAGAAGACGATCGTCCAGCCCATCACGAGGTAGATCGTCAGGCTCACGGCCGGGATCGAACGCCGGGACAGCGACTTGTAGAAGATGCCGAACAACACCATGACCCATTGCAGCACGGTGATCAGAAGCCCCTGCCAGCCTCCGATGACCGAGAGGGCGATGGGCGTGTAGCTCCCGGCGATGGCCACGTAGATGAAGATGTGGTCGAGGATGTGGAAGACCTCCTTGTGGCGCGAGGAGGGGTTCATCGAGTGGTAGAGCGTCGAGGCCAGGAACATCAGGAAGATCGAGATGACGAAAACACTCACCGAGACGGCGGCCAGCAGGCCGTCGCTGTCGTGCGTATAGGCCCACACGGCCGCAAAGGGCAGGGCGAGCAGCGACAGGAGCGACATCACGCCGTGCGACACCGCGTTGGCGACCTCCTCGCCGAGGGTCGGTACGTAAGGTTGCTTTTTCTTTTCCATCTTGCTGCGGGAAAGGTTCGACGCGCCAAATTTATGAAATTTTTTCATATCTTTGCCGACAAGGTTAATTAGGTTCGATAAAATGGACGTTTCACGGTATGAAAAACTCCGCACGACGGTGCGCGGGAACTTCTCGGAGCAGACACAGCGGCTCGTGGACGAGGCGCTGACGTATGCCGCCGAAAAGCTCGACGGCCTCCGGCGCTACGACGGCACGCCGCTGCTCGACCACGGGGTGGCCGTCGCCTCGATCGTGATCTCCGAAGTGGGTCTCGGCCGCAACTCCACGCTCTCGTCGATCCTGCACGACGTCGTGCGCATCGCCCACAAGCACTCCACGCCCGAGGAGTTCCTCGCGCTGACGGCCGACATCCGCGACCGCTTCGGCGAGCAAGTCGTGGGCATCACCATGGGGCTGGCGAACATCTCCGAACTGCGGCTCAAGGTGGCCAAGGAGCAGGCCGACAACTTCCGCGACCTGATCGTCAGTTACTCCGAGGACCCGCGCGTGATCCTCATCAAGCTGGCCGACCGCCTCGAGGTGATGCGCTCGCTCGGGATGTTCCCGCGCGAAAAATGGCGCAAGAAGAGCTGGGAGGCGATGAACCTCTACGCGCAGATCGCCCACAAGCTGGGCCTCTACGCGATCAAGAGCGAACTGGAAGACATCGCGCTCAAGTACCTCGAGCCGAAGGACTACGAGCACATCGTCACGAAGCTCGAGGAGAGCGCCGAGGAGCGGCGGGCCTTCATCGCGCGCTTCCTGGTGCCGATCACGCAGCGTCTCGACGAACAGGGATTCAAGTACCACGTCAAGAGCCGCACGAAGTCGATCTTCTCGATCTGGAACAAGATGCACAAGCAGCACGTGCCGTTCGAGGGGGTCTACGACATCTTCGCCATCCGCATCATCATCGACTGCCCGCCCAAGGAGGAGAAGGCCCAGTGCTGGACCGTCTTCTCGATCGTCACGGACTTCTACACGCCCAATCCGAACCGCATGCGCGACTGGATCTCGATCCCCAAGTCGAACGGCTACGAGTCGCTGCACACGACCGTCTCGGCCGAGGGACGCTGGGTCGAGGTGCAGATCCGCACCGAGCGCATGGACGCCGTGGCCGAGCGCGGCATCGCGGCGCACTGGCGCTACAAGGGGGTGAACCAGGGGGCCCAGACCAGCGAGATGTGGCTGGGGCGCCTGCGCGAACTGATGGAGGACACGACCCACTCGCTGGCACAGCGCTTCGACGCCAAGCCGGCATCGGGCGAGATTTTCGTCTTCACGCCCAACGGCGACCTGCGCAAGCTGCCCGAGGGGGCGACGCTGCTCGACTTCGCCTTCGACATCCACACGTCGCTCGGCGCGACGTGCGTGGGCGGCAAGGTCAACAACCGCGCCGCATCGATCCGCGAGGTCCTGCACAACGGCGACATCGTCGAGATTCTCACGCAGAAGAACCAGACGCCGAAATCCGACTGGCTGACGTTCGTCGTCACCTCGAAGGCACGCAACAAGATCAAGTCCTACATCCGCGAGGAGCAGGCCAAGCATACGCGCATGGGGCGCGAGGAGCTCGAGCGCAAGCTCAAGAACTGGAAGCTGGGCATCACGATCGACGAAGCGGTCGCCTACCTGGCCAAACACTTCAAACTGCGCCTCGGCACGGAGGTCTACGCGCTGATCGCCACGCAGAAGCTCGACTTCGGGACGATCAAGGAGCTGCTCACGCGCCACCTGTCGGGTGCGGCCGAGGAGGAGCGCCGGGCCGCGGCGGCGGAGGCCGAGCGGCAGAAGGCCGCGTCGCACACGCCGAAGGAGACGCCCGCGTCGCAGGATGCGCTGATCATAGACGACATCTCGAAGATACAGTACAAGCTGGCCCGCTGCTGCAACCCGATCAAGGGCGACGAGGTCTTCGGCTTCGTGACGATCAACGCGGGGATCACGATCCACCGCTGCGACTGCCCCAACGCCCGGCGCATGCGCGAGAACTACCCCTACCGGGTCATCGAGGCGCGCTGGCGCCAGTCGGCCGAGGGGGCCTTCCGCGTCACGCTGCGCATCGTCGCGGCCGACGTCACGGGCATGGTCAACCACATCACCGAGATCATCAGCCGCGACCTGAAGCTCAACATCCGCGCGATGAACTTCGCCACGGCGGCCAACGGCTGCATCGACGGCACGATCGCCGTCGAGGTGCCGGGCGTCAGCATCGTGGACACGCTCATCCACCAGATCATGCGCATCAAAGGGGTGCAGCGCGCCTACCGCATCAACTGATCCCCCCGATCCGCCCGTGCCCGGCGAAGGGCGCAACGACAAACCGGAGCCGCACCTCTTTTTATAGAGTGCAGTTCCGGTTTCATTTTGTCCGGGGCAAGGGATAGGGCCGTCAGTGCTTCTGTTCAGCCGGGGAGGGCAGGACCGTCCGGCGCAGGGCCGCCCGGTAGCCTTGCGGCGAGAGCCCCGCAATCCGCTCCACGCCCCGCATCGCACCCAGCGCCTGCATGCGGCGTGCAGCTTCCGCCGCACCTCCTTCCGCGGGGGCCTCCGCGGCAAAGCGCACGCCGCACCGGCTCTCCGCAAGCAGGGCGACGACCCCGCGGAACTCCGGCATCTGTTCCGCGGCACGGGGCAGGACGGTCTCGGGGAAACGGACGATTCCGCACGCTCCGTCCGCCGTATCGCCGAGATGCAGGTGCGGCGTATGGCAGCCGATCAGGGTCAGCGTCCCCGGCGCGAAACGTTCGACAGCCCCGGCCACGAACTCCCGGCCGCAGCCGCGGGTGATGTGGATCAATTCGTATTCGTCGTGGCAGTGCCACGGCAGCGTGAGCGGAACGGTCTCGCTGTCGAACGAAGTATCGAAACCGCAGATGACGGTTTCGTGCAGCAGAATCGGGGTGGGCGGGCGCATGGTGCAAAAACAGCAGTATCTTCCGCAAAGATAACGCATGTTTCGGGATTCGGCACCGCTAATTTTGCAGAAAACAAATTCTGCAAGACCATGACAACGGAAAGGAGAAATTCGGAGGACCCGTCGCTGCGGCGGGTCGAAACGGCCGCCACGGCCCTGCGGCAGGGCAGCGGCATCCTGCTTACGGACGACGAGGGGCGCGAAAATGAGGGCGACCTGATCTTCGCCGCCGAAAAGATGACCCGGCAGCAGATGGCGCTGATGATCCGCGCATGCAGCGGCATCGTCTGCCTCTGCCTGACGGCGGAGAAGGCGGCGTCGCTGCAGCTGCCGCCGATGGCGGCCCGCAATACCAGCCGCTACGGCACGAACTTCACGGTCTCGGTCGAGGCGGCCGCCGGGGTGACGACCGGCGTGTCGGCCGCCGACCGGCTCCGGACCGTCCGGACAGCCATTGCGGAGACGGCACGTCCGGAGCATCTCGCCCGCCCCGGCCACCTCTTTCCGCTCGTTGCACATCCCGACGGGGTCTTCGGGCGGCAGGGGCACACCGAGGGGAGCGTCGACCTGGTCCGGATCGCCGGGCTGCGCCCCTGCGCCGTGCTGTGCGAGCTGATGAACGACGACGGCACGATGGCCCGCCGTCCGCAGATCGAGGCATTCGCCGCGGCGCACGGCTATCCGGTGGTCTCGGTGGCCGACATCATCCGCTACCGCCGACAATACGGCATCTGACCGGCCCCGGCGCCGGGCCTGCCCCTCCCGCGCGCAGGTTCCGCCGCCCGCCGCCCCGAAAAAAAAGCGGCGGGGACCCATCGGGGCCTCCGTCGCACACGTTCCGCCTCGCAGGCCGGAAATTACTTGATGCGCTCGTAGTACTCGCGCGTGCGCGTGTCGACGCGGATCTTGTCGCCCGTGTTGATGAACAGCGGCACGCGGATCGTGGCGCCCGTGTTGACCGTGGCGGGCTTCAGCGAGTTCGTCGACGCCGTATCGCCCTTCACGCCCGGCTCCGTATAGGTCACCTCCATGTCCACGATCGGGGGCAGCTCGGCCGAGAGGACCGTCTCCTTCTCCGTGTGGAACATCACCTCGACGATCTGGCCGTCGGCCATCAGGTCGTAGTTGTTGATGAGGTTCTTGTCGATGTTGATCTCCTCGAAGGTCTCCGTGTGCATGAAGTGCGCACCCAGGTCATCCTCGTAGGTGAACTGGTAGGGACGGCGCTCCACACGCACCGGCTCGATGCGTGCACCGGCCGAGAAGGTGTTGTCCAGCACGCGGCCGTTTTCGAGATTCTTGAGTTTCGTGCGCACGAAAGCGGGGCCCTTGCCCGGCTTCACATGCTGGAAGTCCACGATCTGGAAGGTCTTGCCGTCCAGCTCGATGCACATGCCGATCTTGATGTCTGCGGTTGTTGCCATAGCGGGTATCTGATTTTGATTCGTTTTGATTCCTTTCGCGCCGCAAAGTTAATAAAATTTTCCGAAATTCCTACGCCCCGGTGCGGGCGATCGAACGGGAAGCCACCGCAGGAGTGCACCCCCGCAACGGGAACATGCGCCGCAGCCGCAGCCGGAGACGTTCCGGCACGGGACGAAAAACCCCGACACGATATTTGGCATTCGGAAATGTTTTCCATATATTTGGCCCTGCACATCAACATAACCAAGAAAAAACATGAGAAAAATGCAACGTTTACTGCTCTTTCTGGGCACGGCGGCAATGGCTCTCGCCGCAACGGCCTGCTCGGGCGACAAGGACGACTACGGCGGCAACGGCGGCAACGGCGGCAACGGCGGCAACGGCGGCGGGATCACCCCGACCGAGGGCGTGACGACCGAAGCCTTCTACAAGGGCGACCTCTACGAAGCCGGCACGGGCAACCTCTGGATCAACTTCATCTCCGACATGGAGTACGACGCCTCCGCGGGGGACTACACGGGCCCGGGCTACATCCTCTGCCTGGACTTCAACACGACACTGGCCGCCAATGCCGACTTCGCGGCGCTGGCCGAGGGCACCTACACGTGCGACTACACCAACGACACGCACCAGGCCTTCACGCTCAACGTCGCCTACGGGGACAGCTACCTGGCACGCTACAACGCCGAAGGCGGTGCCGAGAGCTTCGATGTCACCGGCGGCACGGTGACCGTCGCGATGCAGGAGGGCTACTACGTCATCGACGCGGCGCTGACCCTCTCGGACGGAAGCGAATACGCCTATTCGTTCGTCGGCGCGATCTCGTTCCTCAACCGCTCGGGCGAGGGGCAGATGAGCAACCTCACGCAGGACATCGAGATCAAGGGGCTGTCGCAGGGGCTGCTGGCCTACGGCGGGGTGGTCTTCACCGAGACGTCGGACCTCTACACGGTCATCCTCGCCGGTCCGGACTACGACCTCGGCAACAACTACGGACAGTCCGACGCCCTGATGCTCTCGGTCAACGTCACGCCGGGCAGCTCGGACGGCATTCCGTCGGGCACCTACACCGTGATCGACGCCATGACGGCCGACGACTACGACATCGGCACACTGTTGAGCGGCGTCTACGAACCGGCCTACGGCGGCTATTTCGGAGCGTGGTACTTCTCGACAACCGGCAAGATCGAGGCCTCGCTGCGCAGCGGCACGGTGACGGTCACCAACCGCGGCGGCAACGAATACACCTTCGAGATCGACCTCAAGGACGGCTACGGACACCGCGTCACGGGCTCCTATGCGGGCGCATGCCGCGTGGAGGACTGGTCGTAAGGTCCAGCCGTACCCACAACGAAAACTCCCGCCTCGGCCGAGGCGGGAGTTTTTTCTTGTCACAGGCCCGGCGGGCAACAGATGCGGGCCCGGATGCAGCGCACCGCGCTACAGTTCGATGGCCTTGCAGCGCAACCCCAGCTGGCGGATCTTCTCCAGCGTGCGCGGCAGGGCATAGCGCATGTTGCGGAAGGCCTTTTCACTGTCGTGGAAGACCACGATGGCGCCGGGAGCGAGGTACTTCGTGACGTTCTTCAGGCAGGTGCGCGGCGAGAGCTGGCGGTTGTAGTCGCGCGAGATGATGTCCCACATCACCAGCTTGTAGCGCTGCCCGAGCAGGCGCGCCTGCGCCGGCGTGATCTGCGCATAGGGCGGACGAAACAGCTCACTGTGGATCAGGTCGTTGGCAAAATCCACATCCTCCGTGTAGCGCTCCAGGCTCATGCCCCAGCCCTTCTGGTGGGAATAGGTGTGGTTGCCCACGCGGTGCCCGGCGTCGACGATGCGCCGGAAGAGGTCGGGGTACATCTCGACGTTCTTTCCCAGCACGAAGAAGGTCGCTTTGGCATCGTACTTGTCCAACGTGGCGAGTATCCACTCCGTGATGCCGGGCGTGGGTCCGTCGTCGAAGGTGAGGAAGACGCCGTCCTCGTCGTCGATCTCCCAGATCAGGTCCGGCATCAGGCGCCGGATTATTTTCGGTGGCTTCAAACGCATACGGGACAAAAATAGCGATTTTCGCGCCATCCGCGAAACAAAAACCGCCTTTTTCACACCGTCTGCGAAAAAATTAGTATATTTGTGCAAAACACATTCGGACCATGAAACGACTCCACAGTCTGCTGATCGTCTCCCTTTTCGCCGCGCTGACCACCGGATGCGACGCCTTCCGCACGTTGAGCGACGCCAATCTCAAAACCTCGCAGGGCAAGCCCTACGAGCTGATCCTCGTATGCCCGCAGGCGGAGTGGACGGGTGAAATGGGCGACACGCTGCGTGCGATCCTCACGGCGCCGGTAGCCTACATCAACCAGACCGAACCGCTCTTCGACGTGCTGCGCGTCACCGAGCAGGGATTCCGCAACATGATCGCCGAACACCGCAACATCCTCAAGGTGGTGACCGACCCCTCGCTCGACAAGACCGCCGTGGCCGTGCAGTACGACGTCACCGCACAGCCGCAGATCGTCCTGACGCTGCAGGGTCCCGACAACCGTTCGATCGTGGAGTATCTCTCGCAGCACCGCGACGACCTGGTCCGGGTGCTCGAGATGGCCGAGCGCGACCGCGACGTGGCCTACAACGCCAAATTCGGCAACCCCGGCATCGAGGAGGCCATCCGCAAGACCTTCGGCATCCGCATGGCCGTACCGAAAGGCTACCTGCTCGCCGCCAGCCAGCCCGATTTCCTCTGGGCCCGCTACGAGTACCCGACGGCCAGCCAGGGATTCTTCCTCTACTCCTATCCCTATGCCGGACCGCAGTCGCTCACGGCCGCAGCCCTGACGGCCGCCCGCAACCAGTTCGCGGCCCGCATTCCGGGTCCGTCCGACGGCTCCTACATGACCACCTCGGCGGCGTTCGACCCCGACATGCGGGTCTTCCAGCTCGAGGGTCGCACGTGGTTCGAGCTGCGCGGCTTCTGGGACGTCGAGGGGGACTTCATGGGCGGCCCGTTCGTCAGTTACTCGACCGTCGACCAGGCAACCGGACGCATCCTGACGCTCGACTGCTACGTCTACTCCCCGAAGCTGCACAAACGCAACTTCCTGCGCGGCGTGGAGCACCTGCTCTACGGCATCGAATTCCCGGAGCCGGAGCAGAAATAGCCGCCGGGGCAACAGGTCGGACACCGCAGACGGGGCCTGACGCCCCGCTGCAAATGTTTCGGATGAGGGAATGCAACAGATTTTCACATACGCATTTCTGATCGTCTACACGATCACGATCGCGGTCATCATCCTGGCCGTCATCACCGACAACAGGAATCCGCTGAAGACCCTCCCGTGGATCATCGTGCTGATGCTCGCCCCGGGTGTGGGACTGGTATTCTATTTCTTCTTCGGACAAAACCTCTCCAAGCAGCGGATCATCTCCCGCCGCATGCGCAAGCGCATCACCACACAACTCGAGGAGAGCGACCGCGAAGCGGATACGTCCATCCCGTCCGAACACCGGACGCTGGCCCGCCTGCTTTTCAACACGAGCCATGCCGTACCGCTGCGCGGCAGCCGCATCACCCCCTATACGGACGGCCGGTCGAAGATGGAGGCGCTGCTCGCGGAGATCGCGAAGGCCCGCCACCATATCCACGTACAGTATTACATCCTCTCGAACGACGCCACCGGACAGCGGCTGTGCGACGCCCTGATCGCCAAGGCCCGCGAAGGGGTCGAGGTACGTATCCTCTACGACGACGTGGGCAGCCGCAGCGTAAAGAAGCAGAAACGATTTCTGGAACGGATGCGCAGCGAGGGAATCGAGGTGAGGGCCTTCCTGCACGTGAAGTTCCCGCGCTTCACCAGCAAGGTCAACTACCGCAACCACCGCAAGATCGTCGTCATCGACGGCCGTGTGGGCTTCATCGGAGGCATGAACATCGCCGACCGCTATGTCGAGGGCACCTGCTGGGGATGCTGGCGCGACACCCATTTCCGGATCGAGGGGCGCGGCGTGGCCGGGCTGCAGGTCTCGTTCCTGAGCGACTGGTCGGCCACGACCAAGCGGCACATCTCCGGCGAGGCCTATTTCCCGACGGCGGAGCACTTCACCGGCAACATCCTCCAGATCGTGCCGGGCAGCCCGCTGGGCAAGTGGCGGACGCTGCTGCAGGCATACAGCCACGCCATCTCGCGGGCCCGCCACCGCATCTGGATCGAGACCCCCTACTACCTGCCGCCCGACGTGCTCAACACAGCGCTGCAGGTCGCCGCACTGGCCGGCATCGACGTGCGGCTGATGCTTCCGGCACGTTCCGACTCGAGGGCGATAGACCTCGCGTCACACTCCTACCTGGATGACATGGTGAAGGCGGGCGTAAGGATTCTCTTCTACCGGCCGGGATTCCTCCACTCGAAACTGCTGATTATCGACGAGGCGCTGACGGTCATCGGCTCGGCAAACATGGATTTCCGCAGCTTCGAGCACAATTTCGAGGTGTGCGGCTTCGTCTACGACACCGACTTCACGGCCCGCATGGCGGCGGTCTTCGCCGACGACGCCGCACAGTGCCGGCAGCTCGTACCCGGAGAGTGGTTCAAGCGGCCGCGCAGCCGCAAGTTCGCGGAATCGGTCATGCGGCTCTTCTCGCCGCTGATGTAAAACCGTCGATGCAGGGATATAAAGGGAAACGGGAGGGCGTCACAGTTCGACGATCCCGTTGCGGATGGCATAGACGACCAGCGAGGCCGTATTCTTGCATCCGGTCTTCTCGAGGATGTTGGCGCGGTGCTTGTCCACCGTGCGCTTCGAGATGAAGAGTTCGTCGGCAATCTCCTGATTCGAAAGCCCCCGGCAGACGGCCACCAGAATCTCCCGCTCGCGCAGCGACAACGGCTCCTCGCCTTCGGTCTCGCGCGTGCGCATGCGGCCCGTAAGCGACGAGAGCAGCTGCGGCGAAAAGTAACTGCCGCCGCCCATGACCGTCTCGATCGCCTCGATCACGTCGCCGATATCCGAATCCTTGAGCAGGAAGCCCCGGGCCCCGGCCTCGACCATGCGTGAATAGTAGCTCTCCTCGCCGAACATCGACAACGTGATAATCCGCAGGTCGGGACGCTGCGCCAGCGCCCGCTCCGTCGTCTGCGCGCCGTCGAGCCCCGGCATGGCGAAATCCATGAAGACGATGTCGGCCTCCGCCGCCGGAAGCATTGCAAGGAACTCCTCGCCGCTTGCGGCCTCCCCCACGACCCGGCAGCCGGCACAGCGTTCGAGCAGCCCCCGCAGCCCGTTGCGGAAGAGCGAATGGTCGTCGACCAGTATGATCCGGCAGTCGGTCATCGGCGTCTTCTTTTTTGCTGCGGCTGCGCCTCCTCCTGCGTGCTCACGCGGATCGCGGCCCGCATGCCCTTGCCTTTGGAGCTCGTGATCTCGAAGGTCCCGCCCAGCGAGTTGATCCGCGAGGAGATGTTCGACAGTCCCATGCCGCAGTCCATCATCGCCTGCGGGTTGAACCCCCGGCCGTTGTCCGAGTAGTCGAGGGCCAGGCTCGTGCCGCTCTGCGACAGCGAGAGGTTGATCGACGTGCAGGCCGCATGCTTGAGCGAGTTGTTGATCAGCTCGCAGATCACCCGGTAGAGGATCACCTCGATATCCGTATCGAAACGCTCCGAGCGGAGGTTCGTCGTGAAGCGGATCTTCACGTCGTGCATCGCGGCGCTCTTGTCGATGAAGTTCTGCACGCCGCGCGCCAGGCCGAAGTCGTTGAGCACGTGCGGCGAGAGGTTGTTCGAGATTTCGCGCAGCGAGCGGATCGCCTCGTCGATGACGTAGGTCGTATTGGCGATGATCTCGCGCTGCTCGGCATCGTGCTCCTCGCGGGCCAGGGCCGTGAGCGACATCTTGGCCGACGAGAGCAGCGGACCCAGGCCGTCGTGCAGCTCCTTCGAGAAGCGCGAGCGGGCCTTCTCCTCGGTGCGCAGCACGGCCGTGAGGATGCGCTTGTTGAGCAGCGACCGCTGCCGGTTCAGGCGGTCGATGTACTTGAAGAGCTTGTGGGCATACATCACGCCGATTGAGAGGCAGACCGACACGATGATCCCCAGGTAGGCGAACCACCAGCGGGGCACATACTGTCCGTTAGCCACCATAAACTGGATGAGGCGCTCGACCGACAGCAGCGAGAAGCCCACGATGAAGAGAATCCACACCGAGTTGTATTTCGTCGCCCGCACGAGCCGCAGGGCATACACCGTCGCGAGCGTCTGCACGACGATGGAGATGATGAGCAGGATTTTGATCAGCATAAGCCGCGGTTTTTCACAAAAATAATCATTTTTTCACGATTCGGGAACCCTTTGCGGCTTCGGAAGCGTGAAAAATCACGCCTTGTCGCGCAGCAGGTCCCGCAGCTGCTCCAGCTGCCGGTAGTCCGTCATGTCGGCCTGCACCGGGACCACCGAGACGTAGCCGTGCGAAAGAGCCCACCCGTCCGTATCCTCCGCCTCGGGTTCGCCGTTCACGAAGGCACCCGTCAGCCAGAAATACTCCCGGCCCCGGGGATCCTCCCGGCGGAAAAACTCCTCGCGCCAGAATCCGCGGTTCTGGCGGCAGGTCCGGATGCCGCGGATCTCCGCCGCGGGCAGCGCCGGGACGTTGACATTCAGGCAGAGGGGAAGCGTCAGCTCCGGGGCGGCAAGCACCTCGCCGACGATCCGCCGTCCGTACTCCACCGCGGCCGTGAAGTCGGCATCGGCCGAATGGTCGTCGAGCGACAGCCCCACGGCCGGGCAGCCGTAGAAGCTCCCCTCGATCGCCGCGCCCATCGTCCCCGAATAGAGCACGTTGGCCGCCGAGTTGGAGCCGTGGTTGACGCCCGAGATCACCAGGTCGACCCGTTCGTCGCGCAGCAGGTAGTCGAACGCCATCTTCACGCAGTCGACGGGCGTGCCCGAGAAGGCGTAGACGCTCAACGCCTCCTCTTCGCGGATGCGCCGCAGGTAGAGCGGGTTGTACATCGTGATAGCCTGGCTCATGCCGCTCTGCACGGTTTCGGGGGCCACGACCACCACGCGGCCGAACGTGCGGGCCACCTCCACGGCGGCGGCGAGGCCCTTCGAGTCGTAACCGTCGTCATTGGTTACGAGGATCAGTCTCCGGTTCATCGTTTTTTCGCAATTTTGAAGGCAAAGATACGAATATTTCCCGCCCCGCGGCGATTTTTTCATCCCGGAGCACGGGAAATGATTTTTTTTTGTTTACCTTTGCCATCCCAAACGGGCGTAGATCAACCTCTTTCATTGGGCGCTACGGCACAGGCGGGCGCTCCGGGGACGGAGACGGCGGCGGGTCGGACCGAGGCGGAAGCCGGAAAGGCGGATGCGGAGGGCGGCAGGTCACCGGATTCCGGAGGTACGGAGCGGCGCGCGGGATTGCCGGTCAGGGAACCGGCATGGTAGCCACGGTGCAGCGGGAATGTTGGGTACGAAACTATTAAATTGTTGCAACAATGAACAAAGACGCAATCATCAAGCTCGTCAACGAGCAGATGTGGCCGAAGACGGACGCAGACATTCCGTCGTTCAAGGCCGGTGACACGATCACCGTTTCCTACAAGATCATCGAGGGTAACAAGGAGCGTATCCAGAGCTTCCGCGGCGTGGTGATCCAGATCAAGGGTTCGGGCAAGACCAAGATGTTCACGATCCGCAAGGTATCGAACGGCGTGGGCGTCGAGCGCATCTTCCCGCTTTACTCGCCGCACATCGACAAGATCGAGGTCAACAAGGTCGGTGTCGTCCGTCGTGCACGCATCTACTACCTGCGCGACCTGACCGGCAAGAAGGCCCGCATCAAGGAGAAGCGTATGGGCGGCGCGGAGAAGAAGTAATCCCGCACCTCCGAAAGAGAAAAGCAGGACATTCCGATTGCGAATGTCCTGCTTTTTTGCTATATTCGACTCATGAAACGACTGATCTTTCTTCTGTTGGCAACCGCAGCGCTCTGCGGCTGCCGTCCGGCGGCCTCCGACTACGCCATCGTCGCGGGTCCCGGCATTGCGGACGATCCCGCCTGGGGCGAGGTCGTCGCCACACTGCGGCAGTCGCACCCCGGTGCCGCACTCCTCTCCTACACCGAAACGCCCGACGAGGCGCTGCCCGCGCTCCGGGAGCTCACACCCCGCTACGTGGCCTTCGTCGAACGGCCCGAGCGCATCGGCCGCGACTACGTCATCGCGCTGAACCGCATGGCCCGCGAGGTCGACGGCGACAGCTACGACGACTACCTCTGGGGCATCGTCACGGGCTACGACGCCGCGGCAGCCCTGCGCATGGTCGAGGCGGCGCGCGAGCCGCTGACCGTCCGCAGCGCCGTGAGCACCCTGCGCGAGGTCGGCAGCGGCAAGTGGTTCGACGCCTTCGCCTATGTCGACGACCGCACGCCGGGCCGCTGCGGCGAGAAGCGCCCCGGCGCCGACTCGGTGACGCACTACATGACCGACCGCACGCTTGCCGACGGACGGCCCGACCTGCTGCGCTGCTTCTGCGACTTCTACGCCGCCTACGATCCCGACCTGATCACCACCGCCTCGCACGCCACGGAGCGCAACCTCGAGATGCCCTTCTCCGTCGGCAACCTCCGCGCCCGCGACGGCGCCCTCTACGCCGACCTCCCCGAGGGTCCCGAACCGCTGCACGAAACGGGCAAGCGGCGGGTCTTCCTGCCCATCGGCAACTGCCTGATCGGCAACGTCGACTGCACGCGCGAGAGCATGGCCGTCGCCTGGATGAACAGCGCCCGGGCCGCCGCGATGATGGGCTACGTCGTGCCGACATGGTACGGCCGCAACGGCTGGGGCGGACTGAAATACTGGCTCACGACACCCGGCCGCTACACCCTCGCCGAGGCCTTCTACCTCAACCGGCAGGACATGCTCCACTGGCTCGACGAACAGGTGACAGAGGTGCGCGGCAAGGCCTTCCCCTACCCCGGCGACAGATTCGACTGGGACCGCATGGTCGGGCAGGCCGACAGCACGGCCGGACGCCACCTCACCGACGACGAGCTGGGCTTCTTCTTCGACCGCGACGTGCTGGCCTGCTACGGCGACCCGGCATGGGAGGTCCGCCTTCGGGAGCTGCCCGCCGAGCGGGACTTCGAGGTCACGCAGCGCCGCATCGGTTCGCAGTACGAGATCACGGTGACCACGGCGCCCGACTTCAGCGCGGCGCGCATGGCCGGTGACCGCTTCAAGGAGGAGCACGTCGGCGACCTGCCCTTCAGCTGCTTCTTCCCCGAACGACTGAAGAATCCCCGCCTGGCCGAGGGGCAGACGTGGCACGCCGCCGTCGACGAGAACTTCCTGCTCGTCTACGACCCCGGTTTCGAGCCCGGGCAGAGCTACCGCATCCTGCTCGACATCGACCGGTAGGAGGCAACCCGGCACACGCACATTCCCGCAACACGACGGAGCCCGGCAGGAGCAGATTCCCGCCGGGCTCCGCCGCATTGCGGCAGTCCCGTCCGGCCGGAACCGCCCGGGAAGGCACGTAACGGGGCATCCGTCCGTGCATCAGGGACAAAAAAGCCGGGCTCCACAAAGGGAGCCCGGCTTTGTCAATTCCGCAAGCGGACGGATCAGTCGTTGACGGGAATGTCCTTGTTGACGTTCTTCGAGCCGACAAGCGCATAGAAGAGCATGTAGACGAGACCTACGGCGATCACCCAGTAGCTCTGGAGATAAGCCACGCCGTCGCCCATGTCGACGATCGCGTTCTGCAGGAGCGGCAGGATACCGCCACCGCAAACCAGCGCCATGAAGATACCCGAAGCCTTCTCGGTGTACTTGCCCAGCCCCTCGACGGCGAGGTTGAAGATGCCGCCCCACATCACCGAGGTGCAGAGGCCGCAGAGCACGAGCAGCGCGGCGTTGACCGGCACGTTCACCAGGCCGACGCCTGCGGCGCCGTTGAAGACGGGCAGGTTGACGGCAACCTGCGGGGCGAAGATGGCCCCCAGCGTCAGGAGCAGACCGGCGCACGACACGACGCCCAGCATGGCGCGGGCCGACACCTTGCTGCCGACGACGGCGCCCACCAGACGGCCAACGAGCATCAGCAGCCAGTAGGTCGCGGCAACCGATCCGGCAACGGCCTCGGCATTGACGCCCGAGCCCAGCACATTCAGGTCGGGGTTCTGCAGCCACTTCTGCAGCACGTTGGGAATGCCGACCTCGATACCCACGTAGACGAAGATCGCTACGGCGCCCAGCACGAAGTGACGGAACGACAGCGGACCGTACTTGTCGGCTTTCTTGGCCGCGCTCTTCTTCGTGTCGACCGGGTTCTCGGGAATCTTCGTCAGGACGAGTACCACGAAGGCGAAGGCGAAGATTGCCAGCGCGGCGTACATCAGCGGGAAGACATGGCTGATCTGGGCGTTCTTGATACCCTCGGGAATCAGCAGGCCCGTCAGGATGATGACGGCCGTACCGCTCAGCGAGTTGAAGGCGCCGCCGGTCTGGATCAGCTGGTTGCCCTTGTTGCCGCCGCCGCCCAGACGGTTCAGCATAGGGTTGACCACCGTGTTGAGCAAGCACATCGAGAAGCCCGCGATGAAGGCGCCCAGCAGGTAGACGCCGAAGCTCTCGACCGTACCCGACAGGGTCTGGATGCCGACGCCCACGAAGCCCACGCTCACGGCGATGAGCGCCGTCTTCTTGTAGCCGTAGCGCTGCAGCATGCTGCCGGCGGGATAACCCATGATCGCATAGGCGATGAAGTTGGCAAAGACGCCCAGCGTACCCATCCAGTTCGGCACGCCGAACTGATACTTGAGGATGTCACCCATCGGTGATGCCAGATTCGTCACGAAGGAGATCATGGCGAAGAGGAAGATCATCACGACGATCGGAAGGATGTAATTCTTTTTTTGTTCCATCTGTGATTGATTATTTAGGTTAATGTTTCAGTCTTCGGTCGGGTTTCAGCGGTCGCGCTCGGCGATGTAGGCGCACAGGTCGACGAGCGCCGTGCGGTACTCCGAGGGTTCGTACTCGGACAGCAGGCCCGCGGCCCGCTCGAGGTAGCCGTGCATGACCTGCGCCGCCGCGTCGAGGCCCCCCTCGTTCTCCACGGTGTGCTGCAGGTACTCCACGCTCTTCTCGTCCGTGCGGCAGCGCTCCAGGCAGCCGAGCAGCTCGGCGCGCCGCTCGTCGGAGACCTTTTCGAGCACCGCGAGCAGCGGCAGCGTGATCTTGCCCTCGCGCAGGTCGTTGTTGGCGGGTTTGCCCGTATGGGCCGAGAGCGTATAGTCGAGGATGTCGTCCTGAATCTGGAAGGCCATGCCTACGGCTTCGCCGAAGCGGCGCATGAGCGCCACCCGGTCGCGCGTGGCCCCCACGGCCAGCGCCCCGGCCGAGGCGCTGACGCCCAGCAGGCTTGCGGTCTTCTTGTAGATGATGTCCAGATAGGTCCGGCGCGTCATGGCGTGCGATGCGGCGCACTCGTCCTGCAGCACCTCGCCCTCGCACAGCGCCGCCATCGAGCCGCAGACGTGCGTCACCAGGTCGAACTGGCCGCTCGTCAGGCCGATGTTCATGTTGCGCGCCAGGATGTAGTCGCCCAGGATGACGGCCTTGTGGGACTGCCAGCGGGCATTGACCGAGGGTTTGCCACGCCGCGTGTCGGCCTCGTCGATCACGTCGTCGTGGATGAGCGACGCCACATGGATCATTTCGACCAGCATGGCCGCCAGACAGGCCCGGCGGCCCGTCGCAGCACCCGGGACCCGGGCATTCATCGCCGCGGAGAGCATGACCAGCAGCGGACGGATGCCCTTGCCGCGCGACGTGAGAGCATAACGCAACATATCCGAGAGCAACTCCCCCTCGGCCGTGAACTGCCGTTCGACGAATTCATCGAACGCCGCGAGTTCCGCCGTGACGGGTTTGCGGATGGAATCGAGTGTAATCATATATGCAAAGATAAGCAAAATTCACGACAGACACGCGGCAAGTAACTATTTTTTCGTACCTTTGACCCTCGGTTAAGTGTTGAAAAAATGATTTTCACGAAAGATACGAAAAACAGGTGGTGGGCCGCGGCGACGGCACTCGCGGTTTTCCTGCTCGTGAGTGTTCTCTACTTCGCGCCGCAGTTCCGCGGCGAGGTGCTGCCCCAGCACGACGTGCTCCAGTACGAAGGCATGACCAAAGAGATTCACGACACGCGTGCCGCAACGGGCGAAGACCCCCAGTGGACCGGCAGCATGTTCTCCGGCATGCCCGCCTACCTGATCAACGTCGCCTACCCCGCACAGCTGGTCAAGGGGACCGTAGGCAAGGTCACGCGGCTGATCGACACCCCCGCCGGGTTCCTCTTCT
This sequence comes from uncultured Alistipes sp., assembly GCF_949296715.1. Classification (GTDB taxonomy): domain Bacteria; phylum Bacteroidota; class Bacteroidia; order Bacteroidales; family Rikenellaceae; genus Alistipes. The sequence goes on along the minus strand of NZ_CASFQD010000057.1, from coordinate 28,702 downwards.
TCGCCATGGTCTCGATGTGGCTCATGCTGCTCGTCTGCGGCGTCGATCCGTGGGTCGGCATCGTCCCGGCCCTCGCATACGGACTCTCGACCTACTTCCTGCTCATCATCGGCGCAGGCCACGTCACCAAGATGTGGGCGCTGGTCTACGCTCCGCTGATGATGGGCGGCGCGTGGATGACCCTGCGGGGCAACCTGTGGCTCGGCGGCGCCGTCACGGCCCTCGCCACGTCGCTCGAAATCGGCGCCAACCACCCGCAGATCACCTACTACTTCCTGCTGGCGATGGCCGCCTTCTGGATCAGCGAGGGCATCGTCGCCCTGCGCGGGAAGCGCCTTGCGGAGTTCTTCCGGCGCACGGCCGTGCTGGCCGCCGCAGGCGTGTTGGCCGTGGGGTCGAACTTCGCACCGCTGTGGTACACGGCCCAGCACTCGAAGGAGACCATGCGCGGCGGCTCCGAACTGGCCTCGACGGCCGAGACGTCGGACAACGGGCTCGACCTCGACTACGCCACGGCGTGGAGCTACGGCCGCACCGAGACGCTGAACCTGCTCGTGCCCGACTTCATGGGGCGCGACTCGGGCACGACCTTCCCCTCGGACGGCCAGGTGGCCGCCACGGCCAACGAATACGGACTGCGGGGCGTCGAGCGGCAGCTGCCCGCCTACTGGGGCACGCAGCCCTACACGGCCGGGCCGACCTACCTCGGGGCCGCGGCCCTCTTCCTCGCGGTGCTGGGCATCGCCCTCGTGCGCGGCCGCAACAAGTGGTGGATCGTGGCCGTCTGCGCCGTGATGCTGTTGCTGGCCTGGGGCCGCAACTTCATGGGATTCACCGAACTGGCATTCAAGCTGCTGCCCGGATACAACAAGTTCCGCACGGTCTCGATGACGCTCGTCGTCGTACAGTGGGCCGTGCCGCTGCTCGGGGCCCTGGCCCTCATGCGGCTGTGGCGCGGCGACGTGCCCCGCAAGGGGATGCTGCGCGCCCTGGCCTGGGCCGGAGGCATCACCGGCGGTCTGTGCCTGCTGCTGGCCGTCGCCGGCGGCTCGCTCTTCGACTTCGGACGCGAAGAGAGCATCTCGATGATGACCGACCAGCTCCACCACCTCTTCCGGAGCAACGGCATGCAGGAGTACATCGACCGCGGCATGGACGTCGAGATGGGCGAGGCGATCGGCGCCGCCATGGCCGCCGACCGTGCGGCGATGATGCAGGCCGACGCCTGGCGCTCGCTGCTGATGATCGCCCTCGCGGCGGGCGGCGTGGCGCTCTTCGCCTTCGGGCGTATCCGCCGCGGAGGGCTCGTGGCGCTGCTCGGCGGCGTCGTGCTGCTGGACCTCGTGCCCGTGGACCTGCGCTTCCTCTCGTCGGAGGACTTCATCTCGCCGCGCCGACGGCAGATCACCGCCACGGCCGCCGACAAGGCCATACTGGCCGACAAGACCCCGGGATTCCGCGTGCTGAACCTCACGGTCAGCCCCTTCAACGACGCCACGACCTCCTATTTCCACCGCTCCGTCGGCGGATACCACGGGGCCAAGCTCTCGCGCTACCAGGACCTGATCGACCGCTACCTGTCGGGCCTCGACGAAGGGGTGCTCGACATGCTCAACACGCGCTACCTGATCCTTCCGGACGAGGAGGGACAGCCCGCCGCTCAGCTGCGCACGACGGCCAACGGGGCGGCGTGGTTCGTCGACGGGGTCGTCACGGCGGAGGACGCACAGCAGGAGATCGACCTCCTCGGCGAAACCGACCTGAAGACGACGGCCGTGATCGCCGCCAGGGACCTGCCCCTCGCCCAACTGCCGGCCGCAGCCGCGGCCGACACGCTCTCCGGCCGCTCGATCCGCCTGACGGAATACCGCGCCAACCGCCTGCGCTACGAATACTCGACCCCTGCGGAGGCCGTGGCGGTCTTCTCGGAGATATACTACGACAAGGGCTGGACAGCCACGATCGACGGCGAAGAGGCCCCCGCCTTCCGCGCCGACTACGTGCTGCGGGCGATGCGCCTCCCGGCCGGGACGCACGTCGTCGAGTGGCGCTTCCGCGCCCCGGGCTGGACGGCGGCCGAGGCGGTGACGGGCATCTGCTCGGTCGTGATTCTGGCGGGTGCCGCAGCGGCGGTCGTGTACCTCTGCCGCAGACGGCGCACCGCCGGAGAGAAGGAACCGGCCGACACCAATATATAAAGGCCGCCGCGAAGATGCGGAGCGGCAGAAAGCAGCCGGCAGGAAACCGCCGGTCGGGAACAGCCGGGGAGGAGGATGCTCCCCGCCAACCAGAAAAGAGATTTCAGAACTATGAAGGATGACAAGAGGCTCAAGCGCAAGGTGCGCAACTCCTACATCGTATCGACGGTGAGCATCACGCTGGTGCTCTTCCTGCTCGGTTCGGTAGGCTACCTGATGGTCACAGCGATGAAGGTCGCCGACACGCTCCAGCAGAGCATCTCGGTGAGCGTGGAGCTGAAAAACGGGCTCTCCGACGAGGCGAAGGAGCGGATCGCCGCGACCCTCTCGGCCGAGGAGATCGTCGGCTCGGTCGCCTTCGTCTCCCGCGACGAAAAGGCCGACGACGCCGAGTTCCGCAAGATGTTCGGCAGCCAGTTCGAGGAGGTGCTCGGCGAGAACCCCCTGCTGGACTCCTACGAACTGACCCTCACGGCCGCCTCGGCCGACACGGTGCTGCTCGAGGGCTTCATCGCGGCGGCGGAGCACCTGCCGGGCGTCGAACACGTCTCCTATCCGGCACGCATGGCGCAGCGGCTGCACGCCACCGTCGGCAAGATCCGCCTCGTGCTGCTGCTCTTCGGCGGGGCGCTGCTCGTCATCTCGCTGATCCTGCTCAACAACACGATCCGGCTGGCGATCTTCTCGAAACGCTACCTCATCAACACGATGAAGCTCGTCGGCGCAACCAAGTGGTTCATCATGCGCCCCTTCCTCGGGAGCAGCCTCACGCAGGGCGTCCTCTCCGGACTGGGCGCATCGGTGCTCCTCTGCCTGGCGGTCTACGGGCTCAACGAGGCGGTCCCCGAGCTGATGTCCATCACCGAGGCGGTCAAGATCGCCATCATCGCCGGTTCGATGGTCGTGGGCGGAATCGTCATTTCCGGCACCTTCACCGTCATCGCCCTCAACAAGTTCGTCAACATGAAGTCCAACAAGATATACCTCTATTAAGTACATGAAAAAAGAGAACAAGAAAGTCCAGGAGCCCGCACCGGAAAATCCCCGCATGCCGCTCACGCGCCGCAACTACATCATACTGGCCGTCGGCTTCGCCGTCATCCTCCTCGGCTTCATCCTCATGGCGGGCGGCGGCAGCGACTCGCCCGACGAATTCAACTACGCCATGTTCTCGTGGCGGCGCATCACGCTGGCCCCGATCCTCGTCATCGCGGGCTTCGTCGTGGAGATCTACGCGATCATGAAACGTTACGACAAATAAACCCAAACCCCGAAACAACACATGGACACACTGCAAGCCATCCTGCTCGGCATCGTGCAGGGTATCACGGAATTCCTGCCCGTATCGAGCAGCGGACACCTGCAAATCGCCAAGGAACTCCTCGGCGTCGAACTCGAAGAGAATCTCACCTTTGACGTGGCCCTGCACGCCGCCACAGTCCTGAGCACGATCGTGGTGCTCTGGAGCGAAATCTGGCGCCTGCTGCGCGGGCTCTTCTCGCGCCGCTTCAACGAGGAGCAGGCCTACGTACTGAAACTCCTGCTCTCGATGATCCCGATCGGCATCGTCGGATTCCTCCTGAAGGACCAGATCAACGCCATGCTCGACGCCCCCTATATCCTCGTCATCGTCGGCGCCATGCTGCTGCTCACCGCCGCGCTGCTCTCGTTCGCCTACTACGCCAAGCCGCGGCAGAAGGAGACGATCTCCTACCGCGACGCCTTCATCATCGGCCTGGCGCAGGCCTGCGCCGCCATGCCGGGTCTCTCGCGCTCGGGCACGACGATCGCCACGGGACTGCTGCTCGGCAACAAGAAGGCCGCCGTGGCCCAGTTCTCGTTCCTCATGGTGCTGATCCCCATTCTGGGCGAAACCTTCCTGCAGGCCGTCAGCGGCGACCTGACGGCCGGTATCGCCGCCGGGCCCCTCGCCGCGGGCTTCGTCGCCTCGTTCGTCACCGGATGCCTCGCCTGCAAGTTCATGATCGAAGTGGTCAAGCGCGGCAAGCTCATCTGGTTCGCCCTCTACTGCGCTGCGGCCGGCATCGTCTCGATCCTAAGCTACATCCTCTAATCCGGACGCGATGAAGCATACGCAGGACCTGCGGGGCATCAACTTCGAGGAGGGCTACATCGCCGTCGTGGACAAGCCGCTGGAGTGGACCTCCACGGACGTGGTCCGCAAGGTGAAGTTCTCGCTCCGCAAACTGGGATACCGCAAGATCAAGGTGGGGCACGCCGGGACGCTCGACCCGCTCGCCACGGGCGTGCTGCTCGTCTGCATCGGCCGCGCGACGAAGCTCGTCGACGCACTGCAGGCCGAGGAGAAGGAGTACGTGGCCGACGTGCTGCTGGGGGCCACGACCCCGAGCTACGACCTGGAGCACCCCGTCGACCGGACCTACCCCTGGGAACACATCACGCGCGAAGCCGTCCTGGAGGCCCTCGCGTCGCTCACGGGCGAGCGGTTGCAGACGCCGCCCGTCTACTCGGCCAAGAAGATCGAAGGCACGCGCGCCTACGACCTGGCGCGCGCCGGCGAGGAGGTGCCCGTGCGGCAGGCGCTCATCACGGTCTACGAGATGGAGCTGCTCGAATGCGACCTGCCGCGCATCCGCATCCGCGTGCGCTGCAGCAAGGGGACCTACATCCGTTCGCTGGCCCGCGAGATCGGCGAAAGCCTCCGCAGCGGCGCCCACCTCACCTCGCTGCGGCGGACCCGCAGCGGCGGATTCACGGTCGGGAATGCCTGGGCGCTGGATGATTTTCTCGAAAAGTTGCAGCAACTTGAAACAAAACGGGATAATTTGCGTATAGAAAATAATCTGTCTCATCTCTCGAACGAAAAAAAGAGCACTGACGTATGAAACTATCGCAATACGGGTATGAGTTCGCGCCGGAAATGCTGGCCAAGTACCCGACGGAAAACCGCGACGACGCGCGGCTGATGGTCGTCAACCGCGCCAAGGGGACCATCGAACACCGCATCTTCAAGGACATCATCGAATATTTCGACGAAAAGGACCTCTTCCTGTTCAACGACACGAAGGTCTTTCCGGCACGCCTCTACGGCAACAAGGAGAAGACCGGTGCGGAGATCGAAATCTTCCTGCTGCGCGAACTGAACCGCGACCTGCGGCTGTGGGACGTGCTGGTCGACCCGGCCCGCAAGATCCGCATCGGCAACAAGCTCTACTTCGGCGACGACGACCTGCTCGTGGCCGAGGTGATCGACAACACCACCTCGCGCGGCCGCACGCTGCGCTTCCTCTTCGACGGCTCCTACGAGGAGTTCAAGCAGACGCTCTTCAGCCTCGGCGAGACGCCCCTGCCGAAGTGGGTGCGCGAAAAGGTCGAACCCGAGGATGCCGAACGCTACCAGACGATCTTCGCCCGCCACGAGGGCGCCGTGGCCGCCCCGACGGCCGGCATGCACTTCTCGAAGCACCTGCTCAAGCGCATGGAGATCAAGGGCATCGATTCGGCGTTCATCACGCTGCACGTCGGGCTGGGCAACTTCCGCACGGTCGACGTCGAGGACCTCTCGAAGCACAAGATGGACTCCGAGCAGTTCTTCGTCACGGAGGAGGCCGCCGAGGCCGTGAACTCCGCCAAGCGCAACGGACACAAGGTCGTGGCCATCGGCACGACGGTCATGCGCACGATCGAAACGGCCGTCTCGACCAACGGCATGATCAAGCCCATGGAGGGGTGGACCAACAAGTTCATCTTCGCGCCCTACGACTTCACCGTGGCCGACGCCATGGTCACCAACTTCCACCTGCCCTACTCCACGCAGCTGATGATGGTCGCCGCCTTCGGCGGATACGAACAGGTCATGGAGGCATACCGGGTCGCCCGCCAGGAAGGGTACCGCTTCGGCACTTACGGCGACGCGATGCTGATTCTTTAAGATTTTTTTCGTACCTTTGCCCCAATAAAACAATCGGACCATGGCAAGCAAGATTCTGTACGTATGTCAGGAAATCGCTCCCTACCTTCCCGATACGGAGTGTTCCAAGCTTTGCCGTGCTTTGACGCAGGCGATGCAGGAGCGCGGAAACGAAATCCGCACGTTCATGCCCCGCTACGGCTGCATCAACGAACGGCGGCACCAGTTGCATGAGGTCATCCGCCTGTCGGGCATGAACCTCATCATCGACGACAACGACCACCAGCTCATCATCAAGGTCGCGTCGATCCCCGCAGCCCGCGTACAGATCTACTTCATCGACAACGACGACTACTTCTCGCGCAAGGCCGTGCTCAACGACGCCGAGGGCGGCTGGTTCGCCGACAACGACGAACGGGCCATCTTCTTTGCCCGCGGCGTGCTCGAGACGGTCAAGAAGCTGCGCTGGACCCCCACGGTCGTCCACTGCCACGGATGGTTCACGTCGGTGATCCCGGTCTACCTAAAGCAGGTCTTCGTCGACGACCCGATCTTCCGCGACGTGAAGATCGTCGTCTCGCTCTACGCCGACGGATTCGCCGGCGAGCTGGACCCCGGAATCGCCGCAAAGATCGCCGGAGAGGGTGTCGACGAGAAAAATCTCGACATTCTCGCACGGCCTTCATACGAAAACCTCTGCCGCTTCGTTATGCAGTATGCCGACGGCATCGTCGCCGCATCGAAAGATGTCGACGAAGAGGTGCTGCGCATCGCCCGCGAGAGCGGGAAGCCGATGCTCGAGTACCAGTCGCCCGAAGCGGAGGACTTTTTCGACAATTACAACCGATTCTATGAAGCGTTACAATAACTTCTTCCGCCGCACGCTCCGCACCTTCGTGCCCGCCGCCCTTGCCGTGCTCGCCGCCGCCGCCTGCGGCTCCTGCACCACGGTCGACGATACGCTGGGTTCGAACATCGTACCGGAGAACCAGCAGATGAAGGCCGGGCACGTAAAGTTGGAGTTCGACAAGCTCAATCCCCGGAAATACGTCGAGACGCGCCTGTACAGGACCGACTCGATCGTCACGTCGAACATCTCCTACGGCTACCTCGGCTCCCAGCTCAACGACACGCTCGGACTGCGCACGGCGGGATTCCTCACCCAGTTCGCCAACTACTACTACAAGGTCGGCGAAGGGTATTTCGGCTACAAGCCGATCTTCGACTCGGCACAGCTCAACCTCTCGTTCTCGAGCTACGGGACCGACACGCTCACCGAGCAGACCTTCGCCGTCTACGAGATCGTGAGCAACGCCTACCTGACCGACAAGCCGCTCGGCGAGGGCAAGAGCAAGCGCGACACGGTCTTCTACGCGAATTTCAATCCGCTGGACCCCAACGGCACGCACAACGCCGCGGACCGGGTCTACGACCCCTCGAAAAAGCTCTTCACCTTCACGCTGGGCAACAACAACGGGCCTGCGGTGACGAGCGTCACGCTCAAGCCCACGGCCGAGGGACGCTCGTTCGTCAACCGCCTGATGCTGCAGGAGGGCGAGCACAAGGATGAATATTCGATCTACAGCTACGACAGCCTCGAATACTGGGTCAAGGCCTTCAAGGGGCTCTACATCTGCCCCGACCCCGACGCCCCGCTGACCGAGCACGGCAAGGGGACGATCTACGCCACGAAGCTCGAGGAGTCGGGCCTGACGATCTACGCCCGCAACCGCCTGGAGAGCGACCCGACGATCATCAAGGATACCGTCGGCATGACCTACAACTTCTATGTGGAGGGGGTCGAATACGGCAGCGTCTCGGTCAACGTGCTGGACCACGACTACACGCAATACAATCCGGCGACGGCCGGCGAGATACACATCGTACCGGAGTATGCCGAGGAGACGAACGAGGAGCGCCCCGAGACGCCGATGGTCTATGTCGAGGGCATGGCCGGCGTCGTGACGGAGATGACCTTCACGCAGGAGTTCTTCGACGACCTGGATGCGATTCTCGCACAGGAATACGCCGAAAGCGGCAAGCAGTTCGAGACGCTCGCCTTCAACCAGGTGCGCATGTACATCTACTTCACCGACAGCGACTACAAATGGGAGAACGTCGACAAGGGGTCGACCGACGACGGGCAGCCGCTCGACATCGTGCGGCTGATCGAGGAGATGACCGCGGCCCCGAGCCGGCTGGGACTCTATACGGACTACAAGACCCTGACGGCCGTCAGCGACTACAACTACCTCTACGAGACGAACTACGGCACGGAACTCTCCTACGGAGGGTACATCAACCGCAGCCGCGGATGCTACATCATGGACATCACGGGCTACGTCCAGCAGCTGTGGAACAGCTACACGGACGAGAAGAAGGCGGCCGCCAAGGAGAACCGGGCCGTCGATCTGGAGAAGGTGAAGAACCGCACCGTATATATCGGGCCCGAGGCATACAGCCTCTACACGCCTTCGTTCGGCGTCTTCCAGGGGCAGGCCGAAGCCGAAGGATCGACGGTGCGCAACCATGCGCCGATCAAGTTCGACATCACCTATACGATGATCAAGTAAACAGTCACAGAAACCGAACCGCGAACCTAAGTGTAACGACTTAGGTTTTCGCATTTCAGAAAAGCCACATACCACGCAATGCAGGAAAATTTAGTTATCGTCGAGTCTCCGGCAAAAGCGAAAACCATCGAGAAATTCCTCGGCAAGGACTACATCGTCAAGTCGAGTTTCGGACATATCCGCGACCTTTCGAAAAAGGACCTCGGCATCGACATCGCCGAGGGGTTCCGCCCCGTCTACGAAGTGCCGGCCGACAAGAAGAAGGTGGTCGACGAACTGGCGCGCCTGGCAAAGGAGAAGACCGTCTGGCTCGCCTCCGATGAAGACCGCGAAGGAGAAGCCATCGCCTGGCACCTGACCGAAGTGTTGGGTCTCCCCGTCGACCAGACCAAGCGCATCGTCTTCCACGAAATCACCAAGCGGGCGATCCTCGAGGCGATTGAAAAGCCGCGCACGGTCAACATGGACCTCGTGAACGCCCAGCAGGCGCGCCGCATCCTGGACCGGCTGGTGGGCTTCGAGCTCTCGCCCGTACTCTGGAAGAAGGTGCGGCCGTCGCTCTCGGCGGGCCGCGTACAGTCGGTGGCCGTGCGGCTGATTGTCGAGCGCGAGCGCGAGATCATCGCCTTCCGCTCCACGCCCTACTTCCGTGTCGTGGCACAGTTCCACGCCGCCGACGACCCCGAAAAGACCCTCTTCAAGGCCGAGCTTTCGTCGCGTTTCGAGACGCGCGACGAAGCCGAAGCCTTCCTGCAAAGCTGCATCGGCGCCACCTTCACGGTCGTGAAGGCCGAGGAGAAGCCCGCACAGCGCTACCCGGCGCCGCCGTTCACCACCTCGACGCTCCAGCAGGAGGCGGGCCGCAAGTTAGGCATGTCGGTCTCGCAGACGATGTCCGTGGCACAGCACCTCTACGAACAGGGTCTGATCACCTACATGCGTACCGACTCGGTGAACCTCTCGCAGCAGGCCCTCGCGCAGTGCAAGGAGGAAATCACGAAGCTCTACGGCGAAAAGTATTCGCGCTGGTTCAACTACAAGACCAAGACCAAGGGGGCGCAGGAGGCCCACGAAGCCATCCGCCCGTCGTACATCGACCGGCAGGAGATCGAGGGCACGGCCGCCGAGAAGAGGCTCTACGAACTGATTTGGAAGCGCACGGTCGCCTCGCAGATGGTCTGCGCGGAGCTCGACCGCACGACGGTCGTCATCGGCATGGACAACACGCCGAGCCAGTTCGTCGCACAGGGCGAGGTAATCCGCTTCGACGGATTCCTGCGTCTCTACTCCGAGTCGACGGACGACGACCAGGCTGCGGAGAGCGGCGAAGGACTGCTGCCGAAGCTCGCGGAAGGTGACCGCGTCGTCTCGACGCAGATCACCGCCACGGAGCGCTTCACCTCGGCCCCGGCACGCTACAACGAGGCGTCGCTCGTCAAGCGGCTCGAGGAGCTGGGCATCGGCCGCCCGTCGACCTACGCCCCGACGATCACCACGATCATCAACCGCGGCTACGTCGTCAAGCAGAACCGCGACGGACAGAAGCGCGGCTACGTGCAGTTGACGCTCGCCGACGGCCGCATCACGGCGAAGAACCTCACGGAGAACTTCGGCAAGGAGAAGAACCGCCTCTCGCCGACGGACATCGGCATGGTGGTGAACGACTACCTCGAGGCGCAGTTCGGGCCGATCGTCGACTACAACTTCACGGCGCGCGTCGAAAAGGAGTTCGACCGCATCGCCGAGGGAGACATCACGTGGAAGGAGATGATCGCCTCCTTCTACGGGCCGTTCCACAAGATGGTCGACTCGGCCATCGAGAAGCAGACCGACAAGAAGAGCCAGGTTCGCATCCTGGGCACCGACCCCAAGACGGGACACGCGGTCAAGGCGCGCATCGGCCGCTACGGCCCGATGGTCGAGATCGAGGGTGCCGAGGGTGAGAAGAGCCGCTTCGCCTCGCTCAAGAAGGGGCAGCTCATCGAGTCGATTACGCTCGACGAGGCGCTCGAGCTCTTCGCGCTGCCCCGCACGCTCGGCGAACTCGACGGCGAGACGCTGACGGTCGGCATCGGCAAATACGGCGCCTACGTGCGCTACGGCAAGTCGTTCGCCTCGCTCGCAAAGGGCGACGACCCCTACACGCTCACCTACGACCGCGCCGTGGAGATCGTGCGGGCGCACCAGGCGGCTGCCGCCGCGGTCAACACGCCGCTGCGCAGCTTCCCTGAGGACCCCGACATGCTGGTCAAGAACGGCCGTTACGGCGCCTACATCGCCTACAAGGGCAAGAACTACCGTCTGCCGAAGGGGGCCAAGCCCGAGACGCTGACACTCGACGACTGCCTGAAAATCGTCTCCTCCTCGAAAAAATAACCACTTAAAACCACCCATAAGATGAAAAACCTGATGCTTTCGCTTTTCGCCCTCTGCATCGCTCTTACGGCAGGGGCGCAGACCGCCGACACGACGTCCGCGGAAGGCTACCGTTTCACCGACACGAAGATCATCCCCACGACGCCGGTCAAGGACCAGAGCCGCAGCGGCACGTGCTGGTGCTTCTCGACGCTCTCGTTCCTCGAGAGCGAGATTCTGCGTGCCGGAGGTCCCGCCATGCACCTCTCGGAGATGTGGATCGTGCGCCACTCGTTCATGGACAAGGCCGAGAAGTATGTCCGCATGCACGGGACGATCAACTTCGCCGAAGGCGGCGCCTCGCACGACGTGACCGAGGGGATCAAGGCCCACGGCATCGTGCCGTTCGAGGTCTACCCGGGCCTGAACTACGGCACCGAGAAGCCCGACTTCCATGAGCTTTCGGTCGTGCTGAAGGCCTACCTCGACGCGGTGATCCAGACGGGCGACAAGTCCCGCAAGGCCCTCTCGACGGCCTGGAAGCGCGGCTTCGACGCCATTCTGGACGAATATTTCGGCCCGCTGCCCGAGACCTTCACCTACGAAGGCAAGGAGTACACGCCCGAGACGTTCGCGGCGCAGCTGCCCATCGACCTGGACAACTACATCGACATCTCGTCGTTCACGCATCACCCCTTCTACTCGCAGTTCATCATCGAGGTGCCCGACAACTGGATGTGGGGCACGGTCTACAACGTACCGCTCGACGAGATGATGCAGATTATCGACCACGCCCTCGAGCAGGGCTACACCGTATCGTGGGGTACGGACGTAAGCGAAAAGGGCTTCAGCCGCACGAAGGCCATCGGCATCGTGCCGGAGGCCGACACCGAGAGCATGAGCGGCACGGAGGCCGAGCGCTGGGGCAAGCTCACCGACCGCGAGAAGGAGGCGGCGCTCTACAAGTTCGACAAGCCGGGCAAGGAGCGCACCATCACGCAGGAGATGCGCCAGACGGCGTTCGACAACTACGAGACGACCGACGACCACGGCATGCTCATCATGGGCACGGCCACGGACCAGGCCGGCAACCGCTACTACAAGGTGCAGAACTCGTGGAACGTCCTGCCGCCCTACGACGGATTCTGGTACTTCTCGCGTCCGTTCGTCGCCTACAAGACCACCTCGATCATGGTCAACAAGCAGGCGCTGCCCAAGGAGATCGCCAAAAAGCTGGGGCTGAAATAACCGGCTCCCCCGCCGGAGAATCGGCGGCGCCTCCGCGACTTTGCGGGGGCGCCGTTGTCTTCCGCACGCGCCGCCACATGGACGGGTGCAGGGACAAGGGGAGGGGCAAAGAGGGGAGAGCGGGCAAAGAGGGGAGAGCGGGCAAAGAGGGGAGAGCGGGCAAAGCGCTCCGTCGGGAACGGCATTTTTTGCCCGTTGGCAAAATTCTCTTATCTTTGCCCCTTTCAGCCACTCCCGCCCATGAAAAGAGCACGCATACTTCTTTCCATTCCCGGTCTGTTGCTGACGCTTCACACCGCAACGGCGCATGCCGCCCACACGCCGCAGAAGAGCATTCCGGAGTCACCCGCCGGCACGGCCGCGCCGGGCGCCGCACTCCTTCCCGACACCCTTTCCGACCCGCCGGAGAAGCTCTCCGCCGCATGCACGGAGCATCCCTGCACCGCAGTCCGGACAGACGGCACCGCAGGCCTCTCCGCCGACACGGCGGCACGGCGGCGCAGCTTCATCCGCCGCATCATCGACTACTACAGCCAGTCGAACGAGGACCTCTCCTTCCGCAAGAAGATCGACTGGAGCATCGTCCCCGGCCCGAACTACTCCTCCGACTACGGCTTCGGCATCGGCTTCATGCTCGCGGGCTTCTACCGCCCCGACCGCACGGATTCGGTCACCTCGCCCTCGAACGTCTCGGTCTACGGCAACCTCACGACCCGCAAATACGCCACGCTCTACTTCTCGGGCGACAACTATTTCCGCCACGACCGGCAGATACTCCGCTACACGGGTTCGATCGTCTACTTTCCCGGTGAATTCTACGGCGTGGGCCATACGGCCGGGGACGAAGGGTACAGCCAGCAGCTGACGACCACGGACCTGATCCTCGACATCTCCTACTGCACGGCCCTGGCACACCGCTTCTACGCGGGCGTCTGCGCGACGCTCAACTACTCGGGCACGAAATACGCCCCGTCGGGGATGGCCGAACGGCTGGAACAGATCGCGGCCGACGCTGCGGCCGGCGGTGCGGTTCCCGACGGACGCACGGGCGAACTTTACAGGCTCTGGCAGGAGGGGCGCTATGATCCGGCCAAACAGGACCCCTTCTCGAACTACATCGCCGCGACGGGTGAAAATCCCGACCCGCTGAACACCGGCGCGGGAATTTTCGTGCAGTACGACTCACGCGACGTGACCTACAACGCCTCGAAAGGGCTCTTCCTGAAGACCGAGGCGCTGTGGTATCCCCGCGTGCTGGGCAATACGGGGCGCGACTTCGGCCGCGTGACCGTCACGTTCGACTGCTACCGGAAGTTGTGGAAGGGGGCCGTACTGGCCTACGATTTCCACGTCGACGCCACGATCGGCAACCCCTCGTGGCACATGTTCGCCAAACTGGGCGGCGACACCCGCATGCGCGGCTACTACGAGGGGCGCTACCGCGACAAACGGCTGGCCGAGACGCAGCTGGAGCTGCGGCAGCGAATCTACCGCCGCCACGGCATCGAGGGATGGGTCGGTGCCGGGCAGGTCTGGGGCACGGAGCCGTTCAGCTGGGACCGCACGTTGAGCAACTTCGGCTGCGGCTACCGCTTCGAGTTCAAGAAGGGGATGAACATCCGCCTCGACTACGGCTGGGGCGTCTTCGGCAACCGCAACCTGCCGTGGGACCGCAAGCGCTCCTCGGCCTTCCTCTTCACGGCCTCGGAGGCCTTCTGACTCCCGGACCGGCCGGTACGAAAAAAGCCGCGGCACACGGCACACGGCGGGGAGACATCATCACGGGCGGAATTTCCGAACGAATCTACAGGATGAAGGTCGCGAGGTACCCCTCGCGGCAGAGCAGCGTCATGGCAACCGGTTCGCCGCCGGCGATGCAGCCCGCAAGACGCCCGGCCGCAAGGTCCGCCTCCGTGATGCGGAGGTCGCGCAGCAGGTCCAGCTCCCGGCGCCCGGCATATTTGTAGAGGGTCTCCTTCGCACACCACACGGCGGCGGGGAGCAGCGGATCGTCCGCAAGCGCCTGCTCTTCAGAAGTCATGTAACGGGAACGGACGCGTCCGAAACTGCGCGTCACGGGTTCGATGTCCACGGCGCAGCGGCGGGCGGAGATGCAGACGGCGACACGGCCGTCGCAATGCGATACGGAGAGATGCTCCCCGCGCCCCACGAGCACCGGGGCCCCGACGGCATCGTAGGTGATGCGCACGTCGCGCCCCAGTTCGCGCCGCACGATGGCCCGCCACGTCAGGTATTCGCGGCGCCGGCGCTCCGAACCGAAAGCCGCGGCCGCCGCCCGCTCGTCGGGCGTCGCCCACGCGGCTGCCTCGCACTCGGGCCACGGCGTCTCGATGAAGAGCCCCGCAGGCAGGCTTCCGTCGGTCATAAGAGGTCCACGCGGATTTTGTCGATGCGGTGCGCCTCCATCTCCTGCACCGTGAAACGGATGTCGTGCGACGTGAAGGTGTCGCCCTTGCGCGGGAAGTCGCGCTTGAGCTCGAGCATCAGCCCCGCCAGCGTCTCGGCCTCGCCCTTGACGTCGGAGAAGGTCTCCTCGTCGAGCGACAGCACCCGCTCGAAGTCGCCGATGTGGGTCTTGCCGTCGAAGAGGTAGCTCCGGGCGTCGAGCCGCACGTAGAAGCTCTCCTCGTTGTCGCTCTCGTCCGAAATCTCGCCCACGATCTCCTCGATGATGTCCTCGAGCGAGACCAGGCCGAGCGTCGAGCCGTACTCGTCGACCACGACGGCCATGTGGACCTTGTTCGACTGGAAATCCTCCAGCAGGTCGTTGATCTTCTTGTGCTCGGGCACGAAGTAGGGCTTGCGGACGAGCTGCTGCCAGCCGAAGTCGCTGCCGTGGTTGATGTAGGGCAGCAGGTCCTTGACGTAGAGCGTGCCGCGGATGTTGTCCACATCCTCCTCATAGACCGGAATGCGCGAAAAGCCCGACTCGATGATCGTGCGCTTGACCGTCTCGTAGTCGGCCGTGATGTCGAGCGCCGTCATGTCCACGCGGGGCTTCATGATCTCCTGCACCTCGGTATTCACGAAGTTGACGATTCCCGAGAGCATCACGTGCTCCTCGGGCGTCGTGCTCTGCGTCATGTCGACGGCGTCGGCCAGCTCGTCGAGCGAGATTTCGCTCCGGTGCGAGGCCTTCTCGCTGATGCGGCTGCTCGTGCGGACCAGGATGTAGGAGAGCGGATAGAAAATCCAGCGCAGCACCAGCAGCGGCCGGGCGACGAGTGCGGCGAATCGCACGGGCACGGTCTGCGCCAGCACCTTGGGCAGCACCTCGCCGAAGAGCAGCAGCAGGAACGACACCAGCACGGTCTTGAAGAGGAACTCGAAGTGCCGGAAGGTGAACAGCGCGTCGATGATCGTGGCGGAGAGGATCGTGATGCAGATGTTCACCAGGTTGTTGACCACGAGGATCGTGGCCAGCAGCAGGTCGACGTTGGCCAGCAGGCGCAGCACGGCGTCGGCCGATGCGGTGCTGCGTTTCTGGAAGCGCCGCACGTCGTTGTGCGAGAGAGAGAAAAAAGAGGTTTCGGCACCCGACACGAGCGCCGAAACGCATAACAGCGCCACCGTCACCGCACACAGGACGATGACATGGGGCGTGAAGCCGTTGAACGTAATCCAGGGAAGTGTCTCCAAACCCGACGTCGTTTAGTTAATCGAACAGCGACCCGCCCTTCTCCTCCTTCGGAGCCTGCGGCTCGGCCGATTCGTCGCGCAGCACCTCCTTGCGGCCGCCGGGCATCTGCACGATGAATTTCGAATTGCGGGTCTGGTAGGCCGGTTTGGCCAGGCGCACCTCGATGTCGCTGTAACGCGTCGACTTGGCTCCGAGCACCACCTGCTCGAGCGGACGCGGCGTCGGCCGGGGCTGCGCCGACGGCTTGATGGGCTCCAGCACCGGCGTCACGGACGTCTCGCGCACCGGCTCCTGCGGACGGATCGGCGTTATCGGCGTCTGGATGAAGTCGACGGCATCGTCCTGCTCGAAGCCCGTGGCGACGACCACCAGCTCGATCGAGTTGCCCAGCTGCGGTTTCTCGCTCGTACCCCAGATGATGTTGGCATTGTGGATCGTGCCGTTCTCGTCCTGCACGCTGGCGTGCGACTGGATGTAGGCCAGGATGCGCACGACCTCCTCGTACATGAGCTCCTCGGCATTCGACACCGAGATGTTGAGCAGGATGTTCTTGGCACCCGTAATGAGGTTGTGGTCCAGCAGCGGCGAGCGCAGCGACGCTTCGGCGGCCGCCTCGGCACGGTTCTCGCCCTCGGCCGTGGCGACGGCCATGTGGGCGCGGCCGCTGTCGCGCATGACCTTCGAGACATCGGCAAAGTCGACGTTCACCAGGTCGCTCTCGACGGTGATGATCTCGGCGATGCCCTTCGCCGCCGAGGCCAGGATGTCGTCGGCCTTGCCGAAGGCCTGCTTGAGCGAAAGGCGCCCGTAAATCTCGAGGATGTTCTCGTTGTTGATGATCAACAGCGAGTCGACGTTCTGCCGCAGCTCCTCGATGCCGCGCTTGGCCTGCTCGTAGCGGATCTTGCCCTCGACGGCCAGCGGCGAGGTGACGATGGCCACGGTCAGCAGTCCCATCTCCTTGGCGAGCTTGGCAATGACGGGCGACGCACCCGTACCGGTGCCGCCGCCCATGCCGGCCGTGATGAAGACCATGCGCGTACCGGCCAGTTCGAGCTGCTGCCGGATTTCGGGCAGCGTCTCGACGGCCGCACGGCGTCCGTTCTCGGGGTCGTTTCCGGCACCGAGGCCTTCGCTGCCGAGGCGTATCTTCAGCTCCACGGGGCTCTTGTCGAGCGCCTGCTGGTCGGTATTGCACACCATGAACTTCACGCCCCGGATTCCGAGGTTCCACATGTGGTTCACGGCATTGCCGCCGGCCCCGCCGACACCGACCACCGTGATGATCGAACCGTCCGCGGGACGGGCCTTGATTTCAGACATCAGTTCGTCTGCCATATCTCTCTTTCTCTTTTTTTGCTTCTACACTCGTGCGGCACCGCCGCACACTCCTTTGTCCGCTCTGTCCCCTCTGTCCGTTCTGTCCGCTCTGTCCATGCGCAGGACCCGCGGCCCCGGACTCGGAACGGGTCAGATCTCCTCGTTGTCGCTCTCCGCGGCCATGAAACCCTTGTTGATGCGGTCGATCGTCGACTGAATCATGCTCGCAAGCCCCCGCTTGCGCTTCGGCGGTTCAGGCGTCTCACGCTCCCGGGGCTCCTCCCCGGCCGACGGCTCCGCAGCAACGGGCTGCACGGGCTGCGCCGGCTGAACGGGGGGCTGCACGGGTTGCACGGGCTGCACACGTTGGGTCGGCTGCACGGGCCGTGCCGGCTGTGCGGGCTGCACGGGCGGCACATGGTTGAAGTTCGGCATGGAAGGGGTCGGCGCCGCATATCCCTGCGGACGGTGCTGCGGCTCGGCGAAGGGTCGCTCCGGAGCACCTCCGGCCCGCTCCATCACGGCGCAGGAGCCCGACTCCGCACCCTTGAGCAGCAGGCCCACGGCCGTCGCCCACGCCGGATCGGCGCACTTCTCCCGCGACTCCTCGGTAATGCCCGACTCGGGCACGGCGATGCGCACGTCCATGCCCGTCAGGCGGCGGAACAGCTCGTCCACATCCTTCAGCTTGGCGCCGCCGCCCGTCAGCACGATGCCGTAGGCGAGCTTGTCGGCATAGCCCGAATCCTTGATCTCCTGCTGCACGAACTCGACGATGTCCGTGGCGCGGGCCTCGATGACCGTCGCCAGGTTGCGCAGCAGAATGTCCTTCGCCTCGCGGGCCGTGCGGCCGTTGACGCGGATGAGCTTGTCTTCGGGGGCCAGTTCGGCGACCGCCGAGCCGTATTTCTGCTTGAGGCTCTCCACATGCTTCTCGGGCACACTCATCGTGCGGATGTCGCGGTTGATGGCCGAAGCGCCCATCGGAATCGACGCCACGTAGCGCACCACGTTGCGGTAATAGACCGTCACGTCGGTCACACCGGCACCGAGCCCCACGACGGCCACGCCCTCCTCCTTCTCATCGGGCACGAGCACCGACTCGGGGGTCGCCAGCGTATCGGGAATCAGTCCGAGCATCCGGATGCCCAGCCGCTTGAGCGCCATGTCGAGCCGCTGCTTCGGCGTATTGAGGCAGAGGATGAAATTGAACGTCGAGGAGAGCTTGCGGCCGAACGACCCCACGGGATTCTGCACCTCCTGGCTGTCGTCGACCATGTAGTTCTGGGGCACGCGCTCCATGATTGTCTCGTCGTCGGGGGCCTGCACGTTCCGCATGCGGTCGAACAGCGCCTCGACATCCTTCTGGTTCACCCCGTTCTGGGGATCGTAGACAAAGACATGGTCCGTGTGGCGGGCGCAGCGCACGAACTCGCCCGAGATGCCCGCATAGGCCTCCGTGATGCGGATGTTGAGCGCCTGCTCAGTCTCCGCAACGGCCTCGCGGATCGCCCGGCTGACGAGTTCGATGTTCTCGATCCGCCCGGCATGAACCCCCTCGACGGGTTTCGAAACCAGCGACAGCACCTCGACGGGCCCCTCGGCGCTCTTCCCGCCGACAGCCACCACGACCGAAGAGGTACCCAGATCGACGGCAACGATATAATTCCTTCTTTCCACTGTATTATCCTATTTTTTCCTGCAAACTACCTGATCGCCGTATCGGACGTCGATCACCGCGTAGGTATCCCACCCGAGGACCGAAAGGCCGTTGCGGTAGAAGCGCAACAGCTTGTCGAACTTCTCATCGACGCGTTCGAGGCGTCCGAAGCGGATGAGATGCCGGCCGCTGCGGGGTGTAAGGTCCACCTCCAATGCGCCACTGGGGGCCGTGCGGGCGGTAATCTGGACCACCTCCGACCTCCAGAAGTCATCGTTCTCGACGTACTCCACAAAGGTAAGGAGTTTCATGAAATCTTCGTAGCTTTTCTCCAATTTTTTTTGTGCCCGGCGCTCGGCCTCCTGCCGCTGCGAAATCCGGTCGATCCCCTCCTCAATGAGACGCGCCTCGTAGCGGTATCCGCGGCGCAACTGCTCCTTGTGGGCCTTGAGTTTGTCCACGCGCAGCTGGAACATCGAGTCGGTCTCCAGCCGCCACCACCGCTGCTTGATGCGCATGCGGCGCAGGTCGGCGATGTTGCGGTCGTTCTTCATCTCCCGCCTGAAGAAGGGGTATTTCTCCCGCTCCAGCTCGGCGATGCGGTCGTCTATCTTGCGCTGCTCCGCGTCGATGTGGTCGCGCACGTCTCCCACATAGGAGGCGGGGAAGGGCGGGCGGTAGGAGCCCGTCACCACCGGGACGTAGAGCGACGAGGCGCGCGGCGCGTCGAAGACGTAGTCCTCGTCGGTCACGTAGCCGTTGTAGCCGTCGACGAGCAGGCGCAGCAGCGGTTTGCGCTGCCGGATCGTGACGTGCAGCACGCCGCCGTAGGAGACGTAGGCCGCGACCCTCGCCACGAAGCCGTTGCGAGCGATCAGCTGCTCGATACCCGTCAGGTCGACCCCGTCGACGGGAGCCCCGACGGTCTTGATGCCGCTGCGGGCGATCCAGCCGCGCACCTGCCGCGAGGTGACCAGCTGTCCCTGCGAGGAGCTGTCGGCGATCTCGATCTCGAGCCGCGTGACGCTCCTTGCGGCACGCATGCGCCGGGCCTCCGCGCCCGCATAGAGCACGTAGACGGCCACCGCGATCCACAGCAGCGCAAAGAGCGCGTATCGGAGTATCCTGTTCAAAACGTCCGGAGTTGTCGGTTGGGCATCAGGCTTTTTGCTTCAGTTTTTCGGCAATCGTCCCGCAGCAGGCGTCGATATTGCCCGCGCCGAAGCTCACCACCACATCCGTCGGCATTGCGGCCACGGTGTCGGCCAGCGCCTCGCGCGGCACGATGCGGCAGGGGACCGTCACCCGCTCGGCGATGATCTCCGACGTCACCCCCTCGATCGGCTCCTCGCGCGCCGGATAAATCGGCAGCAGCACCACCTCGTCGGCGTGCGACAGCGCCTCGGCGAAGCCGTCGCACAGGTCGCGCGTGCGGGTGTAGAGGTGCGGCTGGAAGAGCGCCGTGATCCGCCGCCCGGGGAACATGCGGCGCAGGGAGAGCAGCGTCGCCGCCAGTTCGCGCGGATGGTGCGCGTAATCGTCCATGTAGACCTGCTTCGGCGTGTTGACGTAGAACTCGAAGCGGCGCTTCACGCCCGAAAATGACGCCAGCCCCTCGCGCAGACGCTCCGCATCGAGGGCCGCGCCCTCGTGCCGCGCCGCGCACCAGACCGAAGCCACGGCCGCCACGGAGTTCTCGATATTGACCCATCCCGGGACGCCGAGCGTGCAGTCGGCGATGACGCCGTCGGGCGTCACGATGTCGTAGCGGTAGTGCCCGCCCTCGAGCAGCCGCACGCGGGCGGCATAGAAGTCGCACGGCGTGTCGAGGGCATAGCGCCAGACCGTAATACCGGGGTTGTCGATGCGGAGGTCGAGCCCCTGCTTGATGATGAGGCTGCCGCCCGGGCGGATCTGCCCGATGAACTGCGAAAAGGCCTCCTTCACGGCCTCGTGCGTGCCGTAGATGTCCAGGTGGTCGGCGTCGGCCGAGGTCACCACCGCCACGTCGGGGTAGAGGCGCAGGAACGAGCGGTCGAACTCGTCGGCCTCGACCGCAAGGCGTGCCCCGTCGCCCAGCACAAGGTTGCTGTCAAAGTTCTTCGACACACCCCCCAGGAAGGCCGAGCCGCCGCCCGTGAGTGCCCGGTTGAGCCACGCCACGAGCGTCGAGGTCGTCGTCTTGCCGTGCGTGCCCGCCACGGCCATCACGTACTTCCCGGCGGAGAGGTGTCCGAGCATCTGCGACCGCTTCTCGACGCGGAAGCCGTGTTCGAGGAAGTAGCGGTACTCGGCGTGGTCGTGCGGAACGGCCGGCGTATAGACCACCATCGTCGTCGCGGGGTCGAGGAAGGCCTCGGGTATCAGCCGCACGTCCTCCTCATAGTGGATGGCGGCCCCTTCGGCCTCGAGGGCCTCGGTCAGGGCCGAGGGGGTGCGGTCATAACCCGCCACGCGGCGCCCCTCGTGCAGGAAATAGCGGGCCAGGGCGCTCATCCCGATGCCGCCGATGCCCAGAAAATAGATATTTGCGTATTCCATCTCGTCAACTCTTTGCCGCCCGGCCGCAACGCGTGCGCCGCCCGGGCGGGGTCGGTTATTTTTTCTTTGTTTTCTTCGTCTGCTCCAGCACGCGGAGCACCTCGTCGACAATCTCCTCCGCAGCCCGGGGTTTGGCCAGCTGCTCGATGTTGTCGCTCATACGGCGCAGCGTCGCGGGGTCGGCGAGCAGCTCCTCGGCCCGCCGCATCGCCGTCGTGCGGCACTCGGCATCCGCAACCACCACGGCGGCGCCCTTCGCCTCCAGCGCCCGGGCGTTCTTCGTCTGATGGTCCTCGGCCACGTTGGGCGAGGGGACGAACAGCACGGGCTTGGCAACCAGACACAGCTCCGAGACCGTGCCGGCGCCGCTGCGCGAGACGACCAGGTCGGCCGCCGCGTAGGCGCAGTCCATGCGGTCGATGAAGGCCCCCTGCCAGACGTGCGGCGCGGGATGTGCGGCCAGGAAGGCCTGCATCTCGCGCTCGTAATACTTGCCCGTCTGCCAGATCACCTGCACCGGGGCCTTACCACCGGTCGAGAGGATCCACGCCTTCATCATCTCGTTGAGCGAACGTGTGCCGAGCGACCCGCCGACGACCAGCACCACGGGCAGCTCCTCCGTCAGGCCGAAGCGGGCGAGCGCCTCGCGGCGGTCGACGCCCTCCTTCGAGAAGCCGCCGCGCAGGGGGTTGCCCGTCAGGACAATCTTCTCCGCGGGGAAGAAGCGCTCCATCCCCTCGTAGGCCGTACAGATGCGCGCGGCGCGGCGGGCCAGAATCTTGTTCGTCACGCCCGCATAGGAGTTCTGCTCCTGGATGAGCGTCGGCACGCCCATGCGCTGTGCGGCCCACAGCACCGGAGCGCTGGCATAGCCGCCGAAGCCGACGACAACGTCGGCCCCGAAGTCGCGGATCGTGCGGCGCGCCAGCCGGACGGAGCGCAGCACCTTGAAGGGAACGAGCAGGTTGCGCCACTCCAGCCGCCGCTGCAGCCCCGCAATCGGGAGCCCGACGATGCGGTAGCCCAGTGCCGGGACCTTCTCCATCTCCATCTTGCCCTCGGCGCCGACGAAGAGTATTTCGACCTCGTCACCCAGGCGCCGTTTCAGCGCCTCGGCGACCGCCACGGCCGGGTAGATATGACCGCCCGTACCGCCGCCCGAAAGAATGATTTTTTTCATATCATTATTGTCAGTCAAGATAGTATTTTTTCTTTTCGGCCGGTGTCAGCGGTCGATTCTTGAATCGTTCACGGATTCTGTCCATCAGCTCCTGCAAGGGTTCAAACTCCCAAATAATGACATCCTCGCTATTGCCGGATACGAGGTGTCTCCCATCGGGGCTGAATGACACGGTTTTATCAGATAATTCTGACTTTTGAAATATCGTGCCAGATTCAACATCAAAAATATACACGGTATAATAACCATCAACCGAAACAATCAGTTTCCCATCAGGGCTGAACATTGCGGACATTACCTCGTGTTGATGTCCTTCAAACCGATGAATCTCTTCGCCTGTTTCCACATTCCAGATGCGCACGGTTTTGTCTTCGGATGCCGACACAATCTGTTTCCCGTCGGGGCTGAACGCTATGGATAGTACCCTATCGGTATGTCCTTTAAATGTGCGGATCACCTCACTTGTTTCGATATCGCACAAAGATATCGTACTGCCATCGAATGCAAGACCAATCAGTTTCCCGTCAGGACTGAATACGGCAAAATACATACGATAGAGCTGACCCTCAAAACTGCGATTTTTTTCACCCGATTCGATATCCCATATCTGCACAATATTACCATCACCGAGTGCAGAAGCGATCTTTCTTCCGTCAGGACTAAAAGCAACAGAATGTGCAATATCACCAACATCAAGTTTGCGAATCTCCTTTCCAGACAGAGTATTCCAAATGCGTACGGAATCATCGAAGGACGCTGAAGCAATCCATTTCCCATCGGGGCTGAACGCTACGGAGTGCACCCTATTGGTATGTCCTTCAAGTTTGTATATCTCCTTGCCGGTTTCAACGTTCCAAATGCGCACGGTTTTATCATAGGACGCCGAAACGATCCGTTTCCCATCGGGACTGAATATTGCAAAATCGACCTCGGAAGAATGCCCCTTTAACCTTCGGAGCCTGATTTTAGGATCAGAGCGGATAGTCCAAATACGCACGGTCCTATCCTCGGAAGCAGATATGATCCTGCTTCCATCTGGACTATATGCAACGGAATGTACCCGATCGATATGTCCTTCAAGTTTGCGAATCTCCTTGCCGGATTCTGCATTCCAAATGCGCACGGTTCCGTCACTAGACGCTGAAACAATCCGTTTTCCCTTCGGGCTGAATGCTGCGGAATATACAGGCCGCCAGTCAAGTCCCTCAAGACAGAGCAACTCCATGCCTGTTTCGGCATCCCAGATACGCACAGTGTCATCGTGCGATGCCGAAACAATCCGTTTCCCGTCGGGACTGAATTCAGCGGAATTTACACCATCCGTATGCCCCTCCAGTCTGAGAATATCCTTTTTTGTCTCGACATCCCAGACATAGATCGTTTTATCGTTGGTTGCAAAAACAATCCGTTTTCCGTCAGGACTAAAGGCAAGAGAGTTTATGTGTATATTCCTCTCTCTTTCCCCTATGGAACTAATTTTATTTGTTTCAAAATTCCAAAAACCAAGATGGGAACCCCAACTTATATAGGCAAAGAATTTTCCACTTGGACTAAATGCCGCAATGCGTCCAAGAGGGTGGTCTATTTCTCGTCCATCATACAAGTACTCAAGTTTGACTTCCGTCCATGTCTCGATATCCCAATAGCGCCACCTGCGTTCGGAAGAGAACAGTATCCGCTTTCCGTCGGGACTGAATGTCACGAAGTCTATCGCGTCCTTACCTGTGAATCTGCGGATTTCCGCACCGGACTCGGTATCCCAGACACGGACAGTATTGTCTTTCGATGCGGTGGCAAACCGTTTCCCGTCCGGGCTGAATACGGCACGGTAAACGCAGTCGGTATGTCCTCTTATAATCGTGGAACGCTTTTCGTCGGCAGCCCGCAAGGCTGCTTCCGCTTCCGGGCAGTAGGGACGGCCTGCCGGGTCGTCCAGCCTTTCCGGAAGGGCCTGCAACGCCAGAAGCCGGGCAAGATAGGAGTCGCCCTGATCGACAAGGTCCATCGCCTTCTCGGCCAGAAAACGGCTCTGCACCAGATACAGCCTGTCCCGCTCTTCCCGCTTGCGGCGCTCCTCCTCGATCTTTTCCTTTTCGTAGCGCTGCCAGAGCTCATCGAACCTTACCCGCAACATGCCGGCCAGGGTCTTGATGAAGGCCTTGTCGCGTCCGGTTTCGTTCACGTTGCCGCCGATGCGCTCCTTGCTTGTCGGCAGATCGCGCAGGATCGCGGGAAAGCACTCCTCCTCAGCGCGGGCGGCGTGGGGCATGCCCTCGATGATGAACGGAAACAGGTTGTCGGTGTTATCTATTCCCTTTTGCCTGCCGATTTCAAGAAAATCGGAGACCTCCTTGTTTACCCATTCGGATTGCGCCGACTGCGGGGAACAGACGACAATGAGGTGCGCGGACGCTTCAAGCGCCTCGTGTATCTGGGCTGGCAGGTTTCCTGCGCTCAATTCATCGACATCCCGGAATACCGGCCCAAATTCGGTCGGAAGGTCCGACCAGCCGTTCAAGGTCGAGGGCAGACGATAATGCTCGAATTCGTGCTGGAGCCAGGCCGCCCACTCCTCGTCTTCGCGCTTGTAGCTGATGAAAGCGTAATATTTGTACTTTCCGTTGTTCATGGTCGGTATCTTAATTATTCTTTTACTCGCCCCAGTTGCCGCGGTCGAGCGAGCGGTAGCCCACCGCCTCGGCGATCTCCTGCGCCGTGATCCGCTCGCGGCCCGCCAGGTCGGCGATCGTGCGCGCAACCTTCAGGATGCGGTCGTAGGCCCGGGCCGAGAGCGACAGCCGCTCCATGGCCCGCTCCAACAGCGCCGCGCCGGCCGCATCCGGACGGCAATACTCGCGCAGCATCGCCGCATTCATCATGGCGTTGGTATGCACGCCCTCCACGCCGCGGAAGCGCCGCTGCTGCACCTCGCGCGCCCGCACGACCCGCTCGCGGATCGCGGCGCTCGGCTCGCCCGGCTCCGCACGCGACAGCTCGACGGGCGTCACGGGCGTCACCTCGACATGCAGGTCGATGCGGTCCATGAGCGGCCCCGAGATGCGCCCCATGTAGCGGTGCACGGCCCCCGGCGAGCAGGTACACTCGCGCGTCGGGTGGTTGTAGTAGCCGCACGGGCAGGGGTTCATCGCCGCCACGAGGGTGAAGTTCGCGGGGTACTCGACGCTGTAGCGCGCCCGCGACACGACGATGCGCTTCTCCTCCAGCGGCTGGCGCAGCACCTCCAGCACGCTGCGGCCGAATTCGGGCAGCTCGTCGAGGAACAGCACGCCGTTGTGGGCCAGCGACACCTCGCCCGGCATGGGCGACTGCCCGCCGCCGATCAGCGCCACCTGCGACGCCGTATGGTGCGGCGCCCGGAAGGGACGCTGCGTCATGAGGCGTCCCGACACCCCGGCCTTGCCCGCCACGGAGTAGATCTTCGTCGTCTCGAGCGCCTCGTCGCGCCCCAGCGGCGGCAGGATAGTCGGCATGCGCCGCGCGAGCATCGTCTTGCCCGAGCCCGGCGCCCCGATCAGGATCACGTTGTGGCCGCCCGCCGCGGCGATCTCCAGCGCCCGCTTGGCCTGGGCCTGTCCGCGCACGTCGGCGAAGTCCTCGGCATAGGGCGCCACGGCGGCTTCGTCGGCGGCCGCCTCCCCGGATGCGAAGGGGGCCAGCGGTTCGGTGCCGTTGAGCAGGTCGCGCACCTGCGCGAGGCTTGCGGCCCCGTAGACCTCAACCTCCCCGACCACGGCCGCCTCGGCGGCGTTCTCCGCCGGTACGACCAGCCGCCGGAAGCCCGCCCGGCGGGCCAGAATCGCCAGCGGCAGCACGCCCCGCACGGGCTTGAGCGAGCCGTCGAGCGACAGCTCTCCGGCGAACACCGTACCGTCGAGCGCCCCGGCGTCGATGCGCTCCATCGCGGCGAGAATCCCCACGGCGATGGGCAGGTCGAAGCCCGAGCCCTCCTTGCGCAGGTCGGCGGGGGCGAGGCTCACGACCACCTTGCGGCCCGACATCCGCTCACCCGAGTTCTCGAAGGCGGCGCGGATGCGCTGCTCGCTCTCCTTGACGGCATTGTCGGGCAGGCCGACCAGGTAGAGACCCAGCCCGCCGCCCGTGATGTTGACCTCGACGGTCACCGTCACGGCGTCGATTCCGACCACCGCACCCGCATAAGCCCTGACGAACATCGCTGCACGGAATCAGAAGGGAGGCTCCTCGTCGAGCGAGGCCGAACTCCGGATATCGAATTCGCCGCCCATGGCGGAGCCCAGTCCGCCGCCCTGCGGCGCAGGCGCAGCATTCGAGCCGCTGGCGTAGTCGTCGTAGGCCTGCTGGGCGTCGGCGGCCTGCGAGGGCGAGAGCATCGCATCGTCCATGTCCGTGAAGCGCGCCTGCTCCTTGATGAAGCGCAGCGGGATGTCGCACACGGCGCCGTTGCGGTGCTTGGCCAGGATGATCTCGGCCATGCCGGCCGTCGGCATGCCGTCCTCGGTGGTCGTCAGGCCGTAGTACTCGGGACGATGGATGAAGGCCACGATGTCGGCATCCTGCTCGATGGCGCCCGACTCGCGCAGGTCCGAGAGCTGCGGGCGCTTCGAGCCGCCGCGCATCTCCGTGGCACGGCTCAACTGCGACAGCGCGATGACCGGGACGTTCAACTCCTTGGCGATGGCCTTGAGCGTGCGCGAGATGAAGGCCACCTCCTGCTCGCGGTTGCCCTTCGAGTCCTGGTTGCCGGTCATCAGCTGCAGGTAGTCGATGATGATGATCTTGATGTCGTTGTGTATCTTCAGGCGGCGCGCCTTCGAGCGGAACTCGAAGACCGAGAGCGCCGGCGTGTCGTCGATGAAGAGCGGCGCCGAGGCCAGGGGCTTGGTCGCCGCCTCGAGGTGGCGCCACTGCTCGGGGGTCAGGCGCCCCGACTTAACGTCGTTGCCCGAGAGGCCCGTCTCGGCGATGATCAGACGCATCATCAGCTGCACGGCCGACATTTCGAGCGAGAAGAAGGCCACGCCCTGCTCGTAGTTCACCGCCATGTTGCGGGCCATCGAGAGGACGAAGGCCGTCTTGCCCATCGAGGGGCGCGCGGCGACGATGATGAGGTCCGAGAGCTGCCAGCCCAGCGTCACGCGGTCGATGGCCGTGAAGCCCGACGGCACGCCGTTGTAGGTGTTGGCGTTCTTCGAGGCCTCCTCGATCTGCATGAGCGCCCGCGAGAGAATCTCCTTGGAGGACTGCACCGAGCGCTTGACATATCCCTCGGCGACCTTGAAGATTTCGCCCTCGGCAAAGCCGATGAGCTCCGTCACGTCGGTCGACTCGTCGTAGGAGCGGCGCTGAATCTCCGTGGCCGAGCGGATCAGCTCGCGCTGCACGTACTTCTGGGCGATGATTTTGGCGTGGAACTCGACGTTGGCCGCCGAGCCGACCTTCTGCGTCAGCTGCGCCAGGTACGACGCGCCGCCGACCTTCTTGAGCTCCTTCTTGGCCTTGAGCCGTTCGGTCACGGTATAGAGGTCGATGGGCTTGAGCTCCATCGACAGCTCCTCGATCGCCTTGTAGATGAGCCGGTGCTCCTCGGTATAGAATGCCTCGGGCGTGACGTACTCCTGCACGGCAATGATGCTGTCCTTCTCGAGCATCAGCGCGCCCAGCACGGCCTCTTCCAGTTCGACGGCCTGCGGCGGCACGTTGCCGGCCGTCTCGGTCATCGCCTCGAATGCCTCCCGGTTGCGGGAGGAGGGGGTATACTCTTTCGCCATTTCGTTCGATCTCTTTCGGACCTCAAAAGTACGGATAAATCGGACGAATTAAAAACGAAATTCGAAAATTAACGGATGAAAAAATCAATCATGCCTCCGGCCCGCCTGTCGGAGGCATCCACCACCCCGGCAGGCGCTGCGGGAGGCGCACCCGCGGCCGGCATCACGCCATGACGTCCGTGCCGCATCCGGACCCCGGACCGCCATCCGACACCGCGCCGCGCCGCATCACTCCATGACGCCCATTTCGCGGCGCGGGACGGCCAGCGCGGCGATGCTGACCCGGCAGCCGGGCGCGGCGCGCAG
>NZ_CASFQD010000056.1 GCF_949296715.1 uncultured Alistipes sp. | reverse complement strand
ACGCACCCGCCGCGGCCGTGTGCGACGACCACATCGTGGGCCGCTTCGACGACCCCGCGGCCGTCGAGGAGCTGTGCCGCCGCAGCGACGTGGTGACCTACGAATTCGAGAACGTGCCGGGCGACATCCTCATCCCGCTGTGCGGCAAATACAACATCCCGCAGGGCTACCGCCCGCTCTACGACTCGCAGGACCGCCTGCGCGAGAAGACCAACGCCCGTGAACACGGGCTGCGCACGCCGCGCTTCGCGGCCGTGGACGACGAGGCGTCGCTGCGCGCCGCCGTGGCGGAGATTGGCCTTCCGGCCGTGCTGAAGACCCGCACGCTCGGCTACGACGGCCACGGGCAGGCCGTGCTGCGCACGGAGGAGGACCTTGCGCGGGCGCTGCCGCTGCTCGCCGTGCCGTGCATCCTCGAGGAGTTCGTGCCCTTCGACTTCGAGGCCAGCATCGTGATGGTGGCCGACGACGAACGCATCGTGAGCTTCCCGATCGGCCGCAACGTCCACCGCGACGGCATTCTCGACCTGTGCTTCGTCCCGGCGGAGGTCGACGGCGGGGTGCTGGCGCGCATGCGGCGCGAGAGCGAGCGGTTCATGCGCTCGTGCGGCTACCGCGGCATCCTGGCCATCGAGTATTTCGTCCGCGGCGGCGAGATCTACTTCAACGAGATGGCGCCGCGCCCCCACAACTCGGGCCACTACACGATCGAGGGGGCCACGACCAACCAGTTCCGCGAACTGGCGCGCTACCTGCTGGGCGAGCCGCTGCAGGAGCCGCAGCTGGTGGCGCCGACCGTCATGAAAAACATCCTCGGGCAGGACCTCGAGGCGGCGCAGCGCGTTGCCGCCGCCTGTCCGCCGCACGTATACGTCCACCTCTACGGCAAGAGCGAGAGCCGTCCCAAGCGCAAGATGGGACACATCACCTTTGTCGGCATGACCGCCCCGGAGTACGAGGCGGCGTGGGCGTCGCGATTTGTCAAATAAGCGTAAACACCGTATATGAACTACCGTATTTTCGTTGAAAAACAACCCCGTTTCCGCGTCGAGGCCGAGAGCCTGCGCCGCGAGTTGAACGCCAACCTGAACCTGCACCTCGGGAGCCTGCGGCTGCTCTGCGTCTACGACCTGTTCGGCTTCACGCCCGAACTGCTCGAGAAGAGCCGCTATGCCGTCTTCGGCGAGGTGGTGACCGACACGGTGAGCGACACGTGCGACCTTGCGGGCTGCCGCCACCTGGCCGTGGAGTTCCTCCCGGGCCAGTTCGACCAGCGGGCCGCCTCGGCCGTCGACTGCGTGCGGCTGATCGACCCCGCGGCCGACGTGCGCATCCGCTCGTCGCGCCTGCTCGTCTTCGACGGCTCGGTGACCGACGAGGAGCTGGACCGCATCCGCCACTACTACATCAACGCCGTCGAGTCGCGCGAGAAGGACCTTTCGGTGCTCTCCGACATGGAGCAGGCCGAGGTGAAGCGCGTGCAGGTGCTCGACGGGTTCCGTGAGATGGACGACGCGGCGCTGGAGCCCTTCTGCAAGCAGTACGGGCTGGCGATGAATGCCGACGACCTGCGCGAGGTGGTGCGTTATTTCCGCGAGGAGGGGCGCGACCCCGTCGAGACGGAGCTGCGGATTCTGGATACCTACTGGAGCGACCACTGCCGCCATACGACCTTCACGACCGAACTCGAGGGCATCACCGTCGAGGAGTCCTTCCTCAAGGAGGAGATCGAGGGTTCGCTGGCCCTCTACCTGCGCATGCGGCGCGAGCTGGGGCGCGAGCACAAGAGCATCTGCCTGATGGACATGGCGACGATCGGCGCGCGCTACCTGCGCCGGCAGGGGCTGCTCGACGACCTGGAGGTCTCGGACGAGAACAACGCCTGCTCGGTCTATGTCGACGTGGATGTCGACGGCCGGACGGAGCGGTGGCTCCTGCAGTTCAAGAACGAGACGCACAACCACCCGACGGAGATCGAACCCTTCGGCGGCGCCTCGACCTGCCTGGGCGGTGCGATCCGCGACCCGCTGTCGGGCCGCAGCTACGTCTACCAGGCGATGCGCGTGACGGGTGCGGGCAACATCTACCAGAAGGTGAGCGACACGCTCCCGGGCAAGCTGCCGCAGAGCGTCATCTCGAAGAAGGCCGCGGCGGGCTACTCGAGCTACGGCAACCAGATCGGTCTGGCCACGACGCACGTGCGCGAGATCTATCACGACGACTATGTGGCCAAGCGGTTGGAGGTCGGCGCCGTGGTCGGGGCCGTGAAGGCCTCGAACGTGCGGCGCGAGCGTCCCGTGCCGGGCGACCGGATCATCATGCTGGGCGGCCGCACGGGCCGCGACGGCATCGGCGGCGCCACGGGCTCGTCGAAGGAGCACGACGCCCGCTCGCTCGAGACGTGCGGCAGCGAGGTGCAGAAGGGCAACGCCCCCGAGGAGCGCAAGCTCGAGCGGCTGTTCCGCCGTCCGGAGGTGACGCGCCTGATCAAGAAATCGAACGACTTTGGCGCGGGAGGCGTCAGCGTGGCCATCGGCGAGCTGGCCGATTCGCTGGACATCTACCTCGACCGCGTGAAGACGAAATACAGCGGCCTGAACTCCACGGAGCTGGCCATCAGCGAGTCGCAGGAGCGCATGGCCGTGGTGGTCGAGGCGCGCGATGTCGACGAGTTCATGCGCTACTGCCGCGAGGAGAACATCGAGGCGGTCGAGGTGGCCGACGTGACCGACACGGGCCGCATGCGGATGTTCAACGGCGAGCGCAAGGTCGTCGACCTGCGCCGCACGTTCATCGACAGCGCCGGGGCGAAGCACTACGCCGAGGCGCGTGTCGCCGCCGTCGCCGAGCGCAATCCCTTCGTGCGGGAGCTGCCGGGCGCGACGCTGCGCGAGCGTTTCGAGGCCAACCTGCGTGACAACAATGTCCTCTCGCAGCGGGGGCTGATCGAGATGTTCGACTCCACGATCGGCCGTTCGACGGTCCTCATGCCCTTCGGCGGGCGCACGCAGCGCAGCGAGACGCAGGTCTCGGTGCAGAAGCTCCCCGTCGACGGATATACCGACACGGCCAGCATCATGGCCTTCGGCTACAACCCCTTCCTGGCGAAGTGGAGCCCCTACCACGGCGCGGCCTATGCCGTCGTGGAGGCTGCGGCGAAGGTCGTCGCGGCGGGCGGCCGCTACGAGCGCATGCGCTACTCCTACCAGGAGTATTTCGAGCGCATGACCCGCAACGCGGAGTCGTGGGGCAAGCCCTTGAGCGCGCTGCTCGGGGCGCTGAAGATGCAGGTCGAACTGGGCCTGCCGTCGATCGGCGGCAAGGACTCGATGTCGGGCACCTTCCAGCACATCAACGTTCCGCCCATGCTGATGGCCTTCGGCATCACGACGGTCGACGCCCGCCGGGTGATCTCGACCGACCTGAAGGGGGCCGGGCACCGCATCTACCTCGTGCGCCATACGCCGCTGGAGAACTACATGCCCGACACGGCGCAGCTGAAGGAGAATTTCGCCTTCGTGAGCGACGCCATCGCCTCGGGCAAGGTGCTCGCGGCGTGGTCCGTCGGCTTCGGCGGCGTGGCCGAGGGTCTGGCGAAGATGGCCTTCGGCAACGGCATCGGCGTGGAGACCGGGATCGAGGAGGCGCGGCTCTACGAATATGCCTACGGCTCGATTCTGGTCGAGTGCGAGGGGACGCTCGAGTTCCCGCGCGCCGAGCTCGTCGGCTTCACCGTGGCGGACGAGGCCCTCACGGTCCGCGGCGAGCGCATGCCGCTCGGGGAACTCTACCGCGCCAATACGGAGCGCTTCGCGACGGTCTATCCCGACAAGGGGCGCAACGACGCCACGGTCATGACCTCGAACCCCGCGCCGAAACGGATCGTCTACCCGGGCGAGGCGGTCGAGCATCCGGTGGTCTTCCTGCCGGTCTTCCCCGGTACGAACTGCGACTACGACACGGCCAAGGCCTTCCGCCGCGCCGGTGCCGAGGTGCGCATGGGCGTGCTCTGCAACCTTGCGGGCGACGACATCCTGCGTTCGATCGCCGGGATGAAGGAGCAGATACGCCAGGCCCACATCTTCGTGTTGAGCGGCGGCTTCTCGGCGGGCGACGAACCCGACGGCAGTGCCAAATTCATTGTCAATGTATTGAACAACAAGGATATCCGCGATGAAATCCACGCATTGCTGGACCGCGGCGGCCTGATTCTGGGCATCTGCAACGGCTTCCAGGCGCTGGTCAAGTCGGGTCTGCTGCCCTACGGACGGCTGGGCATGGTCACGAAGGAGTCGCCGACGCTCTTCCGCAACGACATCAACCGCCACATCTCGCAGATCGTCTCGACGCGCGTGGCGACGACGGCTTCGCCGTGGCTCGCCGGATTCCACGTGGGCGACATCCACTCGATCGCCGTGAGCCACGGCGAGGGCAAGTTCGTCGTGAGCGAGGAGTTGGCCCGCAAGTTGTTCGAGAACGGGCAGGTGGCCTTCCAGTACGCGGGTCCGGACGGCGAACCCACGGCCGAGGCGCCGTGCAACCCCAACGGGTCCTCCTACGCCATCGAGGGCATCATCTCGCCCGACGGCCGCATCCTCGGCAAGATGGGCCATACGGAGCGTTACGAGGAAAACCTCTTCAGGAACATCGCCGGCGAGAAGCGCCAGCCGCTCTTCGAGAATGCGGTGGCCTATTTCAGAAAGAAGTAACGAAACAACGGAAAAACAACATACGCAAAGGACATGGAACAGCTTGAAATGCTCTACGAGGGCAAGGCAAAGCAGGTGTTTGCGACGGACGATCCCGGGAAGATCATCATCCGCTATACGGATGCGGCGACGGCGTTCAACAACATCAAGAAAGCCACGATCGAGAACAAGGGCGTGCTGAACAACGCCATCTCGACGCTTGTCTTCGGCGAGCTGCACAAGGCAGGCATCAGGACCCATTACCTTGAGACGCTCAACGACCGCGACCTGCTGTGCCGCCGCGTGACGATCATCCCGCTCGAGGTGATCGTGCGCAACGTCATCGCCGGGTCGATGGCGCAGCGCCTCGGCATCGAGGAGGGGACGCAGCCCGCGAACACGATCTACGACATCTGCTACAAGCGCGACGAACTGGGCGATCCGCTCATCAACGACCACCACGCCGTGGCGCTGGGGCTCGTGACCTACGACGAGCTGGAACTGATCTACGCCATGACGTCGCGCATCAACGAGGTGCTCAAGGCGCTCTTCGCGAAGATGAACATCAAGCTCGTGGATTTCAAGATCGAGTTCGGCCGCACGCCGGAAGGCGAGATCATCCTCGCCGACGAGGTGTCGCCCGACACATGCCGCCTGTGGGACATGACAACGAACGAAAGACTGGACAAGGACCGGTTCCGCCGCGATCTGGGCCGCGTGCGCGAGGCTTACGAGGAGATTCTGGCCCGTTTGAAAAAAGTAGTCGGATAAGATGATGGAGATGATCAACGACAGGGAACTGCATGAGGAGTGCGGCGTGTTCGGTATCTACGGAGTGCCGGATGCCGCCTCGCTGACCTACTACGGACTGCACGCGCTGCAGCACCGCGGACAGGAGGGGGCCGGTATCGTGGCCGTGGACGACGACGGCACGCTGCGCCGCATCAAGGGCAGCGGGCTGGTGACCGAGGTCTTCGACGAGTCGAAGCTTGCGACGCTCCGCGGCCGCATGGCCATCGGCCACGTGCGCTACACGACGGCCGGAGGCGGCGGCATCGAGAACGTGCAGCCGTTCCTTTTCCGCCACAACACGGGCGACTTCGCCCTGGCCCACAACGGCAACATCGTCAACTCGGCGCTGTTGCGCGAATACCTCGAAAACCGGGGCAGCCTCTTCCAGTCGACCTCCGACAGCGAGATCCTGGCCCACCTGATCAAGAAGGAGACGCGCTGCCACGACCGGCCGCGCATCTTCTCGATCATCGATGCGCTGAACATGCTCGAGGGCGCCTTTGCGTTCCTCATCATGACGGCCAACCGCATCTACGCCTGCCGCGACAAGTACGGGCTGCGCCCGCTGTCGATCGGGCGGCTGGGCGACGGCTGGGTCGTCTCGAGCGAGACCTGCGCCTTCGACGTGCTGGGTGCCGAGTTCGTGCGCGACGTCGAGCCGGGCGAGATCGTCACGATCGACCACCAGGGCATCCGCAGCCGCGACTACTCGATGTACAAGCGCCACGAGATGTGCGCCATGGAGTACATCTATTTCGCCCGTCCCGACAGCGACATCGAGGGGTGCAACGTCCACGCCTACCGCAAGGAGTCGGGCCGGCTGCTCTACCGGCAGGCCCCGGCCGAGGCGGACATCGTCGTCGGCGTGCCCGACTCGAGCTTGAGCGCCGCGATGGGCTATGCCGAGGCGAGCGGCCTGCCCTACGAGATGGGTCTGATCAAGAACAAGTACATCGGCCGCACCTTCATCCAGCCGTCGCAGGAGCTGCGCGAGAAGGGCGTGAGGATGAAGCTCTCGGCCGTGCGGACCATCGTGCGGGGCAAGCGCGTGGTGCTGGTCGACGACTCGATCGTGCGGGGCACGACCTCGCGGCGCATCGTCACGATGCTCAAGGAGGCGGGAGCCACTGAGGTGCACGTGCGCATCGCCAGCCCCCCGATGACCAACCCCTGCTTCTACGGCGTCGACACCTCGACCTACGAGGAGCTCATCTCGGCCCGCAAGGACCGCGAGGGGGTGCGCGAGGAGATCGGCGCCGATTCGCTGGAGTTCCTCGCCCCCGAGGCGCTGCTCCAGGCGGGCGGCCGCTGCGAGCTCTGCATGGCCTGCTTCACGGGGCACTATCCCACGGACCTCTACTCGGCCAAGGAGACGGCCAACAAGCAGCAAAAATGATTACGAACCAACAGACTAAAAGAATACCTCATGGCACAATCTTATGAAAAGGCCGGCGTGAACCTCGAAGCCGGATACGAAGTGGTGCGGCGCATCAAGAAGCATGTGGCTTCGACCGCACGGCCGGGCGTGATGGGCAACATCGGCGCCTTCGGCGGCATGTTCGACCTTGCGTCGCTCGGCGTGAAGGAGCCGGTGCTCGTGAGCGGCACGGACGGCGTGGGCACGAAGCTCAAGCTGGCGTTCGAGATGGACAAGCACGACACGATCGGCATCGACGCCGTGGCCATGTGCGTCAACGACGTGCTGGCGCAGGGCGCCGAGCCGCTGGAGTTCCTCGACTACGTGGCTGTGGGCCACAACGAACCCCAGAAAATCGAGGCCATCGTCGCGGGCGTCGCCGAAGGGTGCCGCCAGGCGGGCTGCGCGCTTGTGGGCGGCGAGACGGCCGAGATGCCGGGCATGTATGCCGCGGGCGAGTACGACATCGCGGGCTTCACGGTCGGCGTGGTCGAGAAGTCGAAGCTCATCGACGGCTCGAAGGTCAAGGCGGGCGACGTGCTGGTCGGCATCGCCTCGAGCGGCGTCCACTCCAACGGTTTCAGCCTCGTGCGCAAGATCGTCGCCGACAACTGTTTCGACCTGCACCGCAGCTATCCCGAGCTGTCGAACAAACTGCTGGGCGAGGTGCTGCTCACGCCGACGAAGATCTACGTGAAGCAGGTGCTCGAAGTGATCCGGCAGTGCGACGTCCACGGCATCAGCCACATCACGGGCGGCGGCTTCGACGAGAACATCCCGCGCATCCTGCACGACGGGCAGGGACTGGAGATCGAGGAGGGGACGTGGGAGATTCTTCCCGTCTTCCGCTTCCTGGAGAAGTACGGCAAGGTGCCCCACCGCGAGATGTTCAACATCTTCAACATGGGCATCGGCATGGTCATCGCCCTCGACGCTTCGGAGGCCGACCGCGCCATTGAGATTCTTCGGGAGCAGGGCGAGCGCGCAAGCGTCATCGGACGTGTCACCGACACCGAGGGTGTCGTAATCCGGTAGCGATGCGGCGTCTTGCGGTCTTTGCCAGCGGCAACGGGACGAATTTCGAGGCCATTGTTGCGGCCTGCGAGCGGGGCGAGCTGCCGGCGCGCGTGGTGCTGATGGTCTGCGACCGGCCCGGGGCCCGGGTCGTGGAGCGGGCTGCGGCGCACGGCGTCGAGAGCTTCGTCTTCGCGGCGAAGGAGTACGCCTCGAAGGCGGACTACGAGCGGGAGATCGTCCGGCGGCTCGATGCCGCGGGGGTCGAGCTGGTCTGCCTGGCGGGCTACATGCGCATCCTGGGCGACGGGCTGCTCGGCGCCTACGGCGGGCGGATCATCAACATCCACCCCTCGCTGCTGCCGGCCTTCCGCGGGGCGCATGCCATCGAGCAGGCCTTTGACTACGGCGTCAAGGTCTACGGCGTGACGATCCACTATGTCGATGCGACGCTCGACGGCGGGCGCATCATCGCACAGCGGGCCTTCGCCTACGAGGACGGGGACC
This sequence comes from uncultured Alistipes sp., assembly GCF_949296715.1. Lineage (GTDB taxonomy): Bacteria > Bacteroidota > Bacteroidia > Bacteroidales > Rikenellaceae > Alistipes. The sequence goes on along the minus strand of NZ_CASFQD010000056.1, from coordinate 34,574 downwards.
TTGCGGAGCTGGAACGGCGGGTGCACGCGATCGAGCATCCGCTCTATGTGGAGACGATCGGCCGCCTGCTGGCGGACGGCGGCTCCGAAAACGGGAAAACGAACGACAAAAATTCAGATACATGCGAGCATTGATAAGCGTCAGCGACAAAACGGGTGTCGTTGACTTTGCAAAGGGCCTGCGCGAGGCGGGCTGGGAGGTGATCGCCACGGGCGGCACGATGAAGCTGCTGCGCGAGAGCGGCGTGGAGGTGTTGAACATCAGCGACGTGACGGGATTCCCCGAAATCTGCGATGGCCGCGTCAAGACCCTGCACCCGAAGGTGCACGGGGGCCTGCTGGCCCGGCGCGACGATCCCGAGCACCTGCGGGCGCTGCGCGAGAACGGCATCGAGTTCATCGACCTGGTGTGCGTGAACCTCTATCCGTTCCGCGAGACCATCGCGAAGCCCGGTGTGGAGATGGCCGACGCCATCGAAAACATCGACATCGGCGGTCCGTCGATGCTGCGTTCGGCGGCGAAGAACTGGGCCGACGTGACGGTGGTGTGCGATCCGGCGGACTATGCGCAGGTGCTCGCCGAGATTCGTGCGGGCGGCAATACGGAGCGCGCCACGCGGTTGAAGCTCTCGGCCAAGGCCTACACGCACACGGCCGAGTACGACATGATGATCGCGGGCTGGATGCGCACGCAGGCGGGCCTCAATGAAAAGCTCTTCCTCGAGTACGACCTCGTGCAGACGCTGCGCTACGGCGAGAACCCGCACCAGAGCGCGAAGTTCTACCGCGAGGGGCATGCCGTGCCCTATTCGCTGGCCTTTGCCCGCCAGCTCAACGGCAAGGAGCTCTCGTACAACAACATCCAGGACGCCAATGCCGCGCTGTGCATCGTGCGCGAGTTCGACGAGCCGTTCTGCGTCGGACTGAAGCACATGAACCCCTGCGGTGCGGCCGTGGGCCGCGACGTCGTCGAGGCGTGGACGAAGGCCTACGAGGCCGACAAGGTCTCGATCTTCGGCGGCATTGTGGCGACGAACCGCCCCGTGACGCGCGAGGCGGCCGAGCTGATGAAGCCGATCTTCCTGGAGATCATCATGGCCCCGAAGTTCGAGCAGGGGGCGCTCGAGGTGCTCCGCACGAAGAAGAACCTGCGCCTGCTGGAGGTCGACATGACGCCGGGCGAGAGTGACCGCCGGCAGTACGTGAGCGTCAACGGTGGCCTGCTGGTGCAGGACCTCGACCTGACGACCAAGCACGTCGAGGCGTCGATGTGCGTGACCGAGCGGCAGCCCGCCGGGCAGCTGGCCGATCTGGAGTTCGGCTGGCACATCGTCAAGCACGTGAAGTCGAACGCCATCGTCGTGGTGAAGGATGGCCGGACGCTGGGTGTCGGCGCCGGACAGATGAACCGCATCGGCTCGGCCGAGATCGCCCTGAAGCAGGCGCGTGCCGCGGGCTTTACGGAGGAGCTGGTGCTGGCGTCGGACGGCTTCTTCCCCTTCGACGACTGCGTGGCGCTGGCCGCCGAGTACGGCGTGACGGCCATCGTGCAGCCGGGCGGCTCGATCCGTGACGAGGATTCGATCCGCAAGGCCAACGAGAAGGGCATCGCGATGCTGTTCACGGGCGAGCGCCACTTCAAGCATTGACAGCCGGCCGGAGGACGGTATGCCGGGTGACATCGGTTGATGTCGCTTCCCGGTATCCCGCTCTGCAGGTCAGACTGTCCGCATTTCACATTTTACTTTTTACCTTTTACTTTTCACCTTTCACCTTTCACCTTTCACCTTATATGGACGTTCTTGTTATCGGTTCGGGAGGTCGCGAGCATGCCATCGTCGATGCGCTGTCGCGCTCTCCGCAGGTCGAAAAAATATGGTGCGCCCCCGGCAATGCGGGCATTGCCCGGCAGGCCGAGTGCGTGGCGATCCGCGATACGGAGGTCGAGCGGCTGCGCGACTTCGCGCTCGAACACCGCATTGGACTGACGGTCGTCGGGCCCGAAGCGGCATTGGCGGCGGGTGTCGTCGACTGCTTCAAGGCGGCGGGGCTGCGCATCTTCGGCCCCACGCGGGCGGCGGCGCGCATCGAATCCTCGAAGGAGTTTGCCAAGCGCCTGATGGCGAAGTACAATATCCCGACGGCCGGGTTCCGGGCCTTCTCGGATTATACCGAAGCCCGCGACTACGTGGCCGGGCGCCCCTTCCCCGCGGTGCTGAAGTACGACGGACTGGCTGCCGGCAAGGGGGTGGTCATCGCCCGGACGATGGAGGAGGCCGATGCGGCGCTGCGCGACATGCTGCTCGACGACAAGTTCGGCGAGGGCAAGGTCGTCGTCGAGGATTTCCTCGAGGGGCCCGAGTTCTCGTTCATGTGCTTCGTGTCGGGACACCGTGTCTGGCCCATGGTCCTTGCGCAGGACCACAAGCGGGCCTACGACGGCGACGAGGGACCCAACACGGGCGGCATGGGGGCCTATTCACCCCTGCCGTTCATCACGGCCGAGGACGAGCGCTTCGCGCTGGAGCGGATCATGCAGCCTGTGGCCGATGCGATGGTTGCCGAGGGATGCCCCTTCGAGGGGGTGCTCTACGGCGGGCTGATGAAGACTCCGCACGGCATCCAGGTCATCGAGTTCAACGCCCGCTTCGGCGATCCCGAGACAGAGGTGGTGCTGCCGCGCCTCGGCAGCGACATCGCCGACATCTTCTGCGCCGTGGCCGAGGGCCGCGATGCCGAGCTGTCCTGGCACGACTTCGCGACGCTGGGCATCGTGCTGGCATCGAAAGGCTACCCCGGCAGCTACGAAAAGGGCTTCGAAATCCGGGGGCTGGACACGGTCGGCTGCCCGGTCTACCACATGGGGACGAAGGCCGACGGCGACCGTATCGTGACGGCCGGCGGCCGTGTGCTCTTCGTCGTGGGACGGGGCGCGACACTTGCCGAGGCACGGCGTGTGGCGCTGGAGAACGTCGCCCGCATCGGGTGCGACAACCTTTTCCACCGCAGCGACATCGGACATTGGGCACTGGACAAACAATAACACCGAAAAAGTATGATTATCAGTGGTAAGGAACTCTCGGCCCGATTGAAGGCCGAAATGGCGGAGCAGGTGCGGACCTTCCCCGCGAAATACGGGCGCGTGCCCCATCTGGTCGTGATCCTCGTGGGCGAGGACCCCGGCAGCGTGAGCTACGTGACGGGCAAGGCGAAGGCCTCGGCCGAGGTGGGCATCCGCAACACGACGATCCGCAAGCCCGAGTCGATCTCCGAGGAGGAGCTGCTGGGCATCATCGCCGGGCTGAATGCCGATCCGGAGGTGGACGGCATCCTCGTGCAGCTTCCCCTGCCCAAACACATCGACGAGGACAAGGTGATCGCCGCGATCGACAAGGCGAAGGACGTGGACGGCTTCCACCCGCTCAACGTGGCGGCCCTGTGGCAGAAACAGCCCTGTACGCTGCCCTGCACGCCGAAGGGCATCATCAAGATGCTGAAGGCCGCGGGCGTGGAGATCGCGGGCAAGCGCGCCGTGGTGATCGGCCGCAGCAACATTGTGGGGCTGCCCGTGTCGAAACTGCTGCTCGACGAGAACGCCACGGTGACGATGACCCACAGCCGCACGCGCAACCTCGGGGAGGTGACGCGCGGGGCGGAGATTCTGGTCGTGGCCATCGGCCGCCCGAAGTTTGTCACGGCGGATATGGTCTCCGAGGGGACGGTCGTCATCGACGTGGGTGTGAACCGCGATCCCGAGACGGGCAAGCTGTGCGGCGATGTGGACTTCGCGGCCGTCGAGCCCAAGGCGTCGGTCATCACGCCCGTACCGGGCGGTGTCGGCCCCATGACGATCTGCTGCCTGATGGAGAACACGATCGAGTGCTTCCTCCGCAGCCGGTAGGGCAGCCGAAGCGGCGGGCCGAACGGAGAAGGTGCCGAACGGGTGCCGACCCGGGAACTGAAGCGAAGGTGCCGAACGGGTGTTGCCCCGGGGGATCGAAGCGGCGGGCCGAACCGTCGTCGAGCCGGCCATGCTTTTATAGCAGGGGCCGAGACCCCTCCCCGGACGGTCTTTGGCCGCTTTTGCGGACCGGCATGAATGATAAACGAGCCCGCCTGACAGCGGGGTAGTGGAATAGAGAAGCGCCCGGAGCTGATGCTCCGGGCGCTTTGTCATCTTGTCGTCCGCGCGGTCAGCTGCGGTAGACGGCCGTGAGCCCGTCGGGCAGCGGGGCGGAGGTGTTGCGCCGCCAGACCATCGCGCGGTCGGTTGCCGCATCGCCCGTGCCGAAGTCGAAGCCGTCCTCCGAACGGAACGTCGCGGAGATGTCGCCCGCGAAGCCGAAGCGGCCGTAGAAGTCGCGCAGCCACGCCTCGCCGGGGGTCGGGATGAGGAAGGCCGCGTCGTCGCCCTGCTCCGCAATGCGCCGCATCGCCTCCTGCATGAGCTGCGAGGCCAGCCCGCGGTGGCGGCACGCGGGGTCGGTCGCCACGCCGTAGATGTAGGTCGTGCGCCCGAGCGGCGTCTCGAAGGGGAGCAGGTGGAGCATCGCCGCCGTGCGCCCGTCGCACTCGGCCGTGAGCATGCGGTGGCGGCTGTAGTAGCGCATGAGGAACGAGTCGACGAACTGCTCGTCGTCGCCGAAGGCCGCCTGCCACAGCTCCTTGCAGGCGATCTCGTCGGGATGGAGGTGGATCGCCGTGAACTTGTGCTGCAGGAAGGCGGGGTGGTACGACAGTTTCGCCTGCCGCAGCCCCTCGATGCCGAGGTCCTCCTCGCGGTTGATGAGCGTGAAGCGTGGGTCGAGGTGTTGGGCGAAGAGCTTGTTGATGATCGTGAAGGCCCCGTCGTACTCCGTGTCGGCCTTCTCGACGTGCGTGTCGAAGGTGTGGTCGTTGACCGCCGAGCCGTAGGTGAAGGCGACAAGCCGGTCACCGACGTAGATGCAGCCGCCCTGCATGCCCAGCTCCTCGAAGTGCTCGAAGCCGCGCTGCATGGCCCGCTGCTCGGCGCACAGCTCCGAGGTGTGGCCCTCGTGCGCCCGGCGCCACTCGCGTTCGAGCGCCATGCACTCGTCGAAGCGGTCGCGCGTCAGCTCCTCGTAGCGGTAGTCGGGGTATTCGGCCAGAAAGCGGTTGATATGGTTGCGCTTGGGCTGGTAGCGCCGTCCGGCGAGGTTGCGCAGGTCGTCGGCGTTGTAGACGTAGTCCTCGAGCGCACGGTCCGACTCGAAGGCGAAGAGCCCGATGTGCATGCGGCGGATCATCTCGCGCCCCTCGTCCGTCAGGCCGATGATGCGCAGCCGCTGTCCGTGGGCGTGGGCGTCTTCGCGGAGTGTCGGGATGATCGGGGCGAAGTCCCCTTCGCCGACGGGCTGCATGTAGCCGATCTTCTCGCCGCCGTCGATCCGGAAGCGGATCACCAGGAATCCGTCGATCTCGGCCCAGGCGCTGTGATAGACCTGCTGCCAGCAGTACATGTTGGCGAAGGCGAGGTCGCAGTTGCAGATTCCCGACCGCATGGTGTAACGCTCGATGGCCGCGCGGTCTTCGAGACGCACGGGTTTGAACTCAATCATCGTGTGTCGTATAGTTCTTTTTTTCGATGTGCATGTAGTATTGCTGCACGAGGGCCCGGAAGTCGTCCAGCAACTCTTCGGCGGAATGGGCGGCGGGGTTCGCTTCCGGAGCCGACGGCTTTCCTTCGACTGCCGGTGCGGCGGAAGCCTCTCCGGCCTGCTCCGGTGCAACCATCGTGCCGTCGGAGGGGGCCTCTGCGGCCGGCATCGCTGCCGGGGCGGCCGATGGCGTTGCTGCCCGGTCGGTGCGGGTCGTGACCTGCGACCCGTTGTCGTCGAAGGTCAGGATGGCATCGCCCGTCAGGGCGCGGAATCCGCCGTCGTAGGAGACCGACCAGCGCGGGCGCTCCGGTTCGTTCAGCACGTCGCGCCCGAAGGCGAAGTAGGCCTCGTCGCAGCCCAGCAGCCCCAGCAGCGTGGGCATGATGTCCAGCTGCTGCGTGATTTCGTTGATTTCGCCCTGCAGGGCGCCGTCGGGCGTGTAGAGGAAGCCGAGGATGTGCATGTTCCCCGGGTAAGTGCGCGTCTCGGGGGCGAACTTCTCGGAGGAGACGTGGTCGGCGACGAAGACGAAGATCGTGCGGCGGAACCACGCTTCGCCGCCGTAGCGTTCGAAGAAGCGGCGGAAGGCCTCGTCGTCGTAGGCCACGCCGCGGTGGATCTTCGTGTAGCCGGCGGGCAGCGTTGCCGCATACGCGTCGGGCACGACGAAGGGGTGGTGCGACGAGAGGGTGAAGAGCGTCGCGAAGAAGGGTTCGGGCACGGAGCCCAGCACCTCGCCCGCGTATTGCAGGAAAGGTTCGTCCCAGATGCCCCAGTAGCCGTCGAAATCGCCGGTGCCGTGCGCCGCCTCGTAGTCCTCGCGGCTTACGAGCCGCTCGATGCCCGCCGAGCGGGCGTAGGCCCCGAAGCCCATCGAACCGTGCTCCGAGCCGCAGAAGAAGAGCGTCTCGTAGCCCCGGTCGGCGAGGATGGCGGGCAGCTGGCGGCTGCGGCCCAGCGACTGCGGCATCAGCACGAAGGGCGTGCGGAACGAGGGGATGCTCCCCAGCACGGAGGGCATGGCCTGGATCGAGCGCGTGCCGTTGGCGTACATCTGCCGGAAGCAGAGCCCGTGGCGCATGAGCGAGTCGAGGAAGGGGGTGAAGCCCTTTTCGGGCAGGTCGGCGTAGAGGTCCGGGCGCAGGTGCGCCGAGTGCTCGGCGGACATGCTCTCCATGATGAAGATCATGACGTTGCGGCCCGCGAGGCGCACGGCCGTAGAGTCGGCCGGGGCGTGCACGGGGGTGAAGTGTGCGTCGAGCTCCTCTGCGGGAAAATATTTCCGGTAGGAGACCTTGCCGGCGCTTCCGACGGTCCGCAGGATGCAGAAGGGGTTGCTCAACAGCAGGTTGGCCTTGCTGCTCTGCGACGTGTAGAGCATGGCGTCGGAGAGGGTGATCGGGCGCGTGGCGCGGGTCATGCCGCCGCGCATGCCCGCGACGCTCAACCCGGCGGCGAGGGCGAGGATCAGCGTGCTGCCGACGTAATAGGCCGCGCCGCTTCGCAGCATGCTCTCCTCGCGGACGCGGCGTCCGTATCCGAAGACGAGCAGCGCGACGAGCGCCGCCGCGACGAGCAGCAGGGGCCAGTTCTCGCCCATGAACTTCCAGACGAGCTGCAGCGAGTTGTCGTTCCCGGCGAAGAAGACCTCTTCGGCCGTAAAGCGCTTCTGCGTGTAGCGGAAGTAGACGGCGTCGGCAAGGTTCGTGGCGACGACGAGCAGCGTGTTCACGACGACGTAGTACCCGAAAAGCAGGTTGCGGTACCAGCGCCGTTCGCGCACGTGCAGCGGCAGCAGCGAGAGCAGGATGAAGAGCCCGTCGGCATAGACGACTGATGCCGTGTCGAAGCGCAGGGCCCCGGCGAGCAGCTGCCCCGCCTCGGCCCACGTGAGGGGCCCGACGAGCGGGGCGTTGACCGCATAAAAAGCCGCGCGGCAGAGCATCAGCACCACGTAGAGCAGTGCGATGCGCCGCAGCAGCAGGGCAAGCGGGGTATGCAGAAACCGTCTCATGGAGCCTTCGTGCACTTTGCACCCCGTCGGTCGGGGTCTCCGGGTCTTATTCGCAGGCCTTGAGCGACATGTCGAGCGAGCGGATCTGGTGCGTCAGCGCCCCCACCGAGATGAAGTCGACGCCGCACTCGGCGTACTCGCGGATCGTCTCGAGGGTGATGCCGCCGCTCGACTCGGTTTCGCAGCGTCCGGCGACCTTCTCGACGGCGCGGCGCGTCATCTCGGGCGTGAAGTTGTCGAACATGATGCGGTCGACGCCGCCTGCGGCGAAGACCTTGTCGATGTCCTCCAGCGAGCGGACCTCGCACTCGATGGGCAGCTGCTTGCCGCGCTCGGCCAGGTAGGCGCGCACGCGGCGGATGGCCTTCTCGATGCCGCCTGCGAAGTCGATGTGGTTGTCCTTCAGCAGGATCATGTCGAAGAGACCCATGCGGTGGTTCTCGCCGCCGCCGATCTTCACGGCCATCTTGTCCAGCACGCGCATGCCGGGCGTGGTCTTGCGCGTGTCGAGCACGCGGGTGTGGAGCCCTTCGAGGCGCTTGACGTAGACGGCCGTCTGCGTCGCCACGCCGCTCATGCGCTGCATGATGTTGAGCAGGATGCGCTCGGCCTGCAGCAGCGAGCGCAGGCGTCCCGAGACGTAGAAGGCGACGTCGCCCGGCTTGACGCGGTCGCCGTCGTGGAGAATCTGCTCGAAACGCATTTCGGGGTCGAGACGCTGCAGGACAATCTGCGCAATCTCGATGCCGGCAATCACGCCCTCCTGCTTGCAGAGCAGGCGCATGCGGCCGTGTTCGTCGGCCGGGATGCACGAAAGCGACGTGTGGTCGCCGTCGCCGATGTCCTCCCTGATGCAGAGTTCGATCAGGTCATCGACAAAGGGTTTGTATTCGGGTTTCATGGTCATGAACGTTTTTTTCGACCGTGTAAAGGTAGGAAAAAATTTACTTTTCTCCGATCAGATTGCCCTCGAAAACGACATGATAGACCCCGGCGCAGGTAAATTCCACGCGGCAGAGGGTGTTGTCGATCGACCCTGCGAGCTGCGTGATGACGTACTGCTCGACGGGCACGTAGGTGGCACCGCCGCCCACGGCATTGGGCCGCTCGGCCTCGGGGATGACCTCATCGAGGCTGAACGTCAGCGACTTGTCGCCGGTCGGTGTGTACGGTACGTCGGGAATGCGCATCTCGACGCCCGGCATATCCGCGGCGAAGCGCGTCTTGTGCATGTAGAGATGGAAGTCGTCGAGCCCCGCCAGCTCGAAGTGCGCCTTGCGGTAGGTGAAGACCCCGCCTGCGGCGTCGGTTACCGTCGAGGTGCCGTAGAAGTGCATGTTGCGGCCCTGAAGATGGCCCTCGCTGATGTTTGTGTTCTCCTTGAGGTAGACGTAGTCGTAGGGCAGGCCCGTGCCCTCGTCCTTGTTGCAGGCCGCAAGGGTGCAGGCCGCCAGTGCGAAGAGAAAGAGTTTTTTCAGCATGTCAGTCGATATGAATGGATAAGGTTATTCCGAAGGTGCGGGGACGTCCCCGTTGCACGAACTCGTTGCCCATGGACTTGAAGTAGAAGAGGTCGTAGCGCGTGTCGGCGAGGTTGCGGCCCCAGAGGTCGAGCGCCCAGCGGCGGTGTTCGAGGCGCACGGAGGCTTCGAGCAGCGCGTAGGGGGCCTCCGTGCGGCTGTTCTCCTCGTTCCAGTAGATGCGCCCCGTGCCGTTGACGCCGCCCTGCAGGACCACGTCGCCCAGCCACGCCACGCCCGTCGGGATGGTCCAGGCGGCCTGCGCCGCGAAGGTGTGCTGCGGGGCGTAGGGGGTGCGCCGCCCGGCATAGTCCTGCTGTCCGTCGTCGTAGCGCACGAAGCTGGCGTCGGTGTAGCCGCAGGCGAGGTTGAGATCGAGCGTGCGCCACGGCGAGAGCTGCAACGACAGCTCGCCGCCCAGCGAGCGCGTGCGCCCGGCGTTGGTCATCATGCGCCCCGTGGACTGCCCCTCGGGGAAGACCGTGAGCTGCTGGTTGCGCACGAAGATGCAGAAGAGCGCGAAGTCGCCCCGCACGACCCCCTCCAGGCAGGAGAAGTGGCCGCCCAGCTCGAGGTTCCAGCTCTGCTCGGGGCGGTAGGACATCAGGTCGGGCTCGTCGTAGCGCGAGCCGGCCATCTGCCACTTGAGCTTCTCGCTCAGGATGTCGGAGAAGATCTGCGTGTTGAAGCCGCCGGCCTTGTAGCCCTTGGCCACCGAGAGGTAGAGGTTGCGCACCTCGTCGAAGGCGTAGGTCGCCGAGAGCTTCGGCAGCACCTCCCAATAGGTGTGCGCGATGCGGTTGCGCTCGTCGATCGAGACGGTGGCCGGCTGCGGCTCGGCCCCCTCGCGGTAGATCGTGTAGTCCATCTCGGCCTGCGAGCGGTAGCGCAGCGCCGTGTGTTCGACGTCGACACGCACGCCGGCAGCCAGGCGCCAGCGCCCCAGCCGGAGCGTCGATTCGTGGTAGAGCGCTCCGCCCACGACCGGATTGCGGAAGTCGGAGAGCAGCGGCAGCTCCTGCATGTCGCTGTCGTAGTGCTCGTTCCAGATCGGGCCGAGATGCTCGTTGGCGTTGTCGAGGATGAGCCGCTCGATGCCCGTGCGCTTGAAGTGCACCGGAGCCTCCATGTGGCCGTGGCGGTAGAAGGCGAAGAGCCCGGCGAGCCAGCCGTAGCGTCCGCCGTCGCGCGAGCGGAAGACCAGGTCCTCGGTCACGCTGTGTTCGCGCAGCGCCTGCTGCAGCGTGAAGTACGACAGGGGCAGGAAGTCCTGGTCGAGGTCCATGCAGTCGTCGGAGTACTGGTAGCTGGTGATCGACGCGACGCTGTAACGTGCGGCGTCGTAACGCACGGTGAGTCCGTTGCTGAGGCTCGTGCGGCGGTAGGCCGAGGGGTCGTTGTAGCGGATTTCGCCCGGGCGGATGATCGTCTGCCCGGCGTCGTCGACAAGCTCCTCACCCGCATAGGCATAGGGGTATCCCCCCTGCTCGAGCACCGAGAAGGAGAGCGTGTTGTCGATGCGCAGGCCGCGGCCGTTACGCCACTGCACCTTCCAGCGGCCGCCGCCCATGCGCTCCCAGTCGCACGGCTCGCCCGTCGCGAGGTTCTCGAAGAAGCCGCCCGTGCGGGTGTAGTAGCCCGTCACGGACATCCCCAGGTCGGGTGTCAGCCGGCAGTAGGAGGAGGCGCGCAGGCGCCACGTCCCGCCGCTGCCGTATTCGGTCAGCAGCCGCACCCCCTCGTAGGTGAGCGGCGAGCGAGTGTAGATGTTCACCACGCCGCCCATCGTGTTGCGGCCGTAGAGTGTCGACTGCGGGCCCCGCAGCACCTCGATGCGCTCGGCGTCGGCGATCTCCGTGTCGAAGTTGTTTTTGTTCAGGACCGGGACGTTGTCGATGTTGAGCCCCACGACGGGCTGGTCGATGCGGGCGCCCAGTCCGCGCACGTAGATCGAGGAGGTCATGCGTGACCCGTAGTCCGGGGCGTGGAAGTTCGGGACGTATTGCGAGAGATTCTTCAGGGCGTCGACGTGCTGCCGCTCGATGGCGCGGCTCCCGACGATGGTTGCCGCGACGGGTTCGGAACGCAGCACGAGCCCCTGCTTGATGGCCGTCACCTGCACGTTGTCGACCACGATCACCGTGTCGGCCGCCTCCGCGGCGTCGATGCCCGAGGTCGTGGCGGCGGCTGCCGTCTCCGTGCGGCCGGCGTCGCCCGTATGTGCCGCACCGCGTGACCCGGGCGCCGCAGGGAGCGTGAGGGGCAGCAGCAGGAGCGGTATGAGCAGCAGTTTGTACGACACGGATCGGGACGTTGGTTCCGGGTGCAAAGTAACGGATTTATTTCGGATCGTGCAATCCTTATTTATGAGGAGAGCGGCGGGGCGAGCGGCGGGGTCAGAGGCGTCCGGCGTCGACGTATCCGGCGGCCACGGCGCGGAGGATCAGCTCGGCGAGCGAGCGCACGCGGAGTTTCTCCATGATGTTGCGGCGGTGTGTGATGACCGTCGTGAGGCCGATGTGGAGCTCCTCGGCGATCTGCTTGTTGATCAGACCGCGGGCCAGCAGCGTGAGCACCTCCGTCTCGCGGTCGGTCAGGGGCGCGGCAGCCGTCCGGGCCGGAGCGGCGGGTGCCTCGGGCAGGGGACCGTGGTCGTGCGGATGGGCGCCGTGGTGCATGCGCAGCAGGTCGTGCACGAGGCGCTCCTCGCTCGTGCGGACGTCGATAGCGTGCATCCCCTCCAGCGCGGGGCCGGGTTCGCCGTTGGTCAGCAGGATGGCCTTGTGGCGCTGCGCACGGAAAAACGCCGCATGCGCCGGGCAGAGCTCCGCGGCGACGAAGTAGTGGTAGAAGCGCTCCGGCCCGGCCTCGGCGAAGGAGTCGAAGTCGGCGTAGAGCTCGACGTCGGCCATCGGGATGACCTTCTCCAGAATGGCCTTCAACCCGAGACCCGTCAGGATGTTGGGCGTGAGGACGGCAATGGCGGGACGCTGCGGCATGGTCATTCGTGGTGGTAGGGTTCGTTGTGGAGGATGGTGAAGGCGCGGTAGATCTGCTCGGCGAAGATCGCCCGGATGATCTGGTGCGAGAAGGTCATGCGCGAGAGCGACAGCCGGCCGTCGGCCCTGCCGTAGACCTCCTCCGAGAAGCCGTAGGGGCCGCCGATGATGAGCACGAGGCGCCGGAGCCCGCTGTTGAGGCGTTTCTGGAGCCATGCCGCGAACTCCACGGAGCGCATCTCCTCGCCCCGCTCGTCGAGCAGCACGACGTAATCGCCGTCGCGCAGCTGGCGCAGGATCGCCTCGCCCTCGGCCGTGCGCTGCTGCCGCTCGGTCAGACTGCGCGTGTTGCGCACGTCGGGCAGCGTCGTGACGGCGAAGCGGCAGTAGTGGTTCACCCGCCGCACGTAGAGCTCCATGAGCGACGCGATCTCCTTCGAGTCGGTCTTGCCGATGAGGATCAGTTCGATGGTCATGTCGGTTGCGCTCTTTTGCCGCCCCGCGGCCTCCCGCTTGTTACTTCTTTTACTTTTTACTTTTCACCTTTCACCTTCGTCAAAGGTCCGAGTTCCACTCGCCGTCGGCATCCTCGTAGATCACCGGCCGGTCGTGTTCGACGGATTTCAGCCACTCGTAGGCCTTGTACATGTTGTAGCCGTTGCCCGAGGGGCCGCCCAGGGCATAGGCAACGACGCAGGTGAAGTTGCGCGAGCGGTAGTACATCGCCTTGACGCGCTCGAGGTACTCGTCGGCCAGCGCCGGGTCGTTCGAGGGGGTGCCGCCCACGGCGCGGTTCGTGCGCCCGTCCGGGGCGTTGATGTTGGCCCGGTCGATGACGTAGAGCCCCACCTCGTCGCAGAGCTCGTAGAACCAGGCCGGCTGCGGACAGTCGGGGCAGACGGTGTTTTTCCCGGCCACCTTGAGCGCCAGCAGCTCGCGGCGCGTCGTCGCGCGATCGGCCGCGGCGTTGCACGGGGCCGTTGAGAGTTGCAGCTCGCGGCCCAGCCGCATGAGGCGGCCGTCGACGAGCTCGGCGCGGCCGAAGCCGATGCGCAGGGGCATGTACTCCTTGTAGGCGCCGTCACGCCGCGTGAAGAGCATCACGCGGTAGAGGGGCGGGTTGCGGCGGTCGGCCGACCAGACGTTGTCGTAGGTGCCGTAGATGTAGGGGCTGAAACGTACCGTGTCGGTCGAGCGGCCCGGGATCGTCACCTCCTTCATGTTGAATTCGAGCAGCTTGCCCTGCGGCGAGTAGATGTCGAACCCGACCGTCACGCTCTCGTCGTAGTTGAACGCGTTTCGGGCGATGATCTTCAGGTCGAGCATGCCGAAGCGGCGCCCGGCCGTGTCGGCGACCAGCGCGATCTCGAAGTCGCGGATCGAGCGTTTGTTCTGGTAATAGAGGTAGCTCCCGGAGAAGGCCTCGCGCGTCGTCGGCGCGGTGTTGATGCGTTCGGCGCCGCTGTCGCGCAGCTCCAGCCGGATGTCGTTCGTCCCCTGCCGGATGCTCTCCGTGAGGTCGAACTCCGCCGGGGTCGAGGGGTCCTCGACGCGCGCCACCTCGCAGTCGTTGACCCGCAGCGTGTAGGCCGAGCGGACATTCTCGAGGTGCAGGCCGACGACCCCGTCGGTCCAGACATAGGGGATGTCAACGCGCTGCCCGACGACGAACGAGCGGTCCGAGGCGGAGACCATCCCGGGGCGGAAGTCGATCGTGTGGCCCGATTTCGCGCGGTCGCCCCGCTCGGCGTCCCGGCGCAGGTCGTAGGGTACGGCCTCGGTGCGGAAGATGCGGCCGGCCTCCTGGGCTGCGGCGCCCGCCGCCGCAAGGAGTGCCGCAAGGAGCAATATCGTTCGTTTCATTGCGTGCATTCGTTTGGGATCGGACAAAGGTACTTTTTTTTTGCCAAATCGCAAATAATAGCTAACTTTGTCAATTCGGAAAACCTTGCATGTGCAACAAATACAAAATCGATCATACATGAAAACGCCGAGAATTGCTGAGATTCTGAAGTCGGGTGCCGTCGACACCGACATTGTCGTCAAAGGTTGGGTGCGCACGAAGCGCGGCAACAAGAACGTGGCCTTCATCGCCCTGAACGACGGGTCGTGCGTGGGCAACATCCAGGTGGTCGTGGACCTGTCGAAGATCGCCGAGGAGCAGCTCAAGCCCGTTACGACGGGCGCCTGCATCCGTGTCGACGGACGGCTCGTGGCTTCGCCCGGGGCGGGGCAGGGCGTCGAGGTGCAGGCCGAGCGCATCGAGATCTACGGCACGGCCGATCCCGATACCTACCCCCTGCAGAAGAAGGGCCATTCGCTCGAGTTCCTGCGTGAGATCGCCTACCTGCGTCCCCGCACCAATACGTTCGGCGCGGTCTACCGCATCCGCCACGCCATGGCGTGGGCCATCCACGAGTTCTTCCACAAGAATGGCTTCTACTACTTCCATACGCCGATCATCACCGCGTCGGACTGCGAGGGTGCCGGCGCCATGTTCCAGGTGACGACGCTCGATCTGAACAACCTGCCCCGCACGGAGGATGGCCGGGTCGACTACACGCAGGACTTCTTCGGCAAGTCGTGCAACCTGACCGTCTCGGGCCAGCTCGAAGGCGAGCTGGGCGCCCTGTCGCTGGGCCGCATCTACACGTTCGGCCCCACGTTCCGCGCCGAGAACTCCAATACGCCGCGCCACGCCTCGGAGTTCTGGATGATCGAGCCCGAGGCCGCCTTCTACGACCTGGAGGACAACATGGAGCTGGCCGAGGCGTTCCTCAAGTACCTGATCCAGTATGCGCTGGACAACTGCATGGAGGACCTCGAGTTCCTGAACAAGATGTGGGACAAGGAGCTGCTCGACCGCCTGCGCTTTGTCGTGGATCACGACTTCAAGCGGCTGGAATACACCGAGGGCATCGAGATTCTGAAGGCTTCGGGCCGCAAGTTCGAGTTCCCGTGCGACTGGGGCTGCGACCTGCAGTCGGAGCACGAGCGCTACCTGGTCGAGGAGCACTTCAAGCGTCCGGTGATCCTGATCAACTACCCCAAGCAGATCAAGGCCTTCTACATGAAGCAGAACGACGACGGCAAGACCGTGCGCGCGATGGATGTCCTCTTCCCGAAGATCGGCGAGATCATCGGCGGCTCGGAGCGCGAGGCCGACTACGGCAAGCTCTCGGCCCGCGTCAAGGAGCTGGGCATGAACGAGAAGGATATCTGGTGGTACCTCGACACGCGCCGCTGGGGATCGGCTCCCCACTCGGGCTTCGGCCTGGGCTTCGACCGCCTGCTGATGTTCGTGACCGGACTGATGAACATCCGCGACGTGCAGCCCTTCCCGCGCACGCCCCTGCACGCCGATTTTTAGCCGTGTACCCCCCCCCGAACCCGAATCGATGAAGAGACCAAATTGGAATGCTGCAATTCTTAATTTGGACCCCGCTTTATGGCAATCAATCAGAAACAGGTACTTTCGCTGCAACAGAAGCTCTCTCCGCAGCAGATTCAGATGATCAAGCTGCTCGAGCTGCCCACCGTGCAGCTCGAACAGCGCATCAAACAGGAGATCGAGAACAACATCGTGCTGGAAGAGGAGGAGCGCAGGACGGAGGACGAGGAGCAGCAGCCCCAGGAGATCTCCGTCGACGAGTACCTGCGCGAGGATGAGACCCCCTCGTACAAGAGCCGGATCAACAACTACTCGAAGGACGACAAGCAGCGCCCGGTCTACCTCACCGAGGGACGCTCGCTGCAGGAGTACCTCATCGAGCAGCTGGGCTACCGCAACCTTCCCGAGCGCGAGCAGCGGCTGGCCGTCTACCTGGTCGGCAGCCTCGACGAGGACGGCTACCTGCGGCGCGACCTGGAGTCGGTGGCCGACGACATCGCCTTTACGGTCGGCATCGAAACCACGGCCGCGGAGCTCGAACGGGTGCTGGGCGTGATCCACGAGCTGGAGCCCGCGGGCGTCGGGGCGCGCAACCTGCAGGAGTGCCTGCTCCTGCAGATGGATCAGCTGCCGTCCGACACGCCGGCACGGCGCCTGGCCCGCCGGATTCTGACCTCCTATTTCGACGAGTTCGTCAAGAAACACTACGAGAAGCTCATCGCGCGGCTGCAGGTCTCCGAGGAGGAGTTCCGCGAGGCGATCGCCGAGATTAGGCACCTGTCGCCCAAGCCCGGGAACCTCTATGCCGAGGGGGGCACCGATACGACGCCCTACATCATCCCGGACTTCATCCTCGACTACCAGGACGGCCATTTCCAGCTCTCGCTCAACTCCTACAACGTCCCCGAGGTGCGGATCAACCGCCGCTACGTGGAGATGATCCGCGACATGGTCGGCCCCGACGGCAAGGTGCGCGAGAAGGACCGCGACGCCGTGCAGTTCGTCAAGAGCAAGATCGACTCGGCCAAGTGGTTCATCTCGGCCATCAAGCAGCGCCACGACACGCTCATGCGCACGATGCAGACGATTCTCGACTACCAGCAGGAGTATTTCAAGGACGGCGACCGCTCGAAGCTGCGCCCAATGATCCTCAAGGACATCGCCGACCGCACGGGGCTCGACGTCTCGACCATCTCGCGCGTCGTGAACAGCAAGTACGTGCAGACGCAGTTCGGCATCATCCTGCTCAAGTCGCTCTTCTCGGAGGCCATGCAGACCGAGTCGGGCGAAGAGGTGTCGAGCTATGAGATCAAGCACATTCTGCAGGAGTGCATCGACGAGGAGGACAAGCGCCATCCGCTGACCGACGAGACGCTCATGGACATCCTCAATGCCAAGGGATACCGCATCGCGCGGCGCACGGTGGCCAAGTACCGCGAGATGCTCGGCATCCCCGTGGCGCGCCTGCGCAAGCAAATCTGACGATGAACAACTACAAGAAGAAACTGGCCCACGGACTCTCGTGGGTGCTGCACCCCTTCGTCCTGCCGCTCTACATGATCGTCGTGCTGCTGACGCTGACCGTCTTCGCACACTATTCGACCGGGGTGAAGTGCTATCTGCTCTGGGTGGTCGTCCTCTATGCGATCGTCATCCCGGCGCTGTCGCTCGGCGTGCTGCGCTCGCTGGGCCGCATCTCGAGCTACCGGGTCGACGAACGGCGCGAGCGGCTGCTGCCGCTGCTCATCGGGGCGATCTGCTATGTGCTCTGCGCCATCACGATCGCCCGGATCCCCTCGGCCGCCTTCCTGCGCAAGTTCATGCTCGCGGCGGCCTGCTGCGAGGTGATGTGCCTCGTCGTGTCGGGCTACTGGAAGATCAGCCTCCACCTGACGGGCATGGGGGCCGTCGTGGCGCTGCTCGTGGTGATGAACATCCTGGGCGTGGGCAACATGATGATCCCGCTCATGGTGGCGATCCTGCTTGCGGGCGCCCTGGCTTCGGCGCGCCTCTACCTCGGCTGCCACAACGCCGCGCAGGTCCTTGCGGGCTTCTGCGGCGGCTTCGTCGTCACCGTGCTGGCGGTGCTGTTCCTCTGATCCCGGGCCTCCGCGCGGAGAGCTCCTCTCCGTATTATTATGGCAAAGGCCTCCGCTGCGGCGGAGGCCTTTGTCCGTTTCGGCGGAAGCCGGTGTCCGTCGGGCGGGCGGCTATACGCAGCCCTGTGCCAGCATGGCGTTGGCCACCTTCATGAAGCCGCCGATGTTGGCCCCCGCGACGTAGTTGACGTAGCCGTCCTCCTGTGTGCCGTAGCGCACGCACACCTCGTGGATGTTGCGCATGATGGCGTGCAGGCGTTCGTCGACCTCCTCGGGCGTCCACGTCAGGCGCATGGAGTTTTGGGTCATTTCGAGCCCCGAGGTGGCCACGCCGCCGGCGTTGGCCGCCTTGCCCGGGGCGTAGAGCAGGCGGTGCTGCTGGAAGATGCGGATCGCCTCGGGCGTAGAGGGCATGTTGGCCCCCTCGACCACGCAGCGGCAGCCGTTGTCGACGAGCGTCTGCGCCTCGTCGCCGTTCAGCTCGTTCTGCGTGGCGCACGGCATGGCGACGTCGCATGCGATGCCCCACGGGCGCTGCCCGGGGTGGTAGGTCGCCGACGGGTAGCGGTCGGCATATTCGCGGATGCGGCCGCGGTAGATGTTCTTGAGCTCCATGACGTAGTCGAGTTTCGCGGCGTCGATCCCCTCGGGGTCGTGGATGAAGCCCGACGAGTCGGAGAGCGTCACCACGCGGGCTCCGAGCTGCGAGGCCTTCTGGCAGGCATACTGGGCGACGTTGCCCGAGCCGGAGATGCAGACCCTCTTGCCGCGCAGGCTCTCGCCGCGCGTTGCGAGCATCTCCTCGGCGAAGTAGCAGGTGCCGTATCCCGTGGCTTCGGGGCGCAGCGGGCTGCCGCCCCAGTCGCGGCCCTTGCCGGTGAGCGTGCCGGAGAATTCGTCGCGTAGCCGCTTGTACTGCCCGAAGAGGAAGCCGATTTCGCGTCCGCCGACGCCGATGTCGCCGGCCGGGACGTCCGTGTCCTGCCCGATGTGGCGCTGGAGCTCGGTCATGAACGACTGGCAGAACTTCATCACCTCGTTGTCCGACTTGCCCTTGGGGTCGAAGTCCGAGCCGCCCTTCGCACCGCCCATGGGCAGGGTCGTGAGGCTGTTCTTGAAGGTCTGCTCGAAGGCGAGGAACTTCAGGATCGAGAGGTTCACCGAGGGGTGGAAGCGGATGCCGCCCTTGTAGGGGCCGATGGCGCTGTTCATCTGGACGCGGTAGCCGCGGTTGATTTCGATTTCGCCCCTGTCGTTGAGCCACGGCACACGGAAGATGACGATGCGCTCGGGTTCGGCGATGCGCTCCAGAATCTTCATCTTCAGCAGGACGGGACTGGCGACGATGTGCGGGGCCAGCGATTCGGCCACCTCGCGGACGGCCTGGTGGAACTCCGGTTCACCCGGATTGCGGGCGATGAGCCGGCTCATGAACTCTTCGACATACTGACGGGCCTGTTCGTTCATAACGCGTATTTTTTAGGGATTGTTAGGCTTGCGAATCCAAATTTAAGACATGTTCCGCTGTTTTGCAAATCCTTTAATAATTTCGTAAAATATCTTATTATCCGATTCCGCCGCCTTTGCTTACGATTCGGACGGCCTGCCGGACGGCGGGTTGCCAGTTCGTAACGAAAAATGACGGATCCGCGTGGAATCCGTCATTGAAAAAAAGTCGAAAAAAATTTCGTGCCGGGGGCTTTGCCGCCGTGCTATTTCGAGAAGGCGAAGCCGACGTAGGCGTTGTCGTACTGCGACAGGAGCGAGGCGGCGGCCGACAGGGTTTCGAGGTTGCTGCTTTCGATCTTGTCGCCCAGCTGCTGGATGATCTCCATAAGCCGTTTGACGGGGAAGACGATCGTCAGCTCGCTGCCGTTCAGGTAGGCGCGGCTCGGGACCGCGCTCAACGATATTTTGCCGTCCGCCAGGCTGAAGGTGATGTCGTGGCTCTCGGCGTCAAACACATAGCTGCCCTCGATCTTGTGGGTACCGAACGCGGCGGTGACCGCGTTGTCCTTTTTGGTGAAGGTGAGCGTCCCCTTGCCCGCCTCCAGACCGCCCTTGGCGTAGATTTTCGCCAGCTGGTCGACGATCAGCGTCTCGACAATCGAACCGCTGAAGTTGGCCGAGAGCCCCTCGCCCTCGAACTTCACGCTCGGCCGGGCATAGGTCCACGTGCCGTAGAGGGCCATTTCGGTCAGTTTGCCGCCCGTGGCCTTGTCGGCGGCCGTCGTGGCGCTCTTTTTCAGGGCGTCGAGCCAGTTCTGCGCCTGCGCGCCCGGAATGGCGAGCGCGAGCAGGGCGACAAGTATGAGAATCCGTTTCATGTTCAAGGCTGTCAAAGTGTTTCTATTTCGCGCATCCACGCCGCGGCCGAGGCATCCGAAGGCATGCGCCAGTCGCCGCGCGGCGAGAGGGTCAGCGTACCGACCTTCGGGCCGTCGGGCATGGCCGAACGCTTGAACTGCTGGGTGAAGAAGCGGCGCACGAAGGTGCGTAACCATTTGAGGATCGTCGCCCGGTCGTAGCTGCCGCGGAAGGCCTGCTCGGCCAGGAAGAGCGTCTTGGCGGGCCCGTATCCCGCGCGGACGAGGTTGTAGAGGAAGAAGTCGTGCAGCTCGTAGGGCCCGACCAGGTCCTCGGTCTTCTGTGCGATGTGCCCCTGCGGGTCGGCGGGCAGCAGCTCGGGGCTCACCGGCGTGTCGATGATGTCGAGCAGCGTGGCGCGCGTCGAGGCGTCGCGCTCGGTGTCGGCGGCCCACCGGACGAGGTGGCGCACCAGCGTCTTGGGAATCGAGGCGTTGACGCCGTACATCGACATCTGGTCGCCGTTGTAGGTCGCCCATCCCAGCGCCAGCTCCGAGAGGTCGCCCGTGCCGATGACCAGCCCGCCCTCCATGTTGGCCACGTCCATGAGTATCTGCGTGCGCTCGCGCGCCTGGCTGTTCTCGTAGGCTGCCGAGCGGTCCTCGGGGTCGAGCCCGATGTCGCGGAAGTGCTGCATGCAGGCGTCGCGGATCGGTATCTCGCGCACCGTGACGCCCAGCCCGCGCATCAGCTCCAGCGCATTGCGGTAGGTGCGGTCCGTCGTGCCGAAGCCCGGCATCGTGATGCCGAGAATCCCCGCGCGGTCGAGCCCCAGCTTGTCGAACGTGCGGGCCGTCACGAGCAGCGCCAGCGTCGAGTCCAGCCCGCCCGAGATGCCCACGACGGCGCATTTGCACCCCGTGTGTTCGAGCCGCCGCGCGAGGCCGTGCGACTGAATCTGGAAGATCTCCTCGCACCGTTCGCTGCGGTGCTGCTCGTCCTGCGGGACAAACGGCATGGGGTCGATGTCGCGGTCGAGCGCCGCGGCCCGCAGCCCTTCGGGTATCTCCATCTCGATGACCGTGTTCTCCGTCGCCCCGGCGTTCATGCGGAACGAGGTGTTGCGGCGGCGTTCGTGGTCGAGGCGTTCGATGTCGAGGTCGGCGACGAGCAGCTGCTCGTCGAGCTGGAAGCGCGGCATCTCGCGCAGGATGCGGCCGTTCTCGGCGATGAGGCCGTTTCCGGCGAAGACCAGGTCGGTCGAGGATTCGCCGAAGCCCGCCGAGCAGTAGACGTAGCCCGCGATGGTGCGGGCCGACTGCTGGGCCACGAGCTGCCGCAGGTAGGCGTGCTTGCCCACGGCCTCGGGCGAGGCCGAGAGGTTGAAGATCACCTTCGCGCCGTTGAGCGCCAGCTGCGACGAGGGCGGTATGGCCGTCCAGAGGTCCTCGCAGAGCTCCACGCCGAACTCCGTGCCGTTGACCTCGAACGTGAGGTCGGCGCCGAAGTCGGCCTGCTGCCCGGCCACGGCGATCTGCTCGCCGGAGATGCCGGCGCCCGAGGCGAACCAGCGGTTCTCGTAGAACTCCGAGTAGTCGGGGATGTAGCTCTTGGGTACGACGCCCAGCACGCGGCCCTGCGTGAAGACCGCGGCACAGTTGTAGAGCGTCGAGCCGTGGCGCAGGGGGATGCCGGCGATGAGCGTCAGGGGCAGTTTGCGTGTCGTGCGTACCAGCTCCTTGAAGGCTTCGTCCGCGGCGTCGAGCAGCGAGCCGTGCTGCAGCAGATCGCCGCACGTGTAGCCCGTCAGGGCGAGTTCGGGGAAGACGACGATCTCCACGCCGCGTTGCGCCGCCTCGTCAGCCAGCGCCGCCAGGCGCGAGGCGTTCCAGGTGCAATCGCCGACCTTCACGCGCGGCACCGCGGCCGCCACTTTCAGAAATCCGTAGTTGTCCATGTCGTATGTTGCTTGTGGAAGCGGCGGCGGAGGCTGTGCGCCGCCGTCCGCCGCATGGGTTGTGTCCGGTCTACTCGGCCCAGAGCTGCGCGAGGTTCAGGATCACCTGCTGGGCCTTGCGCATGGTCGTGAGCGAGCAGTACTCGAACTTGCCGTGGAAGTTCATGCCGCCGGTAAAGAGGTTCGGGCAGGGCAGCCCCATGAACGAGAGGCGCGCGCCGTCCGTACCGCCGCGGATCGGCCTTACGAGGGGCTTCACGCCGGCCTGCTCCATCGCCCGGAGGGCCTTGTCGATCACCTGCGGGTGCGGCTCGACCATCTTGCGCATGTTGAAGTACTGGTCCTTGAGCGTGAGCGTCAGCACGCTGTCGCCGTACTTCTTCTTGAGCAGGTCGACGACGGCCCACATGAAGACCTTGCGCTGCTCGAAGCGGTCGCTGTCGTGGTCGCGGATGATGTAGCTTATCGAGGCCTTCTCGACCGTGCCGTTCAGCCCGACGCAGTGGTAGAAGCCCTCGTAGCCCTCGGTGTACTGCGGACGCTCGGCCGCGGGCAGCAGCGACTGCAGCTCGCACGCCACGTCCAGCGCGTTGATCATCTTGTTCTTGGCATAGCCCGGGTGGACGTTGCGGCCCTGAATCTCGATCTTGGCGCTTGCGGCGTTGAAGTTCTCGTATTCGAGCTCTCCCTCCATGCCGCCGTCCACCGTGTAGGCGAAGTCGGCGCCGAAGGCCTTGACGTCGAAGAAGTCCACGCCGCGCCCCACCTCCTCGTCGGGCGTGAAGCCGATGCGTATCTTGCCGTGCTTGACCTCGGGATGGGCCATCAGGTACTCCGCGGCGGTCATGATCTCGGCCACGCCGGCCTTGTCGTCGGCGCCGAGCAGCGTCGTGCCGTCGGTGTGGATGAGCGTGTGGCCCTTGAAGAAGGCCAGCTCGGGGAACTCCTCGACGCGCATCGTCAGGTGGCCGTTGAGCACCAGGTCGCCGCCGTCGTATTCGTCGACGATGCGGGGCTTGACATCCTTGCCGCTCATGTCGGGCGACGTGTCGACGTGGGCGATGAAGCCGATGACCGGGGCGTTCTCATACCCCTTCGAGGCGGGCACCGTGCCCATGACGTAGCCGTAGCGGTCCATCGTCACCTCGGTCATGCCCAGCGTCTGCATTTCGTCGCGCAGGGCCTCGAGCAGCACCTTCTGCTTCTCGGTCGAGGGGAAGGTCATGCTCTCCTCCGACGACTGCGTGTCGTAGGAGACGTATTTCAGAAATCTCTCTTTCAGGTCCATATCCTTGTTGTTTTATTGAATTTTCATTGTCTGTACATGTCCGGCCGCCGTTTTCACGGCGTGCCGCGTCTCCGCAAATCCGACCCCCGCCCCAAACCCCTCCCGAGGGGAGGGCCTGCCGTGCGGCGGGCCGGTTCCGTATTGTCTGTTTCGATGCGCGTCTACGACAGAAACGGTGTTCTTGACAAATCCTGTGTGCCGTTAACGCATTTTCAGCGCATATTTTCGTCTGCGGGTATCGTTACTCCTCCTTTTTCGCGCGCAGCGTGTGCCAGGTGAAGTAGCAGATGATCGCCACGTACATTGCAAGACCCACCCACTCGGCGGCGTTCGATGCAGCCCAGTCGGAGAGGTACCAGTCTACCTCGGCGAACTTCAGCAGGGCACTTACCACGCCCATCAGCGCACCGCCGGCGATGAAGCCCGAGGCGATGAGCGTGCCGCGGTCGAAGCGGGCCTTGTTCAGGGCGGCATCCTTCGAGCGGTTCGAGACGAACCAGGCGACCAGACCGCCGACGACCAGCGGGGCGTTGAGCTCCATGGGGATGAACATGCCCAGCGCGAAGGCGAGGGCCGGGACACCGATGGCCGTGAGCACCAGCGCGAGGGCCGCGCCGCAGAAGTAGAGCATCCACGGGGTCTGGCCTCCGGTCATCAGCGGCTGGATGACGGCCGCCATGGCATTGGCCTGCGGGGCCACGAGCGCCCCTTCGCCGGTGAATCCGAAGGTCTTGTTGAGGATGATCATCACGCCGGCAACCGTGGCCGCGGAGACGAACGTGCCGAGGAACTTCCATATCTCCTGCTTGCGGGGCGTCGTGCCGAGCCAGTAGCCGATCTTCAGGTCGGTGATGAAGCCGCCGGCCATCGAGAGGGCCGTGCAGACCACGCCGCCGATGATGAGTGCGGCGGTCATGCCCGTCGTGCCGCTCAACCCTACCGAGACGAGCACGAGCGACGAGAGGATGAGCGTCATGAGCGTCATACCCGAAACGGGGTTCGTGCCGACGATGGCGATGGCGTTGGCGGCCACCGTCGTGAAGAGGAAGGCGATGACGAAGACGATGAGCAGCGCCGTGACGGACTGTACCCAGCCGTCGAGCAGCCCGAAGTGGAAGAAGACGAAGACGCAGACGAGCGTCGAGATGAGAATCGTCAGGATGCGCTTCATCGTCAGGTCGCGCTGCGTGCGCTCCGTGGCGGCTGCGGCGCCCTTGCCGCTGCCGAACTCCGAGACGGCGAGCCCGACGGCCTGGCGGATGATCTTCGACTGGCGGACGATGCCGATGATGCCGGCCATGGCGATGCCGCCGATGCCGATCGGCTTGCCGATGAAGGCGTAGAGGTTCTCGGCCGTGAGCAGCGCCGAGGGGTCGGCCAGCAGCTCCTTGTTGGTGACGCCCAGCAGCGAAGCCAGCGCCGCGGGGTCGAGCGCCTGGGCCAGCGAGCCGACCACCGGCACGATGACGAACCACACGAGGCACGAGCCTGCGGTGATAATCATGGCGTACTTGAGTCCGATGATGTATCCCAGGCCGAGCACGGCGGCCGAGGTGTTGAGCCCGAAGACCACCTTGAACTTGTCGGCCGCCACCTGTCCCCAGGCGCAGATGCGCGTTGAGATGCCCTCGGTCCAGAGGCCGAACGTGCCGACCACGAAGTCGTAGAGACCGCCCACGAGACCCGCCACGGCGAGCAGCTTGGCCTGGTTGCCGCCCTTCTCGCCGGAGACGAGCACTTCGGTCGTCGCGGTGGCCTCGGGGAAGGGGTACTTGCCGTGCATCTCCTTGACGAAGTACTTGCGGAAGGGGATGAGCAGGACGATGCCCAGCAGGCCGCCGAAGAGCGACGAGAGGAAGACCTGCCAGAAGGCGGCGTCGAGCCCCAGGATGTAGAGTGCCGGGAGGGTGAAGATCGCACCTGCGACGATTACGCCCGACGAGGCGCCGATCGACTGGATGATGACGTTCTGTCCGAGCATGTTCTTCTTGCCCAGGACGTTGCCCATGCCTACGGCGATGATGGCAATGGGAATGGCGGCCTCGAAGACCTGTCCGACCTTCAGGCCGAGGAAGGCGGCCGCGGCCGAGAAGATGATGGCCATCACGACGCCCATCGTGACCGAGTAGGGCGTTACCTCGCGGGGCGTCGCCGAGGCGGGCATCAGCGGGGTGTAGGTTTCGCCCGGCTTGAGCTCGCGGTAGGCGTTTTCGGGCAGCGATGTCTGGATTTTTTCGGGTTCCATGTCTGTTGTCTGGATTTTCAGGTTTTTTTCTGATTCTGGTGGTTCTTTTTGTCGGGGCGCATTGCCCGGATCGGGGCGGAACTCCGTGTTTTCCGGATTTCCGGGGGCTCGGAAGTTCCGGGCGCTCCGCGGATCGGGTGTTCCGGAGTTCCGGACCTGTCCGATTCCCGGTTTCCCGGTCCCGGCCTTTCCGCTGTTCCGGCCCCGGGCCTTGCTGTTCCGGCCCCGGGTCTTGCTGTTCCGGCTCCGGCCGCGGACGGCATCCGGCTCCGGGTCTTCGGGCTTCGGCGGCTCTCCTTTTCACGGGAAACGTCCGGTGCCGGGCGGCGGTCCGGCGGCGGGTCAATGCCCCCCCCCTCTCTCTTCCGGCGGCGTCAGCGGTTGTCGCCGTCGCCCGAGATCAGGTGGCGCTGCATGCGCGAGCGAAGCTTGTCGACGTTCATCTGCGCTACCTCTTCGAGTTCGTAGCCCAGGTCGCGCGAGAGCGTGGCGCAGTACCACAGCACGTCGCCGATCTCCTTGACGATCTCCAGCCGCCGCTCGGGCGTGAACTCCTCGTGGGCGTCGCGGATCACCTTTTTGACCTTGTCGGCCACTTCGCCCGCTTCGCCCGTGAGTCCGAGCGTGGGGTAGATGATGCGGCGGTCGTCGGGATAGATGGCCGTCTCGAGGGCGTGCTGCTGGTATTCGTTGAGTGTCATGATCGGATAGGATTTTTTATAGTTTGTGCAAAAATAGCAAAATATTTGGTAAAACCGTCGCAAAAGCCCCGTTTCGGTTGAGAAAACGGGGCTTTTCTGTTGCGCGGAGCGTGTTTCTGAATGAGGCGCGGCGGGCGTCTCGGACACGGCCGTCGGGATTTGCGGCTGCCCGGGTGGCTGTGGGCCGTGATTTGTCACAGCCCGCCGAGAAATTCCGTGAGGGCAGGCACGAGTTCCGGGGCGAGGGGCAGCGTCGGGTCGCCGTAGGCCGTGCGGAGCTGCCCTTCGAGGGTCGTCTCGGCGCACGCCTTGAGCGTGTGCGCCATGCCGGGGATGATGCACTTCCGGGCGTCGCGGCGTGCCGCGGCGAGCGTTTCGGCATTGTCCGCAGGAACCTGCAGGTCGTTGCCGCCGCCGACGATCAGCACCGGAACCTGCGCCTTGCGCAGCTCCTGCCGCGGGTCGTAGCGCATCTGCGAGATGATGAAGGGCTGCACACCGGGGCTGAAGAGCGCCTGCAGTCCCTGCGTGTGGTAGGTCATGTCGACCCGTTCGCCCCGCTTGAGAGAGGCGATGATCTGCTCAACCTCGACGAAGAGTTCCATGTGCGCCGGAACGAGCTGCCCGGCCAGCTGCAGGCGGAGCACCTCGTCGATCGGGTAGCCGGCGCCGCAGAGCGAGATGATGCCTGCGACGGCAGGCGAGCGCTGTGCGGCGACCGACGCGATGAGCGCCCCCTCGCTGTGGCCCGCGAGCACCACGCGGCGGAAGCCCTCGCCGGCGAGGTAGTCGGCCAGCGCCGCGGCGTCGTCGATGTATTGGTCGAAGGTCAGCTCCGGAAGCTGGGTCGGGTCGTCGAGCACGCTCGTGCCGATGGCCCGCTTGTCGTAGCGCAGCACGGCGTAGCCCGCCGCGGTCAGCTCCTCGGCCAGCAGGCGGTAGCAGTCGCTGCGGATGCCCAGCCGGTTGTTGCCGTCGCGGTCCGTCGGGCCCGACCCGGCAATCAGCAGCACGGCGGTCTCCGCCCCGCGGGCGGGCACCGTCAGCGTGCCGTAGAGACGGCCGAAGTCGCGTTCGAGTGCGACGGGACGCTTCTCGAAGGCAGAAGTCGGGGTGGTCGAGGTCGTTGCGGCAGCCGCAGCGCTTCCGGGTGCGGGTGTCGGGGGTGTTTCGGCGGGTTGTGCGGCGGTGCGAAGGATCGTCGCCACCGTCAGCAGGGTGCAGAGTCCGTAAAGCAGTCGTTTCATAATGCGTTGTTTTTCAGAGTTTGTCGACGATACGTTCCAGCCCGATGCCGCGCGAGGCCTTGACGAGAATCAGCGCGTCGTGCAGCGGTGCGGCGGTGAGCGCTTCGGCGAGCTCCGCACACGAGGGGTAGAGGCGTGCGGCCGGTCGCGGTTCGGGCAGCGAGGCGTAGGCGCGGGCGAACTCGCCGCCCACGAGCAGCAGCTCTGCCGAGGCGTCCTGTGCCGCCTGGAGGATGACCTGCCGGTGCTCCTCCCCGGACCAGACGCCCAGCTCGAGCATGTCGCCCAGAATCAGCACACGGTGCGGGCGGCCGCGGAGCGGCTCGGCGAGGAAGTTGCCCACCGAGGCGTGCATGCTCGACGGATTGGCGTTGTAGCAGTCGACGATGAGCGTGTTGCGGCCGGTCTGCATGCGCTGCGAGCGGTTGTTGTCGGGGACATATCCGGCGATGGCGCGGCGGATGCGCTCGTCGGGGATGTCGAAGTGGCGTCCCACGGCGATGGCCGCGGCGACGTTGAAGCGGTTGTACTCACCCTCAAGGTGGTGTTCGTAGCCGTCGGCCAGCGCGGCCGTGTAGCGCACCGTGCGGAGTGTCGGCCGCTCGTCGGCCATCGACGCCAGCACGGCGTCGTCGCTGCGCACGAAGGCACAGCCGCCCGTTGCGGCGAGCCGGTCGTAGAGCTCGCCCTTGCCGCGCCGCACCCCCTCCGGGCCGCCGAAGCCCTCGAGGTGGGCGCGCCCGACGTTGGTCAGCAGCCCGTAGTCGGGCTCGGCGATCGAGGCCAGCAGGGCAATCTCGCCGCAGGCGCTCGCCCCCATCTCCACGACGCCGAACTGCGTGTGGGCATCCATTGCCAGCAGCGTCAGCGGCACGCCGATGTGGTTGTTCAGGTTGCCCTGCGTGGCGTGGACCGTGAAGCGTTCGGCCAGCACGCGGCTCACGAGCTCCTTGGTCGTCGTCTTGCCGTTGCTGCCCGTGATGGCGAGGATCGGGATGCCCAGCGCGCGGCGGTGTTCGCGCGCCAGCTCCTGCAGGGCGCGCAGCGTGTCGGGCACGAGGCGCATGCGCGGGTCCGTGGCGGCCGCGGGGTCGTCCACGACGGCGTATGCCGCCCCCTTGTCGAGCGCCTCGGCGGCGAAGCGGTTGCCGTCGAAGGTCGCGCCGTGCAGCGCGAAGAAGATCGAGCCGGGCACGATGCGCCGCGTGTCGGTTGAGACGCACGCGCAGGTCCGGAACAGTTCGTAGAGTGGTGACATGACAGCAAAAATTGAAAAAGGGATGCTCCCTCTTGTTGAAAAAGGGACGCTCCCTTTTTGCGGTCGGAAGCGTCCCGGTATGGTGTGTGGTTATTCCCGGTCGACGTAGAGGTGGTAGGCCCCGCAGTGGAGGCAGCGGAAGAGGTAGCCGGCCGTTTCGCCCACGGCCTGGAGCACCTCCCGCACGTGCGGATTGCCGCCCCGCTCCTCGTAGTCGGCGAAGACGGTGTCGGCGATGCCCATCGCTTCGAGCTCCTCGGTGCCCACGTCCCCGAGGAAGGTGCAGTAGTCGTCGCAGCAGTAGGGGAAGAAGTCCCCCTGCCAGCTCGGGTAGCCCGGCGTGCGGTGGTAGAGTTCGTCGGCCTTTGCGGGGTCGGTGACCAGCCGGCTCCCGCGCGTCACGAACGTGGCGTCGAACTTGCGGGCCGCCTCGCCGCTGTGAAGGCACTCGGCGCAGACGTGCGGCGCCGGGCCCGCGCAGTAGACCGCTCCCGTGTAGAACCATTCGCGCGGCCGGCCGCAGACGTCGCAGACCCCCTCTTCGCGGCGGATGATGCCGCTGTCGTAGGCGGCGGCGTTGTATCGGAAGGCCACGGGGCCCTTCGGCGTATCGGACATGTCAGATGTGTTTGTCTCCGTTGTGGAACTTCACCTCGTCGATGAATTTCTTGATGTTCTGCTCCTCGGCGCGCGGGCAGATCAGCAGCACGTCGTCCGTGTCGACGACGATGTACTCCTTCAGACCGCTGATGACGGCGATCTTCCCCTTCGGGAGCGAGACGATCGACGAGCGCGTATCGTAGAGGTAGCACCCCTCCGGGGGAATGGCGTTGGCGTAGCGGTCCTTGCGCGAGTGCTGGTAGACCGAGCCCCACGTGCCGACGTCGCTCCAGCCGAACTCGCCGCAGCGCACGTAGACGTTGTCGGCCTTCTCCATGATGCCGTAGTCGATCGAGATGGCGCGGCACTCCGAGAAGGCGATCTCGATGATGTTGCGCTCGGCGTCGGTGCCCGCGGCGTGCATCACGCCGCTGAAGAGCTGGTGGTGTTCGGGCAGGTACTTCTCGAAGGCCTCGATGATGTTGCGGACCTTCCAGATGAAGATGCCCGAGTTCCAGAAGAACTCGCCGCACTGGATGAAGGTCTGCGCCAGCTCGAGGTCGGGCTTCTCGGTGAAGCACTTGACCTTGCTGATGGGCTGCGAGTCCGAAACCTGGATGTAGCCGTATCCCGTCTCCGGACGTGTGGGCTTGATGCCCACGGTCATCAGGGCGTCGTGCCGCTCGGCGAAGTCGAGGCACTCGCCGATGATGGCGAGGAAATCCTCCTCGTTGAGGATCAGGTGGTCCGACGGCGTCACGATCATCTGCGCCTCGGGGTCGCGCTTCATGAGCGTGTAGGCCGCATAGGCGATGCAGGGGGCCGTGTTGCGCCCCACGGGCTCGCAGAGCACCTGCGACGCCTCGATCTCGGGGATGTGCTCCAGCACGAGCGACTTGTATCGGTCGTTGGTCACCACCAGGAAGTTCTCCGGCGGGACGATTCTTGCGAAACGTTCGTAGGCCTGGCGGATGAAGGACTTTCCCGTACCCAGGATGTCGAGGAACTGTTTGGGCATCGACTGCCGGCTCTTGGGCCAGAAGCGCGTGCCGATGCCGCCCGCCATGATGACACAATATTTGTTGCTGTCCATGAGTTAGAATATAGCGTTACGTTCTACAAAGATAAAAATATTTTAGTAACTTTGCCCCCTGATGCGGAATTAAATTTGCGCGACGATGAAGATCAGACTGTTCACCATCCCCAACATGCTGACCCTCTCGAACCTGCTCTGCGGCACGTTCGCTCTGGTCTCGGCACTCAAGTACGGCAACCTCGAATGGAGCTTCTGGTTCGTGGTGCTGGCTGCCGTGTTCGACTTCTTCGACGGCTTCGTCGCGCGCCTGCTCGGGCAGAGCTCCCCGATCGGACTGCAGCTCGACTCGCTGGCCGACGTCGTCTCGTTCGGCGCCGTGCCCGCCGCCGTGCTCTACGTGATGACCACGCGCTCGTTCACCGAAGAGCAGACCCTGCTGCTGTACGTCTACGCCTTTGCGAGCTTCCTGCTGGCCGCCTTCTCGGCCCTGCGCCTGGCGAAGTTCAACATCGACGAGACGCAGCACGAGGAGTTCTGCGGCCTGCCCACCCCGGCCAACGCCCTCTTCTTCACCTCGCTGGGCCTCATCAGCGCCCGCACGGGATTCGATTTCGGCGGTCCCGTGCTCATCTGCATCATGCCGCTCATGGCCTGGCTGCTCGTGTCGCCCGTTCGGATGTTCGCCCTCAAGTTCCGCGGCTTCGGCTGGCGCGGAAACCAGGTGCGCTACCTCTTCCTGCTGCTGGCCGTCGCGCTGATCGCCATCCTGCGCCTCTACGCCGTGCCGGCGATCATCCTCGCCTACATCCTCATCTCGGCCATCCGCTGGGGCATGATGTGCCGCGCAACGGGTTGTGGGAAAGGGTGACTTGCATAATTAAAAAATTTTAATTACCTTTGCCGCGGTTTTCCGCCCATTGACATGTCGCGATTGTCGAAACGCATACTGCTGACGCTCTTCGTCGGGTGCTGTCTGGCGCTGCCCGCTGCGCTGCGTGCGCAGCACTTCGATGCCAGCGACCTGATGCGCGCACAGCAGCGCGGCGAGTCGACGAGCCTTTACGGCGGCAACCCCTACGAGCAGACCGGAGAGGAGAATGCCGAGGGACAGACGCCGCAGGATACGACCAAGAAGGAGCGGAAGATCCGCAAGCCGCTCGAATCGTACTTTTTCAGCGATTCGATCCGTGCGCTCGACAACTTCATGTGGCACGTGCGGCGCGACTACAACCGCGTGGAGATCGGAACGCTCGACACGATGCTGACCGACTACCGGATCGACTATCCGTTCTACCGCGAGGATGTGGGCGACATCGCCCAGGGCGCGCTCGGACAGGCTTCCATGCCGCTGAACTACTTTCGGAGGCCGCAGTTCTTTGATTTCATGTTTGCGAGTCCCTACTACGCGTATACCTACGACATGGAGAACGTGCCGTTCTACAACACCAAGCGGCCGCTCATCCGCATGAACTACGCCGAGTCGGGCCAGAAGCGCTACCGCGAGGAGAACTTCGGCATCATGGTGGCGCAGAACGTCTCCCCGACGACGGGCTTCAACGTCGACTACAAGTCGCGCGGCACGAAGGGCCAGTACATCTGGTCGCGGACCAAGAACCACAACCTTTCGCTGGCCGTGAGCCACACGGGCAAGCGCTATTCGGTGCATGCGGGGTTCTACAACAACCACATCGAGCAGCAGGAGAACGGCGGCGTCGTGGGCGAATGGGCCATCGCCGACACGGTCTACGACCTGCCGTCGGGTGTGCCGATGAAGCTGGCCGACGCCCAGGCGCAGAACACCTACCGCAACAACGCCTTCTTCATCACGCAGTCCTACGGCATCCCGCTGGCACGGCTGACGGACTACGATTTCTCGATGGCGGGCCTTCCGGCAATCTACATCGGTCACTCGTTCGAATACAGCTCCTGGAGCAAGGTCTATTCCGACATCCGGGCGTCGTACACCGACGAGCGCGACCACCGCGACGAAGAGGGCAATTTCGTGCCGGCGACCTATGAGTACTACGCCAACTGGTTCATCAACCCCGAGCAGACGCGCGACTCGATCTACGAGCGGCGCATCTCGAACCGGCTCTTCGTGCAGGCACAGCCGTGGGACCGCAACGGCGTGGTCGGCACGATCGACGGCGGCATCGGCGTCGATCTGCATACCTACTCGCAGTTCAAGCCCGACGATTTCCTCTCCGGGAAGTATACGAAGGTCAGGAAGACCAGTTACTTCTTCTACGGATCGGTCGACGGCAAGATAAAGAAGTACGTCGACTGGGACGCGAACATGAAGTTCTACCCGTCGGGGTACAGAGGCGGAGACCTCTCGCTCGGCGCCCACCTGGCGCTGACGGGCTTTCTCCGCGGACATCCCCTGATTCTCGAAGGGCGGTTCTCGATGGACCGCCGCTCGCCGAACTACTGGCAGGAGAATCTTTTTTCGAACCACTATGTGTGGTCCACTCCTTTGAACAAGGAGACTGAAACCCGTTTCGAGGTGAAGTTTTCCGTCCCCGACTATGCCTTCGAGGCAGGGGCCTGGCAAAGCGTCGCGACCGACAAGATCTACTATGCGTCGGACAGCAACGTGGCCCAGAAGAGCGGCAGCGTAAGCCTCACGGGTGTGTATGCCCGCAAGGATTTCCGCTTCGGCGGATTTCATTTGGACAACAGGGTATTGTTGCAGTGGAGTACGGATCAGGAAGTTGTACCCGTTCCGCTTTTGAGCGCCTTCCTTTCGTATTATTACGAGTTCTGGGTCGTGCGCGACGTACTGCGCCTGCAGATCGGACTGGACGGACGTTACAATACGATGTATTATGCGCCCGGTTACAATCCGGCACTGTCGGTGTTCTACAACCAGCGTGAGTTCGAAGTGGGGAACTATCCCTACGTCGATGCCTACGTGATGGGAAAGTGGAAGAGAATGCGGATATTCGTGAAATATCAGCACCTGAACAAGGGTTTGTTCGGCAACGGAGCCTATTTTTCGGCGGCGGGTTACCCGCTCAATCCGGGCATGTTCAAACTCGGCATCTCATGGGGATTCTATGATTAGCGTATTGTTCTGCGCGGTGTAAGCTGCCCGCAAAGCAATCATTTATGTTGAAGAAAACGGTATTGACGTTTGCGTTCTTAACAACACTAACCACTTTTTACGGCTTCAATGCCAAGTTCAGCGCACCCGAGACGGAAGACATGCCGCTGGACACGACCGCCGGAATCCTGACAGCCGCAGTGCCTGCGGAGACGACAAAGGCACCTGTCATTTCGGCCTATGACGACCTGATTCGCCGCGTCAGCGAGCGCGAAGGGCACGACTGGCGTCTGATGAGCGCCATTGCCTACCATGAATCGCGCTTCACGCCCGACATCACCTCGCGCAGCGGCGCCCGCGGCCTGATGCAGATCATGCCTTCGGTGGCGCGCCAGTTCGACGTCCCGATGGAGTCGATCGCCGATCCCGAGACCAACGTCTGGCTTGCGAACAAGCTGATGTCGGAGATTCAGTCGATTCTCCGCCTCCCGGAGAGCACTCCCGAGACGGATCGGATGAGCATCATCCTTGCCTCCTACAACAGCGGCATCGGCCATGTGAGCGATGCCCGGCGTCTGGCCCGCCTACATGGCGAGAACCCGAACTCCTGGGAGGTGGTGGCCCGTTACCTTCAGCTGAAGGCGGAGCCCGAGTACTATCAGAACGAAGTCGTCAAGTGCGGCCGCTTCACCGGCAGCCAGCAGACGCTGGCTTACGTGAAGGATGTGATCGGCCGTTACGACAAATACTGCCGCATCGCCGGGAGGTAGGTGCAACGGTACGGAATAAAGGCAGGAACCCACAAGGGTTCCTGCCTTTTTTGTGCCCGGCAGCGCGGCGGCGCGACAGGCCGCCGCCGTGACAGGATGCCGCCGGCGGAATGCCTCCGCCTCGTCGCCGCGTTTTTTGGCATTTTCAGCATGTCCGGTGCCGTTATGTCCGGTTGCGTCCCGTCGCGTTCTACTGTGTCCTGTTCTGTTGGCCCTGTTGTGCCCCGTTCGCTCTGTTGCGTCCGGTCGCGGTCCGGGCTTCCTGCCGCGGGCGCATGCGCCCTCCATCCGGTCATCTCCGCCGACCGCCCTCTGGCAGCCGTTCATCCCATTTACGGTAATGATGCCAAAATTGGTTGGTATTATATTAGAACAAATGACCAGAATCGTATGATTCTGGTCATTTGTTTTTCATAATAATTCCATCATTGCTATTCAGAAAAAGATACCACTTTACGAAGTCCTTAAAATGTTGT
>NZ_CASFQD010000055.1 GCF_949296715.1 uncultured Alistipes sp. | reverse complement strand
ATGAACATCATCAGTTTTGAAGAGAGAACCTTTGAGGGAATTGCTGCCAAGTTTGAGTACTTCGTGCAGCGAGTGGATAACCTTTGTCGCCGACACGGTGAGAAGAAAATTGACGAGTGGATGGATAATCACGATGTATGTAGAAAGCTGCGTATCAGTCCGAGAACATTACAAACACTTCGTGATAACGGAACGCTTGCATTCAGCAAGATTGGCAACAAGACCTACTACCGTCCCGAAGATGTTGAACGCATTATCAGGATTGTGGAGGATAGACGCAAGGAAGCCAAATGGCGAGGTCGAACCATTTGACCGACTGTAATGAGTAAAGTAACAACAAATAATACTTAGAGCCTATGAACAATGAAATCAGAGAGAAAGACCATGAGTGGGTAAAGATGTTCCACTCAAGCATCGACAGGCTATTGATGTCGATTGAGAAGATGTTTGAAAGTCGACAGCCGGGTGCGTTCAACGATGAACTGCTGACCGACAAGGAGGTCGCTCATATTTTGAAAGTAAGCCGAAGAACTTTGCAGGATTACCGCAACAACGGCATCTTATCCTATATTCAGGTAGGTGGCAAAATCCTCTACCGAACCTCCGATGTGCAACGGACAATCATGAGCGGATTCAAGGAGGCGTATCGTTTGAAAGACACTTAATCTGCATCATCTTATCAGAATCTGCATCATAAACGGTAAAAATGATGCAGATTTTTCTTTTATGAGGCAGAAAAACATTAACTTTGCACCGATAAATAATATTAAGGTATGCATACATTTGATTACAAGGAAACTCCCAAGCAGCTATTGACACCCGACATTGTCAATATGTTATCCTCATTGCATGAGTTTAGAGGAAAGCAGGAGCTGTATATAGAAGCAGAGTCCGATGTGTTGACAGCATTATTGGATATAGCCAAGATTCAGAGTACAAAGGCATCCAATAAGATTGAAGGTATATATACATCAGACGAGAGATTGGAAGCATTGGTAATGGAAAAGGCAGAACCTCGAAACCGTTCCGAAGAGGAGATTGCAGGATATAGGGAGGTTTTGGCTACCGTCCATGACAGCTATGAGTATATCCCTATCCGTCCGAACAATATCCTGCAATTGCATCGTGACTTGTACAGTTTTAGCAGTAGCGATACTAGTGGCAGATTCAAGAATACAGATAATGTAATTGCAGAATCAAGTAAAGACGGACAACAGAGAGTAAGATTTATGCCCGTTCCTGCGTTTCAAACACCGGAAGCAATGGAGAACTTGTGTAATGAGTTTAACAATGCCATTGAGCGTGGGGAGTACGACCCGTTGCTGTTGATTCCGATGTTCATTCTTGACTTCCTTTGCATCCACCCGTTCAATGATGGCAACGGACGTATGAGCCGTTTGCTGACTTTGCTATTGCTGTATCGTAGCGGTTATATCGTAGGGAAATATGTCAGTATGGAAATGTTAATAGAAAAGACAAAGGAAACCTATTATGAAGCCTTGCAGAACAGTTCCATTGAATGGCATAATGACATGAGTGATTACACCTCATTTGTACGATATTACTTGGGAGTTGTACTGAAAGGATATAATGAGTTCCAAGACCGCATAGAACATCTGAAATATCGTAAGTTGTCAAAGGCTGATAGAGTAAAGGCGGTGTTTGAGAAAAAGCTCGGTGTGGTCAAAAAATCAGACATAGCCACACTTTGCCCCGACATTAGCGAAACAACCATTGAACGTACCTTGAAAGAATTGCTTGAGGCAGGTTTCATAGAGAAAGTCGGCAAAGGACGGGCTACGGGTTATGCTAAGAAGTAATCAATTATTTTTCTGGAGGGAGTGCAGTTTCTCGTCTGCCCAATTATGATTATCTCTAAAAAATATCCCTCCTATGATATAGAAACGGGAACAGCGTACAAATCCGGCTATCAATTATTGAGCCTGTTTGTACGCTGTTCTTTTTGAAGTTTATTACTTTTCCGTCGGTCGATTGTTTCCGTTGCCGTCTGCATTGTTGAGTACAGGGCTTGAAAGGTGAAAGGTTTTCGGGCTGAATACTCTCCGCAGGAGGCAGATTCTGCCCGAAACGACTTGTCGCTTGACCTTTCAACTTTCAAACTTAGTCTGTACTACCTTTGCAGACGAGCTTAGGAAACGGGCGAGTGACGGAACTGAAATACTAATTGAAAATTGAACCACTATTTCTAATTTCGTTTGCGAATAGAACTATCCGACAATCATTCTTCTTACAGAGTCTATTCATCATGTATCGTCTGAAAATCTCACTTTGTCTGCTGTTGATTTTGAAAGCAATGGCTATAATCACTTCAATCGAATAAGTGTCTATACTTCGCAGCTCATTAAGTTTGATGTATCGCATTGTATCAGCTTCAGACAACACGCCATCCTTATAAATAGCATTGATAGTTTTGCGAACATCACGACCATAAACATTGAACAAATCGGCAATTTCTTCCTGCATCATCCAAACGGGTGCAGTGGGAATATCCACCACACCGTTATTGATTGTTATGATTCCTCGTTTCATACGGTTACATTATTATTGGTTTTACTTCTTTTTTCTATCAACTTATCCATTTCCTTTGAAATTTTGTCCTCCGTAATCTTGGCATATCCTTGGGTAGTGGTGATGTTGGAGTGCCCCATCATTTTTGCAATGCTCTCGATTGCAATACTTTCGGAGATAAGGAGGACTCCGAACCCATGTCGGGCTTGATGGTAGGACAAATCATCGGTTCTGCCCAAGATTACTCCGATCTCTTTTATCTCATGCCAAATGGAATCCCTGTTTGGCAATGGAAATACAGGATTGTGCATATCGGTTGTATTGTACAAGTCCAGAATCTGCTCTGCTATCGGATGCAGCGGTATGACCGCTTCCACTCCCGTTTTCTTACGGTTGATACGTATAAAGCGTCTGCCTTCCGCTGTCGTTTCAATATGACGGGGATGAAGCTGCTTGATGTCCGCATAGGCAAGCCCTGTCAGACATGAGAAGATAAACGCCCGTCTGCCCAACTCAGCCCGTCTGTCACTTAAAGGTATTTCCATGATTCTTTTCATCTCATCACGGGTTACATATTTGTGTTTCGGAGAGGGTTTCTTCTCATATTCCATATCCTCACAAGGGTTGCTTCTGAGCATCTCATTATCTACGGCAAGATAAAGAAGCCTGTTCAGCCAACATAAGCAATGATTGGTCTGTGACGGACTGAAATTTTTGTTTCTTGCAAGAAATGCCTTATACCCCTTACCGAAATCGTCTGTCACTTCCTCAAAGGCAATATCTTCTTTGCCCATAGAAGTGAGATAATCAGCCAAATATTTCTGATAATATTGGGAACTGCGATAAGTCGAGGTTGAATTTATTTCTTTGCTCCGGACTCTGAAGCGTTCACGTTCAATTTCTCCCATCTGAAGCAGGTGGGTAGGAACAACGAACTGCCTTGTAACACGGTTCTTGATAATCTCAGCACTGATAACACCCTGTGTGCGTAGAGTCTCTTCATAAATCTGTTCGATATATTTGCGATATTCCTGCAATCTTAGTTTTTCCCTTACGGTGCGTACTGTACCGTTCTTGGTGTTCCAATCTTCAGGCTTGCAATAGATACCTGTGGTTATGGCGGTATTCTTTCCGTCAATGGTAATACGGCACATAATGGCGGTTGTTCCATCTGTTTTGATTCTGCTACGGTTGATATAGAATAATACAGAAAATGTACTTCTCATAATTTTTGTTTTAATGGTTATAATACGAGTTTGAAATCTTGGGTAGCCTCTATAAGTTTGTCCATATCCTCAAATAACTTCTTCGGAGTTACACGGGCATATACCTGTGTGGTTTGTATATTGCTATGTCCCAACATTTTGGAAATAGTTTCTATCGGCACTCCCGCTTCGAGGGTAATGAGCGAAGCGAACGAATGGCGTCCGACATGGTAGCTGACATCTTCCTTTACATCTGCCAATACAGCCAAGGCCTTCATGTGGTTTCTAAGGCTCGGATAGTGAATCATAGGAAACAGCGTGTCCCGTTCATCATCTTGATATTTCTCTATCAGTGCAAGGGCTTCGGGCAGAAGTTTAACGGCTGCCCGAAGTTCATTCTTCTTTCGGCGATACTTTAACCACAACTTACCCTCCTCATCGGTATATAGGTTCTCTTTGGTAACGGTTACGGCATCTATGTATGCAACACCCGTATAACAGGCGAAAAGAAACAGATCTCTTGCGAGGCGGTGGGTGGTACGGTGTGGTGCTATCTCCACATCACGGATTTTCTCGAAACTTTCACGGCTCAATGCTCTGGGAGTCTTGACGGTCTGTTTCGGTAATACATAATGCTGGAAGAAGAATCTTTCGGAATGCCCCTCCTTATAGGCTTTTCTGCATACTTTCTTGATGATGGCAAGGTAGTGGCGTGCAGTATCTACAGCATGTCCCTTTTCATCAAGAATGAAGTTCTCATAATCATGGATGAATTGTTCCGTAAGCTGCCCGAAAGCCAAATCCTTTGTCTTGAACTTCTTTTCAATGAACTCCCGTAAGGTACGGCAAGTATGGTCATAAGCAGGATATGTACCTTTGGCTCTGTCTATACCGATTCGGCTCTTAATCTCATCACGAAGAGCATCCATCATCTTCATGAATGTCATTTGAGTGTTCATGCTGCCTTGAAAGGCATCCTTGACGGAGGTCGCATCAAAATCAACTTTTCGTTCCATCAGGGAGTCAAATGCAGAATTGATGTCAAGCAGCAGCTTGTCAATCTTGGCATTGATTTCAACAGCCTCCTTACTTTTTCCGTTGAGTCGGCTTTCGCGAGGATTCCATAATTCGGGAGTACACGACAGCTTGCTACTGAACTGCGCCATCGTTCGGTTTACGGTAATTCGTCCCATGATAGGAGCCTTACCCGACTTGTCCAATCCGCTCTTTTTGAGGTAGAGCAAAACCTTGAATTTTTCTACTTTCATACGCTTATATTTTTAATGGCAAAGTTAGCCTGTATATAAGCGTTCTTAACTATGCAAAATAATGACAATCAGCGCAATGTGATGCTATCTCAAATTATTTTGTTATCACATCATCATTAGGTAACTGACCTGCTAACGATTTGGTAACTGAACACCTGTCGCAATCCGTGATTTCTTGCGTAGTACCAACTATGCGAGAAAATCTCTTTTTGCTGTTTCCCAACCATTTACGTTTGGCTTCTTCAATTCTGTAATCGTTTTCTAAGCTAATTGTTTTCCACGTTGCCCGCCACACGTTCGCCACGACGGTGACGCTGGCCAATGGCGTACCGATCGAGACGGTCTCAAAGATGCTTGGCCATACGAACATCCAGACAACGCAGATCTATGCCCGCGTGATCGACACGAAGATCAACAACGACATGGAGGCCCTGGCCCGCAAGCTGAATGCCCGTTCGATTATTCGACAGTCCGAAACGACAGCCGTGTAACCTCTCGGGTTACGCGGCTGTCATCAGGTTTTGACAAGAAGCATCTTTATGCATCGTATTCGTATATCCATAGAGTTTTCCGATTGCACTTGTCTCCTTCGAAGAGAGTGTGTACAAGTTCCTGATTGAGGTCGATCATCTGATCTTCAAGTTCAGGTCCATAGTGCCCGATTATGATTCGATGCAGGTCGTCGTCGCTGACATCCAACATGAAATCGACATATCCTTCGTTAAGATGGACCTCTTTGAACCCATACTCGTCAATCAAGTTGTATGGTTGTATAATGCCCTTGATTTCAACCGTGTACCGGGGTTCGGCATCCTCGGCATTCTTGAAAAAGAGAGCTTTCAGTCCGTATGCCATGGCAAATGATTTTATTGGTTGATTGTCGACACGTAGTCGAATTTGTTTTTCAACTGCTCCCACTTCTCGATTTCGGCAGCGAAAGAGCGAAGTATGGCATCTCGATTCTCTGTCGGTGCCATTTGGTCCAGTTTCTGTCTGTATTTCTGCTGCACCTTCACATTTTGCGGATCCAGACATTCGCAAGGTCCGAATTTTAAGAATCTCTGCAACAGATCAATACCACAAACACCTGTGTCAAAATTCATTTTCAATGCAAGACAGGAGTCCGAATCTGTCAAATCCTCGCTTCGGACATAGAGGATCAAACTCTCGGAGCCCCAATTGACGGCGCACAAGTCCTTCGGGGTCACCTTCATTTCTTTTGTCTGCCGTCGGTTTTGCTCTTCCCTGAACAGATCGTAGACGTAGGCCGGGTCCACGAATTCCAAATCCAGTATCTCCCTTTTGTCCAATCCCATCTTCATTAATGCTCTGATTTTGGACCCTTTGTTCTGATCCGAATCCAAGATGGCATCCACGCGCGACCGCTTTTTCCGGTCCGCAGCCTGTTTTTCCTCCTGCTTGCCCATCTCCCAGAAGATAAGATCGAGGATTCGCATATCGGATAATTCGGGACACCTGAAAGTTTGTCGGAACTTATTTAACAAAGCAGCGGTTCTGTTGTCGTTTAGTAAGGAGCGGTAGGTTTCCAGAATCAACTGATACCGTTCCCGATATTGGTCTGCCTTTTTGTCATGGTCTCCGCTCGGAATTTTGTAGCCGAACATCAACGCGACTTTTGAGTCGTATATGGGATACAACGAGTCGTTTTCGAGGTTCAGCATTTTCGTCACGAATGAAAATTGCAAGGAGTTCTCACCCCGACTGAGTTCAAGAGCGATCTTGACCGCATCCAGATTCCCGATTTGCTTTCGTGATTTGATTTCATCCATCTTTTTGTAGAAACGGCGGATGAACCGAGCCGTAACGAATACTCGGCTCATGGCGTAGAATGCTCCGAAAACATACTGAAAATAGCGATCGGTCGCCAGACTGAGATCCGGACGGTCGTATGTCTCTTTCAGAAAACCGTATCCCACCACGGTATAACGGAGTTCGGAATAGTTCGCCTCGAAAAACTCTTCTGCCGTATTCCCGTCGCAGAGAGCGAAGAATCGTTCGCATGCCGCTATTGCATGTCTGCTTTCCATAGTTGGTGTATATAAAACGTTTATATTACAAAGTTAGGTTGCGCCTATGACAATTTATGACACAAGTAAATCAATTGCGTATATTCACAAATATACGGAAAATCACATAAACCACGATGCAGCAATTAGACTCCTGGGACAAAGTATCCCTGTAAGGTAAGGCGCTGCCGCTACCTTTATCCCGAAAGAGGATATGGGTATGGCGGAATTCGGCGTGAAATACTGGGCAGAGCTGCGGTCGCGGTACAAGGGCGTGCTGTGGCGCGTGGAGATTGCCGAGCGCGGATTTACGGGTACGGCCGAGGAGATGGCTTTCGATGGCGGCACACCGCTGCAGATCACCTGGGAGAAGCGCGGCGACGAGTTCTACGTTCCGGTCAAGGCGTCGGAGGCAACCATCAACATCCTCTGCCGCGAAAACTTCCGCTACCTCTCGCTCTTCACCTCCGACCCACGGCAGTTCCGGGTCTCCATTCTCCGCAGCGGGCAACTTTACTGGCGGGGTTACGTCTCCGCCGATCTCTACTCCGAGGCCTTTGCTGCGCCTCCCTATACCGTCTCGGTTAAAGCCGTCGATGGATTCAACCTGCTTTCGAGCATCCCGTTCCGCGACCTTGTGCGCATCGGCACGACGGGTCGACGCACGCTGTGGGAGTTGCTCTGCGCCAGTACCGATCTGTTGGAACTCGATCTCGACATGGCGGACTGGATGGATCTGCATGCCGAGGGCATGGACGAGAACATCTCTCCGTTGCGTCAGACCTGCCTCGACCTCGAACGGCTCTACTACGTCTACGAGGAACCGACCTACCGCGACATTCTTGAGCTTTGCCTGCGGCCGTTTGCCGGACAGATCTTCCAGTCGAACGGTGCGCTGCACATCCGCCGTGCCGTGTCGCTCTATCGCACGGAGCGTCCGATGAGTTTCTACCGCGTCGGTACGGAATATCCCGTGGGACGGATCATCGCGGGCGGCGGACGGCGACTGGTCATCCATACCGGAGCGCAGGTCATTACCTCTGCCGCTCGGGCCGCAGTCGACGGCATGTGGGACGGAGACCTGCATATTCCGGGTGAAGCCACGCTGGATATTGTGCCGGCCCTGCGCCAGGTGACTGTCGATGTGAAGAACAAGAGTCTGCCCAACCTCATCGACCATCTGGGATTCTACCGCAGGGATGCGTGGACCGACCCGTATGGATTCATCTCGCAGAAGAGCGCTGCGGAGTTGTCGTTCGTCGGCGACGACGACCATCAGGGCGTGGAGATTGCGACCCGCGGCGAGCACGTCGAGCAATGCAACTTCCCGCTGACGTGGGAGTGTGGCATGCAGGTCTATCACAGCGAGTGGGGATTGGGCGTGATTCGCAATCCGAATACGGCTGTTGCCGTCGAGGTGCATTACGGCGTGCGTATCGTCGGAGAAGGTGCAACCTATTCGCTCTCCGAGGGTGGAGCGTGGGTTGCGGGCGACCGGGAGATAGTTCGGGAGATGAAGACCGGAAGCGAGGAGCATGTGAAGATCGAGATCGACGGCATCCCGTGCGACGGCGAGTGGCAGTTCTTCTTCCGGCAGACGCTCATCGGTCGTGTTACCTCCTACGGCGGCCGGGAGGATGGTACCACGTCAGGTCGCACCTCGGGACATCTCGAAAGCGTCGCTTTCCGCAACATGAGCCTTACGATCGATGCCGGAGATCGTTATGATGCCGGACTGCATTACGAGGCGCTGGTCAATCCGGCAAACAACGTCGATATGGGTATCACGTTCCCCGTGGGCGACATTCCTGCCGTGCCG
This sequence comes from uncultured Alistipes sp., assembly GCF_949296715.1. Taxonomy (GTDB): domain Bacteria; phylum Bacteroidota; class Bacteroidia; order Bacteroidales; family Rikenellaceae; genus Alistipes. Next base: position 85,997 of record NZ_CASFQD010000055.1, on the reverse strand, counting down.
AACGACCGGCTGCTTTACTCGCTCTACTACCTCGATGCGGCGGGTAACCCCACGCGCACGTGGCACACGAAGGGTCACCGCGATTTCGGAACGCTCGTAGAGCACGTCGTGCAGGGAGCGCTGCGCTTCCGCCAGCGGCCGAGTCGCCGCATAACGGGCGAGCTCTTCACCGATGCGCATCTGGACATGAACACCGTCGTGCGCGACGACAAGTTCCTCCATGCGGCCTACGCCGTAAATTCTCTCGAACTCAACGCGCTTGACGACAGTTACGATTGTGAACTGGTCGAGATGCCGGGGTTGCTCGCGACGGAAACGCCGCCCGAAGGCGACGACTGCATCGAGATTGCCGCGTTGTCGTTTACGGTCGGCAAGGTGATTCGTTGTCTCAACCTGCTGCTGTTGCAGGATGCTTCGCAACGAACGGTTTATCTCTTCGATGCAGCGACCCGCTCCGTTCGCGAGATCTACCGTCGCGACGAACCCTTTGCGATGTACGAGGCCGACGAGGGGTTCGTTACGGTCGAGGGTACGCGGCTGTGCTTTGTCGATTGCCGGGGCGTCGTACAACATCTCCTCGATCTTGGGGAGGCGTATCACTACCCGGCTACGCGGATGGACGGTTACTTTCATATCCTGAAGGAATACCGTCAGTATGTCGGGCCGCGCAGCACATCGGCTTCGGCCTCCGACGACACCTATTGGCGAACCTACCGCTACCTGAACCGACCGGAGTATCCCTATGACGAGGACGATGCCTACCACCGTGGGCCGAACACCACGGGAACCTCCATGTCGGGCGAGATCCTCGAACTGCGACGTACGGCCGACACACTCGTGATCAATACTTCGCAGTACGCCTATCTGCACGACCGCCGCTTCGACAAGCCCTGCTTGATGCAGCGGTTGGAGGCCGGCGCACGGATCGTAACCATCTCGGACCGTCTTCTCGGGATGAATCTCGGCGAGGAGTTTCTCCTCTATCGTCGGGATTCGATTACCGGGCGCACGCTGCTGCAACGCCGAGCCGGGCCGGTCGACTGTGCCGATCAGACATTGAGCGAAGTGGCCGTGGCGCACGAAGGCGCAGTCTCGCTCATCGGGCTCGACGACGGCTCGCTGCGCGGTGTGAAAAACCGGTCGGGAGCCGGGCAGCCGCTTGTCGGACTCTTCTATATCTGGGGCGATCTCTACCTCATATGCGAACGCTCCATCCACAAATACATCCCCTGAATCATGGAAACACTGAGCCTTATTCTGAACTTCGTGCTGGCCAGCGGACTGGCCGGCACCATTCTCTTCTTCCGCTCGAAACGGCGCAAGGCCTCGGCCGAAGCCGACTCGGCGGAGTTGGAGAACACCAAGAAGATCGTGGCCATCCAATCCGAGCAGATCACACGGCTGGACGGCCGCGTGGAGAAACTCGAAGAGAAGGTCGACAAACTCGAAATCATCATCGAGCACAAGGATGTGGAGATCGACCGCAGCCGCATCATCATCCGTCAGGCCTACAAGTGCGACACGCCGCCCGAACACTGTCCCGTGCTGATCAAGCGGGCCGAGATGGAGCGGCGGCGCAAAGAACACGATACCGCAGAACCGAAACGACCGTAAGATGACACGAGGACTACGCAACCGCAATCCGGGCAATATCCGCCGTTCGAAGACCCGCTATCTGGGCGAGGTGACACCTTCGCGCGACGCAGCCTTCAAACAGTTCGAGACGATGGCGTGGGGTTACCGTGCGATGTTCGTGCTGCTGGACTCCTACCGTCGTCGGGGATATGGCACCCTGCGGCAGATGATCGCACGCTACGCTCCGCCGGTGGAGAATCATACCGAAAACTACATCCGCTGCGTCGCCACGTGGTCCGGCGTCGATGCGGACGAACCGCTCGACACGCACGACCGGGCGACCATGCTCGCCGTTGTGGCGGCGATGAGCCGCATGGAGAACGGCCGCGAAGCCGTGATGTCCGATGTCGAAGCCGGATGGACACTCTTCATCCAACACAAACCATAGACCCACCATGTCCCGAAGAATCGCCGACCTCCTTATCAAGATCGGAGCCGACTCCTACGAGTTCCAGCAGAAGGCGCAGCAGGTCGAACGCGACCTCGGCTCGCTCGAAAAGCGGCTGACCTCGCTCGGCAAGTCCCTCTCCGTGAAACTCACGGCGCCGCTTGCTGCACTCGGGGCCGTGGCATTGAAGAATGCCGATACGCAGCAGCAGGCCGAGCAGCGTCTGCTCACGGCACTCAAGGGGCGCACGGACATCCAGCAACGGCTTATCGCGCAGGCGGCCGAATTGCAGTCGCGCTCCGTGCTGGGCGACGAGGTGGTCATCGGACAGCAGGCCTATCTGGCTTCGCTGGGAATGACCGGGGAGCAGATCGGTCGGGTGATCGAAGCCTCGGCGCAGTTGTCCGCCGCTACGGGAATGACGCTCGACAGCGCCGTGAAGAATCTCGCCAAGACCTTCGGCGGTCTGACCGGCGAACTGGGTGAAAGCATCCCGAAATTGAAGGAACTGACCGTCGAGCAACTGAAGAACGGCGAGGCCGTGGACTTCATCCTCGAGAACTACAAAGGATTCGCCGAAAGTGCCGCACAGACGGCACTCGGACCGTTGCGCCAGTTGAACAACGCCTGGGGCGATTTTCTCGAACAGATCGGCGCCGCGATGATGCCCTTTGCCACGAAGGTAACCCGGGCGCTGACCGTCGTCGTGCAGATGCTGCAGTCGCTCTCGCCCGCCATGAAGCAGGTGTTGGTCGTCGTGGCGGGACTGGCTGCAGCCATCGGACCGCTGTCGCTCGGAATCGGAGCCGTCATCAAGGTACTGCCGATGCTTTCGGCCGGACTGACCGCTCTGCTTTCACCCGTAGGACTCGTTGTTGCGGCAATCGTCGCTCTGGGTGCGGCCTTTGCATATGCCCGTATCGAGAAGCAGAAGATGATCGACGAGATGGCCGAGAGCGACTCGCTCGAAGAACTCGAACGCAAACTCCGCGACAACCTTGCCCGGCAGAAAGCCGTCATCGACGAAACGACCCGCACGCGGCTTGTGCCCAACTTCGGCGGTCTGGTGGCTGGATTTACCATCCAGAAAGTTCCCGACGAGTCGCAGCTGGCTCCATTGCGCAGGGAGTATGAATTGCTGGCAGCTGCCATCGAGAAGAAGCGCGAAGCGGAGAAGAAGGCGGCCGATGCGCAGGCAGAGATGGACCGCATCACGGAGCAGGCCCGGCAACAGACCGAGGAACTGATGGCCTCGATGAATGCGGCAGCAGACGGTACGGAACGGACGACGGGCATCATCGGACGACTACAGAAGCAGATAGAGGAGCTTGAAAAGCGCAAACTCCTGCCCGAATCGACGCTCGAAGATATTGCTGCGGCAAATGTCGAGATTGCCCGTCTGCGCGAAGAGTTGCAGCGAATCCAAAACCTTACACCCGAGCAACTGGCCCGACCGACCTTCGGGTCGCTGCTCCCCGAAGGTGTGGAACTCGAATTGCCCGCACTAGAGTTGAAGATGACCAATCTAGCACCCGTAGCGAGCGACTGGTCACGGCAGATGCAGCTCCTGTTCGCTTCGGTCCGCGAAGGCCTTTACGGGTGGGCCGACGACACGGAGAGCCATCTCGGTCAGAATCTTCTCGATACGGTGGCAATGGTCGACAACTACACCACGGCGCTGACGGCCCGCGGATGGTCGTTCTCCGCGGCGCTCGAACATGTACACGGTGCCATCGCCGAGGTGATGCAGCGTTTCGACCAGCAGGTCTCGAAGTTCATGGCCGACAGCATCGTGGCAGCAGCCGAAGCCATCGGGCAGGTCATCACCGGAGATCTTGGATTCGGCGGGTTGATGAAGGCGATTCTGACGCAGTTCGCATCCTTCCTGAAGAACATCGGTACGCAGCTCATCGAGTTCGGCGTGATGATTCTGGCCTTCAAGTCGGCGTTGCGGTCGGTGCTGTGGAATCCCTGGGCTGCAATCGCCATCGGTGCGGCGATGGTGGCGGCCGCAGCCGTGATGACGGCACTCATCAACAAGAACGCCGGCGACAGCGTCCCGGCACTTGCGAACGGAGGTCTGGCCTACGGACCTACCTACGCCATGGTCGGCGACAACCCCAATGTCCGCACCGACCCCGAGGTCATCGCCCCGCTGTCGAGATTGCAGTCAATGCTCCCAACAGCCGGAGCTGCACAGCAGATACAAATAACCCTTGGCGGTCAACTGACTGCCAAGGGTCGTGATCTGGTTTATGTTCTCGGCAAGGAGAACTTCAAGTCAGAGGTGTTGGGCGGGTAAATATATTGATAATTAGAGCTCGTTCATTATGCTCCTTATATCCTCATAGTTACTATAGGCGACAATCTTTAATAAATCACCATGAATTGAATAGATATAAACTTTAGATCTTTCTTTGTCGAATGTATGTTTAATGCTCATGGTAGCGTTAGAATAATGAGATGGTAGATACGAAATAACTAAATTGTCCAGTTGATAACATATAAAAAAAGGTTGTTTCTTATAGTCCTCTATTGTTATTAATTGAAAATACATAGGAATAATAATCTCTCCGTTTATATTACATATCCCTTGTTGACCACCTATTCTATGATAATCATTGTAGGTGTCATTATCTGCTATATAGTTTCCATCCTGAAAATGATATGTACAAAAAGCATTAGAAGAGCTATTTGATATACGGAAACGATCTATTCCATCGTCAAAATAATAATGATATATATTGTCATATATAGGGGGAATAACATAACTACCATTTTCTATATTTACCAATGCCATTTTGCCATTCGTCTTAGTTATTACTATATCATCACGAAAAGAACTTCTATCTGATCCTTCATCAATATATGGGATAGTTTGTTCTAATCTTTTATTGTAATAACCAAATCTTCTTGATTGAGTATCTTGTACAATCAATGGAGGACAACATATTTCCATAATATCAGATGATTTTATAAAGGTTGATATGTAATAATTACGGCATCCATTTATAGCCATTGCATTATTATTTAATATGGCAGGTTCCCCCTTCTCATTCACTATATACCAGATGCTGTCAATTTTTACAATATAATATGGAAAATCCTTAAGTAGTTTAATGGCTGAATATGGGAAAGTAGAAGGAATACTATCATTTATACTGGAAATAGTATAACGGCCGTTTTTTGAGGATATATAATGAATACCATCAAATGACATCCAGCATGGTGAGTCGCTGAATATTTGAACGATCTCTTTGCCTTCCTTATTGATTATTCCCCATTTGTTAGATATAGAGACAGATGCAAACTCTCCTTGAAAAAACGTTGCATTCTCATATTTGCATGGGATTATTTCAAATCCTCTTTTATCCACAAAGCCTACTTTGTTATTGAGATAAACTACAATCATTCCACTTTTAATCTCGGAATATGAATCATATGTATTAACTACTTGTTTTAATATACCTTCTTTTTCTCTATGCTCAGATTTCTTCTTGCGATTTTCTTCTCGTTGTTTTTGGACCTGATCCTTTTGTTGGCGTCTTACTTCAGCAAATGATATTGTAATAGTCTCATATTCTTGTAAGCTGTTAGTATGTATTTCCCGAATTATCTGGCTTCCTTTGTATGCAAGCGATATAAATGTTAATGTGTAATCACTATTTCTTTTGATATTATCAATATATGTGGGTATACCTTTTGAAGCTTTTTTCTGTTTTACTCCATCTAAAAATATATTACATGTTTCATCTACAATTATTTTTAATTTGATTGTATTTACGATATCTTTAATATTTACTTTGTTTTGAGGTAAATTAAATATATGGCGCAAGTCCAAGATTAATTTTTCTACTTGTAGCGGATCATTAGAGTCGATATTATTTTTGGATCCATACTCCATAAGGAAAATGTTTTCTAATGGAGAATTGTCTAATTTAACAAGAATAATACTTTTTTTTCTTGCATGAGCATAATTTAACTCTTTGATTGTCCAGTCATTCTCAAAATCGATTAATAGGTGCTCAGACGAGTGCATAAAAAGAATAACTTCAGCATTATCTATTGCAGCACAGATTTTTGATGCGAATTGGACGCTACTCTCTATTCCATCAAGGTCAACCCAACATTTCACGCCTGTGTTAGATTCAATTTTTTTTATTAAACTGTATACACGTTCTTTATTTTTTCTTTTGTAACTAATAAAAATGTGTGCCATAATTATTATTATGTTTTTCAAAAAAACAAATATACATTATATCATATATAAATCAAATTAATAGGCTTATAATTATTTAATTGAGTCATAGTCCTAATCGAAATATTCACAAGTGATATACTTTCGTCTTGTATGACCGACATCCGCATCAAAGATCTGACGAGTGCCGCGGGGCAGTTGGATGAATTCGACAAGTTCGAGTTCATCGTCGATGTGCCGTCGGCCGAGGCGTCGATGAAGGTCTCGGGCAAGGAGATTAAGAGTGTAATGGCTTCCAAGCAGCATATCCATGCCCTTGCCGATGTGTCGGGCCTGACCGGTGAACTGGAGAAAAAGCTGGACAAAAAAGGCGGCGCAATCACGGGTGACCTCTCCGTCATGGGTGACACCTATTTGCGACGGCTGCATCTGGAGGAGTTTCTCGAGGTTCCCGAATATCGTTACAACCGGGTCGAGACGCTCGTCGGCGACAAGTGGTCGGCTCCGGGATGCGGCATTGTCGCAGCGGTTGCCGGGGAGGTCTGTACGCTGACTGTCAAACTGGAGGAGGGCGAAGTCGGCACGCTCCGCGAAAACGACCTCTGCATGGGCATCTTTCTGAATGCCGCGACAGACGACGTAACAGACAATACTGTCGATTCGGACGACTCGTTCGGCAATCGCACCTATGCCGGCTTCACAACCTGCTACTTTCGTCTTGTGGAGTGCCTCGACCCGATAAATTACAGCGAATGGCGCTACGAGTTACGCGACGGTTATCCCGTCCATCCGCAGGTGGCGATGCACTTCGTGGCATTCGGCAGCACCTCCAATCCAGAACGTCAGACCTCCCGCTATGAGACCCGCACCTACATGCGCTTTCTGGTCGGTATGAACGACTGGAGGATCCGCACGGAGAACATTGCCGCACAATTCGGGGACCTCTCGAACCTTGCGGCGCACGGACTCGACATGACCGGCTATTCGGCCTATCTGAAAAATATCTATCTCACTGGTTTTCTATCCGACCGCACGGGCGACTCGTGGTTCGATTCCGCCACGGGCGAGATGCAGCTCTTCAACCGCACAACCGGCTACGGGGTTTCGTTCCGCGATGGCATATTGCGTCTCGGACGCATCGATCCGGCGAAGCCCGGCAGCGGCACCGACTTCGATACGTTGCTGCAAAGCATTTCGGAGACGCAGGAGGTACTGCGGCAGATCAACTCCGATGCCTGCGTTTCATCCGTCGAGAAATCCTTTCTGCGCGAACGCGGACAGGATATCCGCAACGAGTATGAACAACTCCGTGCCGAGGCGCTCATACGCATCAGTACGGAGGGTTATCGCTTCGTCAACGGCAAGGTGCTCACCGCAAACGGGCAACGACGTGTCGTCCGACTGTTGAACGACGAGTGGACGCCCTACGAAGAGGCTTTTCTGGCGGCTGTGGCGGCCATCGAGCGCTATACGCAGGCGGAGCCCGAGTTCATCCCCATCGGCGAAGATTTCGCCGCGCTGGAGCGTTACTATGACGCCCGTCGGGAGATTGCCGGAGTGCTGAACCAGGCAACGGAAGCTGCGAGTGATCTGGCCTATTTGCGGGAGAACTTCCGCGATATTTCGACCGAAATAGACGGAACGAGCGGCGTGGTGCTGTCGGGATTCGTCGGCGTGAAGAATGCCGGCAATTCGAAGGTTGTGGCCGGCATGGCCGGGGCCGAGATGGAGGGAACAGCCTCCGGGAAGCACGGCAAGTTGATGCTCTTCGCCGGAGCCGACGGCATACGCAACGCGGCAACGGCTACAACGCGCATCTACGAGGATGGGCACATGGAGGTCGGTAGCGGCATCTTCAGCGGCTACTCGAAGGTACTTTTCAAACAACTCGACGAAGAGGGTACGCTCTACGATGCCGCGACCCGCAAATACACCGTCGACCGTAACTTCAACCTTGTGATCCTCGGCGAGCGGTATGAGGAGTACCTCTTCTGGCTCAATCTGCCCTCGTCGGCCGACTTCATCGGCAGCGTACTGAACCTCTACGATTCGCCCATCCGTACCCGCAGTGCCGCCAATCTGATCCTCGCGGCCGATGATCCGCAATCGGGAATCGTAACCACTCTCAAACGGGGCCTTTACGGCTTCGAACCCGTCCCGCGCATCGAGACCTACGGCGGGGTCATGCAACTGCTGGCCGTGCCTACGATCTATCCTGACAAGTGTATGTGGCACGTAACGTATCAATACATGACCGAATTCAAAATCTACGAAGCATAAACACTATGGCAGAGACAACCATCGAGGGCATCACGCTCTCTCAGTTACCGAAGGTAACAACCCTGGCCGCGAATGATCTGATAGAGATCGACCGCAACGGTACGGGCGCCGCCGTGAGTTACGCAAATCTGGTCGAAGCGATGGCCGACTCGCTCGGACTCGCTGGTGTGGTGGAGGCTTTGGAACAAATCATCGGATAGCATATGACTGCAGACTTTACTACTCTTGTTACGAGGCTCGACTCGGTACGTCAGACCTTGGTCGCCACACTTCGCACGAAAGGTGTCGATGCCGCAGCGGACGATTCGCTGGCTGTGCTGGTCGGCAAAGCCTCGCTTGTGGACAGCACGAGCGGCATGAACCAGATCCGCAACGGATACCAACTCTTCCGCAACAATACGACGATGGTCGCATTCCCGGAATTCGATACGGCATCGTTTGATTCGATGTACCAGATGTGTTACGGATGTTTGGCCCTGGAGCGCGTGCCGACGCTCGATACCTCGCTTGTCGGGAACATGATGTATATCTTCTATGAATGTACGAATTTAGTCGAGATCGGCGGATTGGACACTTCGCTCATCACCTCGGCATCGGAGATGTTCCATGGCTGCAAAAACCTGCAACGTATCGGCGGCGTACTGGACTTCTCGAATGTCCAGTCGCAGATTGATTCGACATTTGTCTCCTGCGCGGCCCTGGAGGAGGTGACCTTTGCCGGCAGCATACATGTCGATGTAGCCGTGAATGGCTGTCCGAAACTGACGGTCGCATCTTTGCTGTCGCTGCTCAATGCGCTGGCACGAGGTGTCACTGACAAGGAGTGCCGCATCGGATCCAAGAATCTCGCAAAACTCTCAGCCGAGCAGCAGGCCATTGCCACCGACAAGGGATGGACGCTGATATAATCTTGAATATCAGAAAAGAGGGCTGTTTACTTTAAACGAGCGGATCGCCCGCTCCTTTACAATGTCATCCTCTCCTATGCGGCCGATCAACAACGGCGATGACGGATCATGCAACCCCCGGTTCTGATATACCGTCTTCGCATCGGTGTTGGCATAGCAATACAGACAGCCGTGGCTGCATGTATCATAGGCTCCGATATCCACACTCTGCACACATCCACACTCCGGCCGTTGGTTCCTGTCCTTGGCGACCTCCAACTTGCGCCCCAGCAACTCCTCAATCAACATACGGTCGATGCATCTGCCATGCCGGATGCCCATCGGTTCCAAGTCTATCTGCTCCGCACAGGTCTGGATCCGGATGCCATAACTTGATGCGATGGCCGCCAGCCCCGAAGCCAACCCGGTAATTTCATCCGCGCCCGGTTCACGGGCCGTTGTCGCCTTTAAATTGCGCCGCGTCTTCTGGTACAGATTCACAAAACTGATTACGCAAGTTTGGGTATGGGATGCCAACTGTTTAGCGATTGCCTCAAAACCGTGCAGATGATAACTGACGTCCATGCTTTGCGAGAACAGAATCGGGTCATACCTCCAAATAACCCGCTTGGGGCCGATCCGGTCGGACAGCCGTCTGAACGTCTCAATCACAGACTCCTTCTGCGGGAGCCCCGTCTCCAGCTCCCTGTCGTATGGAGTGACCGTAAACTGGAAATAGTACATATAGTCCGCAAGTTCACCCAGACGCGGAAGCATCGGCGCCGGATTCTTGCTCCAAAAGACGATGCAATCAATCACATCCGGGGATAGCCGGATTTTGCTGACCTGATGCCGGTTCATCGGATTCCGGACGCACACCTGCCCCTCCCGGATCCGGTTGTAAAACCAGTCCGCATAGAAGGCGGGAATATCGGTTCTTCGGCTAACGCTCAGTATCATCGCGAATCAGTTTGTCGTTTCGCCGCACTTCGCAGAAGGCGCCCGAGGCTGCGGCGTATATCGGCCCAACCGGTCTATTTGCGCTCGGGGTCCGCTTCCGCCGCAGGCCGATCCTTCCAGAGCCACCACTTGCACTTCGCCGGATCGGGATTCTCCGTGTTGACGAAATAGACGACCGCGCGATAAAGATACAGCTGACAGCGGTCAATTTGACACCCCCGCATACGACACTCCTCGGCATAGAGTTCCTCGGCCGTCTTGCCCTTCAGCGATTCGATGGTCGTGTATCCCATGGCCAGCAGATCCGCTTCGGTCCGCGGCCCGACGTTTGGTATTTTACGCAGTTCAGTCATGGCTGTCTGGTTTTCCGTAGAGTCGCTCCAGGTCGAGTTTCTCGATGCGCGAACGGATGGCGCCGGGCTTGCGCTGGAAATGGGCGGACAACTCCTCCTCCGTCGCCCCCTCACACCACCGGCGCGTCAACTCCAGATCCTCTGCCTCGGTCCAGGGCAGATAGGCATTCGGATACTCCTGGCGGCAGGCGTAGACCGAGTAGGTCGGCTCGCCGGTCAGCTGCTTGTAGGCCCGCAGATAACGCTTCAGCCGCTTGACGTCCTTATCCGAAAGGTACGGCAGGCGACGAATATCCATGTTGTCCGCGAGGTCGTTCAACTTGACCGCCACGGCCAGCGGATTGTCCTTTACGCGGGCAATATAACGGTCATAGGGCTCCTCCTCGGCATGGGTCAGACAACGCAGCGCCTCGATGATTTTGGGCGTAAACCCTTCAGCTGCCAGCCTCTCCAGCGTCCAGTCGCTATCCTCGACCACATCGTGCAGCACCCCGACGATCTTCTCTTCGGTCGTTTTTCCGGCGGCCATGACCCGCAGCGGGTGGCCGACATAGTCGTTTCCAGCCTTGTCGCGCTGGCCGTGGTGCGCCTCGGTAGCTATCTCGATGGCTCGTTCAAGGGTACTCATACGATTGTCTTTAGGTTAGGTGCCGTTTTCTGCTGCAAGTCGGCATTTAACAAAGTTAAATAAAATTTGCAGACAAACGAAAAAAGGGAGGCTAAGCCTCCCTGCAACAAGCTGTTTTTGTGTTATCCGATAACGACGAATTCATCCTCCTCCGGAATGACGGCCAGGCCGCCCCAGGTGCCGTGGAGTTGTCCTATGGCATCGATGTATTCGACTGTGCTTTCCAGAAGCCGTTTGTGTATAAGTTCCGCAGCCACGATTCCGAAGACCTTGCGGGCCGTACCTTTCAGGCCGGAACGCGGCACGGCAACGACATTCGAGGCCGGAGACTTTGCTCCGTCCGTCATGCGGCACGGCTGGTCGGTACTGCGTAGGGTCTTCAGTGCATCGGGTATCTTTCTGCGTCCTTTCATCTCATCGGCACGTTTTTTATTGTCACAACTTGCCGGTATCGGCAAGAATCGTTATATTTGGGTCGAAAATCGGCCTTCTAACTTGCCGATACGACGTTCGGTTATGGAGTACATTTCAGTCGCGGCATTCGCCGCAAAGCACGGCATCGCGGAGCGCACGGCCCGCAACTACTGCGCCTCGGGAAAGATCGAGGGAGCCTTTCTTACGGGCAAGACCTGGAACATCCCAGCGGATGCCTTATTGCCCCAACGCAAACCGCGAGCTGGGCATATCATGCCGCTGTTGGAGGTGTTGCGTGAGCAGAAGGCGATGCGTCTCAAGGGCGGCATCTACCACCGCACGCAGATTGACCTTACCTACAACTCGAATCACATCGAGGGCAGCCGTTTGACACACGACCAGACCCGCCGCATCTTCGAGACCGACACGGTGGGCGTCGAGGGTGAGACGTTGCGTGTGGACGACATTCTCGAAACCACAAACCACTTCCGCTGCATTGACACGATTATCGACCGGGCCGAAGAACCGCTCACCGAAGCCTTCATCAAGGAACTGCACGCACAACTCAAGTCCGGCACGTCGGACAGCCGCAAGGAGAGGTTCGCCGTGGGCGACTATAAGCGTCTGCCCAACGAGGTCGGCGGCATGGAGACCACGCCTCCCGAAAAGGTACACCGCGAGATGAAGCGACTCTTGGCGGAGTACAACGCCCGGCGGCACAAGACGCTCGACGACATTCTCGACCTGCACCAGCGTTTCGAATGCATCCACCCGTTTCAGGACGGCAACGGCCGCGTCGGACGCCTTATGATGTTCAAGGTGTGTCTGGCGGCCGGTATCGTTCCCTTCATCATCACCGACGACCTCAAGATGTTCTACTACCGCGGTCTGCAACAGTGGCCCGCCGTGCGCGAATATCTGCGCGACACCTGCCTCACGGCGCAGGACAACTACAAGGCGCTGCTTGACTATTTTCGAATTCCGTACTGAACCGCCAAGCACCCTTGCATTGTATTCACGCCTTTATGTCAGAACTTAAGATTTGTTTTTATTGAAAAAACGGTTATTTTTACATCGACAACGAGCACAAGGCGAACAAGATGTAATTCGATGCGATTGTAAAGGCACCTAATCAGTGGATAACGTTTTTAATTACGTATCTCGCTGATAATATTTACGTTGATGGCAAATGTTCATTTGCCCTACGCACCGCCAGAGGCCGACGAAGAGGAGGTCGGGCAATGGCCGAAAGAAAGAGGTCGCCGCATAGGTAAAACGAGATGGTTACAGCAGCTGTCTCGTTTTTTGTTTATCTCCTGATATGCACGCCGCTTCTGATGACCTCCTCTCCTTTCTTTGATTATATAATGTCGATTTTCATCGGTCCTCTACCGGATCGTCACCATACAATAAGATTTATGCCGGTTTCTGTCGGGATCCCTTGTGAAATTTATATCTTTGTATCAGTCGATAAAAAGCAACGGCTTTCTGTTGTGTTGTTTCCGAAACACGACGAAGTACGTGCGGCCTGGATTATTCAAAATTGGACGACATGAAAAACACGGTTCCTGCGCTCTTGTTTCCGATTCCCGGCCTCTTGTTTGCCCGGAAGGGTCGCAAAATAAGATTGTTCTTCCTTGTAACCTGCCTGATTCTTGTGCATCTGCCTGGATATTCGCAAACAGAAGAGCGACGCGATACGCTCGGGGATGCCGTGGTTGTTTTCCGACCGAGGACAATTGCTGACAACAATATGCCTGTGAGGTAACGGTCACCCGGGCCGGCGGAGCCTCTTCCCGGGAGGATTACATCAGGCAGCTGAAAGAGAGCCCCTGTGACAAACATACTGTAAGCCGGTTCAATTATGAAGCCGTCCAGACGGTGCGCACTGCGGGAGCCGAGGATCGGATTCGGAATGCGATTCTTTCGGCCATGCCCGAAGAGAAATTGCACGGGATTCGTCACCTGGTGATGGAACTGATCCTGTTGCCCTCCGGACAGATCGAATGGATTTCCTTTTACCCGACCGAAACGATGTTGCAACAATGGACGGCAGCAGATTATGAAAAGCTTGACCGGATACTGAAAAACGGGGCGTACTATGCCTCCTGGGACGAGCCGATCCCCTGTTGCTGTCTCATGGAGTCGATTCCGCTTGCCGATGATAGAATCCACGCCATCATAACGGTCGACGAGCATTTCAGCAAGTTGACCTTGCTGCTGACAAACCGGTATGAGGATAAGGTGTGGTGGTCAAGTTCGCCCCTGTTGGCCGAGACCGGGAATACGGGAATCAAGGTCGATTTCCGGGACCGTTCGGGGATTGTTGCGACCTGGACATATCCGTTGCAGGCGGTCGGAGAGCCATTTTATTCTGCATTCCCGGTCGAATCGATGGAAACGGTCCGCATGGAAGCCGACCTTGCGGATTTTTCCCGGAAACTCGGGGATACGCTGGAGTCGATTGAGGTAACCGTCGGCTTTCTGATGGCTCATCCGGCAACGGGTAAAGGATACAAGGTGCTGGATTCATTCGTGCTGAACAGGACGGAAAACACTTGGTCCGCACCACTCAACCTGCATCTCCTGGTCGAGCCGTAGCCTGTTGCGACTGGCAAAGGGTAGATAGATATATGTCGAGTTCCGCAGGAGGCGTGAAAAACGCTTCATGCGGAACTGCTGTAATGGTTCGGACCGCGGGACCGATCAACCGGCCACCAGACCGCCGTCCACCAGATAGTGGGAGCCGGTGCAGAAACTCGAAGCATCCGATGCGAGGAAGTAGACCACTTCGGCCACCTCTTCCGGCCGTCCGGCGCTGCCGCGCATGTAGAGCGCATTCTCCTTGCGCCAGTAATCCTCGACGCTGCAATGGTTCTCTTCGGCGAACTTTACGAAGAGATTGTCGACCAGCGGCGTGCGGATCGTACCGGCGCAGACGGCATTGACACGGATGTTCTTCGGTCCCAGGTCGATGGCCAGGCTGCGGGTGATCTGCCCGAGGGCCCCCTTGGTCATTCCGTAGGCGAAGCTGTGCGCCTTGCCCACGAACCATTGGTCCGAAGCGTTGATGACGATCGAGCCGCCGCCCGCCTCGATGATCGGCGGTATGGCTTCCCGCAGGGTGTTGACCGTGCCGTAGATGTTCGTCTGGATCATCAGGTCGAGCTCCTCGTCGGCAATGTCGAGAATCGTGTTGCAGCGGTGGATGCCCGCATTGGCAAAGACGCTGTTGAGCGCCCCGAACCGTGCTACGGTAGCCTCGACCGCGCGGCGGATGTCGCTCCGCGTGCGGGTGTTGCCCTCGGTGAAGAGCAGCCGCTCGGGGCAGTTCAGCTCGTCCACAAGCGCTTGGGCCGCCTGCGTGTTGATATCCATAAAGCCGACGTTCCAGCCCTCGGAGATGAACTTCCGTACAGAGGCGGCACCGATTCCGGTGGAGCCGCCGGTAATAAAGATGGTTTTCATATTCAAAACGGTATTTATGTGTCTGTCATCTGATTCGCTTGCCGTGCCGGTGAGTCCGTTGTGCCCGTTGCCAGCCATCATCGGACCTTGATGGTATCTGATGCTCTCCTGTTTTTCTGCAACAAAGTTAAACAAAAAATTTTGCCGGCAAACGAAAAAAGGGAGGCGCAGGCCTCCCTGAATGTGCGGCGGTGGCCGCTGCGGCGCCGGCCGCGCCTCCCGGTCTTTGGGAGATCACTCCCAACGCGGCATCACATAACGGTCCGCGGAGGAGGTGAACGTCACTCCCGGCACATGGCGCACGGCTGCCGTATGGCTCATCGTGTCGAGCAGCGCCAGGTCGTCGGCCGAGACGGCATAGTAGCGCTCCGTATCGTCGTCCGCCACGCAGAGCGTCCAGTTGAGCAGCGAGCCGATGATCGTCAGCGACTCGCGCTCGGGATCGAATTCGACCCCCTCGACCTGCCGGACCGCATAGCCTGGCATCAGCAGGGCATGGAGCCGGTTCTCTTCGTCGGTCATGAGGGCCAGCATCCGGCGGCTGCGGAACTCGGTGATGAAGAGGTGGCGCAGCCGCATCCCCTCGGGCAGTTCGACGGCCCGCATGTAGGGACGTCCCTGCACCATCTTGAGGTGGAACAGCCGCCCGTCGGCATCTGTCAGCACGTAGCCTTCGTCGTACTCCTTGCGGGCCGTGGGGTTGCCGGCGATCTCCCGGACGGGGAACCGCACCCCCTTGCGGAGCATCGTCCGTGTGAAACGCGCGCTCTTCACACTGTCGATGCGGTTCGACGCCATGTCGATGAATTCGATGCCGCCGTCCGTCAGGCGGAAGGCATCCGACGGCATGGCCAGGTCGACGCGCCCGGACATCGATTCGAGCAGAAACCGGATTCCCGACGAGGGCCGGTTGATATCCTTGGGCGTCGAGCGGAAGATGAACGAAGCCTGCTGCACCTCGCGCAGCGTGACGGGACGCCCCGCCACCGTATCGGGGAAGCGGCCGTCGGTCATGAGCTGCCGGGCGTAGAAGAGCGGCAGCAGCGAGTCGAATTCGCAGCGCGTGTAGTGCTTGCCGCGGCGGTCGAGGTAGAGGGGTTCCTTGTCGTCATGGCCGATCATCGCGAAGTCGCCGAGCACCTCGCTGTAGAGTGTGAAGGGCGTGTTCGCGGGTTTTACGGTGAGGTAGTCGATCGCCCACGGCAGCTGCCAGAGCACCAGCACGGCAACCAGAAACCAGAAGAAGATTTTTGCGAAACGTGTCATTTTCATCGTGTTTTAGCGGTTCAGTCCTGACGTCCGGCCATGAAGCGCACGACCGAGAGCCAGCTCAATGCGGCGGTGGCGAGAGTCAGCAGTGCCAGCACGGGCAGGAAGTCTCCGTAGGCCCGCGGCCCGGGCGCCAGGAAGTAGATGCGCAGCAGCAGGACGCTCATCAGAATGTTCACCAGACGCCGTTTCCACGTCGGTTCGAGAATCGTCCAGGCGCCGAACAGGTAGGCCGCCACACCGGCCAGACACCACGGCAGCGCCGTCGAGAGGATGTTCCACACCAGTTCGTGCGGCAGCACGGGCGAAGCCCCCGCGGCAAGAAGCAGGATGCCCAGCCCGAAGAGGAGCAGCAGCGCCGCCGTGCCGCATCCGATCATGGCCGTCAGTGTGGCCAGCGCCGGGACGGGGAGGTGCAGCGTCAGCTTGAGGCACCTGCGCTGCATTTCGGGGACGAACTGCACGGCGGAGAGCAGCAGTCCGACGAGCAGCGGGACATATTCCATCTGGTCGATGAAGACGGCATTGCGCGTCACCATCACCTCCCAGACGTGGCCGGCACCCATCAGGGCGGCGGCCCGGTGGAGTTTCACGAGGGCGTAGCCCGCGAATCCGCCCAGCACGGCGAAGGCCGCGAGCAGGTACCAGCGGGTCTTGATCCACTCTTTGTACAACATGGCTTTCCACATGGTTCGATCAGTATTTTCCGGTCAGCCCGATGAAGGCGTCTTCGAGATTGAGTGTTTCTACGGTGAAGTCGTCGCCCGGTATTCCGGCCCGCGCCAAACGCAGGCGGACCTCCTCGGGCGGCAGGAAGGAGCAGAGCTCGCCGCGGCCCCGCAGCACGGAGGGGTGGCGCAGTTCGCTGTCCGACGGCAGCGCCGCATCGTCCGCGCAGCGGAACGTGTAGCGGCGGAAGGTGCGCAGCAGCTCCGCGACGGGCATCTGCACGAGGATGCGCCCGTAGTCCATGATGATGCAGTCGTCGACGAGCCGCTCCATGTCCTGGATGATGTGCGAGGTGAGGAAGACGGTCTTGCCCTCGGCCTTGGCGAAGTCGCGCAGGTACTCGACGAAGAGGCGGCGATAGCCCGGGTCGAGCCCCATCGAGAAGTCGTCGAGCACCAGCAGGTCGGCATTCTGCGCGAGGATCAGCCCGAGGGCCACCTGCGAGCGCTGCCCGCACGACATGCGGGAGATGCGCTGCCCGGGCGCCACCTGCAGCTTCTCCATCAGCGCGTAGTAGGCGTCGCGGTTCCAGGCGGGGTAGAAGGCGGCGTAGAAACGCTCGATCTGCCGGATCGTCATGAACTGGTACTGCACGTGCCCTTCGATGAGCAGGCCGATGCGCCGCCGCGTCAGGGGCGACATCGTGCGGATGTTCTCGCCGAAGATGCGGCATTCGCCCGCCTGCGGTTCGAGGTATCCGCTCAAAATATTGATCGTCGTGGTCTTGCCCGTGCCGTTCTTGCCCAACAGCCCGAGGATCCGGCCCTGCGGGACGTCGAACGAGAGGTCTTCATAGATGGTGCGCCGTCCGTAACGGTGTGTCAGGTGGCGGCATTCGATAACGGATTCCATATGTGTGTCGTGTTCAGATCAGCAGAAACAGCAGCGGGACGAGGATGCCTGCGGCCAGCTCGATGCCGCCGCGGCCGCGAAGCCCCTTGGGGCCCTTGACCAGCAGCAGCCCCGTGAGGGTGATGAGGATGAGCCCGCCGGCGAATGCGTCGGCGAAGAGGGTCCACCACCTCCCGGGATTGTAGTGCAGACGGGTCAGGGCGCTCCAGACGTAGCGGCGCGTGAGGCGCTCGTAGAGCGCATCGCCGCGGGCGAGGTCGACCGTAAGCGACGAGCCGCCCTGCAGGAAGACCTTGAGCGTGGCCGCGTCGGGCCGGTAGTGCTTCACGTAGGCCTCGCCGATCCCCGCTGCGGCGAGCAGCGCCTCGACCTCGACGCGGGTGTACTCGCTGCCGGCGGCAGCCGGGAGGTCGAGTGTGAGACGGGTGCGCGAGACTGCATAGTCGGGGTTGAACGTGTCGCGGTGGTTCATCGCGATGCCCGACAGGGCGTAGATGAGCACCATGCCCGCGAAGAAGTACGACAGGTCGCGGTGCAACAGCCGGCACCAGCGCCGCAGCTCGTTACTGCTGAATTTCATACGAAGAGGCCGTCACGTAGTAGAACGACAGGTACTCCTTGCCTTCGGCGGCCTTGCGGGCGGCGATCCGGGCGCGGAAGTCGGCGATACGTTCCCGGACGCTGCTGCCGGTCTCCTGCCGGGCGGCCTTTTCGGCGTCGCAGCCCGCCTCGGTCGTTCCGTGCTGTTCGCCCGCGGCGCCGGCCAGCTGCGCCTCCCAGCGCGTGAGGTAGGCTTCGTCGATGCGCTGTTCGTCAAGCGTGCCCGTGACGCGCACGACGCGGTTCACGCACTGCGGGTCGAAGCGTCCCAGCTCGCCGCTCTCTACGCGGATGGTCTGCGTGTCGTCACTGCCCATGAGGAAGATTTTGCGCGCCCCGTGCTTGCACGTGTGCGTGCAGACCCCTTCGATGGTGACGCTCCGACCGACGAGCGAATCGGCCGCCGCGAGCAGGTCGTCGATCTCCAGCACGGACGACTGCTCCGCGGCCGCCGTCTGCGCACCGGATTTTTTCGTGGTATTGCCGCCGCAGGCGACGCACGTCAGCACGCCGCACAGCAGCAGCGCACGGGAAAGAGAGAGTACGATTTTTTTCATTTTCATCAGAATTTTTTGGGTTTGACGCCGCAAAGGTATGGAAAAGACCCGCGGCCGTCCATACCTAAAATTGAGGATATCCGCCGTGTCGGAATTTCGGGCTCGGATATGGAAAATATCGGCATGGTGACATGTAATATGCTGTTTATCATCTGTTTGTATATCTGCCGTATGACTTCTTCGTCCAATTTACCGAGATTTGGGGATTGCCGCGCCCGGATCGCCGGCCTAATTTTGCGACGGTGAAAACGAGGTTGTGCGGCCCGTCTCCCGGACCGGCCGCCTCCATGAAAACTACACGAAAAACAGCAACTGAATGTCCCGATACCTCCTGTTGATCTTGTCGCTTGCAGCCTTTCTGACAACGCCGTGCGTCCGGGCCCGCGAGGGTGCCTGCCGGTTGTCGGGACGCGTGACGGATGCCCGCACGGGCGAAGCGGTGTGCGGTGCGGCGATCGTGGTGGGGAAGTCGCGGCTGTGGGCCGTCTCCGACCACGAGGGGCGCTACCTCATTCCGGCGATCGCCGACCGGCAGATCGAGCTGCGCGTGACCTGCCTGGGGTATGTCGCATGCACCGTTCCGCTCACGCTCCGCGACGGGGAGAACACCCTCGACCTGACGCTCCGCGAGGCGAACCTTTCGATCGACGAGGTGGTCGTCACGGCGCAGACGCGGACCGAGACGTCGGGCAGTTCGCAGGTCATCGACCGCCGCACGATCGAACATGCCCAACTCATCAACATCTGCAATATCGGCTCGCTGCTGCCCGGTGGCAAGACGGTCGGCGACCAGAACCTCGCCGCGGGCGGCAGCCGCATCGCCCTGCATGCGGGCAGCGGCAGCGAGATGGGCAACGCTTCGTTCGGCACGGCCGTCGAGCTGGACGGCATGCGGATCGGCAACAACGCCACGCTGGCCGAAACCCGGGGAGCCGACCTGCGGAACCTGGGCGTCTCGAACATCGAGGCGGTCGAGGTCGTCACCGGCATTCCGTCGGTCGAGTACGGCGACCTGTCGAACGGCATCGTGAAGCTGCGCACGCGCCGGGGCAGGACCCCGTTCATCGTCGAGATGACCGTGGAGCCCCGGACCCGGCAAATGGCCGTCAGCAAGGGTTTCCTGCTCGGACGCCGCGGCTCGGAGCGTGCCGGGATTCTCAATGTCAACGTCGAGCGGGCCAGGTCGATCACCAACCTCGCCTCGCCCCATACGGCCTACGACCGCAACAACCTGAACCTGACCTACACCAATACGTTCCGTGACCGCCGCGAACGGCCCCTGCAGCTCACGGCCTCCGTGGCGGGCAACCTCGGCGGCTACAATTCCGAGGCCGATCCGGACGAATTCAAGAAGACCTATACGCGGACGCGCGACTACACGGCGCGCGGGAACGTGCGGCTGGAGTGGCTGCTCGACAAGCGGTGGATATCGAACCTGCTCGTGCAGGCATCGGCGTCGTACAGCGACAAGCTCACCGAAACGAACGAGAACCGGAACAGCGCCTCGACGCAGCCATACATCCACGCCACGCAGGCCGGATACCACATCGCCGAGCGTTACGACGACAACCCCGCGGCCGATATCATCCTGAGCCCCACGGGCTACTGGTATACGCTTTCGCGGACCGACTCAAAGCCGCTGACCTACGCCGTCAAGGTGCGGGCCGACTGGAACCGCCGTGTGCGCGGAACGGTGAGCCGCCTGCTGCTCGGCGGCGAAATGACGGGCAGCGGCAACCTCGGACGCGGGCTCTACTATACGGACATGCGCTATGCCCCGACCTGGCGCGAATACCGCTACGATCGCCTGCCCTTCATGCACAATGCGGCGCTCTTCGCCGAGGAGCAGCTGACCCTGCCCGTCGCCCGGGGCTCGCTCCTCCGCATGACGGCCGGGCTGCGCGCCGACGCGACGGTGATCCGCCGCTCGGAGTACGGCACCGTCGCCTCGCTCTCGCCGCGTCTCAATGCGAAATATGTCCTGTGGAAGGACCGCCGGTCGCTGGTCAGCGACCTCGCCGTCCGTATCGGATGGGGCAAGTCGGTCAAGCAGCCCTCCTTCCAGACGCTCTACCCGGCGCCGTCGTACAGCGACCGCCTCGCCTTCGCACCCGGCACGACGGCCGACGGCACGAGCTTCTACGCCTATTACACGCAGCCGACAACCCCGGCATGGAATCCCGACCTGAAGTGGCAGTACACCGTCCAGCAGGAGGTCGGCATCGAGGCCACGCTCCGCGACACGCGCATCGCCGTGACCCTCTTCCGCAACCGGACGGTGAATCCCTACATGAGCCGGACGATCTACACGCCCTTCACCTACAAGCTGACGACGCAGGCCGACCTGGAGGCCGGATGCACGATTCCCTCGGCCGACCGCATCTACACGATCGACCGCGAGACGGGCGTGGTGACGGTCCTGGACCGCACGGGCACGCAGGCGCCGCAGACCATCGGCTACCGCGAGCGCAACACCTTCGTCGCGCAGACCCAGTACACGAACGGCTCGCCCGTCGTGCGCTGCGGCGTCGACTTCACGGTCGATTTCGCGCAGATCAATCCCCTGCGCACGCGCATCCGTCTCGACGGCAACTACTACCGTTACAAGGGCGTCAACCTCACGGAGATGGCCTCGACGCTCTCCTCCGCCGCATCGATGGCCGACGGCAGCCCCTACAAGTACATCGGCTATTACGTCGGGGCGGCTGCGGTGAGCAACGGCTCGCTCGAAAAGCAGGTGAACCTGAACATGACCGTCGTCACGCACATCCCCCGCATCCGCATGATCTTCTCCGTGCGCCTCGAAAGCACGCTCTGCGACTTCAGCCGCAATTTGAGCGAATACGGCGACGGTTCGCCCCGCGGCTACCTGCTTGCCGGTTCCTCGGACTATTTCGGCACCTCCGCGCCGCTCAACGACCGGGGCCGCTACGTCGCCGTCTATCCCGAGTACTACACCGCGTGGGAGGCGCCCGACGAGCGGATTCCCTTTGCCGAAAAGTTCGCCTGGGCCCGCGACAACGACCCGGCGCTCTATCAGGAGCTGGCCAAGCTCGTCGTGAAGAGCAACACGAGCTACTATTTCGACACGAACCGCATTTCGGCTTCGTTTGCAGTGAATTTCAACCTCACGAAGGAGATCGGGCGCTTCGCCTCGATCACCTTCTATGCACGCAACTTTCTCCACAACATGGGGCGTGTGCGCTCGTCGCAGACCGGACTGGAGAGTTCGCTCTTCGGCAGCGGCCGCATCCCCCAGTTCTACTACGGGCTCTCCCTGCGACTGAAACTGTGATTCAACCAATAACTCAAAAAAACGGTATTATGAAAAAAATCCTTACGTTTATCGCGTGCGCCGCGCTGCTCGGCACGGCCTGCACCAAAGACAAGAGTGACAACGGCAAGCGCCACCACACCTACGAAGTCGCCGTCCAGCTGGTCTATCCCGAAGGCGGCGAACTGACCGCCACCGCCGGGGTCGAGGTCCGGATGACGAACAGCAGCACCGGCACGGTGACGACGGCCGCGACCGATGCTTCGGGCATCGCCTCCTTCACCCTCACCGAGGGTATCTACGAGTCGACGGCCACCGACCGCCGCAGCGTCGACGGGTATACCTACACGCTCAACGCCCTGCAGTCGAACGTCGTCATCTCCTCCTCGACCTGGAGCGAGGGCATGACCGTGCGCCTGAATCTCGTTGCGAGCCGCGCGGGGCAGATTCTCATCAAGGAACTCTACACTGGCGGCTGCCAGAAGGACGACGGTTCGGGCACCTACCAGTTCGACAAGTACATGATCGTCTGCAACAATTCGGACCAGACGGCCCGCATTCGGAACTTCTGCATCGGCATGACCGGTCCGTACAACGCCCACGCCTCGATCAACAACTACGTCGACGGCAAGCTCTTCTATGCCGATGCCGGCTACACGCCGTCGATCTGTGCCTTCTGGTATCTGGCGAAGGAGCTGGTGCTCGAGCCCTATGCCTCGGCGACGATCGCCCTGTGCGGCGCCATCGACCATACGGTGACCTACACCAATTCGGTCGATTTGAGCCATGCCGACTACTGCACCTATGATCCCGAGGTCTTCCCCAACACGAACTACTATCCGGCGCCTTCCGAGGCGATCCCTGCGGACAGCTACTTCAAGGCAACCTTCTACGGCATGGGCAATGCCTGGCCGGTGAGTGTCTTCGGCCCGGGGCTGTTCATCTTCTCGACGGGTGACGAAGACCCCCACGCCTGGGGGCAGAGCGTCGACAACCGCTACTATTTCCCCGGCAAGGAGAACAATCAGGTCTACGCCTGTGCGAAGATTCCCAACGAGTGGATTCTCGATGCCGTCGACATCTTTGCCGCCGACCATGTCAGCGAGTCGCTGCCGCGCTTCTCGACCGAACTGGAGAACGGTTATGCCGTGCTGACGAACTTTCAGGGTTATTCGATCTACCGCAACGTCGACCGCCAGGCCACCGAGGCCTTGGCCGGGAACGAGGGCAAGCTGGTCTATGGCTACGCACTCGGCACAACGGACTACAAGGGGGCGCAGTCGACCGATCCGAGCGGCATCGATGCCGAGGCTTCGATCCGCAACGGCGCGCACATCGTCTACCTCGACACGAACCACAGCGGCAACGACTTCCACCAGCGGGCGCGTGCCAGCCTGAAGAAGTAACCCGCACGACACGGTATCATGAGGCGGTTTTTCCGGAACGTGTTGTGTGCGGCGCTCGTCGCGGGCGGAGCTGTCGGCTCCGCCCCGGCGCAGCCGTCGTCCGGTGCGTCGTGGCGCACGCTTCGCGACGCGGAGCTGTCGCTGGGGTGGCTGCGCTCCGAAAATGCCGCGGGACTGATCTTTTTCCGGGATTCGTCCCTCTCCGAAATCGCGGCTTACGCCGCTGCGGAGCACGGCGGGCTGAAGGACTATTACGAGGCGGAGGACCGCCTTGCCTTCGGTCTCGAGGCCGCTTCGTGCCACCGGCTTTCGGAGCGGGTCGTCGTGCGCGGCGAAGTGGGCTACGACCGGCAGTTGGGCCGCAGGATGAGCGGCTCGTACTTCATCGACCCGACGCAGACGCCGTTCGACCTGGTCGAATTCACCGACGAGAATCCCGGCGACAAGCAGCTCGAAACCTACCGCGTGGCAGGCAGCGTGGGGGTGGCCGCCGCACGCTGGTTTGCCGCGGGGGCGCGCTTCGACTACACGACGGCCAACTACGCCAAGCGGCGTGACCTGCGCCACGTCAACTCGCTGATGGACATGACCGTCAGCCCGGGTATTCTCTTCCGTGCGGGGCGGGTTGCCGTCGGGGTCAGCTACACCTACCGCCGCCGCATCGAGAGTCTGCTGCTGAACGTCTACGGCAAGACCGACCGGGTCTACGTCTCGCTGATCGACTACGGGGCCTTCTTCGGCAAACGCGAGGTCTTCAGCGATACGGGCTATACGAAGAAGAACGAAACCAAGCCGCTCTTCGACGAGTACCACGGCGGGGCCGTGCAGGCTGCGTGGCGGATGACGCCGCGGCTGACGCTGTACGGCGAACTGTCGTTCCGCATGCGCTCGGGCTATTACGGCAAGCCGTCGCCCTCGACGGTCGTCTACACGGACCACGACGGGCGGGTCTTCGCCTGCGACGTGTCGCTCGACTATGATGCCGGGCGCCATCAGCATACGTTGCAGGTCGCGTTCGGACGGAACAGCGTCGACAACCGCGAAAACATCTATACCTATCAGAACGAGGAGGTCGGGCGCAGCTACATCGTCTACCTCGGCGCAACGGAGGTCGGCAGCCGGACCCGAAGCTCCGCATCGGCTGTCTACACGGGGCGCCTGGGTGTGGAGCGGGGTCTTCCGCGCTGGCGCATCATCTGCGACGGCGGCATCGACAGCCGGCGGATCACCGCCTCGAACTATCCCGACTACCGGCACCAGCACCTCACGTGGTGGCACGTCGGAACGGCCGGCGAGCGCAACCTGCTCCGCGGGCGCAACTGCTGGAGCCTGCGGCTCGCTGCCGGATGGAGCGCCGGACAGGGCGACCCCGCGCAGGACGGGCGCTACGAGTCGGCGAACGAGAGCGAGACCCTCACCCGCACGCGCGACGACCTGCTCCTGCGAGAGTACGAATACCTGACGGCCCCGCGTCTCGACCTCTCGGCCGATCTGCGGCTGACGCGCCGCTTCGGCCGCAGAAACATCCGCGGATACGTCGCGGCCGGATATGCGTGGAGCCGGGCGTTCGACGCGCAATACCTGGGCGACGCCATGCGTCATGCGGCGTTGCTGCGTGTGGGATGCGAATTCTGATCCGGCCCCGTCCCGGCGACGGGCGGCCGCAGCTTCGGGCTGCGGCCGCTTTTTTTTGCCCGGAGCGGGCGGCGGGCCTCCGCCGGTTGCTGGCGTGCCGCTTACGGCCGGATAGGGGCCGGAAACCGCATGGCGCGGGGGTTCCGCGGGTGCTGCGGCTGCGGCGCCTGTCAAGGGAATATCACTGCGTCTACATCCTTTTGTAACATCCGTGTCTGATCTTTGCCGCCGGAAACAGAAAAGAAAACGGATTGTACATGTCATTCAGAAAAATCATTGCAACGACCCTGTTCATTTGGCTTGCCGGCGCGGCCGGGGCCGCACCGTTCCGGGGCGTCGTCGTCGACAAGGCGACACAACAGGCCCTCATCGGAGCGACCGTCGTCGTCGAAGGCACGACCAGGGGCACGACGACCGATGCGGCGGGGTGCTTCGAACTGAACCTCGCTCCGGGCGACTACCGCATCGCCGTCTCCTATGTCTCCTACCTCTCGCAGCGGCTCGACGTCTGCGTGTCGGAGGGAATGGATCCGATGCACGTCGCCCTCGAACCGGACAATCAGGTGCTCGCCTCGGTGACGGTGACCGCCCGCAAGAACCTCGAGACGGAGCGGGCCCTGCAGACCGAGCGCTACGCGGCGAATATCGCCATCGAGAACATGGGCGCCCGGGAGATGTCGCTCAAGGGCATCTCCAACGTGCAGGAGGGTGTCCGCAAGATGGCCGGCATCTCGATCGCCTCGGCCGGACAGCTCATCGTGCGCGGTCTGGGCGACCGATACAGCATCACGACGCTCAACGGACAGCCCATCGCCTCGCCCAACCCCGACAACAAGCTCATCCCGCTGGACATCTTCCCCTCGTCGACCGTGAAGAACATCACCGTCAGCAAGGTCTACGAGGTGGGCTCCTATGCCGACTATTCGGGTGCGCACATCGACATCAACACGCGCGAGAACACGGGCGAAGCCTTCTTCTCGGTCGATTTCCACCTGGGCGGGCAGTTCAATACCGTGGGGCGCGGCTTCTACCGCATGGATCACCGCTCGCTCTTCACGCAGCCGTCCGTTGATCCCCGCGCCCTCTCCGGGTCGCTCGCCGACTTCCGCCAGTATGTGAAGACGAAGGATATCTTCGATACGGACTTCTCGGTCTCGAAGCGCACGTCGCTGCCCGTCATGGGCGGCAACGTGGCGTGGGGCCGCGACTTCCGTGTGGGACGGCAGACGGTGAGCGTGCTGGCTTCGGGCGGCATGAGCAACGGGCAGCAAACGATGGACAACGCCTGGTTCCGGCTGCTCGAGGCGACGGGCCGGACCACCGACGAATACGAATACGACAGCTATGCGTGTGAACTGAAGATTGCGGCTCTGGCGAGCCTCAGCACGACTTTGCGCGATGCCGACCGCATCGGTTACACGCTCTTCTATGCCCGCAACGCCGTGGACACCTACATGCTGCGGGAGGGATACGATCAGGAGAACCACCAGCTCGTGGGCAGCAACGACGTGATGCACGTCTACAAGCTCATGACGCACCAGCTCAACGGCCGGCATGCCTTCGGCGAGCGGTGGCAGCTGCGCTGGAGCGGCTCGTGGTCGGCGACCTCGTCCGACGAGCCCGACCGCCGGCAGGTCATGTACCTGCGCGGGGAGGACGGCTCGCTGAGCCTCTTCAAGCTCAACCAGCAGGAGACGATGCGCTATTTCGGCACGCTCGACGAGGATGAATGGAACGCCCATGCGGCCGTCGACTACACGTTCGGTGCGGGACACAAGCTCACGGCGGGCCTCTCGTGGAAGGACAAGCGCCGTGACTACGCCGGCACACGCTTCTACTACGATCTGTCGAAGCTCTCGCCCGAGATTGACGATCCTCTCGATCCCGACTTCCTCGGCTTTGAGAATGTCGCCAACGGCTCGCTGACGATCAACCGGCAGAAGCAGCCCAAGGACAGCTACGAGGCCGGCAACCGCATCTGTGCCGGGTACCTCTCACTCGATTTGCAGGCGACGCCGCTGCTGCTCATCAATGCCGGCGTGCGCTACGAGGCTTCGCAGCAGTGGGTGCGCTACTACAACGACCAGAGCATCCGCGAGCGGCGCGACCTCGACAAGTACGACCTCTTCCCGGCGCTGAACATCCGCTACAGCCTTACGGACGAACAGCAGCTGCGCCTTGCCGCCTCGCGCACGATCACGCGGCCGTCGTTCATCGAGATGGCCCCGTTCCTCTACCAGGAGTCCTACGGTTCGGTCCAGCTGCGCGGTAACGAGGAGCTGCAGAACAGCTACAACTACAACCTCGACCTGCGCTACGAACTGCTCAACCGCCGCGGCGACATGGTCTCGGTGACGGCCTACTACAAGTTTCTCGACGAGCCGATCGAGCGCGTGCAGATGCTCGCCGGAGGCGCCGCCGTCCATACGTTCCGCAACGCCGACAACGGCATGGCCGCAGGCGTGGAGATCGAGCTGCGCAAGATGCTGGCCCGGGAGCTGCGCCTGGGCGTCAACGGCACCTGGATTTACACCAACGTCAAGCTGCCCGAAGGCGGCGTCTACACCAACAAGGAGCGGGCCCTGCAGGGCGCCTCGCCCTATCTGGTCAACGCCGACCTGACGTGGACGCCCCGCTTCGGCGGCGGGCGGCAGCTGAACCTGGCGCTGCTCTACAACCTCCAGGGACCGCGCATCCACGCCGTCGGCATCTCGGGGCTGGGCGATGTCACGCAGCGTCCCGTGCATACGCTCAACTTCTCGGCCGCGTGCCGCCTCAATGCCCGCGTCGAGCTGAAGATGCAGCTGACCGACCTGCTCAACCGGGCGATGGTCTTCGAGCAGGAGGTGCCGCAGACGAACCGGACCGTCGAGGTCGAGCGCTACCGCCGCGGCACGGGCTTCGAAATCGGCCTGAACCTGAAATTCTGACAGACAGGAAAG
Organism: uncultured Alistipes sp.; assembly: GCF_949296715.1. Lineage (GTDB taxonomy): Bacteria > Bacteroidota > Bacteroidia > Bacteroidales > Rikenellaceae > Alistipes. The sequence goes on along the minus strand of NZ_CASFQD010000055.1, from coordinate 57,522 downwards.
TGATACAAGACAACAACCATTCAAATTTTTATTGCAAGATGAAAACGTATTGGAAGATTCTGGCGGCAGCGGCTGCCTGCATGGCCCTCGCTACGGCCTGCAACAACGACGACGAAGGCAACGACACGCCGGGCCTGAACGGCGACATCACCCCCGGGACGACCCTCACGGGCAACATCACCTCCGACGCAACGCTCACCGAAGGCAACAGCTACCGCTTGAGCGGCGGCCTGCACGTCAAGGCCGGGGCAACGCTCCGCATCGAGCCGGGTGTCGAGCTGGTCGCCGTCGACGACGAGATTCCCGACTACATCCTCATCGAGCAGGGTGCGAAGATCGATGCGCAGGGCACGGCCGCACACCCGATCGTCATGACCTCCGAACTGAAGGAGTCAGGGGCCTGGGGCGGCATCCACATCTGCGGCTACGCCCACACGAACGCCGGTGCGGGTGTCCTCTCGGAGATCGGCAACGCCCCCTACGGCGGTGACAACGACGCCGACAACTCGGGTACGCTGCGCTACATCCGCCTCGAGTACACGGGCTTCGCGCTCGACGAGGAGCACGAGGCCAACGGCGTTTCGTTCTACGGCGTGGGCAACGGCACGACGGTCGAGTACCTGCAGGCCTACAAGGGTTCGGACGACGGATTCGAGTTCTTCGGCGGTTCGGTCAACGTCCGCTACCTCGTCTCCACGAGCTGCTCGGACGACTCGTTCGACTGGACCGAAGGGTGGAACGGCAAGGGGCAGTTCCTCGTGGCCTTTCAGGAGGCCGAATCGACGCTGGGCTACGACTGCGACTGCCTGATGGAGTGCGACAACAACGGCAACAACGCCGCCGCCACGCCCGTGGCACACCCCGTGCTGGCAAACGTGACGCTCGTGGGCAACAACTCGCAGACGGGCAACCGCGGCGTGCGGCTGCGTGCCGGCACGGAGGTCGAGCTCTACAACGCCATCATCACCGGCAAGCCCAAGTGTCTGACGGTCGAGACCCCCGAGACGGAAAGCTCCTTCTCGAAGCAGCAGACCCCCTCGGTGCTCGAGTACATCTCGATGAGCACGGTGCTCGACTCGAAGGAGGGCATCTACACCAACGAGGATTTCGAAGCTGCGGCCGGCAATGCGACCGACTACGTGAATGCGCTGACCGACGGCTACGTCGGTACGATTCAGGGTGGAAAGACCCTCTCCGACAGCTTCTTCACGACTGCGGCCTACAAGGGTGCCGTCTCCGCATCGGACGACTGGACCGCCGGCTGGACGCTGTAACTCCTTTAGATTGCAAACAGGGACGGGCTGTCGCATGACAGCCCGTCTTTTTTTGCGGCCCCGCGAAGCGGCCGCGGTGTCAGCACTCGATGGCGATTTTGATGACGCCGTCGCCGCGGCTTTCGAAGAGACGGTAAGCCTCGCCGATGCGCCGCAGCGGAAAGCGGTGCGTGATGAGCGGCGTGGTGTCTATGCGTCCCGCCTCGATCAGGCGGAGAATCTCGGCACAGTCGCATCCGTCCACACCGCCGGTCTTGAAGGTCAGGTTCTTGCCGTACATCTCCGGCAGCGGCAGCAGCTGCGGGGTGTCGTAGAGCGCCACGACCGTGACGATGGCGTTCGGCCGGGCGCATTCCCACGCCATGCGGAAGGTGTCGTCCGCTCCGGCAACCTCCAGCACGCGGTCGGCGCCGCCGTGGTCGCTGTGTTGCAGCACGAATTCGCGGCACTGTTCGGGTGCGGTGACCAGCACGTCGGGGTAGTGCTCCTGCACGAAGCGCCGGCGTTCGGGCGACTGCTCGCAGACGATGATGCGCTTCGGACGGCGCAGCTGCACGCAGAGCAGCGTGCAGAGCCCCGTCGGCCCGGCCCCGAGGATGAGTACGATATCCTCTTCGGAGATTTCCGAGATGCGCGCGGCCCAGAATCCCGTCGCCAGAATGTCGCCCACGAAGAGGGCCTGCTCGTCGCTCACCGTGTCGGGAATGCGGTTCAGCCCCCGGTCGGCGTGGGGCACGCGCACCAGCTCCGCCTGCCCGCCGTCGATGCGGCACCCCAGGGCCCAGCCGCCGTCGGAGTCGGTGCAGTTGTTCACGTAGCCGTGCCGGCAGAAGAAGCACTCGCCGCAGAAGGTCTCGACGTTGACCGTGACGCGGTCGCCCGGGCGGACGGTGGTTACCGCCTCGCCCGTCTCTTCGACGATGCCGACCATCTCGTGGCCGACGGTGATGCCCCGAACGGCGCGCGGCACGCTGCCGTGCAGGATGTGCAGGTCGCTCGTGCAGATGCTTCCGAGGGTTACGCGCACGATCGCGTCGCGCGGGTCCGACAGGGTGGGGCGGGGCTTTTCGCGGAGCTCGAAGCGTCCGCGTTCGACGTAGGTCAGGGCTTGCATGGTCCGGATGTTTTTCTTCATGCAAAGATAGCGCTTCTTTTCGCACGTTGCACCGTTCGGCCGCCGATTTGTCGTCGTTGCGCACTGCCGCTACGCACCGGAGTGTACGGCACGGCCCCGCACCTTCAGGGTGCAGGGCCGTGTGCGGAGTGCCGCCGTGGCGGCTGCGGAGTTCCCGGATCAGAAGGCGAAGAGGTTGATGCCCACCTGCAGGTAGCCGTTCCGCGTGTCGGGATTCCACATCGCGTGGGCGAAGACCGGCATGTCGAAGCGTCCCAGCTTGAGGTTGTAGGTGGTCCTCAACGAAATCTGGTTGATGCCGTCGTGGCCGTAGAAGTTCGCGTGCCCGTCCGCATCGTCGCGGTTGAAGGCGAAGGTGCCGCCCAGCCCCACGTCGACCTTCCAGTGCTCGTCGCGGAAGACGCTGTACTCCGCGGAGACGAACGTCGAGTAGGAGTTCTCTTCCGCGGCATTCAGGTCGCGCCCGGCGAAGATCGTCGCCCAGTAGAGCCGCAGGGGAACCTGCAGCTTCACGTCGAAATCGTAGGCGACGCTCAAGTCCAGGAAGTGGGTCGTCGAGAACTTGTTGTAGTTGAAGATGTCCTTGCTGAAGGGCAGCTCGGGCGAGAAGTTGAAGATGTCCCACACGGCGACGGTGAAGCCTGCCCGCGAGTAGGAGAGGTAGTAGTCGAACTCCTTGTAGTCGCCCGTGAAGTCGGAGCCTCCCCACAGTCCGACCTTGAGGCCGTCGTCGAGGAATCCGATATTGAGGTCTGCGGCCAGGACGCCGCCGTCGGCGACCTGCAAACCGCGCCACAGGTGCATGTTCTGGAGCGTTCCGCTGAAATGGAGCTGCTGTCCGTAGGAGGTTGCGCAGCAGAGCATGGCGCATGCTCCGGCTATCAGGTATTTGAGTCGTTTCATGGCCGTGGATTTAGAAACAGTAGACAGCGCAGTAAAGTGCAGCGGCGAGGAATCCGCCGATGATCGGGCCGACGACCGGCACCCACGAATAGGCCCAGTCGTTCGAACCCTTGCCCTTGATCGGGAGCACGGCGTGTGCGATGCGCGGTGCGAGGTCGCGGGCCGGGTTGATGGCGTAACCCGTCGTACCGCCGAGCGACATGCCCAGGGCGACGATCAGCATCGAGACGGGGAAGGCGCCGAGTGCGCCCATGCCCATTTCGGGCGCGTTGCCGCGCGAGGCGAGGGCGAGGATGACGAAGACGAGCACGAACGTGCCGAGGATCTCGCTGAAGAGGTTGCGCCCGTAGTTGCGGATGGCCGGAGCCGTGCAGAAGGTGCCCAGCTTTGCGGCGGGATCGGGCGTGGCGTCGTAGTGGTCCTTGTAGAAGGCGTAGACGAGCACGGCGCCGACGAAGCCGCCGAGCATCTGTGCGATGATGTAGGGAACGACCAGGCTCCAGCTGAAGGTCTTGGCGGCAGCCAGACCCAGCGTGACGGCCGGATTGAGGTGTGCGCCCGAGTAGGGGCCGGCGATGAAGACGCCGAGCATGACGGCCAGACCCCACGCCAGCGTGATGACGACCCAGCCGCCGTTTTCGCCCTTGGATTTTTTCAGGCAGTTCGATGCGACGACGCCGTCGCCGAAGAGAACCAGAATGGCCGTGCCGATAAATTCGAACAGGCACTTTACGAACACTTCATTCATGTCAGTACGGGTTTTAGGTTTTACTTACGGTTGGTTTCGCGGTTATTTCTTCGTGTAGTCGCTCAACGTGCGCTTCACGGCGTCCTGCCAGCCTTCGCGGGCTTCGCGGACCTTCTCCTCCTCCCACGTGGGCTCGAAGACGCGGTCGATCTGCCACTGCTTGCGGATTTCGTCGATGCTCGACCAGTAGCCGACGGCCAGACCCGCGAGGTAGGCGGCACCCATGGCCGTGGTCTCGACGACCTGCGGACGGATGACGTGCGTGCCGAGGATGTCGGCCTGGAACTGCATGAGCAGGTTGTTGCGCGAGGCGCCGCCGTCGACCTTCAGCTCCTTGAGCGGGATGCCGGCGTCACGCGACATGGCCGCCGTGATGTCCATCGTCTGGTAGGCGATGCCTTCGAGCGCCGCGCGGGCGATGTGCGCCGTCGTGGTGCCGCGGCTGATGCCGATGATCGTACCGCGGGCGTACTGGTCCCACCAGGGGGCGCCCAGACCCGTCAGGGCCGGTACGAAGTAGACGCCGTTCGTGTCGGGCACCTGCGAGGCCAGCGTCTCGACCTCCGACGAGGAGTTGATGACCTTCAACCCGTCGCGCAGCCACTGCACGACCGAGCCGCCGACAAAGATGCTGCCCTCGAGGGCGTAGTTGACCTTGTCGCCGATCTTCCAGGCGACGGTCGTGATGAGGTTGTTCTTCGAGAGGATGGGTTTCTCGCCGCTGTTCATCAGCAGGAAGCAGCCCGTGCCGTAGGTGTTCTTGACCATGCCCGGCTCGGTGCACATCTGTCCGAAGAGGGCAGCCTGCTGGTCTCCGGCGATACCCGAGATGGGCACCTTGTGGGCGAAGATCGTGGTCTTCGTATGGCCGTATATCTCACTCGAGGACTTGACTTCGGGCATCATCGAACGCGGAATGCCGAACAGGTCGAGTAGCTCCTGGTCCCACTCGAGCGTATTGATGTTGAAGAGCATCGTGCGCGAGGCGTTGCTGACGTCCGTTACGTGCACCTCGCCGCGCGTCAGGCGCCAGATGAGCCACGTGTCGACCGTGCCGAAGAGTAGCTTGCCCTTCTCGGCGCGCTTGCGGGCTCCGGGTACGTTGTCCAGAATCCACTTGATCTTCGTGGCGCTGAAGTAGGCGTCGATGATCAGACCGGTCTTCTGGCGGATCATGTCCGTTACGCCCTGCTTCTTCAGTTCGTCGCAGTAGTCCGACGTGCGGCGGTCCTGCCATACGATGGCGTTGTAGACGGGCTCTTCGGTCTCCGAATCCCAGACGATGGTCGTTTCGCGCTGGTTCGTGATGCCGATGCCGGCCAGGTTCAGACCGTTGATGTCCATCATCGTGATCGCCTCGGCGATGACCGAAGCCTGTGACGACCATATCTCGTGAGGGTCATGCTCGACCCAGCCCGATTTGGGGAAGATTTGACGGAACTCCTTCTGTGCTACGGCGCACGTCGTGCCCTTTTCGTCGAAGACGATCGCGCGGGAACTGCTCGTCCCCTGGTCAAGCGCAAGAATGTACTGTTTCATGTTGCAAGTAGGTTTAGGTTGTTAAGGTTTGCTTCCTTGTGTGTGTCTGTTCATGCCAGCCGCGAGGCGAGGATCGTCAGCGGGTGCTCGCAGCGCTTGCTCGTGGACATCTCGATCTGCCATTTGCAGGTCTCGCAGTCCGTGGCCACGAGGTCGGCGCCCGAGGCTTCGATCTGCCGGAAGAGCCCTTCGCCCACGGCCTGCGACGTGGCGTAGTTCTCCTTCTTGAATCCGTAGGTGCCGGCGATGCCGCAGCACTGCGAGTCGAGCACGGTGACCTCCACGCCCGGGATCATCCGCAGCAGTTCGATCGAGTAGTAGGCCCAGCCCATCTTCTCCATGTGGCAGGGCGTGTGGTAGGCGATGCGCAGCGGGGCGGCGTCCTCGCGGAAGCGGAGCCGTGCGCCCTGCTCCGTGATGAGCCGGTAGAGGTAGCGCGTGGCCAGCTCGACGCGGTCGCGCACGTCGTCGTTCTTCATTTCGAGCAGGTGCGGATACTCGTCGCGCAGCGTGAACGTGCAGGTCGACGAGGTGGCCAGCACCGTCAGCCCGCGGTCGCTCACGGCCCGGCGGATCGACGCGAGGTTCGTCTCGGCCTGGCGCCGCGCCTGCTTGTAGAGCCCGTTGGAGATGAGTGCCACGCCGCAGCACTTCTCCTTGTCGAGCAGCTGCACGCCGTTGCCCAGGGCGTTCATGATGCGGATCAGGTCCTTGCCCAGCTGCGGGTTGTTGTAGTTGACGTAGCAGCCGTGGAAGTAGGCCACCTGCTTCGCGTAGGCGGCCTGCGCGGCGGCCGCATGCTTGCGGTACCACGAGGTGAAGGTCCCGTGGGCGTATTTGGGGAAGACGCGCCGGTGGTCGATCGCCATCACCTTGTCCATCACGTAGCGCACGGGTTTGAGCGCCACGGCCGAGTTGACGATCGGGGCGAACGGTGTGGCGAGCGAACCCACCAGGTCGGTGTTCGACAGCACGAAGTTCCGCAGCGAGGTGTTGCGCTGCGGCCCGTACTTGATGCGGGCCGACTGGATGATGTCGCCGATGCGCACGTTCGAGGGGCATGCCACCTCGCAGCGCTTGCAGTTCATGCAGTATTTCAGGGCGTTGTCGTAGAAGTCCGGTTGCTTGAGCCGCAGACGCTCGCCGTCGGGTCCCGCCTGCTTCGGCCCCGGATAGTCCGGGTTTGCGGCCGCCACGGGGCAGTAGACCGTGCAGATCGTGCACTTGATGCACTGCTCGAAGTTGTTTTCGCTGACGCTGTTCTGCTGTATGTTCATGACTGTTTGTCGTTTAATATCCTGTCCGCAACACTGAGAGCCGAGAGGAGCGAGACGCCGGCGCCGCATCCGTCCTGTACGGGATGGAATCCGGCGAGGCCTGCCCCCGCGCAATAGAGGTTTTCGATGACGGCGCCCTGCCGCAGCGCGTGCAGCGTGCGGTCGGTGCGCACGCCGAAGGCCTGGTAGTTCTGCCGGTCGAAGAAACGCAGCGTGTACCACTCCGCGCGGTCTGGCACGTACTGCGTGTCGACGCCGAAGACGGGTTCGAGAATCCGGTCGGGCGTGGCGACGAGGCCGCGGCTGAAGAAGCTGCCCGAGGCCAGGACGAAGTGGTCGGCCTCGAAGGGGATGTCGCCGTGGTTGGCCGTGTAGATCCGCTTGACGCTCGGCCCGTCGAAGTCGGCCCGGAGGACCGAGTCGCCGAGGAAGTATTCGCCGCCGAGGGCGCGGAAACGGTGCTGGAGCGCCTGCTGGGCCCGGATGCCGGGGATCGACGGCGGAAGCGTCGGCAGCAGGTAGACGGGCTGTGCGACCTGCCGGCGCAGCACCTCGAGCGAGTCGTTGCGCGTGATGCCGATGATGGCGGGCAGGATCACCGCCTCGCAGTCGCCGATCACCTCGCGGATGCGCGTGGCCAGCGCCTCGAGGTTCCGGTCGTGGTCGAAGACGCGGGCGATGTTGGCCGAGCGCATCTCGCTCGGGTTCTTGCGGATCTGCTCCAGGTCCGGGAGGTTGATCGTGCCGAAGCGGCATTCGACGCCGTGGTGGCGGAACTCTTCGGCGATGAATTCGGGATAGAAGTCCAGAAAGCCCTCCACGTTGACGATGCAGACCTTGCGGAAGGGCAGCTTGCCTGCTTCGGCGGCCGTGAGGTAGCCGTCGATGGTCAGCCACGTGGCCTTGGCCTTGCCCATGGGAGTGATGCGCCAGTGGTTGCGGCGGCAGTCGCCCGCAACGCGGATGCCGACCCGGCGCAGCAGCTCGGGCGCTTCGGCGGCGTAGGCGGCGCAGGCCGCGGCGCCGATCCGGGCATAGGGGTGCTCCGGATCGCTCTGTTCGAGCGAGGCGATACCCGCCAGCGGGTCGGTGACGGGCTGCCCGTCGGGCAGGCGGCCGAGCAGGTCGAACGATCCCGATGAAAAGTGCAGGGCGCTCTGTCCCTGCGAGACGATGGCGCATTTTTGTCCGGCTTCGGCCAGTCGGATGCCGCAGGCCATGCCGGAGAGCCCTCCTCCGATGATTACAGTATCGAATCTCATTTTGCAGCTGTTTTTTCCGTTTCGTCCGTTAATCCGCATACGCTTTCGTAGACCCACGTCGTGTATTCGCTCTCACGCAGCGTGTCGCCCCAGGCGATGGGCTCCATGCCTTTCCAGCGTTCGTTCAGGAAGCGCACCAGGTCGGCCTTCGCCTTGCGGGCGCAGATCGGGTTCCGGCGGCCCATGATGCCGGCGGCGCGGCAGGCGCACAACTCGCCCTGGCACGTGCCCATGCCGATGCGCGTGCGGCGGCGCAGGTCGACCAGGTTGTTCACCGAGAGGTTCTCCAGCGCATATTCCACCTCGCCGATCGAGACCTCCTCGCATTCGCAGACCAGGCTGTTGCGGATCGAGTCTCCGTCGCCGATCTTCGTGGCGAGGGCGCCGTGGCGCGCGATCGTCGAGCGGCGCTGGGCGAGGGGCTTGTTGCGCAACTTGCGGTCGACCTCCCTGCGGTTTTCGGTCGAGCCGGGCAGCGGGATTTCGGCCGTGCGGCACACGGCGTCGATGCCGAGTTTTTTGCAGACGAGGTCTGTGGCCCACTCGGCCATCAGACGGTAGGTCATCAGCTTGCCGCCCGTGATGGTGATGAAGCCCTCCAGGCCGTCGCGCTGCGCGTGGTCGAGCAGCACGATGCCGCGGCTCACGGTGCGGCCGCTCGGATCGTTGTCCGAGGCCACGAGGGGCCGCACGCCCGCATAGGCGCGCAGGATGCGCGTCTGGGCCAGCTGTGGGGCGAGCTTCTCGCCTTCGCGCAGCAGGATGTCCACCTCGTCGGGTGTGATGACCATGTTGTCGATCTGGTCGTAGGGAATCTTGCTCGACGTGGTGCCGATGAGCGAGATCGTATCGCCCGGCACCAGGATGTCGGCGTCGGCCGGCTTGCGGCAGCGGTTCAGCACGAGGTTGTTCACGCGGTGGCCGAAGATCAGCAGGGCCCCCTTGGCCGGGAGCATGTTCACCGTGATGCCCGCCTTGGCGGCGATGCCGTGGCCCCAGATGCCGCCGGCGTTGATGACCACCTGCGCGCGGAACGTCACTTCGCAGTGCGCGCGGTGGTCGTAGGCCTTGACGCCGACGATGCGGTCCTGCTCGCGCAGGAGCTCCCGCACTTCGGTGTAGGTGCGTATTTCGGCACCATGGGCCGTGGCGTCGAGGATGTTCGACGAGGTGAGGCGGAAGGGGTCGACCGCTCCGTCCGGCACGCGCACGGCGCCGACGAGCGCCGGGTTGACCGAAGGCTCGAGCCTCCGCGCCTCGGCCGGGTCGATGATGTCTGCCCGGATGCCGGCCTTGCGGCAGGCGTCAACGAAAACGGACTGATACTCCAGCCCGTCTTCGGGCAGCGAGATAAACAGTCCGTCGGTCTCCTCCACGCAGTGTGCCGCGATCCTGCGCAGAATCATGTTCTCCCGGATACACTCCACGGCAGATTCGTGGTCCGTCACGGCGTAGCGTGCTCCGCTGTGCAGCAGTCCGTGGTTGCGGCCGGTTGCTCCGGTCGAGATGTCGGAACGCTCCAGCAGCAGCGCCCGGATGCCCCGCAGCGAGCAGTCCCGTGCGATGCCTGCTCCCGTGGCTCCGCCGCCGATGATGATGACATCATACGTTTTGTCCATAGGTTGGTCGGTTAATTTACCGCAAATATAAGGGATTATTTCGGGAAAACAAATCAAAACGAAATATTTTTTATTTCATTTTGTTTCGATATGGCCCGAACGGGTGGTTTTATCTCGAAATATTGGGTGGTGTGTGGTGAAATAAAATCGGTATTATTTCGTTTCATAAACCGTTTCGGCGCGTTTGTGGCATATCCGGGCAGTCGGGCTGCCGCCGGGTTTGTGTCGGGACAAAAATTCCGGCAAGCATGGATTTTGCAGTTGTTTTTCGTATATTTATCACGACAAACCTCTAAAACCACCTGCCATGAAGACCGGAAGAGTGCTGTTGTGTCTCGGCATCGTGTTGTCGGGACTGTTGACCACCTCCTGTGCCGTCCGCCCTCCGAAGCCGGTGCCTGTGCCGCCGACGGCGCATCATCGGTACAAGCCTCCTCACGACAAGGAGCGGCCGCGGCCCCCGAAGCCGCATGACAAGCCGCCCCGGCCCGGACACGGCCCCGAGGTGCCTCCTCCGCATCCCGACGGCGATCCCCTTCCTCCGCCGCCTCCGGATGCGAACCCGCTGCCGCCCGGAGCGGGTCCCCGTGTGACCGCTGCTTCGGCACCTGCCGGGACGGGTACCGTTCCGCCTCCTCCCGCAGCACCGGACGATCCGGCCGCGCCGCCTCTGCCTCCGCCGCCGGGCGAAGTTCCCGGAACACTGCCACCGCCTCCTCCGGGCGGTGAAGCCGCAGTCTCTCCCGCATTGCCTGCCGGGACGGACCCCGTTCCGCCTCCTCCGACTCCGCCTGCCGATCCGGCCGGAACACCGCCCCCGGCCCCCGGTGTATAGCCGCCCTTTCCCGAGCATCGGACAGCAGACAGCAAAACGAAACAGCCCCGCATAAGAAGATGCGGGGCTGTTTGCGTATGATCCGGTGCTTTTCCGCGGCGGTTATCCGCAGTAGAAGTTGCTTTTGACCAGTTCGGCGATGCGTTCCTTGTCGTCCTGCAGTTCGCTGCGCAGGTTGGCGTCGCGGAAGGCCGCAAGGCGCGCGATGAGCCCGTCGATCAGGCGCGGAGCGAAGACGCCGTGCCGCTCGTAGATCGCCCGCTGCTCCTCGAGCCGCCGGGCCGACTCCTCGCACGAGGCGGGCAGCTGGCTCAAACGTGCGAGCACCTCCTTGTGCTTCTCGTCGAAGATGTTGACGTCGACGTAGCGGTCGCGGGCGTATTGCAGGCCGTTCTCCATTTCGAAACCGTGACGGGCCGCCACGGCCAGTCCTGCCAGCAGCAGGTAGATGTCCGCCGAGCCGTCCGGGCAGCGGAATTCGACCGTCTGCTTGAGGTTCACGTCCAGCGCCGAGGGTTTCTCGTTGGGGTTGGCGTCGCAGGCCATGCGGTTGGCTCCGGCGCTCCAGCCCAGCGGCACGCGCACGAGCACCGAGCGGTTGCGGTCGCCCCAGCAGATGTTCGTCGGGGCCTCCTGGTGCGGCACGAGGCGGAAGTAGGAGGTGGGGTTCGTATTGCCGAAGGCTGTGAGCGACGGGGCCAGCGAGAGGTACCCGGCAATGGCCTTCAGGGCATTGTCCGAGAGCGTGCCGTCGTCGGTGACCATGGCGTTGCGGCCCTGCCGCATCAGGCGCGTATGGATGTGCAGCCCGCTGCCGGCCTTGCCGACGGTGATCTTCGGCGCGAAGGTCACGTCGACGCCCTGTTCGCATGCCAGCGTGCGGATGATCCACTTGGCGACCATCAGCTGATCGGCGGCATCCTCCAGGTCGGTGGGCAGGAACTCGATCTCGTTCTGCTCGTACATCCGGTCACCCTGCGTGAAGTTGCCCACCTCGGAGTGTCCGTATTTGATCAGTCCGCCCGCCTCGGCGATGTACTTCATGGCCAGCGTGCGGAAGGCGGCTCCCTTGTTGAAGGGGGTCGATTCGTGGTAGCCCTTCTGGTCGTCGGCGAGGAAGAGTCCCTGCAGGGGGCTCACGACGTAGAACTCCAGCTCGCCCATGACGTGGAAGTCGAGCCCCGTTGCGCGGCGCAGCTCCTCGTGGGCGCGGCGCAGCGTCTGCTCGGGGGCCATGTCCAGCGGCGTGCCGTCCTTCGTGTAGTAGCTGCAGAGCAGGTCCACGGCCGGAATTTCGCTGAAGGGGTTGCGGAAGGCCGTGCGGTAACGCGGCACGACGTAGAGATCGCTCGCCCCGGCTTCGATGTAGGGGAAGAGGCTCGACCCGTCGACGCGCTCGCCACAGGTGAGGATGCTCTCGAGATACTCCTCGTCGTTGATGATGAAGTTCAGGGTTTTCAACCGTCCGTCGGCACCGGGGTAGCGGAGGTTGACCATTTCGATCCCGTTCTCCTTGACATAGCGGACGATGTCCGCGCGGGTGAATTCGGCCCGGGGCTTTCCGAGAAAGCGCACCAGCGGATCGGGGTTCAGGTTGGTCGTCATAACATTTATGAAGTTTACAAAATCATTTTTGCGTCGATTCGAAAGTTAAATTGCCCTTAAAGATACAAAAAATTAATAATACGGCAATTTTTGGACGATTTTTTTAAGGTCTGCGTGCCGGAATCCGGCAGATTTTCGGAACGCAGGGCGAAATGTCCGCTGCGCCGCCTGTTTGGAGGTGTGCGTGCGCCTGCCGTTCAAAAAAAGCGCGGATGCAGACCGGATTTTTCAAAAAAAACGTAACTTTACCTAATGTAACGACAAGTTCCCGGTGAAGATGAAAAGACTGTTTTGCACGCTTCCCTTGTTTCTGTGTCTGCTGGCGCTTCCGTTTCCGGGCCGGGCGCAGAACCCCGATTCGCTGCTGCGTGAGGCGGCCGCACGCGACCAGCAGGTGCGCATGCAGCTTCTGGAGATGAACCGCCGGGTCAACGACGGGGAGTATTCGGCCGCGCTCGTCGATTCGCTCGTGGCGGCCGGTGCCGAGATGGAGCGCATCGACCGCGAGAACATGCGGCTCGTCGCCTCGCTGCTGCGCGACGGTCTGCCCGAAGGGCTGGCGGCGGAGTCCTACGATGCCGTCTGGCTCATCATCGACCATGCTTCGCTCAAGGAGCAGAAAAAGTTCCTGCCGCTGCTGCGTGAGGCGGCCGGGCGGGGCGTGATCTCGGCGTACAAACTGGCGACGCTCGAGGACCGGGTAGCCATGTACGAGGAGCGGCCGCAGCGCTGCGGCACGCAGTCGTATCAGACGAATGTCGGCGGCGAGACCGTTATCTATGTCTGGCCCGTCGCGCATCCGGAGCGGCTCGACTCGCTGCGCGGGTCGATCGGCACCTGCCTGATGGCGGAGTATGTCCGGCTGCTGGAGGAGGCCTCGGGCGCAAGGGTCGTCTACGATCCGGCGCTTACGGTCGACAGCCTGAAACGGATTGTCGGGAAAAAGGCCCTTTTCTGATCCGCCCGGCGGCAGCACCATCCCGTCTTCTGGAATGCAAGACATGGCCGACCGCTCGGACAGGGCAGAGCTGGCTGCTGCCGGTCGCACACGCTGACGACGCACGCAGAACGCCGGTGTCGGCATGCCGGTGATGATGCGTCATGGCCCGTTTGTGCCCGTTTCGGCAAGGAATGCGGCGGGCACTGCAACCGAAAACGCCCGGGAGAGGTCCAACTCTCCCGGGCGTTGCCTTTGCCGGTGCTGCTTCCGGGGGTTACTCCCAGAAGTTGAAGAAGTGGTGCACGGGTCCGTGGCCGTGGCCGATCTCGTAGCGGGCTCCGGCGGCAATCGCCGCGGCGATGTACTCCTTGGCGCGTGTGGCCGCCTCGTCGAGCTCGAATCCGCGGGCCAGGAAGGCCGCGAAGGCCGACGAGATGGTGCAGCCCGTGCCGTGGGTGTTGACCGTCACGACGCGCGGCGAGCGCAGCGGCAGGATGCGGTCCGTCTCGGCGTTGTAGAAGATGTCGGTCAGCATGTTGTCCTGCAGGTGCCCGGCCTTGAGCAGCACCGAGACCCGTCCGTCACGCGAAAGGCGCCGCGCGGCGTCGGGCAGCTCCTCCTGCCGCGTGAGGCGCTCGCCGAGCAGCAATTCGGCCTCGGGAATGTTGGGCGTGATGACCCGCGCGCAGGGGATCAGTTCGTCGCGCAGCGTCGCCACGGCGTCGCGCTGCAGCAGGGCGTCGCCCGACGTGGCGACCATCACCGGGTCGAGCACGATGTTGCGGATCGCATAGTGGGCGAGGGTCTCTTTCACGGCGCGGATGAGCTCCGAGGAGTGGAGCATGCCGATTTTGATGGCGTCGGCGCCGATGTCGTCCAGCACCGAGCGGATCTGTCCCACGACGAACTCCACCGGGACGGGGTGCACGCCCGTGACCCCCACGGTGTTCTCGTCGACGACGGCGACAATGGCCGAGGTGCCGAAGCACCCGCAGGCCGAAAAGGCCTTCAGGTCGGCCTGGATGCCCGCGCCGCCGCTCGGGTCGCTGCCGGCGATGGTCAGGGCGCGTTTGTAGGTTCTCTTCGCGTTGCTCATATCTTCCATGTTTCGAGTTGCCATGCGCTCTCCCAGAAGAGCCACTCCATGCGGGTGCAGCGCACGAAAATGTCGGTCATGCGGCGGCGTGTTGCGTCGCCCGCCGCGTCGGCCAGCGCATCGCAGATGGCCGTGGCCTCGGCCGTCGAGGCGGCGAAGGCCGGGTCGGCGTAGGTCTCGATCCATTGCCGGTAGGGATTCTCCGTTCCCTGCTGCCGCGCATGGATCGCTTCGCCTACGCGCTGGTAAACCACGAAGCAGGGCAGCACGGCCGCAGCCTCGACCTCGACGGGCGCCGTGGTCTGGCTCTCCAGCACCGAGGTGTAGAGCAGGCACGCGGGGCTGATCTCTTCCGGGGCGGGGTGTTCGCCTCCGAGGAACTGTTCGTGCAGCGCCCGCTCGACAGCGATGCCGTCCGCCGCGAAGCGCAGGAAGGCCTCGGTGTGCTCCTTGCGCCCGAGGCGTGCGGCGATGTGTGCCAGGCGGCGGGCATAGCCGTCCAGATAGAGGGCGTCCTGCCGCAGGTAGAAGCGGAAACGCTCCGCGGAGAGCGTTCCGTCGGCCAGGGCACGGACGAACGGGTGTTCGAGAATCTTCTCGTAGACCGGGCGCGCCGCCTCCCAGGCGCTGTCGCTCCAGCGGCTCATGACCGGACGGGTTTGCGGGCCACGACGGCCACGTAGTCACCCCGGTCGTAACCCTCTGCGGGCTGCTCCTCGGCCTCGTTCGAGCAGAGCGGGTGACGGGTGAGCGTCTGTGCGAAGTTCAGCTCGCTGAAGCCCGCCGCCTCCAGCAGCGCCACCTTCTCGGCCGTCGTGCGCCAGACGGCCACGTCGACGAACTCGATGGGGTAGGGATCGGGCGGGTAGCACCCCGCAAGCAGCGGGTGATCCCACGTCCCGAGCGCCTTGGCCAGGTTGTAGAGGATGCCGTAGGAGCTCTCCTTCGGCACGTCGATCAGGATGATCCGCCCGCCTTCGGGCAGTGCCTCGTAGGCCTTGCGGACGACGCCCTCGAGGTCGCCGATGTAGCTCGGCGTGCCGTTGAAGAGCAGCGTGTCGTAGGTGCCGCGGCCGAAGTCGGCCTCCTCGGCCGTTGCGATCGTCACGTGCATGCCCCGCTTGCGGGCGATTTCGGCCATGCCCGTCGACGGCTCGATGCCGTCGCGGATGTCGATGCCGTACTCTTCGCGGAGAATCTTCTCGAAGAGGCCGCTGCCGCAGCCCACCGAGAGGATGCGTCCGGCGTCGCGCAGCGTCGAAGCCACAAGGTTGACCTCCGAATAGAGGACGTTGCGGTTGTTGAGAAACCACGCATCGTAAGCCGATGCGTACTGGTCGAATCCTTTTCCCATGGTCTTAAAATGCTATTGTTTGGGTTTGTATAGTTTTCAGGTCGATGACCAGGAGCCGCCCGTCGAGCGGCTCGCCGAAGCCGGCGAGCGCCTTGAGGGCCTCCGTGGCCTGGAGCGTGCCGACGACGCCGGGCACCGTGCCCAGCACCCCTTCGGTGCGGCGGGGCCGTCGGCAGAGCGCCTCGCGGTCGGGGTAGAGCTCCGCATAGCGGCGGTGACGGGGCCCGTTGAAGAGCGACACCTGTCCCTCGAAGGCGCCGATCGAGCCGTAGACCCACGGCTTGCCGCACGCCGCGCAGACGTCGTCCAGCAGGTAGCGCGTGGGGTAGTTGTCGCAGCAGTCGACCACGAGGTCATACTCCGCGACGATCCGCCGGGCGTTCTCTGCCGTGAGCCCCTCGTCGTAAAGGTCGAAGCGCGTATGTGGCGAGAGTGCCGCGAGCCGCTCGCGGGCTGCCCGCGTCTTGGGCTCGCCCACCTGCTGCGCGGTGTAGAGCACCTGCCGCTGGAGGTTGCTCAGCGAGACGACATCGGCATCGGCCAGCCCGAGGCGCCCGACACCGGCCGCCGCGAGGTAGAGCGCCACGGGCGAGCCGAGCCCCCCGAGCCCCACGACGAGCGCCGAGGCCTCGGCCAGGCGCCGCTGCCCCCGCTCGCCGATCTCCGGCAGCATCGTCTGCCGCGTGTAGCGCTGTGCCTCCATCAGTCGAAGACCTTGTCCCAGTCCTTCCATACGACTTCGTAGCCCTCGCGGCGGATGGCCGCCTCGACCTCCGCCGGGGTGCGCTCGTCGCTCACGACGAACTGCTCGAGCGACTGCGGGTAGGTGCAGTAGCCTCCCGGGTCGGTCTTCGACCCGGCGCTCATCGACGTGGCGCCCAGCGTGGCGATGTGGTTGCGGAAATCGGGCCGCTCGCGTGTCGAGAAGGAGATGTCGACGTCGTGGTCGAAGATGCGGAAGGCGAAGGTCAGCTGCGCGAGCTCGCGGTCGCTCATCACGACGTTGGGCTGGAAGTGCCCCTCCGAGGGGCGCATGCGCGGGAAGTTGACGCTGTAGCGCGTCTTCCAGTAGTGCTTGCGCAGGTATTGCAGGTGCAGGGCCATCATCGTGACGTCCGTGCGCCACTCCTCGAGGCCGATCAGCACGCCCATGCCGATCTTGTGCACGCCGGCCTGTCCCATGCGGTCGAAGCCGTTGACGCGCCACTCGAACTTCGACTTCATGCCGGCCGGGTGGTAGATGTTGTAGTTCTTGCGGTTGTAGGTCTCCTGGAAGCAGACCACGCCGTTGAGCCCCGAGTGGGTCAGCCGCTCGTACTCCTCGGCCGCGAGGGGCATCACTTCGATCGTCAGGTTGTTGAACCACGGGCGGCAGACGTGCAGCGCCTCCTCGATGTAGTCGACACCTGCGGCGCGGGGATTCTCGCCCGTGACGAGCAGCAGGTTCTCGAACGGCCCCAGCGCACGGATCGCGCGGCACTCGGCCTCGATCTGCTCCATCGTGAGGATCACGCGCGGAATGGCGTTGTGGCGGTTGAAGCCGCAGTAGACGCACGAGTTGGTGCAGGAATTGGTGATGTACATCGGGATGTACATCGAGATCGTCTTGCCGAAGCGCTCCTGCGTGTAGCGGCGGCTCAGGCGCGCCATCGGCTCCAGGTAGGGCGCCGCGGCGGGCGAGACGAGCGCCATGAAGTCGTCGAGCGTCAAGTGCTCCTTGCCGAGCGCCGTTTCGACGTCGGCGGCCCGCTTCGAGAGGATCCGCGCCGTGGTCTCCTCCCAGTCGTATTTGGCTAATTCCTCGGAAAACATGGTGCGTCAGGTTTAGTCGAGGAACGAGGTGAGGGGGCTGCTGGCCTCGGCGCTGCGGGCCTGCGCCCCGAGTCCGGCTTCGTAGGCTTCGCGTCCGGCGACGACGGCCTGCGCGAAGGCGCGGGCCATGCGCACGGGGTCACCCGCCACGGCGATGGCCGTGTTGACCAGCACGGCGTCGGCACCCAGCTCCATGGCGGCCGCGGCGTGCGACGGGGCGCCCAGTCCGGCGTCGACAACCACCGGCACGCGGCTCTGCTCGATGATGATCTCGAGCATCTCGCGCGTCACGAGCCCCTTGTTCGTGCCGATGGGTGCGGCCAGCGGCATGACCGTGGCGGCACCGGCCTCCTCCAGCCGCTTGCAGAGCACCGGGTCGGCCTGCACGTAGGGCAGCACGACGAAGCCCATCTTGACTAACTGCTCCGTGGCCTTGAGCGTCTCGACCGGGTCCGGCAGCAGGTATTTCGGGTCGGGGTGGATCTCCAGCTTGATGAAGTTCGTGCCGAAGGCCTCGCGGGCGAGCTGGGCCGCGAGTACGGCCTCCTCGGCGTCGCGCACGCCCGACGTATTGGGCAGCAGCTGAATCTCCGGGCGCCGCACATGCATGAGCATGTCGTCCTCGGGATTCTCCATGTCGACCCGTTTCATCGCCAGGGTAACCATCTCGGTGCCCGAGGCGGCGATTGCCTCGGCCATCAGGTCGTTGGAACTGAATTTTCCCGTGCCTACGAAGAGGCGCGAACGGAAGGTCCGTCCGCCGATAATCAAATCGTTCATTGTTTATGCTGATTTAGGATTGTCATGATTCGTCGTGTCTCCTCCGCGGGGGAGGTTGCGCCGAGCAGCGCACCGGAGAGGGCGATGCCGGTGACCCCTGTCGCAAGGATCGCCTCCACGTCCGCGGCCGTGATGCCGCCGATGGCCACGACCGGCAGGGCGATGCCCGCCGCGCGGCAGCGCGCCAGGATGTCGCGGTAGCCCTCCATCCCGAGGATCGGGCTCAAATTGCGCTTCGTCTGCGTAAAGCGGAAGGGCCCCAGCCCGATGTAGTCGGCACCGGCGCGTGCGGCGCGCTCGATGTCGGCGAAGGTGTTGGCCGTGGCGCCGATCAGCCGTCCGGGGCCCAGCAGGCGCCGCGCCTCGGCGACCGGCATGTCGTTCTTGCCGAGGTGCACGCCGTCGGCGCCGAGTTCGTCGACCAGATGGACACGGTCGTCCAGCAGGAACGTCGCCCCGAAGCGGCGGCACAGCGCCCCGACCTCGCGGCCGACGGCTGTCACCTCCTCGTCCGAGGCATCCTTCATGCGGAGCTGAACCCAGCGGCAGCCCCCCTCGAGCACGGCGCGCGTGCCCGTGACCTCGTCGTAGCGGTCCGTATGGTGTGTGATGAATTGCAGCATGGTTTCTGTTTTTTATATGTTGAATCGGCGGATGCTCTCCATCGTGCGGTGCAGGGCGGCGGGGGAGGCGTCGCGCCAGACGGCCCCCAGCAGCGCCGCGCCGCCGAAGCCGAGTTCCCGGACACGGGGCAGCAGTTCGGGCCGGATGCCCCCGAGCGCCACGACCCGCTCTCCGAGCAGGCCGCGGGCCGCCGCGTCGTGCAGCGCCGCGTCGGTGAAGGCGGCGCGGTAGCCGCTCTTCGAGATGCTGTCGAAGAGCGGGCTCAAAAAGAGGTAGTCGCATTCGGGATGGGCGGCGATCTCGTCCAGCGTGTGGCACGAGCGGCTCACCAGCCCGCGGAACCCCGCGGGCACGGCCGCATTGCGGCGGTTGAGATGCACGCCGCCCAGACCGTACTCCACGGCCAGCGGCAGACGGTCCTGCAACGTCAGCCGCGGATAACACTCCGCGGGCAGCGCCTCGATGAGCCGCCGCAGCGCCTCCTCCGGTGCGTCGGGCTTGCGCAGGTGCACGCGCTCGACACCCTCGTCCAGCAGCTGCCGGATCGCCGCGGGCTCCGTTGCCGTGAAGGGCACGTCGGTGATGACCAGAATGCGCATCATCCTCCGCAGACGGCCCGGATGACGGTGATCTTCATCTGCTCCCCGAGCGGCGTGGCGGCCCACTCGGCGCGCGGCACGACGCGGTTGTTCACCGCGACGGCGACCCCTTCGGCGGGGATGCCCTCGCGGACAAGCAGTTCGGCCAGCGTCATCGGTTCCCCGACCTCGACCGGCCTGCGATTGACGAATACTTCCATGCGGATACCGTAATTTACAGAGATGCCCGCGAGAAATTACGGTCTATGAACAAGTCCTTTCGGCGGTACGGACCGCATCAAGTTCATAGGGTCTGATCTCAGCCTTTGCGCGGAGAGTTCCGCTTGCGAAGCGATACTTTTCATATCGTCGCCACTTTCTCCAAGGCACCCCTCTTGTTTAACGTTCTGCAAATATAACAAAAAAATGGTTCCCCGCACCGAAAAAAACGCTGCGTCCCGCGATTTTGCCCCGAAAAGCGAAGCCCCCGCCGCAGGGCGAGGGCTTCACAGGCTGCACGGGTGCGGCTGCCGGGGTTATTCGCCGGTCTGCCAGCCGCCGCCGAGCGACTTGTAGAGCTGCACGAGCGCAAGGTACTCGTCGCGCACGGCGTTGCTCAGGCCGATCTGTGCGTCGAAGTAGCGGCGCTGGGCGTCCAGTACGTCGATGTAGTTGATGCTGCCGCCGCGGTACTGCACCTGCGCCAGCTCAACATATTTGAGTGCCGCATCGCGCAGGGCGACCTTCAGTGCCGCCGTCTCGCGGGCCTTGCGGTAGGTGACGACGGCGTCGTTGGCTTCACGGAACACCACGAGCACCTTCTTCTCATACGCCAGCCGGGCTTCGTCGTAGGCGGCCAGCGCCGCGCGGTATTTGGCTTTCTTGCGGCCGAACCCGAAGACCGGCGAAGCGAGCGAGCCGATGGCGTAGGAGAAGGGCGAGCGGAAAATCTCGCTCACGGAGTTGTTCTCCACGCCGCCCTCGAGCCGGAACGTCAGCCGCGGGAAGCGGTCGGCATAGGCTACGCCGACGGCGGCCATCGCCGCGCGCAGCTGCTGCTCCGCCGCGCGCACGTCGGGGCGCCGCTGCAGCAGCTCGGAGGGCAGGCCGACGGGGACGTTGTCCGTCATCGGGGCTTCGAGGTCCATCTTGGCCCGCTTCACGCGCCAGTCGGGATATTCGCCCATGAGCAGCGAGATGCCGTTTTCGGTCGTCTCGATGCTGCGCTCGAGTTCCGGGATGAGCGATGCCGTGGTGGCGTACTCCACCTTTGCCTGCTGGAAGACCGTCTCGGAGGTGAGACCGCCCTCGAAGCGCAGGCGGGCCTGGTAAACCCCCTCGCCGCGCGTGATGAGCGTGCGTCGCACAATCGAGAGTTCGTTGTCGAGCGCTACGAGCCGGAAGTAGGCCGCGGCAACCTCCGCGACGAGCGTCATGCGCATGGCGCGCTCGTCCTCGACCGAAGCGAGGTATTCGGCGCCGCCCTGCCGCTTGGCCCAGCGCAGGTTGCCCCACATGTCGAGCTCCCAGCTCAACGAGACCTTCGCGGCCAGCTCGGGGTCACGCACCGACTTTTCGCTGTAGTAGTCGTTCGTCTCGTACTCGGCATAGACCGGCAGTCCGACCGACGGCAGGCGGCTCGCCTTGTCGATGCGGTAGAGCTGCCGCATGCGTTCCACGCGGGCGGCGGCCGACAGCAGGTCCTTGTTGTATTCGAGCGTGCGCTCGATGATGCGGCAGAGCGTCGTGTCGCCGTAGAACTCCCACCAGTCCAGGTCGGCCAGCGTCAGCGAGTCGCTGCGTCCTTCGACGATCTGTTCGGGGAGATTCAGCTCGGGGGCCTTGCAGTGCCGGACGGCTGAGCAGGAGGCGAGCCCGACGGCGGCAAGGAGCGCAAGTATGATCGGAATGCGTTTCATCGTTTCAGTTTGGCTTTGATGCGGTAAATCCATACGAAGAAGAACGGCACGAAGACGATGCCCACGGTGATGGCCACCAGCATGCCGAAGAAGACGCCCGTGCCGATGCCCTGGCGGCTTGCCGAGCCCGGGCCCGAGGCGAAGACCAGCGGCAGCAGGCCCAGGATGAAGGCCAGCGAGGTCATGACGATGGGGCGGAAGCGCAGGTGCGCCGCCGTGATGGCCGCCGAGACGATGTCACGCCCCTTCTCGACCTCCTCCTTGGCGAACTCCACGATCAGGATGGCGTTCTTGGCCACCAGACCCACGAGCATCACCAGACCGATCTGGAAGTAGATGTTGTTCTCCAGTCCGCAGAGCCAGATGCCGAGGTAGGCGCCGATGCCGGCTACGGGCAGCGAGAGGATCACGGCGATGGGCACGGTCCAGCTTTCGTACTGTGCCGCGAGGAAGAGGAAGACGAAGAGGAATGCCAGCGCCAGCACCGTGCCGGTCTGTCCGCCCTCGTGTTTCTCCTGATACGAGAGGCCGCTCCACTCGACACCCACCGAGGCGGGCAGCTCCCGGCGGACGATGTTTTCCAGCACGTCCATCGCCTGGCCCGAGCTGTATCCGTGCGCCGCCTCACCCGAGATGGTCGCCGAGTTGAACATGTTGAAGCGCTTGATCGTACCCGGTCCCGTCGTGTAGTGCGTCGTGCCGAGCGACGTGATGGGGATCATCGCCCCGTCGGCGCCGCGCACGAAAAAGAGGTTCAGGTTGTCGCGGTAGGCGCGGTAGGGTGCCTCGGCCTGGACGTAGACGCGGTAGATGCGGTTGAACATGTTGAAGTCGTTGACGTAGATCGAGCCCGTAAAGGCCTTCATCGTCGAGAAGACGTCCGACATCGAGACCCCGACCATCTGGGCCTTGTCGCGGTCGACGTCGAAGTAGAGCTGCGGAATGTCGCCCTGCATCGACGAGGCCAGACCGGTCAGTTCGGGCCGCTGCGAGGCGAGCAGCATGAGCGTGTCGACGGCGTTCTGCAGTTCGGTGTAGGTCGTGTTGCCGCGCGCCTCGAGCACCATTTCGAAACCGCCCGACTGTCCCAGACCGGGGATCACCGGCGGGGTCGAGAGGTAGACCTTGCTCTCGGGGTAGCGCGACAGCTCGCGGCGCACGCGGCCCATGATCTCCGACACGTCGTCCGTTTCGCGCTCGTCCCACGGCTTGAGGATCACCGTCAGCTGGCTGTGCGCCTGGTTCGTGCCCACGCGGGGGCTCGAACCCGTGACGTTGAGCACGTACTCCACGTCGGGGTCCGCCATCAGGAAGTCGATGGCGCGGTTGGTCACCGTGCGCGTGCGCTCGATCGTCGCGCCTTCGGGCAGCTCGAGCTCCACGGTGAAGTAGCCCTGGTCCTCCTGCGGCATGAAGCTCTGCGGCAGCAGGCGGT
This sequence comes from uncultured Alistipes sp., assembly GCF_949296715.1. Classification (GTDB taxonomy): domain Bacteria; phylum Bacteroidota; class Bacteroidia; order Bacteroidales; family Rikenellaceae; genus Alistipes. Next base: position 34,787 of record NZ_CASFQD010000055.1, on the reverse strand, counting down.
TCATCAGCCAGATGCCGATGAGCACGATGCCGAAGGCGGCGAACATGCGCCGCGAGTTGGCCAGCGCCCGGGCAATCGTGCGGCCGTAGAGGTTGTTGCCGAGGGCCAGTCCGAGGTTGATGCGGCGGAAGAAGCGGTTTTTCTTGCGTCCGTCGTCGGGGCGCAGGAAGAGCGAACACATCACCGGCGAGAGGGTCAGCGCCACGATCGTGGAGATGACCACCGACACGGCGATCGTGATGGTGAACTGCCGGTAGAGCTGTCCGGTGATGCCCGACAGGAAGCTCACGGGTACGAAGACGGCGCAGAGGACGAGCGACATGGCGATCAGCGCGCCGCTCAGGCTCCGCATGGCCTTCTTCGTGGCTTCGTAGGGCGAGAGATGTTCCTCGTTCATGATGCGGTCGACGTTCTCGACGACGACGATGGCGTCGTCGACGACGATGCCGATGGCCAGGATCAGACCCAGCAGCGTCAGCAGGTTGAGCGAGAAGCCGAAGATGAGCATGACGCCGAATGTACCGATGAGCGAGATGGGCACGGCGACGATCGGGATGATCGTGGCGCGCCAGCTCTGCAGCGAGAGGTAGACGACCAGGATCACCAGCAGCAGCGCCTCGAAGAGCGTGCGGTAGACGTGGTGGATCGACTCGGAGATGTAGGTCGTCATGTCGAAGGGGATGTTGTAGGTGATGCCCTCCGGGAAGTTGCGGCTCAATTCGGCCATCGTGCTCTTGATCGACGAGGCCACCTCGATGGCGTTGGCGCCCGGCAGCATGTAGATGTCGAGCACGGCGGCGTTGCCGGCGTTGATACCGCTCTCGGTGTTGTAGGACTGGGCCTCGAGCGAGATGTTCGCCACGTCGCGCAGGCGGATGATCGATCCGTCGGGGTTGGCCCGCACGACGATCTCCTCGAATTCGCTCACCGACGAGAGACGTCCCTGCGCCGTGATGGGCGTCGTGACGTCGACTCCCTCCATCGGAGCCTGTCCGAGCACGCCGGCGGCCGACTCGCGGTTCTGGTCCTTGAGCGCCGCCTGGAGGTCCTTGACCGTCAGTCCGAGGTCGGCGAGCTTGTCGGGCTGCACCCAGATCTGCATGGCGTAGTAGCGGCTGCCGACGTTCGAGACGCGGCCCACGCCCGGCACGCGCCGCAACATGTCGAGCACGTTGAGCGTGGCGTAGTTCGAGAGGTAGATCTCGTCGAATTTCGGGTCGTTCGAGAGCAGCGTGATGGTCAGCAGCTTGCTCGAGGCCTGCTTCTCGACCGAGATGCCGTTCTGCACCACTTCGGCCGGCAGGCGCGCCTCGGCCTCCTTCAGACGGTTCTGGATGTCGACGGCCGCCAGGTCGGGGTCGGTCGAGATGTCGAAGGTCACCGTGGCGGAGAAACCGCCCGAGTTGGAGCTCGACGACTCCATGTAGATCATGCCGGGCGTGCCGTTGAGCTCCTGCTCGATGGGCGTAGCGACGGCCTGCGTCACGGTCTGTGCGTCGGCACCCGGGTACGAGGCCGAAATCTTGACCACCGGAGGTACGATCTGCGGATACTGGTCGACGGGCAGCAGCGCGAGGCCGATGGCGCCGACGATGACGATGACGATCGAGAGCACCGTCGAGAAGACGGGTCTGTCAATGAAGAAATCGGCTTTCATGGGCTACTCCTCCTGCGCTTTTTCCTCTTCGCGGACGGCGGCGACAGGCTCGACCTTCATGCCGTGCGAGAGCTTGTGATAACCTTCCACCACGATGTGCTCGATCGACGAAAGACCGCGCTCGATGACGGTGTTGTTGCCCAGTTCGGGACCCGTCTCGACAAAACGCTTCTCGACGACGCTGTCCGGGCGCACCACGAAGATGTAGGCGCCGCCCTTCTCGATGACCAGCGCCTTCGACGGCACGACGATGGCATCCTCACGCACGTCGAGCAGCAGCTTGACCTTCGTGAACTGGCCCGGCAGCAGGATGTGGTCCGGGTTGGCCATTTCGGCGCGCACGGAGAAGGTTCCCGTCTGCGGGTCGACCTGCGGGTCGGCGAAGTCCACCAGACCCCGCATGGGGTATTCCGAACCGTCGGCCAGCGTCACGGTGATATAGGGGTCCCACTTGCGCGTGGAGTCCTTGTGTCCGAGGTTGACGTTGCGGGCCTTCGAGCGCAGGTAGTCGAGGGCCGTCATGCTGAAGTCGACGCGCACGGTGTCGCTCTTGACGACGGTGGCGAGCAGCGACTTGCCGCTCGGGCCCACGAGTGTGCCGATGTCGGCGTAGCGCTCGGAGATGTAGCCCGCGATGGGGGAGATCACGCTCGTGTAGCCGAGCGTCATTTCGGCCTGCGTGAGGTCGGCCTCGCCCACGACGACGTCGGCCACGGCGCTCTCGTAGGAGGCGATGGCGTTGTCGAGGTCGAGCTGGCTCGCGGCGCTCTGCTCGTAGAGCGGGCGGATGCGGTTCAGGTCGCGCTCGGCCTTCTGGGCCTGGGCCCGGGCCTTGTTGAGCTGGGCCTTGGCCTTGTTCACGCGGGCGCGGTAGAGTTTGGGGTCGATGATGAAGAGCGTCTGGCCCTTCTTGACGTAGGTACCCTCGGCAAAGAGCATGCGTTCGAGGTAGCCCTCCACGCGGGCGCGGATCTCCACGAACTGCTGGGCGCGGATGCGGCCGACGTATTCGCCGTAGATGTTCACGTCCTCGGTCGTCACGGGCTCCACGGCCACCACCGGCAGTTCGATCACCTCGGGCCGCGGCCGGAAAATCACGTAGAGCACGGCGGCGAGGACCACGACGCCGCATGCCACGGCGATCCAGCCTTTGCGGTTCATCCGCACGCGGACGTGCGACACGCGGGAGGCCGTCCGTTTCAGTGCGGCCATGTTCAGTTTCGTCAGGTCCGGTTTGAGTCTGTCCAAGTTCATATCGAAATGGTGTTTACAAGGGTTTCATTGCATGTTTCCAATCCTCGGGCCATCCTGTCATGAAAATGGCAACATGCTTGCGGACAGCCCTGTAGCGGTATTTGCGGGCTCAAAGATACGCAAAAGAATGTAGAATTATTCCACAGGGATGTGGAATAATTCTACACCTTGCGGTGCAAAACGAAAAAACCTCCCGCCGAGGGGAGGTTTTCCACACACAAACATTAACAATACAAACAATGCGATGGCTGAATCGAACTTCATTGTTTCCGGGACAAAGATCGTCCGAAAACTCCTGCCGCGCAATCGCAACAAATAGGTATTTCCGCTTCCGGCCCTTTGCCGGATGCCGGTTGTGGGCTGCCGTGAGGTACATTTTATTTTGAAATTCAAAATTATGCACTATCTTTGCATGCGAATTCCGAAAGGCCGGGCGACCGTCCGGCTGCGAAAATCTCACGAAAAGAAATATCCGTATGCAAGATCTGAAAGCGCTCGAAGGGAAAAACCTTGCCGAACTGCGGGAAATAGCCAAAACGCTCGGCATCGACAATGTGATGGTGAAAAAGCGCGAACTGATAGAAAAGATCGTCGGGGCGACCCGGCCGGAGGAACCTGCCTCCGAGGAGGCTCCAGAAGCGGCTGAAACACAGGCTGAAGCAGCCGATGTCGGTGCTGCGAAGCAGAAGACCCCGCGCACGCGGCGTCCCCGTCTGGCCAAGACGGCGCAGGAGACGGCTCCCGTGCCGGAGGATGCCGCAGGTGCGGAGCAGGCTCCGGTCGAACAGCCCGCATCCGATGCTCCGGCCGAAGCGGTTTCTGCCGGGCAGCCGGCGAAACCCGAGCCCAAGCGTCGGGGCCGCAAGCCGAAGGCGCAGCAGACGCAGCCCCGGGAGGATGGCGGGCAGATGCCGCAGGAGGGCCCGCAGGCCGAAGATGCGGAGCCGTCGCAGGAGCAGCCGCGCCGCGACCGGCACGAACACCGCGACCGCCGCGAGGGCGGTGAGGCGCCGCACGCCGAGGAGGAGGTGATCACGAAGGACGACTTCGCCGGCGAGATCGAGGGCGAAGGAGTGCTCGAGGTGATGCCCGACGGCTACGGATTCCTCCGCTCGGCGGACTACAACTACCTCAATTCGCCCGACGACGTCTACGTCTCGCCGTCGCAGATCAAGCTCTTCGGACTGAAGCCCGGCGATACGGTCAACGGCACGATCCGTCCCCCGAAGGAGGGTGAAAAGTACTTCCCGCTGGTGCGTGTCAACGAGATCAACGGACTGAAGCCCGAGTACATCCGCGACCGCGTGCAGTTCGAATACATGACGCCGCTCTTCCCGAGCGAGAAGTTCTGCCTGACGGGCAACGGACACAACAACATGTCGACGCGCATCGTGGACCTCTTCTCGCCCATCGGCAAGGGGCAGCGTGCGCTGATTGTCGCCCAGCCCAAGACGGGTAAGACGATGCTGTTGCAGTCGATTGCCAACGCCATTGCGGACAACCATCCGGAGGTCTACATGATTGTGCTGCTGATTGACGAGCGTCCCGAGGAGGTGACCGAGATGGCGCGCAACGTCAAGGCCGAGGTTGTCGCCTCGACCTTCGACGAGCAGGCTTCGCGCCACGTCAAGGTGGCCGAGATGGTGCTCGACAAGGCCAAGCGCATGGTCGAGTGCGGACACGATGTGGTGATTTTCCTCGACTCGATTACCCGTCTGGCACGTGCCTACAACTCCGTGCAGCCCGCCTCGGGCAAGGTGCTCTCGGGCGGTGTGGACGCCAATGCGCTGCACAAGCCCAAGCGCTTCTTCGGCGCGGCCCGCAATACGGAGGAGAAAGGTTCGCTGACGATTATCGCCACGGCGCTCATCGACACCGGTTCGAAGATGGACGAGGTGATCTTCGAGGAGTTCAAGGGCACGGGCAACATGGAGCTGCAACTCGACCGCAAGCTCGCCAACAAGCGCGTCTACCCGGCCGTCGATGTCATTGCCTCGGGTACGCGCCGCGAAGACCTGCTGCTGCCGCGAGACGTGATGAACCGCACGTGGGTGTTGCGCAAGTACCTTTCGGACATGACGCCCGTCGAGGCGATGGAGTTCCTCCAGAAGCAGATGGGTCTTACGCAGAGCAACGAGGAGTTCCTCGCCACGATGAACCACTGACAGAAAGGTGAAAGGTGAAAAGTAAAAGGTGAAAGGTGAGGAGAGCATATTCATGAGATATCTACCCATTTTTTTTGCTTTCTGCATGTTGGCAACAGCATGTTCGAAAAATGAAACGCCAGCATCGGACGATTTGGTTGGTACCGTATGGAGCCAAACTGTCGACAATCGGACGGATACGTTTTATTTTTCGCTTGACCACAAATGTACGGTCGAATGGAAATACGATGGATTCGACGCAGTGAAACAAACTTGTCAATACATATATGCGCCCCCGATCGTGACGATATCGACTCTTGCAACTGAACATATCGGAAGGATTGAAGGAGATGTACTTTACATTCGATACGACGACAACGATCTCGAACTGCATCGGATTCGATAATAAAAAACCCGCACCTACAGTGCGGGTTTTTTATTCAAGAGCAACTCATTCGAGAACGAAAGGGTGTGTTTAATGGCCGTGGGTCCCTTTTGCGGGTTGAGCATACGGGTCGATCTGCTCGGCGCTGCATTATTCGGATAATACTTTTCGGCAGATCATGCCGCCGATTCGGAAATAAATCGTAGCTTTGCGGAAAACGATCTGCGGCCGTGCGGCAAAAAAACGCAGCAGGGACCGCACCCAACACAATGCAATGATGAAACGAATCCTGCTGTTGATTGCCTGCCTGCTGGCCGTGCGGAGTGCCGCGGCGTGGGGGCAGAAGGGACACGACGTGACGGCCTGCATTGCCGAATGCCACCTGACGCCCGAGGCGGCCGCACGCATCGACAAGATTCTCGGCGGACACTCGCCCGTCTACTATGCCAACTGGCTCGACAACGCCAGTCACACGCCCGAGTATGCCTATACGAAGACGTGGCACTACCTGAACATCGACGCGGGCGAGACGCTCGAGAGCATGCCCGCCAATCCCAAGGGCGACGTGCTGAAGGCCGTAAACGAACTGGTCGCGAGCCTCAAGTCGGGCGAACTGGACCCTGCCGAGGAGAAGGTGCAGTTGCAGATGCTGATCCACCTCGTGGGCGACATGCACTGCCCGATGCATACGGGCCGTCTCTCCGATCTGGGCGGCAACCGGGTGCCGGTGGTCTATTTCGGCAAGGCGACGAACCTCCACTCGGTGTGGGATACGAACCTCATCGAGTCGGCGCACCGCTGGAGCTATACCGAGTGGCGCGAACAGATCGACCGGCAGCCCGACGACGAGGTGATGCGCATGCAGTCGGGCACGCCGCGCGAATGGCTGCTCGAGACGCAGGCAATCTGTACGGAGGTCTACGACCGCACGCCGGAAGGTACGAAGATTTCGTATGATTACGTCAACTGGGCTGCACCGATCCTTGAAATGCAGCTGTTGCGCGGCGGCGTCCGGCTGGCCCGGCTGCTCAACGAGATTTACGGATAGGCCGTGAAGAGATGGTGACGGCTCCCGGGACTGTTGTCCGTCCGCACGGTGACGGCGGCAAACGGACTGCGACGGCAGCGCTCCCCTTCGGGTGACACTCCGACCGGGACCCGGGTATGGAAAAAGCGAAGCGGGCAACCTTCGTGGTTGCCCGCTTTTCGGTACTCGGAGCGGGAATCGAACCCGCACGACCATTGCTGGTCACAGGATTTTAAGTCCGGCGTGTCTACCTATTCCACCATCCGAGCCACACATGCCTTTTCAGCGAAAGGCGACGGCAAAAATACGCAATATTCTCCGATTTTACAAGCCTTTGCGACTTTTGTCCGCGCAAAAAAAACTTGCGGGGCGTCGGACGTGCGGACGGCGGCATGCATCAGCCGATGGCGGCAAGGATGGCCTCGTCGTCATCGGGTGCGAACCACCGGATTTCGGGATCGCGCCGGAACCACGTGAGCTGCCGCTTGGCATAGCGGCGCGAGTTGCGCTTGATAAGCCGCACGGCCTCGTCGTAGGGTATCTTGCCGTCGAACCAGTCGAACAGCTCGCGGTAACCCACGGTTTGCAGGGCGTTGAGCTCCCGGTGCGGATACAGCGCCCGCGCCTCGGCTTCCAGTCCGTCGGCCAGCATCTGGTCGACGCGGCGGTCGATGCGCCCGTACAGCACGTCGCGCGGGAGGTCGATGCCGATCTTGACCACCTCGAAGGGCCGTTCGCGGCGCACGCCCGTGCGCAGCGACGAGTAGGGGCGTCCCGTCTGGAGGCAGACCTCGAGCGCCCGCACCACGCGTGCGGGATTCTGCAGGTCCGCACCGGCGCAAAAATCCGGATCGAGCTGTTGCAACTCACGGACGAGCGATGCCAGCCCCTCTTCGTCGAGCCGCCGCATCAGCTCCGCACGCAGCGCCTCGTCGGCGCGCGGCAGGTCGTCCATTCCCTCGCACAGTGCCTGCACGTAAAGCCCCGAGCCGCCGACCGCCACGACACGGTCGTGCGTGGCGAAGAGCTCCGCGAGGCGCGCCAGGGCCTGCTCGGCGTAGGCTCCGCAGCTCAAGTTGTCCGTAACGTCGTGCGATGCGATGAAGTGATGTTCAGCTGCTTGCAATTGCTCATCCGTGGGCTGCGCCGTGCCGATCGGCATGCCGCGGTAGAGTTGTCGCGAGTCGGTCGAGAGGATCGGCGCCCCCAGCCGCCGCGCGATGCGGATGCTCAAGTCGGTCTTCCCGCATCCCGTCGGCCCGACGATGACCGCCAGCCGTTTAGTACTCGTCGTCATAGGAGTCGTCGCCCTCGAAATCGCGGAAGTCGCCCATCATCTCGTCGAAGGCCGAACCTTCGCTGTCCTCCTCCTCGCGGTTCTTCGAGGGGTCGTACTGGTCGGGAGCATCCGCCCGGGCGTAGATCTCGCGCGGATAGACGGCTCCCTTTTCGGCCTCATACGCCCCGGTCAGCTCCAGATAGTAGGCGCGGTCGCCGAACAGGTCGAACAGGTAGATCAGCCGATCGCGCCGGTTGTGGATGATCTGCCCGAGGGTCACGTTCTCCATGAGTTCGGGCTCCTCGTTCGAGTCGTCGCCCATCTCGATCAATGTGAATTCGCGCTGTTTCTCCCAGCGCTCGTCGGCCGTGAAGAACGATGCCATGCACTCCTCGTATTCGAGCGTCTCGAGGATGAAGTGGTGGAAGTCGAGCAGCGTCATGTCGTACATCACCTCGTAGTCGCGCACGAAGTGGTCGTTCTCGTCGCTCAACATCCGGAATCGGAAAACCATCGACATATCCGTATCGTTTTTTGTCTGTTTGCGTACAAATGTAGTGAAAAAAGCGCCACGCGGTCACAGACCGCAGAGAAATTCCAGTACGTCGCGGTCGTCGGGCCAGTCGGTCAGTGCGGGCGACTGCGCCCGTCCGAAGTCCGCCCGGCGGCTGTGCGGCAGCAGGGTAGTGACGACACATTGCAGTTCGTCGTCGTGTTCGGCAAGCCACTCGGCGACCTCCTCCGTTGTGCCGTAGCGGCTGTATGCGATGCGGCTCAAGGCTGCGGGAAAGGCCCGCTGTTCGACGGCCACGGCGCAGCCGAAGTCGACAAAGGGCGTGCCGGTCATCTCGCAGAGGGATTTTTCCTGACGGTAATTGTTTATGTATTTCGGATTTACATCCGGCATCTCCAGCTTTGGTTCATATCCTTTGGGCAGGAACAGGAGCGAGACGCTGCGGCATCCCAGTCCCGAGTAGGCCCAGATGTCGTCCGCCAGCCCGCGGAGCTGCTCCGGCGTTTCGCGGCCCGACAGCACGGCGACGGACTGCCGGCTGCCGCGCAGCAGGGCGGGGATGCCGGCATACTGCGCCCGGAAGTGGCGGTTGGCATTGTCGCTGCCCGTGGCGATCACGGCGTCGACCGGCTGCGTGCCGTCGTAGAGGGCGACCCGGGCCTCGGGGTCGATGTCGAGCAGCTGCGCGACGACATATTCCATCAGCACGCGGTCCTTGGCCGAGGGCTTGACCAGGCAGCGGTCGCCCGCCGCCACGACGCACAGCAGGTCGAAGAAGCCCACGAAGGGGATGTTCCCGGCCATGATGACCAGCACGTTGAGCACCTGCGCGACGGGAAGCGGATAGGCGGCAAGCCACCCGCGGAGCCGCTCTTCGGTGAGCATCTCTGTCACCAGGGCCCGGGCGGCGCGACGCACTTCTGCGGGGGTGAACCAGCCGTTGGCCCCGCAGGCGCGGGCGATGACCTCGCGAGAGTCCGCATCCTCGCCGAAGCGTTCCAGCCGTCGGCCGAGTTCGGAAAAGAGTTCGATTGCGTGTTTCATTACCGCAAAGATAACGCTTCATGCAGAAAATTCGCATCCGGAGACAAAATTGCATTCAATTTGCAGTATGCCGGAGAAAACACCTGTCATGGAGAGAACATTCAGAGAGGCACTCCGCCACCGCCGCAGCTATTATGCGCTGGCCCCGCAATCGCCCGTAGCCGATGCCGAAATCGAGGAAATGTTGCGCTGGAGCCTGAAATACGTCCCGTCGGCCTTCAATTCGCAGTCGACACGCCTCGTGCTGCTGCTCGGGGCGCAGCACGGCCGTTTCTGGAGCATGGTCAAGGATACCTTGCGGCCGATCGTGCCCGCCACGGCCTTTCCGCGCACGGAGCACAAGATCGACACCGCCTTTGCCGCGGGATACGGTACGGTGCTCTTTTTCGAGGATGAGGCCGTCGTGCGCGCTCTTCAGCAGCAGTTCCCCGAGTATGCCGACCGATTCCCGCACTGGTCCGAGCAGACGTCGGCCATGCACCAGTTGGTCGTGTGGACGATGCTTGAGGATGCGGGCTTCGGGGCGTCGCTCCAACATTACAATCCGCTCGTCGATGACAGGGTGCGCCGCGTGTGGAAACTGCCCGCGACGTGGCGTCTCGTGGCCCAGATGCCTTTCGGCCGGCCGCTGGACCACCCCGCGGAAAAGAGCGTCGAGCCGCTCGATGCGCGCATCCGTATTTTCGACGACAAGGTCCGGTGACCGCAGCCGCCCGTGCCGAATATCCTTGCCGGTTGCGGGGTGGCAGACGGTTCCGGCAGGGCTTTGTTCGCCCCGTCGGAACGACCTGGACCGGAATTTTCGCATGAAAGGGACGAAAAAATTTGGAGATTCGGAATTTTTGTCTACCTTTGCACTCGCAAACGAAACAATGCGGAAATAGCTCAGTTGGTAGAGCGCAACCTTGCCAAGGTTGAGGTCGCGGGTCCGAGTCCCGTTTTCCGCTCCAGAGGGGGCCGAAAGAAACCCCGGTAGAAAGCAAAAAGCCTTGTATATCAGCGATATGCAAGGCTTTTTTTGTATTCCCTCACTTCTGTTGAAGCAAAAGGCAGCAAACATTTCAAGCCTTAATCGTGACCTTTTTTGCTCGGACCGAAAATAGGTCACGATTTAGCTCTATTTCGCTGATTTGCATCATTTTACTCTGCAACATTCCGGTGCTGAAGACGTTTAATTTATCCAAAAACCAAGCAGCCATGTTGCCACGAACCACCTTCAGCGTCGTCTTCTTCTGCAAGAAGACCAAAGTCACGAAAAAGGGCAAAGCCCCGATCTATGCCCGTATCACCACGACCGGCCAGTCGACCGAAGTCTATACACAATGCCAGATTGAGCCCGAACGCTGGAACCAGCGCCTCGAACGCTCTCTCTACAAGGATGAGATCGACCAGCAGATCAATCGCATCGTTGCCAGTTACCGGGCCTCGATCCTTGCCGCCTATGACCGCCTGATCCAGGAGAACAGGACGCCGACCTGCTTTGCCGTCAAACAGCTGCTGGGCTCCGCCTCTTCGAGCCGGATGGTGCTGGCGGAGTTCGGCAAATACTGCGAGAAACGTCAGCAGGAGGTCGGCACCCGCATCACACAGCTCACGGCCAACAAGTATCACCGCCTGCTGCGCTACATGACCGAATATATCCGGGATATCTACCACAAAGAGGATCTTCCGCTGGAGACGATCGACTATGCCTACGTCGATGGATTGAACACCTACATGCAGACGGCCTACAACTGCCACAACAACGGGGCGGTCAATCTGCTCTGCTGTTTGAAGAATTTCCTGCTCTATGCGGTCCGCAACGAATGGATCGAGAAGAATCCCTTCCGCTACTATAAGATGAAGATCGACAAGACGAATGTCAAGGTGCCGCTGACGAAAGCGGAGCTGGATTTGCTGCTAAGGCGACAGATGCCCAACGAGCGGCTGGACCGCATCCGGGATGTCTTCTGCTTTTGCGCGCTGACGGGACTGGCCTTCACGGATGTCGACCACCTGCGGCAGGAACATTTCACGACGGACGAGGAGGGGCAACTGTGGATCCATAAGCCGCGGGAGAAGACTGCGGTGATGAGCCGTGTTCCGGTGCTTCCGCAGGCAGCGGCCCTGCTGGAGAAGTACCGCGACGATGCCAACTGTCGGGCGCGGGGTAAGCTGCTGCCCGTCCCGTCGAATACGAAGATGAATGCCTACCTGAAGGAGATAGCGGATATCTGCCAGATTCAGAAGCATCTGACCACGCACTTGGCGCGCCATACGTTTGCCACGCTGGCGATTGAATACGGAATGCCGATCGATATCATCGCCAAGATTCTGGGCCATACGAATACGAACATGACGCGGCGCTATGCGAAGATCTCCGAGGCGAACATCAGCCGCGAGATGCGTCGCATCGGCAAGGTGTTGACGGCATAAACCGGTTGTTGAGTTGAAAAACGAAGACGAGGCGGCGAGGATCCATTGCAGATCCCCGCCGCCACACGTTATTTAAGCAGTTTCTTTTATAATCTGAGATTGGCAAAGGGAAGCCGTCCCTCGTATTGACATTTGAATGCTGTGAGCAATGCGGTTTCCTCCTTGGGTGGATTGCCCGATGGCAGCGGCTTCCAACAGAACAGCAGATCCTCCGCATCTTCAAGTTGCCAAATGTAGCGTCCGCCTTTGTGACCTCTCGGTTTTCCTGCCCCGAACTGCAAATATTGTCGCAGACGGCTCCGCAGGGTCGCTTGGCTGTGCTCGTCTCCGGCCTTTCCGATGTACAAGACACAAGTCTCCTCTACCCAATTCTTGCGCAGCTTCTCAATCGGAACGTTGGGATCCGTCCCTTTATAATGCCCTCCGCTTCCCGTTGCACGGAATTGCGGCCGGTTCCCGATCTTCCGAACGACCATGTAGACGCCCCGAATATCCGGAATCTGTGATAAATCCGGCCTTAATGCGGCTGCGGAGACAAATCCGGAGAAGCCGTTGCGACGCAGGTTGTCGATACTCTTGAAGTCGAGATCAGGACAGTCCAATCCTTCCGCTTCTTCATCCGTTTGGGCAACCTTGCTCGCCTCCTGTTCCCGTCCGCCGGGTTTGGTTGCAACCCCAGTCGGTCGATGCGCTGTTGCGCCAGTAACCGTGATTTGGCCGGAACGGATCAGTCCATCGAGATTTTCAAGCTGGCAATCTTGAATTCCCCAATCGTCCCGACCGTAAAATCCGATACGGCGCATCTTGTTCCGAATCTGCGTTTGTTTTCCTTTCGGGGCTTGCACTCGTTCCCTAATCAATTCCCGAAGTCGGACGATCTCCGATTCCGTAAATTCACGTTTCCCTTTCATAAACTAAAGTTCTGTTATTTAATCATGATAATATTCATATAACTCTTCGTAGTAGTCTTCGTAGCAGTTGGCCGGGTCGTCGTACATCCGACCATCCGTCGGCCATGAGAATGTCTGCAACGATTTCCGCGGCTCTTCGTCCCGATAAAGAATCCACCGACGATCGTAATCCAACGCCTTGACATCGGTTGTCGGACGCGAAGAATCGTAGTTCCGCCATGGGTTTTCCCGCCGGGGAGGTGCCTGTCGATTACGGTAGTAAAAGCCGAGACAGATCAGGCAGAACGCCACGCCGACAACAACCGACGCCCCCAGACAGCCAGTGAGCCGCCGTCCGGCCGGTTCATTCCAAAATCGCTCGTTGTTCATCTTCCGCAGGTTTGTTGCGCCCGGCGGCCCCGAGGCAGGTATCGTAGATGCGTTTTCGGAGTGAGGCGGGGCGTATGACCTCCAGCGAACGGCTGCGAGCCAACAAGGCCATGACAAAGTCGTTGGTAATACGTACGTGCAGACGGATGGTCAACGTGTCGGGCTTCTCTTCGAGAATCTCCTGCGTGGCATGCAGCGGCAAGGTTTTGATGAAGGCTCCATCCAGTGCATCGTATCGCAATACGACCTCTTCGACCGGATCGTTCGGGTTGTTCCAAATGCCGAAACTCTCCCGAAACAGCGCCGGAATGTCGATCTGTTCATTGCGTACAAAGCGCTCCCGATCCTTTATCAGCAGGTGCGAAATGCGATCCATGCCGAAGCAGCGCAACGAGTCGCCTTCGTCGGACTCGACGTATCCGATCAGATACCAGCGGTGCTGGGACTCCTTCAGATAGTGCGGTTTTGCCTCCCGGTGTACGATCTTCCCTTCGTGTCGGAACAGTTGGTAGTCAAAAACGACAGGATGCCGTTCACGGATGGCTTCGAGCAACTCCGGGATATAGGGAATTTCGCGGCTGCGCCGGTGTTCCGGCAGTACGTACTGCCGGATGTCGCTGTCGGCATCGATGGCATTCAGAATCTCGAAATTCAGCAACAACTCGCCATAGTCTGCACCGCTCCTTACCTGTTCCGCAAGGTAATATCCGCGCAGTTTGTTGTGCCGAATCGTGAGGCCGAACAACTCCTCGATGGTTTGAAAATCCCGTTGCAGGGTCCGCAGCGTGCATCCGGACGAGTTGGCGTACTGCGAATGCATCCGTTGGGTCACGTAATCCACCAGTTCGCCGGCAGGAACGTATCCTGCACCATGGAGTTTGCTGACGATGATCACCATGCGGCGTATTTGATCAACGAGTGTCATGGGTCGTACTCTTTTTCCACAAAGATAAAAGGGCTGCGCGACAAAATATGTCGCGATGGATTCTTTTTGAGGAATTGTTTGCACGATTTTGTCCACCCTCTCGACGCCAACCGACGCCAACCACTGCCACATCGCTTTGCGGGCGAAACTTTTGAGGGGCTGCGTGCGTTATCCGAGTGCAAGCTTGCAGGAATAAAGATTCATAAACCGGGAAAAAGATGAAACGCCGTGCCTTTCGGATCCGGGATCGCTGAATGTTCGGCGGCCTCATCCACACAGAGTGCAACCCTCAAAGACGGGTTGCAGCATAGTCAAACCAAACAGAAAAAAAGAAGACCATGGAAAAGATCGTATGTATCGGGGAGCGGAGTTGGCAACGGCTCCTCGAACGGGTGGAACACTTGTCTGCCCTTGCCCAACGCCTGGAACGCCGTTTGACACCACCGCAGGACGACGGGTGATTGGACAGCGAAGAGGTCTGCCGGGCACTGAACATCACCAAACGCACGCTGCAAAGCTACCGGGACCGGGGAGCGATTCCCTGTTCGCGGCTGGGCGGTAAATTCTACTACCGACGCCGGGACCTTGCCGCATGGCTCTCCCGCAAAACCGTTCAAACGCGATAGCCATGCCGCTGGATTATCTCAATGAAGCGAGCGACGAGGTACAACGCTTGTTCGCACGACTGGACGGCGTGGAACTCACACTGCGGAAGGCCTCCGAGGAGCGACGCCCGATGATCGGCGAGGAACGCTACCTGACCGGAGAGGAGGTCTGCACGTACCTGCACCTCTCACTGCGCACCTTGCAGACGCTGCGGATCGGCGGCAGATTCCCTTCACGGTGCTTGGTAACCGCCTGCTGCTCTATCCCGAATCGGGGCTCCGGGCGGTCCTTGACCGCAACCTTCGGGACGTAGACGATAAATAAAAAATAGTAAATCAGCATGAGTCTATGAACTTATGCTGATTTTTTTAATCCGACCAATTATCCTAAATATTTTATTTTGCTAACTTTATAGCCTCTTCTAATATTTTTAGGCCATGAATCTCGAAGTCCAGGTTGTACATGTTCCGGTCGTGAATTTTGCCATGCAGCAGAATCACGTTCCCGTTTTGCGGGAAATCTGTCTCAAAAATACCGGTGAAAATGATCTCAAGGGGGTATGTGTACATGTCTCCTTCGAACCGGACTTTGCAGAATCGTGCCGGATGCACATCGAGTCCATTCCCTCCGGATCGGAGGAGCGGCTATCCGCTATTCCCGTTCGATTGTCGACTGCCTTTCTGTCGCAGCTTACGGAACGACTGCTCGGACATATCCATATAGCGATCACATCCGACGAGGAGTCCCTGTTCTCGGAGACTTATGAGTTGTCGTTGCTGGCGTTCGATCAGTGGGGTGGAATCGCGGTCCTGCCCGAGATGCTGGCGGCTTTTGTCACACCGAACCATCCGGCCATAGCTCCGATTATCAAGCGTGCATCCGAGATTCTGGGCACATGGACCGAATCTCCGGCATTGGATGAATATCAGACCCGGGACCCGAATCGCGTCAAGAAGCAGATGGCAGCCGTGTATGAGGCGATCGCAGAACAACAAATCGCGTACTGTTCAGTTCCGGCAAGTTTTGAAGAGTCCGGGCAGCGGGTCCGGTTGTATGACGATATTCTGTCGTACAAACTGGCCAACTGTCTTGATCTCTCCCTGCTATATGCCGGCTGTCTGGAGGCTGTCGGCATTCATCCGCTGATTGTGGTCGTCCGGGGGCATGCATTTGCGGGCGGTTGGCTGATTCCGGATACATTCCCCGATACGGTGAACGACGATGTCTCGCTGCTCACCAAGCGGGCTGCCGAGGGGATCAACGAGGTCCTGTTGGTGGAGGCGACCTGCATGAATGCCGGAATGCCTCAGCCGTTCGATGCGGCCGTCGCCTCGGCAAACGACAAACTGAAGGAGACGGATGACTTTCTGCTGTTTGTCGACGTAATGCGGGCCCGGAATGCGCAGATTCGACCGCTGCCGCAGCGGGTAATTCGGGACGGAAAGATAGAAATCGAGGATACGGCTCCGGCAGAACGGGATTTGGCAGCACCTTCGGCTCTCTCCGCAACGGATATTATTCCCAATATCGATCAGGTCCACGTCGGCAAACAAACCATCTGGGAGCGGAAGCTGCTGGACCTGAGCCTGCGCAACAACCTGCTCAATACGCGCATCACCCGAAACACGCTGCAACTTATTTCGGTACGGATCGGAGAGTTGGAAGATGCGTTGGCTGACGGACAGGAGTTTCAGATTCTGGAGCGACCGCAGGATTGGGACAACCCGTTGATGAGCGCCGGAATCTATCAGACACTTCATGCCTCCGATCCTGTCATTGATCTGGTGAAGAACGAACTGAAGCAACGGCGGCTGCGAGCCTACCTGACCGACGAAGCGTTGCGTCGTTCATTGACTTATCTCTATCGGTCGTCGCGCCTTTCGCTGGAAGAGAACGGAGCCAATACGCTTTATCTGGCTTTGGGCCTGCTGAAGTGGCTGGAGACACCCAACAGCGCCCGTCCGCGTTTTGCTCCGATCCTGCTGCTGCCGATCGAGATTGTCCGCAAATCGGCCGCCAAGGGATATGTGATCCGGAGCCGGGACGAGGAGACCATGCTGAATATCACGCTGCTGGAGATGCTGCGGCAATATTTCGGCATTCAGATCGGAGGCCTCGACCCGCTGCCGCGCGACGAGAGCGGTGTGGATGTTTCGCGGATATTCAATACGATCCGCCGGGCCATCATGACCCGGAAAGGGTGGGACGTGGAGGAGCAGGCCATCATCGGCAACTTCTCGTTCAGCAAGTTCATCATGTGGAACGATATTCACAACAATGCCGACAAGTTGAGCCGGAACAAGATTGTGGCAAGTCTCATGTCCGGCAAGGTGGAGTGGAACGTGGATGCGGCCGATGCGGAGGACACCGACCTGGACGAGGCCTATCCGGCCGGAGAGATTGCCCTGCCTATCGGTGCGGACTCTTCGCAGTTCGAGGCGATATGTGCGGCCGTTGATGACAGAAGTTTCATTCTGCACGGTCCTCCGGGAACGGGCAAGTCGCAGACAATCACCAATATCATCGCCAATGCGCTGTACAAGGGCAGGAAGGTGCTGTTCGTGGCCGAGAAGATGGCGGCGCTGCAGGTCGTGCAACGTCGTCTGGAGGCCATCGGCATAGCCCCCTTCTGCCTGGAGCTGCACTCCAACAAGACGAAGAAATCCAGCGTGCTGGAGCAGCTCAAACGCACGACCGAGGTCGTGAAGCGCAAATCGAACGAGGAGTACCGCATCGAAGCCGGACAAATCAACTCGCTGCGGCGTGAATTGAACGATTACGTGCATGTATTGCACAGGCAGCGTCCCGCAGGCCTCTCCCTGTACGACTGTTTCTCGGGGTATGCGTCGACGGATTACGGGGAGGCGTTGATTCCTCTTCCCGAAAAATTCATACGGGAACTTGATCCTGCCGGACGGGTTGCCTGCGATCGCGTTGTCGGGGCGTACCGAACGGCCTGCCGCATCTGCGGAAGTCCGCAGTCGCACCCGTTGACGGGAATCGGGCTCGCCGTTTGCCCGCCTTCCGTCAAGAGCGAGGCCCGGGAGCGGCTGTCCGACCTGAACCGGCAGCTGGAGGAGGACAGCGGCCTGCGACAGACGATTGCCTCGTTGATAGGATTCGAACTCGACCATCTGGCTTCGGACCAGGACAAGGCGTTGACGGCTCTTGTGCGGCTGTTGCTGGAAGCCGACACCCTCTCTTCGGGATTGCTGACTGCGGACAATCTGACCGACACCTGCAAGTTGGCCGGTCAGGCAATTCAGAGCGGCGAAGAGCGGAATCGTCTGCGCGAGCAGATTCTCGCACGGTTCAATCCGCAGATTCTGACCGCCGACGCGGCCGCCTGGAGCCGGCAATGGCAGGAGTGCGGTTCGAAATGGTGGCTTCCGCGCATCCTGGGACAGCGCAGCGTGCTGAAACAGATACGGATTTATGCGAAGGCCGGCTCGAAACCGGACGCTGCCCGTATTCCTGAACTTTTCGCAACCCTCGAGGCTTATCAGGCGGCCCAACACCGGATCGGGGAGCTCGGCAAATCCCTGTCACCGATTCTGAGGCTGCTGTGGAACCACGGAGAAGCGGACTGGCAGCAGATTGCCGGGGTTTGCGCAACGACGGAACAGATAGAGCGGGCGCTGCTGCAAACGACCCGTGACGCAGCCCGGACGACAGCTTCGAAGCAAGCCCTGCGGGCCCATCTCGAATGCGGCCTGCAATCGTTCAGGACGCTGCATGCTGCCGCTTTGGAGCGTTTCCTCTCCCTGGAAAGAACCATAGACGAACAGGCGGAGGCAATCGGGCGGCTGTTGCAGACATCGGCCCTTACGGAGGTCGGGAGTGACCGAATCGGAACGCTGAAGGCCATTGCGGCCAGGTGGTCGGCACATTTGGACCTGCTGCACGATTGGACCGTATATAATCGGCAGCGGACGGAGATGTTGTCGGCGGGGCTCGAATCCGTCGTCCGGGCTGTCGAAGAGGGGCAGGTCGCAGCGGACCGGGTGGACGATTGCTACCGTAAAAGCCTGTACCGGGCATACGCCGAACATATCCTGTCGCAGGAACCCCGGATGAACACATTCCACGGCGAGCTGTTCGAGGAGAAGATACGTCGGTTCCGCGCGTTGAGCCGCCGCTTCGAGCAGCTTACGCGCGAGGAGCTCTATGCGAAACTGACCTCGGCGCTTCCGGCCCTGCAAAAAGAGGCCGCGCAGAACTCCGAGGTCGGAATCCTCCAGCGGAACATCCGGAACGGTGGCCGGGGAACCTCGATCCGGCGGTTGTTCGACCAGATTCCCGATTTGCTGACGCGCATGTGTCCCTGCCTGCTGATGAGCCCCATTTCCGTGGCCCAGTACATCGATGCCGGCCGTGCGCCGTTCGACCTGGTAATCTTCGACGAAGCCTCGCAGATGCCGACCAGCGAGGCCGTGGGAGCCATTGCCCGCGGCCGGAACGTCATTGTCGTCGGCGACCCCAAACAGATGCCGCCGACGGATTTCTTCTCGACAAATACCTACGATGAAGAGAATGCCGACAAGGAGGATCTCGAAAGCATCCTCGACGATTGCCTGGCGCTCTCCATCCCCTCCAAGCACCTGCTGTGGCACTATCGCAGCAAGCACGAGAGCCTGATTGCCTTCAGCAATGTCAAGTACTACGACAACCGCCTGCTGACCTTCCCTTCGCCGGATGATCTGACGACAAAGGTCCGTTTCCGGCATGTGGACGGGACCTACGACCGCGGTTCCACCCGTCAGAACCGTGCCGAGGCCGAAGCCGTCGTCCGGGAGATCAGGGCCCGGCTGACGAATCCCGTGACGGCAAAACGAAGCATTGGCGTCGTCACGTTCAACTCGAATCAGCAATCGTTGATCGAGGACCTGCTGAACGATTTGTTCCGCGAGAATCCCGCGTTGGAAACGTTGGCTCTGGAGTGCGAAGAGCCGATTTTCATCAAGAACCTCGAGAATGTCCAGGGCGACGAGCGGGATGTGATTCTCTTCTCGGTCGGATACGGACCTGACAAGACCAGACGCATCGCTCTGAACTTCGGACCGTTGAACCGTGACGGCGGCTGGCGCCGGTTGAACGTGGCCGTATCCCGGGCCCGTTACGAGATGATGGTTTTCTCGACGTTGCGCTCCGATCAGATTGATCTGAACCGGACATCGGCCGAGGGTGTGGCCGGCCTCAAGGCGTTCCTCGAATACGCCGAGAAGGGCCGCGAGGCACTCACATGCCAGACATCGGCGGAGCACCGGACGGATGATGCCTTGTTGCGTTCCATTGCGGCCGAGCTGGAGGAGCGCGGCTATCGCATCCGGACGAATGTCGGATGCTCCGGATACCGGATAGATATCGGTGTTGTCGATCCCGAATGCCCCGACACGTATCTGATGGGCATCCTGTGCGATGGCTACAATCACAATGCGGCCCGCACGGCCCACGACAGGGTCGTCACCCAGTCCGGCGTGCTGCAGGCGCTCGGATGGCAGCTGTATCATGTATGGGCCATGGACTGGTGGGAAAACCGTTCCCGGACAATCGAGGCGCTGATTGCTGCCATCGAAGAGGGGATACGGCATAAATCGGAGAGCAAAAGGGACGAACCGGACGGAGCCCGGACGGAAGAGCCGTTGGCTGTCGGGCCCAACGCCCCGGTCGGGTCGAAGCCGTGTGACAAGGCCCGGGTTTCGGATTCTTCCGGGCCCGCGGAGCAGGAGCCCGACATGCAGGCGCGACCTTACCGGGTTGCGGAACTGGAATGTGCCCCGGTGACATCCGATGATTTTGCCCAAGGCCTTTATGACACGCAGGCGATGGCCAAAATACGGGCCGTCATAAAGGCCGAGGCTCCGATCAGTCGTGCATTGCTTTGCAAGCGGGTGCTGAACTCCTTTGGGATTGCCCGCATGGGGACCCGCCTTGCGGCTCACATGGATTACCTCCTGAATCGGATGGGATTGACCGCCACGGGGACCGAATCGCTCTTCTACTGGAGCAAAGACCTTGATCCCAAATCTTATGACATCTATCGGCCCGATTCCAAGCGCGAGGCGTTGGACATTGCGCCCGAGGAGGTCGCCGTTGCCGTCTGCCGGATTCTGAAGGAACAGGGGGCCTTGCCCGAAGCGGATTTGATCCGCGAAACCGCCCGTCAGTTCAACTACACCCGTCTCGGAGATAATGTCACGGCGTCCATGACCCGAGGAATTGCGTTCGCTGAAAAATCCGGCCGCGTGGCAGGAGACGACGGGAAAGTAAAGCTGAAAGATGCGGCTGTCATAGAATAAAGCGGAATTGAGTTTTTGGCATCATTCCCATTTTTTGCGTTCGGCAAATCTCCAGGTCCCCGAATCCGACGGTTCGGGGACTTTTTTGTGCGGCAGCTGTCCTGCGTTCCTTCCGACGCATTCGGGAATTAGACGCATTCGGCGCTCTTGTCCGGCGTAATTCCCTCTGCGCCGGGATAACCCATATATCTCATCGGAAGGGAATGACGTCCCCTTTGATCGGTAATACCGGGCGGCGACGGGTGAAGATGCGGAAATATTTGTCGGCGGTGGGACGGTGCGGGAGCGACATCCCCCCCCGAACCGACGTGAATCCGCTTGTTGGCATACGGGCGGTTTAGGGAGTGCGGCGTGCGAAAGTTCGGATGTGGCCGAATGGCCGGAAATGATTGGAGTACATGGGAAAGGCGGGCCGGGGATAACCCGGCCCGCCTTCTGCACGCGTCGCATATCCGGCAGATGCCGTGCGGACGGTTATCTGTTCTCCTCGATGAGCGATTGGATGCTCTGAATCAGCATCGCCACGGCCACCGAGTTGAATCCGCCTTCGGGGATGATGACGTCGGCATACTTCTTCGAGGGCTCGACGAACTCCTCGTGCATGGGCTTCACCGTCGAGGTGTACTGCGTGATGACCGACTGCATCGTGCGGCCGCGCTCGCAGACGTCGCGCAGGATGCGGCGCGCCAAGCGGATGTCGGCATCCGTGTCGACGTAGACCTTGATGTCCATCAGGTCGCG
The DNA here is from genome assembly GCF_949296715.1 of uncultured Alistipes sp. Taxonomy (GTDB): domain Bacteria; phylum Bacteroidota; class Bacteroidia; order Bacteroidales; family Rikenellaceae; genus Alistipes. The sequence continues at coordinate 13,217 of NZ_CASFQD010000055.1, read as the reverse complement.
CAGCTCCTTGTTCTCGAAGATCAGGATGCCGTCGACGATGATGACCTTCGAGGGCTTGACGCTTACCGTCTCGGGCAGGCGGTTGTGGTCGACGAACGAGTAGACGGGATGTTCGATCGGCACGTTGTTCTTCAGCGCCTTGATGTGGTCCACGAGCATCTGCGTGTCGAAGGCCTGCGGATGGTCGTAGTTGAGCTTCGTGCGCTCCTCGTAGGTCAGTTCGGGGTGCGCCTTGTAGTAGTAGTCGTGGCACAGCGTGACGACGTCGTCGCCCTCGAACGCTTCCTGCAGACGCTTGACGAGCGTCGATTTTCCCGAGCCGGTTCCGCCGGCGACTCCGATGACGGTAACTTTCATTGGATCAAAGGTTATAGGTTGGTTATATAAAGAAAAGGATCACCCTCTGCGGGCAATCCTTCTCCTGCGATTCCCTATGCGTCGATATTGGCGTAGTGGGCGTTCTTCTCGATGAACTCGCGGCGGGGCGGCACGTCGTCGCCCATGAGCATCGAGAAGATGCGGTCGGCTTCGGCGGCATTCTCGATGTTCACCTTGCGCAGGATGCGCGTGTCGGGGTTCATCGTCGTCTCCCACAGCTGGTGGGCATTCATCTCGCCGAGACCTTTGTAGCGCTGGACGTGCGTGCCCTTGCCGAACTCCTCGGTGATGGCGTCGCGCTCCTTCTCGGTCCAGCAGTAGCGCTCCTGCTTGCCCTTCTTGACCAGGTAGAGGGGCGGGGTGGCGATGTAGACGTGGCCGTTCTCGATCAGCTCCTTCATCTTGCGGAAGAAGAACGTCAGCATCAGCGTGGCGATGTGGCTGCCGTCGACATCGGCATCGGTCATGATGATGATCTTGTCGTAGCGCAGTTTCTCGAGGTTCAGCGCCTTGCTGTCCTCCTCGGTACCGATCGTGACGCCGAGGGCCGTAAACATGTTCTTAATCTCCTCGTTCTCCCACATGCGGTGCTCCTGCGCCTTCTCGATGTTGAGGATCTTGCCGCGCAGCGGCATGATCGCCTGGAAGTTGCGGTCGCGGCCCGACTTGGCCGTGCCGCCTGCGGAGTCTCCCTCGACGAAGAAGATCTCGGCGATCGAGCGGTCGCGGCTCGTGCAGTCGGCCAGCTTGCCCGGAAGCCCGGCGCCCGAGAGCACCGTTTTGCGCTGCACCAGCTCGCGGGCGTGGCGTGCGGCATGGCGCGCCGTGGCGGCGAGAATCACCTTCTGCACGATGGCCTTGGCGTCCTTGGGATTCTCCTCGAGGTAGTGGGTCAGGGCCGTCGTCAGGGCCTGGTCCACGGCGGCCGAGACTTCGTCGTTGCCCAGCTTTGTCTTGGTCTGTCCCTCGAACTGCGGCTCGGCCACCTTGACCGATACCACGGCCGTGAGGCCCTCGCGGAAGTCGTCGCCGTTGATGTCGAACTTCAGCTTGGCGAGCATGCCCGAATCCTCGGCGTATTTCTTGAGCGTGCGGGTCAGCGCGCGGCGGAAGCCCGTCAGGTGCGTGCCGCCCTCCACGGTGTTGATGTTGTTTACATAGGAGTGGACGTTCTCCGAGAAGGAGTCGTTGTACTGCATGGCCACCTCGACCGGAACACCGTTCTTTTCGGTGTCGAGGTAGATGATCTGGTCGATGATCGGCATGCCGCGCGTGGCGTCAAGGTACTTCACGAACTCCTTGAGTCCCTCTTCCGAATAGAAGTGATCCTCACGGGTGTTGCCCTCGTCGTCCCTGCGGCGGTCGTATATGTTCAGCCGGATACCCTTGTTCAGGAAGGCCAGCTCGCGCAGACGCAGCGCCAGCGTATCGTAGTTGTATACGGTCGTATGGGTGAATATCTCGCCGTCGGGCTTGAAGGTGATGGTCGTACCGCGGTCCGTGCACGAGCCGACAACCTCGACCTCCGACGTGGGCTTGCCCTTGCTGTAGGTCTGGCGGAAAATCTTGCCTTCGCGGTGCACCTCGGCGATGAGCAGCGTCGAGAGGGCGTTCACGCACGAGACGCCCACGCCGTGCAGGCCGCCCGAGACCTTGTAGCTGCCCTTGTCGAACTTGCCGCCGGCATGCAGCACCGTGAGCACCACCTCGAGGGCCGATTTGCCCTCCTTCTCGTGGAAGCCGGTCGGAATACCGCGGCCGTTGTCCTTCACGGTGATGGAGTTGTCCTCGTTGATCGTCACGTCGATGTCGGTGCAGTAGCCCGCCAGCGCCTCGTCGATCGAGTTATCCACGACCTCGTAGACCAGGTGGTGGAGACCCCGCTCGCCGATGTCGCCGATATACATCGCGGGGCGCTTGCGCACCGCTTCGAGGCCCTCGAGGACCTGGATGTTCGACGCGGAATATTCTTCCTGCTGCTTGTTCACGTTTTCTTGTTCGGTACTCATCGTTGTCTTTCAAAATATCGTACAAATATAGCGTTTTCCCCCGATATTTCCAATTATTCGGAGGAATACGTCGCCGAAAATCCCGCACGTGCGGCTCCGGGCCGCAGCCTTACGAAAGTTCGGCCTTGAGGTCTATTTCGCGTATCTTGCCCTGTGCGAAGAGGATGGCGCGCGCAGGGTAGTTCTCAATCAGCGAGGTGTTGTGCGTGGACATGACCACGGCGCACCCCTGTGCGGCAATCTGCTGGAAGAGCTGCATGATGCCGTCGGCCGTCAGGGGGTCGAGGTTGCCCGTGGGCTCGTCGGCCAGCAGCACCTGCGGGTCGTTGAGCAGGGCGCGGGCGATGACCAGGCGCTGCTGCTCGCCGCCCGAGAGTTCGAACGGCATCTTGTAGCTCTTCGAGCCGAGCTGCACGACGCCGAGCACCTTGTCGATGCGTTCGCGGATTTGTGCCTCGCTCTTCCAGCCGGTGGCCTTCAGCACGTAGTAGAGGTTCATGAAGACGTTGCGGTCGGTGAGCAGCTGGTAGTCCTGGAAGACGATGCCGATGCGGCGGCGCAGGTAAGGTATCTGCTTGCGCTTGAGGCGGCGCAGGTCGAATCCGGCGATGCGGCCCTCGCCCGTGAGCAGGGGCACTTCGGCGTAGAGCGTCTTGAGCAGCGAGCTCTTGCCGCTGCCCACGCGTCCGATCAGGTAGACGAACTCGCCCGGTGCCACATGCAGGTTGATCTCCGAGAGGACCATCTCGCCCTGGCGCATGAGCTTCTCCTCCGAACCGCGTCCGAACACGCTGTCGGCATGGTATATGGAGACGTTCCGCAGGCTCACCACGTATTTTTCATCCATAGTCGTCGCACGTTTTTTTCGAAAAACAAAGATACGCAAAATATCCGGATTTGCAATCCTTCGTGCGACTCCGCAGGCCGTGCCGCGCAAGATTTCGGGGCTCGGAGCATGGATTTTCGCAAAAAAAGCACTATCTTTGCATCCGGTTTCGACAGGCTTTGCGCCGAAAGACACGGGGGTGCCCGGTTTTGACAGCAGGCAGAGTTTGATTGTAAGCACGCCGAGCGCTGTGTGGCGGCTCGTTAATCCCGACGCTCGAACTACAAATGGCAATAACAGCTACGCACTCGCTGCCTAATTTTCAAGGAAAATTGGCTTAATCGCCGGACCCAAGGAGGCCTGGCGACGAGTATCCCGGAGAGATGTTCCGCTCCTTAACGTCTTTCCATACGGGGTATCAACTCTTTGGAGATAGTGCGCGGGGTGTCCCGGACCGCGTGCGAAATTCAAGGGACTGGGCCCCGTGTTCGGTTGCCGTCTGCCAGGCACGGGGAGGAGGATCAAACGACGGATAAGCGTGTAGAAAGCTTTCGGGTTCCCTGTTTGGACGCGGGTTCGACTCCCGCCACCTCCACAACCCCACGTGGGCATCATTCTGATATTCAGTATGATGCCTGTTTTGTTTGCGGGCTGTTGTATTGTTTGTTGTATTATTTTTGGCTTCGACGCGCCCGTTCGCGACCCCGGCGGGCGGTCTCTTTCCGTCATCGCGCGCTCTTTTTCGGGGAAAGTGGCGGCAAATCCCGCCGAAAGTCTTACATTTGTCTCCCGAGAGAAACCCTTATACGTTTATGACAAGGAAAATACTGCTGCTCGGTTCAGGAGAGCTGGGCAAGGAATTCGTGATTGCGGCGCAGCGGCTCGGTCAGACCGTCGTGACCTGCGACCGTTACGCCGGAGCTCCGGCCATGCAGGTGGCCGACGCCTCGGAGGTCTTCGACATGCTCGACGGCGATGCGCTGGCGGCCGTCGTGGAGCGCCACCGCCCCGACATCATCGTCCCCGAGATCGAGGCGATCCGCACCGAACGGCTCTACGACTTCGAGCGCCGGGGCGTGCAGGTCGTGCCGAGCGCCCGGGCCGTGAACTTCACGATGAACCGCAAGGCGATCCGCGACCTCGCGGCCAAAGAGCTGGGGCTGAAGACGGCCCGCTACTTCTACGCCAAGAGCTTCGACGAACTGAAGGCTGCGGCCGCCGAGATCGGCTACCCGTGCGTCGTCAAGCCGCTGATGTCCTCCTCGGGCAAGGGCCAGTCGGTGGTCAAGGGCCCCGAGGAGCTGGAACAGGCGTGGAAATACGGCTGCGAAGGGTCGCGCGGCGACATCCGCGAGCTCATCATCGAGGAGTTCATCCGCTTCGACAGCGAGATTACGCTCCTGACCGTGACGCAGCAGCACGGCCCGACGCTCTTCTGCCCGCCGATCGGCCACGTGCAGCAGGGCGGCGACTACCGCGAGAGTTTCCAGTCGCCCGTCATTGCACCCGAGCATCTGGCCGAGGCGCAGCGCATGGCCGCCGCCGTCACCAGGGCCCTCACGGGCGCCGGACTGTGGGGCGTGGAGTTCTTCCTGAGCCACGAGCAGGGCGTCTACTTCTCGGAACTTTCGCCGCGCCCCCACGACACGGGCATGGTGACGCTGGCCGGAACGCAGAACCTCAATGAGTTCGAGCTGCACTTGCGGGCCGTGCTGGGGCTCCCGATCCCGGCGATCACCTTCGAGCGGCAGGGCGCCAGCGCCGTGATCCTCTCGCCCGTGGCCACGGAGAGCGAACCCCGCTACGAGGGGATAGACGCCGCCCTCGCAGAGAATCCCCGCACCGACATCCGCATCTTCGGCAAGCCCTCGGCGCGCGTCAACCGTCGCATGGGCGTCGTCGTGGGCTACGAGCCGCACGGCAGCGACCTCGACGCCCTGCGCGAGCGGGTGAAGGCCGCCGCGGCCCGCGTGAAGGTGTGCGAATAACAGTAACGGACCGACGACAAACCAATACCGGAAAATATGAAAACCTATGCCATTATTTCGACCGAGAAGGGCGACATGAAAGCCGAGCTGTATGCCGACGAGACGCCCGGTACGGTAGCCAACTTCGTGGACCTGGCCGAGCACGGCTTCTACGACGGCCTGACGTTCCACCGCGTCATTCCCGACTTCGTCATCCAGGGCGGCTGCCCGCGCGGCGACGGGACGGGCGGACCGGGCTACACGATCAAGTGCGAGACCTCGGCGCCGCGTCAGCGCCACGACCGCGGCGTGCTCTCGATGGCCCACGCCGGGAAGGATACCGGCGGCTCGCAGTTCTTCATCTGCATGAACCGCGAGAACACGCAGCACCTCGACGGCGTGCACACCTGCTTCGGGCAGGTGGTCGAGGGGCTGGATGTCATCGACGACATCCGCCGCGGCGACCGCATCCTCTCGATCCGCATCGTGCGCGAATAGTCCGCGCTGCCGGAGACGGGAAAAGGGGCCTGCTCGAAAGCAGGCCCCTTTTCGTATGCGCGTTCGGTTGGCTTACCGGCGGAACTTGGCCACGATGTTGTCCGTGGCGCGCTTGAGCAACTCCTCGGGGCAGCAGAGCGTGATACGGATGTAGCGTTTGCCCTCCGAACCGAAGATCGCACCCGGCGTGAGGAAGACGTCGGCCTTCTCCATCACCTCGTCCGAGAAGGCGAAGCTGTCGCCTTCGTAATCCTCCGGCAGTTCGGCCCAGACGAACAGTCCGGCCTGGTGCTCGCGGTAGGAGCATCCCAGCGCATTGAGCAGGGCGTAGGCCTGGCGCTCACGGCCGTAGTAGATTTCGTTGAGCTCCTTGTACCACTCCTCGCCCAGCGCCAGCGCCGTCTCCGAGGCGGCCTGAATGGGGTAGAACATACCCGAGTCCATGTTGCTGCGGAAGGTCATCACGTCCTTGATCCACTCGGCCTTGCCGACCAGCACGCCGACGCGCCATCCGGCCATCGAGTGCCCCTTCGACAGGGAGTTGAGCTCCAGCGCCACCTCCTTGGCACCCTCGACGGCCATGATCGACAGCGGACCGGCCGAGTTGCGGATGAAGCTGTAGGGGTTGTCGTGCACGATCAGGATGTTGTGCCGCGCGCCGAAGTCGATGATCTTCTCGAAGAGCTCCATCGAGCCCACCTGCCCGGTCGGCATGTTGGGGTAGTTGACGAGCATCATCTTCACGCCGTCGAGCCCCGCACGCTCGATGGCCTCGAAGTCGGGATAGAAGTTCGTCTGCTTGTTGAGCGAGTAGGGGACCATGACGCCGCCCGCGAGCTTCACGCCGGCCGAATAAGTCGGGTAGCCGGGGTTCGGGACCAGCACCTTGTCGCCGGGATTGAGGAACGTCATGCAGATGTGCATGATGCCCTCCTTCGAGCCGATGAGCGGATAGACCTCGCTCTTGAAGTCGAGCTCCACGTGGTACCACTTTTTGTACCAGTCGGCAAAAGCCTTGCGCAGGATGGGTTCACCCTGATAGGACATGTATTTGTGCACGTCGGGGCGCTGGGCCTCCTTGGCCAGACGCTCGATGACCGACCGGTGGGGCGGGAGGTCGGGACTGCCCATGGCGAGTTTCACGATCTGGCGTCCCGTCGCCGCCTCGATTTCGCCGATCTCGCGCAGGCGACGCGAAAAATAGTACTCTCCGATGCCGTCCAACCGGTGTGAACGGGTGATGTTTACTGCTTTTGCCATAGTTATGATGTTATAAGAACTTGTCCGTCATTAAAAAACACGCGGGGCGGAGGACCTCGGTCGGCGGCTTCCGCGTCACAGTGCGAAAAGGATGAATATCTGCGCCGTCAGCACGCGCAGGAACATCACCACGGGGTAGACCGTCGAATAGCCCACGGCGGGCATGTCGTTGCCGGCCGTGGCGTTGGCGTAGGCCAGCGCGGGGGGATCGGTCGTCGAGCCGGCGATCAGGCCCATGAGCGTGTAGTAGTTCATCTTGAGCCACAACCGTGCCACGACGCCCACGATGAGCAGCGGCACGACCGTAATCAGCACGCCGTAGCCGATCCAGCGGTAGCCGCCGCCGACAATCGCGTCGACGAATCCGTCGCCGGCGCCGATGCCCACGGCCGCGAGGAAGAGCGCAATGCCGATCTCGCGCAGCATGAGGTTGGCCGACATGGTCGTGTAGGTCACCAGATGGAAATGGGTGCCGAAGCGGCCGATGAGGATGGCGACGATGAGCGGGCCGCCCGCCAGTCCGAGTTTCACGGGCTGCGGCACGTTCATCAGCGGAATCGACCCGAGCAGCACACCGAGCGCGATGCCCACGAAGATCGTGATGAGGTTGGGCTGGTCGAGTTTCTTGAGCGAGTTGCCCAGCACGTCAGCGACCTTCGCGACGGCCTCCTCGCTGCCGACGACCATCACGCGGTCGCCGACCTGGAGTTCGAGCCCCTGGTAGGGGATCAGGTCCACGCCGGCGCGGTTGACGCGCGTGATCGTGATGCCGTAGCGGGTGCGCAGGCGCAGGTCGGAGAACTTCTTGCCGTTGATCGAGGGCTTGGTGATGAGGATGCGGCGCGAGATGAGCACCGAATTGGGGGTGTTGTTGCCCCACTCCTCGTCGGTCATCTCGATGCGGCGGCCGAAGAAGGCCACGATGGCCTCGCTGTCCTCGGCGCGGCTGATGACCCACAGCCGGTCGCCCGTGCGGACCTTGCTGTCGGCGTCGGGCATCGTGATCCGGCCGTCGGCGTGCATGATGCGCGAGACGACGTACTGGCGGTTGATCAGCTCGCGGATATGCTCCAGCGTGCAGCCGTCGAGCATTGCGTTGGTGCACTCGACGGAGACCTTGTTGGCGAGTTTCTTCTCGTCCGAGAGGGCTGCGAGCCCCTCGTCCTCCTTTTCGAACTTCACGCGCAGGGCGTAGCGGATGAAGATCATCGAGAAGATGATGCCCACGACGCCCAGCGGGTAGGCCACGGCATAGCCCAGAGCGATGGTCGGGTCATTGTAGCCCGTAGCATCGGCATAGGCCTGCTGTGCGGCACCGAGCCCCGGGGTGTTCGTCACGGCGCCCGAGAGGATGCCGACCATCGTCGGGATGGGGGTGCCGGTCGCCAGGTGGATGACGTAGGTCGTTGCGACCCCCAGCAGCACGATCGCCGTGGCGCATCCCACGAGGGTCAGGCCGCCATGCTTGAACGAGGAGAAGAATCCGGGGCCGACCTGCAGGCCGATCGAGAAGACGAAGAGGATCAGTCCGAACTCCTGGACGAAGTGCCGTACTTCGCCGTCGATGGTCATGCCGAAATGGCTCATCACGATGCCGACGAAGAGTATCCACGTGATTCCGAGCGAGATGCCACCGATCTTGACCTTGCCCAGCAGGATGCCGAGCGTGATGACCAGCGCAAGGATCAGGACGGCATGTGCGATGCCGCCGCCGAAGAACAGGGTGTGTAGCCACTCCATAACGACCAGCTTTTTTGCGTGTGAATGCGCAAAAATAGTATTTATTATAGAATTTTAGAAACTTTGCCGCGTTTTTCTTCCCCGCTTCGTCAATAGAGGTATTTTTCCATGAGCGGCATGAGGAGTGCCGTAGCCAGTCCCATCAGGGCCATGGCCAGTCCGCTCAAGGCTCCCTCGACGGCGCCGAGTTCGATGGCGCGGGCCGTGCCGATGCCGTGTGCCGCGGCGCCGAGGGCGAATCCGCGGGCTTCGGGGTCCCGCACGCCGCAGCGGCGCAGGATCCACTCGCCGAAGATGCTGCCGAAGATGCCGACGCAGAAGACCACGACCGACGTGACGGAGACGTTGCCGCCGAGCGGCCCGGCCACCGACACGGCGATGGGCACGGTCACCGACTTCGGGGCGATCGAGTTGAGAATCTCGCGCTCGGCGCCGAAGGCCATGGCGATGTAGACGACGCTCAACACCCCTGCGACGCATCCGGCGAGCGTCGCCACGGCCACGGGCAGCAGGCTGCCGCGCAGCCGCTCGAGCTGTTCGTAGAGCAGGTATCCGAGTGCCACGACCGACATGCCGAGGGCGAAGTTGAGCATGCCGGTGGCTTCGCGGTAGCGTTCGTAGGGGATATCGGTGAGTTTCAGGAAGACGATCACCGCCACGAAGGTCAGCAGCACGGGGTGCAGCAGCGGCAGGTGCGTGCGGCGGTAGATGGCGCCGCCCAGGCAGTACAGCCCCACGGTGAGGGTCACGAGCAGCAGGTCCGACGAGAGAAAGGCGTGGTCAATCATGGTCTTCGGTGTTTTTGGCGTGGCGGATCATGCGCCGGTTCAGACTTTGGAACGTCTTGCCCGAGACGAGCAGCACGATGACCGTCGAGACGATGCCCGAGACGACGATGGCCCACAGGTTGTCCAGAATGACGCGGTAGGAGTCCATCAGCCCCACGCCGTAGGGGACGAAGAAGAGCGCCATCGTGCCGAGCAGGAAACGGGCGGCGGGGCGCACGGTCTCGGCCTTGACCCAGTGCAGGCACAGCGAGGCGAAGAGGAGGATCAGCCCGATGATGTTTCCCGAGACGTAACCTCCGGTCAGCAGGCTCAAGGCGTTGCCTATGAGCCAGAAAAGCAGGATGTAGAATAGTCCGAGCATGATGCTTTGCGGTTTTTTCGGCCGCAAAGATAGTATTTATTGCCCGTTTTTGATCTTCCGCAGCGGACATTGCGTGCTGGAACACGCGGTGCAGCCGCCCCGCGAGCGGCCGCAGACGATGCGCCACAGCCACCGCACGGCGACGGCCGCCGCGGCAATCGCGATGGCCGTCACGACATAATCCTGCCACTCCATCGGTCAGAAGAGTTGTACGATGTGATACGTCAGCCAGGCCATGCCCCACGCCAGCGCCGTGTTGTAGACGACAGCCCCGACGGCCCATTTCCATCCCGCCTCGGCGCCGATGGCGGCGATCGTGGCGATGCAGGGGAAGTAGAGCAGGATGAAGACCAGCAGCGAGAGTGCCGAGGCCGTGTCGAAATCGCCGCTCGCCTTCAGCCGTGCCGGGAGCGTCTCCTCGGCATCCGCGCCGTCGGCCTTGCTGGCGGCGACACTTGTGTCGGCGGCTTGGGCGGCTGCCGCATCGGGTCCGGCTGACCCGTTGCCGTCCCCGGCCGGTGCGGCCTGCACGTCGACGTCCGTGTAGAGTACGCCCAGCGTGCTGACGACGATCTCCTTGGCCGCGACGCCCGAAAGCAGCGCCACGCCCGATTTCCAGTTGAGCCCCAGCGGGCTGAAGACCGGCTCGCAGAACTTGCCGATCTCGCCGAGGTAGGAGTTCTCATAGTGCGGCACTTCGGCCGGTGCATCGTGCTTCGGTCGCGGATAGTAACTCAGGAACCAGACGATGAGCGAGGCGATGAGGATCATGCCGCCCATCTTCTTGAGGTACTGCGCGCACTTGTCCCACATGTGCGAAAGGGTTGTCTTCCAGGTCGGCAGGCGGTAGGGCGGGAGCTCCATGACGAAGGGGGTCTCGTCGACCGGGAAGAGGAAGCGCCGCATGAGGCGCGCCGTGACGACGGCCGCCACGATGCCCAGCAGATAGAGGCCCATCATGACCAGCCCGGCGTTGGCCGGGAAGAAGGTCCCGGCGACGAGGATGTAGATCGGAAGCCTTGCACTGCATGACATGAACGGCGTAATGAGTATGGTAATCAGGCGGCTGCTGCGGCTTTCGATCGTGCGGCAGGCCATGATGGCCGGGACGTTGCAGCCGAAGCCCATGATGAGCGGGATGAACGACTTGCCGTGCAGGCCGATGCGGTGCATCACGCGGTCCATGATAAAGGCTGCGCGCGCGAGGTAGCCCGAATCCTCCATGAACGAGATGAAGAGGTAGAGGATCATGATCTGCGGCAGGAAGACGATCACCGAGCCCACGCCCCCGATCACGCCGTCCGAGAGCAGGTCGCGCAGCGCCCCGGCGGGCAGCAGCGCGTCGACCGCCCGGCCGATCCAGCCCACCAGTGCGTCGATCCACTCCTGCGGGTAGACCCCGAGGCTGAACGTGCACCAGAACATGAGCCACATGAGCGCGAAGAAGATCGGGAAGCCCCACAGCTTGTGCGTCACGAAGGTGTCGATGACGGCCGTAGCCGTCGCCTCCTCGCGCTTGCCCGGGGTGAAGGTCTCCTTGAGGGCCCCCTGGATGAATCCGTATTTCTGGTTGGCGAAGGCCGTCTCGACATCCTCGCCCAGCGCCTCGGCGATGCGCCGCGCCTCGCGGTCGCGGATCGCCGCCCACTCGCCGTAGCGGGGGCATTCGCGCAGGCTCTGTTCGATCTGCCGGTCGCCCTCGAGCATCTTCATGGCGTAATAGCGCGGCGGGAAGGCCTTAGGCAGTTCGTCGCGGTGGGCGCTCATGTCGCCGTTCAGGCGCCGGAGGCTCTCCTCGATGACCGGCCCCTGGTTGATATGGATGTGGCGCACGCGCCCGTCGCGCCCCTCGTAGACGGCGATCACCGTGTCGAGCAGCTCCTCGATGCCCTTGTTGTTGCGCGCCTCGACCGGCACCATCGGCACACCCAGCATGGCCCCGAGCTGTGCGTAGTCGAGTTCGGCGCCGCTGGCCTCCAGCTCGTCGTACATGTTGAGCGCCACGACGATGCGGGGGTTGATGTCGATCAGTTCGGTCGTCAGATAGAGGTTGCGCTCGATGTTCGACGCCACGACCGAGTTGATAACCACGTCGGGGGTCTTTTCGGCCAGGTGCTGTCGCACGTAGCGCTCCTCGGGCGTGTAGGCCGACAGGGCGTAGGTGCCCGGCAGGTCGGTCACCTCGAAGCGGTAGCCGCGGTAGGTGCGGTGCCCGATCTTGGCGTCGACCGTCACGCCGCTGTAGTTGCCGACGTGTTCGTGGCCGCCCGATATGGCGTTGAAGAGCGAGGTCTTGCCGCTGTTGGGGTTGCCCACGAGGGCCACGCTGATCGTGCGGCTCTTGCGCGTCACGACCTCGTCGATGGTGCGGCATCCGGGCTCTTCGACCTCTTCGGACGGCCGTGCGCCGGCGTGCCGTCCGGCAGCATCCGGATTTGCTCCGTTTTCGGGGAGCTGCTGCTCGCGGGCCGCAAGGTAGGCGTTGGCCTCCTCGTCGGTCAGCACCTCGACCATTTCCGCCTCGCTGCGCCGCAGCGAGATGTCGTAGCCCATGATTCGGTATTCGATAGGGTCCTTCAGCGGGGCATTGAGGATCACCTCGACACGCTGCCCGCGCACGAATCCCATCTCCATGATGCGGCGGCGGAAGCCTCCGTGTCCCGTCACCTTGAGGATGACGGCCTCGTCGCCGGTTTTCAGTTCGGATAATCGCATGCTTCGGAATACTTCTCTTTCGGGTGCCAAAGATACGTTTTTCGGACGATTCCCGCAATCCTCTTTTATGGGGATTTCCCGTTTTTTCCGGACTCCGGTTTGCGTGCCGCGGCCGCCCGCGGTGCCGGTTGCGGAGGCGGCAAAGCCCTGTTCGGGGCAAAAAGTGCGCTTGAACTCGCTGCAAAGGCCATTTTTGGGCGAAAAAAAGTCGATTTTCCCGGTCCCGAAAGATGGAGTTTAGATAATTTTGTTATCTTTGCGATGATAACAAACCCAAAAAAGTTAACATCATGAAAGAATTGGTAGAAAAGATCAATGCCGAATACGAGGTATTCGCTGCGAATGCGGCTGCTCAGGCCGAGAAGGGCAACAAGGCTGCCGGCACGCGCGCCCGCAAGGCCGCTCTGGAGATTTCGAAGCTGATGAAGGAGTTTCGCAAGGTCTCCGTGGAGGCTGCAAAGTAGTCCGATCCGGCATGAAACGGGAAGGAGCGCTCCGTGTGGGGCGCTCCTTCCTGTTTTAGGCTGCGGGATGAGGTAATGATGCCAAAATTGGTTGGTATTATATTAGAACAAATGACCAGAATCGTATGATTCTGGTCATTTGTTTTTCATAATAATTCCATCATTGCTATTCAGAAAAAGATACCACTTTACGAAGTCCTTAAAATGTTGT
>NZ_CASFQD010000054.1 GCF_949296715.1 uncultured Alistipes sp. | reverse complement strand
TGTCGTAGCGGCGGGCCAGTTCCTGCGTGGCGCGGTCGATGCGTTCGAAGTTTATTTCGCGGTGGTCGATGCGTGCGGCCAGGTCGGGCGAGGCGGGGTAGGAGAAGATTTCGGGCATGGTGAGTCCTTCGCGGTCTTCGGGCAGGTAGCCGGTGCCCATGAGGCGGCGGTGCAGGTCGATATCCTCGCTGTGGCCCACGTTGCCTGTCTGGATGAATTTCTGGGTGATGACGCGTCGGCCTTCTTTGATGAGTTGTGCTGCATACCAGGCGGTGCAGTAGGATTTTCCGGCATCGGTGTCGATGCCGCTGATGAAGTAGATGTTGTTCATATTGTTGGTGTTTTTTTGGAAGAAATCACATATATCGGTTGATACGTCAGGCTCACGCCTTCGGACGAGCCGAAGCGGCGGAGGTATTCGTCGCAGAACGCTTGCAGGCGGCCGCGGCTCCACGTCTGCTTCTCCGTGCCGGTGACGCCCGTCATGCGCAGGTGGCGCAGGACGTCGACGGGAGTGGGGAAGCGGAGTACGGCCTCTTCCTGCTCCAGGTGGAGGATGCAGAATCCGGCGTCTTCCAGCTCGCGGCGGAGCTGCTGGGGAGGCGTGTAGTCCAGCCCGTTGCCCGTCAGCGTGCGTATCTCGTGCAGGTTGCGCAGGCCGAAGGTGGTGAAAGCCAGCACGCCGCCGGGGCGGAGCAGCGAGGCGGCGCGGCGGAAGAAGTCGCGGGGCGAGGCGAACCACTGGAGGGTGGAGCACGACGTCAGCAGGTCCAGTCCGCCGGGGAGGGGGCAGGTCTCGGCATCGCCCGCCTCGAACGCCACACCGGGCCGGGCGGTCAGGCCCTCCAGGCAGAAGCGCATCTCGGGGCAGAGGTCGTTGAGGTGGAGCAGCGAGGGGTGCCACGTGTCGTGGATGAGCTGCGAATACAATCCCGTGCCGCAGCCGAACTCGGCGATGCGGTCGAAGCGGGCGTCGGGCAGGGTGCGGCGCAGCAGGGCGGTCATCTTCTCGGCCACCTGCTGCTGCACGCGCGCCTCGCGACTATAGGTGGCGCGAGCGCGGGCAAATCGTTCGGCTATCAGGCGTTTGTCCATCGGTCTTGCAGGTAATGGTTGAAGAGGGTTTCCTGGTAGTGCGCGTCGTCGGTCTCGCGGACGGGCGTACCCAGCTCGTACCAGGCCGTCAGCTGGTTGGCGGGCGGGATGATGCGGTCTGCGCGGCCCACGACGGCTTCGGTCCACGTCAGCGTGGCGTCGGGCAGCTCGGCGTCGAGGCGGGCGATGCAGGCCAGCTCGTCGCGTATCTCGTCCAGCGGGCGGCGGGGCGTGCGTTCGAGGAACTGGCGGAAGGCGATGCTGTCGGCACACATGCGGCGCAGGAACTTGTGGAGCGAGGCGCCCGTCAGTCCGTCGAGCGTACCTTGGTAGATGGCGGGCGGAATGCCGCGCCGTTCGTCGATGGGGTGGGGCGTGCCGTTCAGGGCGGTGCAGCTGGCCACGTTCAGGCCTGCCGAGGGCAGCACGTGCGAGGCGGCCCATACGCCCATCGACCAGCCT
>NZ_CASFQD010000053.1 GCF_949296715.1 uncultured Alistipes sp. | reverse complement strand
ATCGTTTTTTTCGTTTTTTTGACATAAAAACAGAGATTAGTAGAAACCGGTTTCTACTAATCTCTGTTTTATCCTCCTAACTGCCAAATATTAGGTCGGTTACATTTTATATCTCCAACCAATTTTGGCATCATTACCTTTCATTTCGTTTGGTATAATCGGCGTACACGCCTGCCGGGTCGTTTCTCCTGTTATTCTGTCCGGGCTGCGGCGCGGTCAATCTCCGCCTCGAGCCGGTCGACCACGGGCGGCAGTATCCGTTCCATGACCTCGTAGCCCGCCTCGTTCGGGTGCACGCCGTCGTAGGTGTAGGCGGCGATCATCGAGCCGTCCTTGGCTGCCATCGGGGTGTGGTAATCGACATAGGGGATGCCCTCCTGCTCGGCGTAGGCGCGGATTGCGGCGTTGAGTCGGATGATCTTCTGTGCCGGTTCGATCCCCGGGCGCCACGGGTAGTCGCCCGTGGGGTGGATCGAGCAGAGGATCGGCCGGATGCCGTTGGCGCGCGCCAGGTCGACCATCGACTGGATGTTGTCCAGAATGTGCTCCGGCGAGATGTAGCCCGTGTTTTGGGCCAGGTCGTTCGTGCCGCCGCAGATCACCACGATCTTCGGGTGCAGTTCGATGACGTCGGCGCGGAAGCGCACGAGCATCTGCGAGGTGGTCTGGCCGCTGATGGCGCGGCTCACGTAGCCGTTGCGGGCGAAGAAGTCGGGGTGTTTGCCGATCCACCCTTCGGTGATCGAGTTGCCCATCAGCACGGCCCGCGGTGCGGTCGTCTGTGTGGCGTTCTCCTGCCCGAAGCGGGCGAAGTTGGCCCAGTCGGCCGGGGCCTGTGCGGCGGCTGTCGCCGCGATGCAGAGCGCAGCGGCCAGCGTGCAGAGTTTTCCTTTCAGTGAGGTGTTCATGGTTGGGGTGTTTATTCGTTCAGGAGTTCCTTGTCGACGGCCTTCTCGTCTGCGGCGGGTTCCTCCGTGTCGGGATAGGAGAAGGGAATGCGCGAGGCGATCAGGAAGATCGGCAGCGTGGCCAGCAGCGACCAGAGGAAGAAGTAGTGGTAGCCGCCGACGCGCTCGCACAGCCAGCCGCTCGCCATGCCCGGAAGCATCACGCTGAGGTTGGCCAGCGACGATCCGAAGGCGTAATGGGCCATCTTGTGGCGTCCGGGCGCCACCTGCTGCATGATGAAGAGCGTCAGACCGACGAATCCGAATCCGTAGCTGAAGTATTCGAAGACGATGCCGCCGCAGATCAGCACGCTCGATGCGGGTTGGAACCACGCCAGCAGGGCGTAGACGACGAACGGGATGTTGAAGATGAAGATCAGCGGCAGCAGCGCGCGGCGCAGCTTGATCCAGGCGATGAAGTAGCCGCCGAGGATCGAGCCCACGACGAAGGCGATGACGCCGAACGTGCCGTAGTAGAGGCCGATCTGCTGCTCGGTGAGCCCCAGGCCCTGGTCGGCGACCGGGGCGTTGAGGAACAGCGGCACGATCTTGATGACGAGGCCCTCGGCGAAGCGGTAGAAGACGATGAAGGCGATGTAGATCCAGATGTGCTTCTTGACGAAGAAGCTGCGGAAGACCTCGGCCGTCTCGCGCATGGCCTCGCCGACGCTTCCGGCGTGGGTCGTGGCGGCGCCGCCCGAGGGGAGCATGCGGATGTGGTAGAGCCCCAGCAGGAAGAGCAGCGCGCCGCACAGCGCCATGACGATCATCCAGGCCTCGACGACGCCCACGCGCTCCTTCAGCACGCCGGCCACGTAGACCAGGCCGCCCATGGCGAAGACCTTGGCGATGTTGTAGAAGGCGCCCTGCCAGCCGATGAACTGGGCCTGCTGCGTCTTGGTCAGCTCGGTGATGTAGACGCCGTCGGTGGCGATGTCGTGCGTCGAGCCGCTGAAGGCGACGACGGCCATCAGCGCGATGGCGTAGGGGAAGAAGTTGGGCAGCGAGAGCGACAGCGCCACCATGGCCAGCGCCAGTCCGGAGACGAGCTGCGTCGTGACGACCCAGAATTTCTTGGTGCGGAACATCTCCATCAGGGGGCTCCAGATGGGTTTGAGCGACCACGGGAGGATGATGAGCGAGGTCCACAGGGCGATGCGCGCGTCGTCGATGCCCAGGCCGCGGAACATCAGCGTCGAGACCATGTTGACGATGATGAACGGCAGTCCCATGGCGAAGTAGACGGTCGGGACCCATGTCAGCGGCGAGCGGCGCACGGCCGGTTCGGTTTTCGTGTTGTTCATTTCGGGTTCTGTAAGCAGGTTGCGTGAATTTGGATCACGCAAAGATACGCAAAATCCCCGAGATTATTCCACTGTCTTGTCGGGTAATTCCCATCCGGTGATCGTCGCGATGTAGGGAATCACCGACATGGCCAGCTTGCGGTGCCCGTGGTGGTTGGGGTGGTAGTTTGCGCCCATGTCGCTGTCCCAGTTGGTGACGCCCGGCAGGATGGCCGTGCTGAAGTCGTTGGACCCGGGCTTGATGACGACGATGTCGGGCCGGTAGCCGCACCGGATGAGGATGACGTGCTCGATGCCGGCCCGGCGCATGTATCCGAAGTCGGCGTCCCACTCCTTTTTACCCCAGTTCCGGTGTGGAATGTCGTGGCTGATCTCGTCCAGAAAGGTTCCCTTGATCTGCATGGTGTAATATTATTTGATTTAACTCCTGTTTGTATAAAATAGAATACTTTTGATAAGCAAATGTAGTAATAAAAATTATTATGACAAAGATTCATAATAATAAAATTTATTTAGATGACGTTTTGAAGCAAAAATGTTGTCCTTTTGGCGAAAAACAGGCTCATTTTATGGGGTAGGAGGGGCGATTGCCATCATAAAGGATCGTCCGGAAAAGGTGTTTCAAAAAAAGAATTTTCATTATTGGGTCGATATTGTCTTATTTTATTTGTTTTTTTGCGAGGATCACGATTTATTTTTAACTTTACGTATCATATATGCTTTGATAAAAATTCGATCATGACCAATTCGTTTCTCAAACTGGCCACGGAGGGCAACAAGAATGCGATTCTCAAGCAGCAGATCATCTGTCAGTATATCCTGTGCGGCGATTCGAGCATCACGGATCTGAGCAAGGCCGTGAATCTGAGTGTGCCGACGGTGACCAAACTGATCGGCGAACTGATCGACGAAGGTTTCGTACACAATTTCGGCGAGCAGGGCACGGCGGGCGGCCGGCGCCCCAATATCTACGGGTTGAACCCCTATGCCGGCTACTTCATCGGCGTGGATATCCGCAAGGATTCGGCCGTGATGGCGGCGATCAACTTCAAGGGGCAGCTCATCGACGAGACGACCGTGACATTCTGCATGGACAACGATCCCCGCTCGCTGGACGCCCTGTGCGAGGCGATCCTCAATTTCGTCGGCTCGCACAAGATCGCCCGCGAAAAGGTGCTGGCCATCGGGGTGAACATCTCGGGGCGGGTGAACTCGCAGACGGGGTACAGCTACAGCTACTTTTTCGTCGAGGAGCAGCCGCTCACGATGCTGCTCGAGGAGCGGCTCGGCACGACGGTCTACATCGAGAACGACACGCGCGCGGCGACCTACGGCGAGTACATGTACGGCGACGCCCACAACGAGCAGACGATGCTCTACATCAATGCCAGCTGGGGCCTGGGTCTGGGCATGATCATCGACGGCAAGATCTTCTACGGCAAGTCGGGCTTCTCGGGCGAGTTCGGCCACTTCCCGCTGCTCGACAACGAGATCATCTGCCGCTGCGGCAAGCGCGGCTGCCTCGAGACGGGCGCATCGGGCTCGGCCATGCACCGCATCTTCCTCGAGAAGCTCCGCCAGGGCCGCGTGTCGATGCTCTCGGCGAAGTTCAAGAAGGGGGAGGAGATCACGCTCAACGACATCCTCGACGCCCTGCTCAAGGAGGACGTACTGGCCATCGAGGTGCTCGATGCGGTGGGGCACACGCTGGGCAAGGCCATCGCGGGGCTCATCAACATGTTCAACCCCGAGATGATCGTCATCGGCGGCACGCTCTCCGTGGCGAAGGAGTACCTGATGCTTCCGGTGCGCAACGCCGTGAACAAATATTCGCTCATGCTCGTCAACAAGGATACGCAGATCAAGCTCTCGGCCCTCGGCGAGCGGGCTGGCGTGATGGGCGCCTGCCTGCTGGCGCGCAGCAAGTCGCTCGGGCTGCTTTGACCCGGCGGTCCAGGCTCTGCGTGCGGCCGCCCGACAGGCAATCCCCCCCCCGGTGCTCCAGACGGAGCGCCGGGGGGGTTGCCTTATATATTTAAGGTGTGCCGCGTCAGGGCAGCGCCTCGATGAGCGGCCGGTACTTGACGGCCAGCTCACGCGCCGTTGCCAGGGCGTCGCCCGTCTCGGGCAGCGCCAGCGGATGGGAGGCGTCGGCCCAGCGGCACTCGAAGTCGCGGATTTCGCGGTCGAAGGCCTTTTGGTCGAAGGGGCGTCCGGCACGGGCCGCTTCGGTGACGCGTTCGATGAAGAGCTCCCAGCGCGGGGCGTAGTAGGTCGAGACCATGCCGGCCCACGTGCAGCCGCGTCGTCGGTGCGGCAGCCCGCAGTGCCGAGCAGCAGGCACGCGGCGAGAAGTTTCAACATCTTCATGTCGGGATAGAGGTTGGTTAAAATGTTTAATGTTTCGGTTTCGCAAATTTAATAAAATTATTTTGAATGATATATATAATAAAATAGTTTACTTGCGCATCTTCCCGCTCCGCAGCCCCCGATGGCCCGCAAATGGGCGGATGACGGCTCTGCAGGGGCGAAACCGGGGCCTTTTTGTCCTCTTTGGCGGGAAGCGTAGTCCGAAATGTAACAATAGTAAAAAAATTTACTGTGTTGGTGCATCGTGCGGCCAATTTTTTATATATTTGCGCGTGTGCATGTGAGAAGATCACATCGACGACATCCCGGAGAGCATCTCTCCGGGGTTAGACACGGTTTTTTGGGGGAAACGGACGGCTTCGGGCCGTCCGTTTCATGTCCGCAGGCTTCATTTGCGCGCGAAATTCGCCAAAAGGGAATAATTTGTCAGTCTCTTTCCCGATTCTTGGAGAATCTTTTATATATTTGTGTGCCCAAAAGCGAAACAATAATTAAAACCATCATAACGCTATGGAAAACAAACTTCAACAGTTGACCCAGAAGCTCTACGACGAGGGGCTGGAGAAAGGCCGCGCCGAGGCCGACCGTCTGGTGGCGGAGGCCCGCACCGAGGCGGAGAAGATTCTTGCCGGAGCCCGCGCCGAGGCCGACGAGATCGTCCGCAAGGCACAGGTGAAGGCCGAGGATGTCGAGAAGAACACCATGACCGAAATCGCGCTGGCCGGCAAGCAGGCCGTGGCCCGAATCAAGACGGAGATCGCCTCGCTGGTCGTTGCCAAGGCAACGGCGCAGGGCGTCAAGGATGCCGTCGTGGACCCCGCCTTCATCAAGGAGATGCTCGTGGCCGTGGCCCGCAACTGGAACGGTGCCGATTCGGGCAAGGTCGAGCTCAAGGTCCTGCTGCCCGAGACCGAGCGCAAGAAGCTCGATGCTGCCTTCGCGAAGTGCGCCGGCGAACTGCTCGCCGCAGGCATCGAGGTGGGTTACTCGAAGGATGTGAAGAGCGGATTCCGCGTGGGTGCCAAGGACGGCGGTTACTACATCTCGTTCGCCGATGCCGACATCGAGGCGCTGCTGGGCGAATACCTGCGCGAGAAGGTTTCCGAAATGCTCTTTAAGGCGTAACGGACATGTTCGGTAGCAACTATTACAGCCTGGTGGCCGGGCTTCGGGAGTATACGCTCGAGGCCGATGCCAAAGGGTTCGACGCCCGGGCCATCGTCTCCGAGATTCTCGAGGGCGTGAGCCGGGCCGACGCCCGTCAGGTGCGGCTGCTCTACACCTATTACGACTGCGAGAACCTCGCAGCGCTGCGTGCCGGACGCACGGCCCGCGAAGGGCTGGGCAACCTCACGCCCGACGAACTGGCCGAGGAGCTCCGCTCGCCGCACCGCCTGCCCGCCGCCGTGCGGGAGGTCCTGCGCGCCTATGCTGATCCCGAAGGCGAGGAGGCCGCGGAGATCGGCACGGCGCAACGCTTCGAGAAGGCGCTCTTCGGCGCCTACTACGCCGCCTGCGAGCGGGAAGGATGCCGTTTCCTGCGCGAGTGGTCGGCCTTCGACCGCACGCTGCGCAACGTCGCGGCCGCCGTCACGGCGCGTGCCGCCGGCCGGCCGGTCGAGGAGGTGACCGTCGGCGGGGGCGATGTCGTCGAGCAGCTGCAGCGCAGTTCGGCCGCCGATTTCGGCCTGCGGGGCGAACTGCCCTGTGTCGATGCGGTGATCGCCGCGGTGAACGACGAGGCGAACCTCGTCGAGAAGGAGCACAAGATCGACCTGATCCGCTGGAACGAGGCCCAGGAGCTGGCGACGTTCGACTATTTCGACATCGCCGCGATCCTCTCCTACCTGGTGCGGATCAATATCGTGGCCCGCTGGACGCGGCTCGACGCCGCCCGCGGCCGGGAGATGTTCGACCGGCTCGTCGCCGGGCTCGACGGCCGCAAGTTCATTGAACAGGAATAAAACAACAAACACATACGATGAAAACAACAGGACGTGTAAACGGTATCATCTCGAACATCGTCATCGTCAAGGCCGACGGAGCCGTGGGCCAGAACGAGATCTGCTACGTGTATGCGGGGGATACCAGAATGATGGCCGAGGTCATCAAGGTCATGGGCGACAACGCCTATGTCCAGGTTTTTGACAGCACCCGCGGTCTGAAGATCGGCGACCGCGTCGAGTTCGAGGGTCACATGCTCGAGGTGACGCTGGCGCCGGGTCTGCTGTCGCGCAACTACGACGGTCTGCAGAACGACCTCGAGAAGATGGACGGACTCTTCATCGCGCGCGGTTCGGTGACCGAGCCGATCGACTTTGCGGCCGAGTGGGAGTTCAAGCCGCTGGCCAAGGCGGGTGACCGCGTGTCGGCCGCATCGTGGCTGGGCGAGGTGCAGGAGAAGTGGATCACCCACAAGATCATGGTCCCCTTCACGATGACGGGTTCGTATACGGTCAAGAGCGTGGCTGCGGCCGGCAAGTACAAGGTGACCGACACGATGGCCGTGGTGACCGATGCCGAGGGCGTCGACCACGAGATCACGATGGTGCAGAAGTGGCCCGTCAAGCAGGCTATCCGCTGCTATACGGAGAAGCCGCGCCCCTCGCGCGTCATGGAGACGGGCGTGCGCGCCATCGACACCTTCAACCCGATGGCCGAGGGCGGTACGGGCTTCATCCCGGGGCCGTTCGGCGCCGGCAAGACGGTGCTCCAGCATGCCATCTCGAAGCAGGCCGACGCCGACGTCATCATCATGGTGGCCTGCGGCGAGCGCGCCAACGAGGTGGTCGAGATTTTCAAGGAGTTCCCCGAACTCATAGACCCCAACACGGGCCACACGCTCATGGAGCGCACGATCATCATCTGCAACACGTCGAACATGCCCGTTGCGGCGCGTGAGGCGTCGGTCTATACGGGTATGACCATCGGCGAGTACTACCGTTCGATGGGTCTGAAGGTGCTCGTCATGGCCGACTCGACGTCGCGCTGGGCGCAGGCGCTGCGCGAGATGTCGAACCGTCTGGAGGAGCTGCCCGGTCAGGACGCCTTCCCGATGGACCTCTCGGCCATCATCTCGAACTTCTACTCGCGCGCCGGTCTGGTGAAGCTCTACAACGGAGAGACAGGTTCGGTGACCTTCCTCGGCACGGTGTCGCCCGCGGGCGGTAACCTCAAGGAGCCCGTCACGGAGTCGACGAAGAAGGCCGCACGCTGCTTCTACGCCCTTTCGCAGGGACGTGCCGACTCGAAGCGCTACCCGGCCATCGACCCGCTGGAATCTTACTCGAAGTACCTGGAGTATCCCGAGATCCGCGCCTTCCTCGACGAGCACATCGAAAAGGACTGGGTCGATGCGGTCTATGCCGGCAAGACGATTGTGCAGCGCGGCAAGGAGGCCAACGACCAGATCAACATCCTCGGTGACGACGGCGTGCCCGTCGAGTACCACGAGCGGTTCTGGAAGTCGGAGCTCATCGACTTTGTGATCCTGCAGCAGGACGCCTTCGACGACATCGACGCCAACTGCCCGATCGAGCGTCAGAAGATGATGTACAAGATGGTGCTCGACGTCTGCCGCAAGGATTTCGGATTCTCCGATTTCGAGGAGTGCTCGCAGTTCTTCAAGGGCCTGATCAACCTCTTCCGACAGATGAACTATTCGGAGTGGCAGTCGGAGAAGTTCCACGGCTACCTGAAGCAGATCGAACAATATGTGGGTGAAAAAACGAAATAAGCCATGACAACACGAGCATTTCAGAAGATATATACCAAGATCGACAACATCACCAAGGCGACCGTGACGCTGCGTGCACAGGGCGTCGGCAACGACGAACTGGCCACCGTGGGCGGCAAGCTGGCGCAGGTGGTGAAAATCATGGGCGAGAACGTCACGCTGCAGGTCTTCGCCGGCACGGAGGGCCTTTCGACGGCCTCGGAGGTGATCTTCCACGGCGAGCCGCCGAAGCTGCGCGTCTCGGACAACCTCGCAGGCCGCTTCTTCAACGCCTACGGCGAGCCGCTCGAGGGCGGTGAGATCGTCGAGGGCGAGGAGCGCGAGATCGGCGGCCCGACGGTCAACCCCTTCAAGCGTATCCAGCCGTCGGAGCTCATCGCCACGGGTATCGCCGGCATCGACCTGAACAACACGATTGTGACGGGCCAGAAGATTCCCTTCTTCGCCGACCCGGACCAGCCCTACAACGCCGTGATGGCCAATGTGGCGCTGCGCGCCAAGGCCGACAAGATCATCCTCGGCGGCATGGGTCTGACCAACGACGACTTCCTCTACTTCAAGTCGGTCTTCGAGAACGCCGGAGCGCTCGACCGCATCGTCTCGTTCGTCAACACGACGGAGAACCCGCCCGTGGAGCGTCTGCTCGTTCCCGACATGGCGCTGACGGCCGCCGAGTACTTCGCCGTCGACAAGGGCGAGAAGGTGCTGGTGCTGCTGACGGACATGACGCTCTATGCCGATGCCCTGGCCATCGTCTCGAACCGTATGGACCAGATTCCCTCGAAGGACTCGATGCCCGGTTCGCTCTATTCGGACCTGGCGAAGATCTACGAGAAGGCCGTGCAGCTGCCCAACGGCGGATCGATCACGATCATCGCCGTGACGACGCTCTCGGGCGGCGACATCACGCACGCCGTGCCCGACAACACGGGTTACATCACCGAGGGCCAGCTCTACCTGCGCAACGACTCCGACACGGGCCGCGTGATCGTCGACCCGTTCCGTTCGCTGTCGCGACTCAAGCAGCTGGTCATCGGCAAGAAAACGCGTGAGGACCACCCGCAGGTGATGAACGCCTGCGTGCGTCTGTACGCCGACGCGGCCAATGCCAAGACGAAACTCGAAAACGGTTTCGACCTCTCGGACTACGACGAGCGCACGATCCGTTTCGCACACGACTATTCGGAGAAGCTGCTTTCGATCGACGTGAACATCGACATCACGCAGATGCTCGACACGGCGTGGACGCTCTTCTCCAAGTACTTCTCCAAGGAGGAGGTCGCCATCAAGGAGGAGCTTATCAAGAAGTACTGGAAGGAGGCCTAACCGATGGCAATCAAGTTCCAATACAACAAGACCTCGCTGGGCGAGTTGGGCAAGCAGCTGAAAATGCGGCAAAAGGCACTCCCTACGATCAAGAGCAAGGAGTCGGCCCTGCGTTCCGAGGTGAAGAAGGCGAAGGACTCGGCCCAGGACTACCGCCGTCGTCTCGATGCCCTGAAGGCCGAGTACGACTACATGGTGTCGCTGTGGGGCGAGTTCGACAGCGGGCTCCTGCGCATCGCGGGCGTCGATCTTGCGACGCAGAAGATCGCCGGAGTGCGCACGCCCGTGCTGCAGGAGGTCAATTTCGAGGAGAAACCCTACGACCTCTTCTCCTCGCCCGTCTGGTACGCCGACGGGGTGGACATCCTCAAGCGGCTGGCGCGGCTGGGCCTCGAGTACGAGGTCTACAACCGCAAGATGGAGCTGTTGGACCGCGCGCGCCGCAAGACCACTCAGAAGGTGAACTTGTACGAAAAGGTGCAGATACCCGGGTACGAGGACGCCATACGCAAGATCAAGCGCTTCATGGAGGATGAGGAGAACCTCTCGAAGTCCTCGCAGAAGATCGTGAAAAACAAGCAGCAGAACGCCGGGGAGGGCGCGATGGCATGATAGCGAGAATGTCCAAATACGACTTTGTGCTCTATGCGGCACAGAGCGGCGATTTTATCGACCGGCTGCGTGAGCTGGGCCTCGTGGACATCACGACCACGGGCTGGGAACCCTCGGACGAGGACCGTCAGCTGTTGCTCGACATCGAGGGCACGGCGAAGGCCGCGGAGTTCCTCAAGACGTTCCGCGCCGACGCTGCACGTTGCGACGGGCAGGCCGAGCCGTTCGCTTCGGGTGCCGAGGCCTACGAACACTATGCGGCGGCGCAGCGTGAGGCTGCGGCGCTCGGTGCCGAGATCGGACGCCTCGAGAAGGCTGCCGACGAGTTGCGCCCGTGGGGTGCGTTCGACGCGGAGCGGCTGCAGGCGCTTGCGGGCGAGGGTATCGTCGTGCGCTACTTCTTCACGCAGGCGAACATCTTTGACAAGAACGCCGCCGAATGGGGCGCGCAGTATACGCTCGAGGTCATCAACCGGGCCGACTCGACCGTGTGGTTCGTCGTCGTGACGGCGCCCGGCGAGGAGGTGTCGTTCGACGCGCAGGAGATGAAGGCTCCGACGATGGATATCCGCGAGGCGGAGCGCCGCATCAAGGAGGCCAAGTCGAAACTTGCGGCGCTCGACGCCGAGTTCTCGCGCGTTGCAGCTTCGGAGGAGCTCCTCGCCGCTTACGGAGCGTCGCTGCGCGAACGCCTGCAGGGCGTGCGTGTCGAGGGGTCGGCCGAACGGGCTGCCGACGGTGTGCTGCTCGTGCTCGAAGGCTGGGCCGAGACGGAGACCTCGGCACGCGTGGATGCGCTGCTCGAGGAGTATCCCAACGTGATCTACCTCAAGAGCGATCCGACGCCCGAGGACGATACGCCCGTCAAGCTGAAGAACAACCGCTTCGCGCGGATCTTCGAGATGATCGGCGACCTCTATGCACGCCCGAAGTACGGCACGCTGGACCTGACGCCATTCTTCGCGCCGTTCTACATGCTCTTCTTCGGCATCTGCCTGAACGATGCGGGCTACGGCCTCGTACTGCTCGCCGCGGGTCTGGTGATGCTGCACAAGTTCCGCGAGCCGGGCATGATGCGCCGCGCGGCATGGTTCGCCACGCTCTGCGCCATCTCGACGGTCGTCTTCGGCGGCATCTGCGGCTCGTTCTTCGGATTGAGCCTCGCGGAGTACTTCCCCTCGATTCCGTTCTTTGACTTCCAGGGCAAGTTCTTCACCGTCTCGCTCGTGATCGGTCTCGTGCAGATTCTCTTCGGCATGGCGCTCAACATCTGGACCACGACGCGCTGCTTCGGCATCACGCAGGCCTTCGGCCAGATCGGCTGGTTCGTCATTCTGATGACCTGCGTGCTGGGCGTGGCGCTTCCGATGGCCTCGATCACCATCCCGGGCTTCACGGCCGGGTCGGTGGCCTTCTACGTGGCGCTGGGCATCGGCTTCGTGCTGTTGCTGCTGCTCAACAACGTCAAGCGCAATCCGCTCGTCAACATCGGTGCCGGACTGTGGGACCTCTACAACAACATCACGGGTCTGTTGAGCGACGTGCTGTCGTACATCCGTCTGTTCGCCATCGGACTCTCGGGCGGTGTGCTGGCACTGGTCTTCAACACGCTGGCCGAGGGCTTTGTACCCGAGGGTGCAAACATCGTCGTGCGGCTGCTGGTGATGATCCCGATCCTGCTCATCGGCCACGGCATCAACCTCTTCATGTCGACCATCTCGTCGTTCGTCCACCCGATGCGACTCACCTTCGTGGAGTTCTTCAAGAACGCCGGCTTCGAGATGGCCACGCGGTCGTTCGACCCCATCCGCAAAATGAATCAGACAAACGAATAAATAACAATCAAAAACCTTTTCAAACACTATGGAAACAACAACTGCATTGGTAATGGCTTACGTCGGCGTAGCGTTGATGGTGGGCCTCGCGGGCATCGCCTCGTCCGTCGGAACCGCAATCGCCGGCATGGCTTCGGTAGGTGCCATGAAGAAGAACAGCGGCGCATTCGGTAGCTACATGATCCTCTCGGCCCTTCCGGGTTCGCAGGGTCTCTACGGCTTCGTCTGCTTCTTCCTCGTACAGAGCGGTCTGACGAACCCCACGATGACGCAGGGTGCGGCCATCCTGGGTGCCGGTCTGCTGGTCGGCATCGTCAACCTGGCCTCGTCGATCTTCCAGGCCAAGATTTGCGCCAACGGTATCGCTGCCATCGGCAACGGCCACGACGTGATGGGTAAGACGCTGATTCTGGCCGCTTTCCCGGAGCTTTACGCCATTCTGTCGGTCGCTGCCACGTTCCTTATCGCTACGCTCGACGGTGTAAACCTCTTCTAAAGAGTCTCACCCGACGCAAAAAAGGGAATCCTCCGCTGCGGGGGTTCCCTTTTTTCGTGCTGTCCGGTGCCATGTGTCTGTTCGGGTCCGTGTGTTGTCCAGTGTCGTGTGGGGTGCGGTGGGGGAGTGCCGCGGCGCGGTTCGGAACGGCCTCTTTCCGATCGGGGCGGATACAAAAAGGTCCTGCTGCCATTCGGCTGCAGGACCTTTTTGCGGTTTGCCGGTAGCGGTTTGCATTGGCCGCGTTTTGCGGACGGCAGTTTGCGGGGTAGCGGTCTGCCTGTAGCGGTTTGCCGGGGTGGCAGTTTGCGGCGGCGGCAGCTTGCCGGGCAGCGGTTTGCGGGGTGGTAGCTTGCGGAACCGTAGTTTGCAGCGGCGGTGTTCCCCGATCCGATGCACCGCCCCCCCCCTGATCCGATGCTCCGTTCGATCGGGCCTCTCCCCGCACGGCCGGGATTATCAGTGTCCGCGGCGGCGTGACGACTGCCGCACTTCGGGGCTCTTGCGGCCCGTACCGCCCTTCCCGGCGGCCGGGACCGTGCGGCGTGCGGCCCCCTCGGGCAGCAGCAGCTCGAAGTCGAGCTGGCGCTTCTGCAGGTCGGCACGCTTGACACGCACGCGCACGGCGTCGCCGAGCGTCATGCGGCGGCCCGTCGAGCGGCCCACGATCTCGTACTGCTCCTCGTCGAACTGGAAGAAGTCGCCCTCGATGTCGCGCAGGAACGACATGCCCTCGATGTGGGTCTCGTCCAGCTCGACGTAGACGCCCCACTCGGTCAGTCCCGAGATATGGCCCTCGAACTCCTGCCCGATGCGCTCCTTCATGAACTCGACCATCTTGTACTTGATCGAGGCGCGCTCGGCCTCTGCGGCGACGATCTCGCGCTCGGAGGCCTGCTCGCAGAGCGCCTCGAGCGTCTCCTTGTCGGCCGACTTGCCGCCCTCGAGGTAGCGGGCCAGCAGGCGGTGGACCATCATGTCGGGGTAGCGGCGGATGGGCGACGTGAAGTGCGTGTAGCTGTCGAAGGCCAGTCCGTAGTGGCCGATGTTGTCGGTCGTATAGTAGGCCTTGGCCATCGAG
This sequence comes from uncultured Alistipes sp., assembly GCF_949296715.1. Taxonomy (GTDB): domain Bacteria; phylum Bacteroidota; class Bacteroidia; order Bacteroidales; family Rikenellaceae; genus Alistipes. Next base: position 50,015 of record NZ_CASFQD010000053.1, on the reverse strand, counting down.
CGCACGGCCATCGTCGTCACGGCGTTCTCCTCGGTCGAGCCCTTGATCTGCTTGAAGAGCTTGTTCATCTCGCGGGCCACGGCGCGCCCCTTCGAGGCCTTGAAGACGTGGCCGAAGCGGAGGATGAACTGCCGGAAGCGGTCGAGTTTCTCCTCGCTCGGCGTGTCGTGTACGCGGTAGACCATCGTGCGGGGCACCTTGCGTCCCTTCTCCGAGGTGCGGTGTCCGCAGAACTCCGCGACGCGCCGGTTGGCCAGCAGCATGAACTCCTCGATCATCTGGTTCGACTCCTTCTGCTCCTTGAAGTAGACGCCCAGCGGCTTGCCGCTCTCGTCGAGGCGGAACTTCACCTCCTCGCGTTCGAACGAGATGGCGCCGTTCCTGAAACGCTGGCGGCGCAGCGCCTGCGCCAGGCGGTTGAGCGTCAGAATCTCCTCGGCATAGTCGCCGCGGCCGGTCTCGATCACCTCCTGCGCCTCGGCGTAGGTGAAGCGGCGGTCGGAGTGGATGACCGTGCGGCCGAACCACTCGTCGAGCAGGTTGAGGTTCTCGTTGAGCGTGAAGACCGCCGAGAAGCAGAGGCTCGTCTCGTTCGGGCGCAGCGAGCAGAGCTCGTTCGAGAGGCGTTCGGGCAGCATCGGGACGGTGCGGTCCACCAGGTAGACCGACGTGCCGCGCTCGACGGCCTCGTCGTCGATCGTCGAGTGGGGACGCACGTAGTGCGTGACGTCGGCGATGTGCACGCCCACCTCCCAGACGCCGTCGCTTATCTTGCGCACCGAGAGGGCGTCGTCGAAGTCCTTGGCGTCGGCCGGGTCCACGGTGAAGGTCGTGACGTTGCGGAAGTCGCGGCGCGAGTCGATCTCCTTCTGCGTGATGCGGGCGTCGATGGCCTCGGCGGCCGCCTCGACCTCCGGCTCGAAGCGGTAGGGCAGTTCGTATTCGGCCAAGATGGCGTGCATCTCCGTGTCGTTGTTGCCCGCCATGCCGAGCCGCTCGACCAGTTCGCCCACGGGGCTCTTGCTGCCCGGCTGCCAGTCGACGATGCGCACGACGACCTTCTCGCCGTCGCGCACGTCGGGACAGTCGCGCTTCGGGAGGTAGATGTCCATCGGCATGCGGCGCGAGTCGGCCTTGACGAATATCTGGTGGGCGCCGACCTCGGCGATGCCGACGTAAGGCTTGCGGTTGCGCTCCACGACGCGCGTGATCTCGCCCTCGAACTGCCCGTTGCGGCCGCGGTGTATGGCCACGACCTCCACGCGGTCGCCGTCCAGGGCGTTGGACGTGTTGCGCTGGTTGACGAAGATGTCGTTGTCGAGCCCCTCGACCCGCACGTAGACCGAACCCCCGGCCGTCATGTCGGCGATGCCTTCGTAGTGGGGCAGGTGCTTGTGCGTGAGGCGGTACTTCTCGCGGGCGCACTCCTCGACGATTCCCTCCTCGAAGAGGCGGCCGAGGATTTCGAGCGTTTCGCGCCGCCCCTCCTTCGAGGCGCCGCCCGATGCCGATGCCAGCTGCTTGAGCGAGAATTTGTTGTTCGGGAACTCGCGGAAGAGGTGGAGGATGATCCCTGCGCGGTCGTTTTTCTTCGCACCGCGGGCGGTGCGCTTGTCTTGTTGTCTTTTCATTGTTCCAGTATTTGTCGTGCGAGACGCTCCATAAAGTCGATGCCTGTGCCGATGGCCCCCTCGTCGGGCGAGAAGCTCCCCGTGTGGGGGCGGCCCGCCGCGGCCCCTACGCCCAGCCGGTAGAAGAGCGACGGATATTGCTTGCAGTAGAACCCGAAATCCTCGGCCGTCGTGCGCAGGGGGAGCATCTCCACGCCGAGTCCCAGCGTCTTGGCCAGCGCCACGGCGCGCTTGACGAGAATCTCGTCGTTCACCACGCACGGGTAGCCGTGGTTGATGTCCACGTCGGTGCGGGTGCCGTGGCGCGCGTCGATGTCGGCGGCGATGTTGGCGATGCGGCGGTGGATGATCTCGCGCTCGCGCTCGTCGAAGGTGCGCAGCGTCCCTTCGAGGTAGGCCTCGTCGGGTATGACGTTCGTGGCGCCTGCGGCCTCCATGCGGCCGATCGAGAGGACGCACTCCTCGCCGTTGAGGGCCAGCAGGCGCGTCGTGCACTCGGCCGCTGCGGCGACGGGGTCCTTGAGCTGGCGGCGCAGGGCGCCGTGGCCCCCTTTGCCGTGCACGTGCAGGCGCAGTTCGTCGCTGGCAGCCATGTACTTGCCGGTGCGGAAGCCGAGGGTGCCGACTTCGAGCTGCGGCTCGACGTGTTCGCCGATGACGGCGCGGATGCCGCAGTCGGCAAAGGGCTTCTCGGCGAGCACGAGCGACGCGCCGCCGGGGTTGCACTCCTCGCCCGGCTGGAAAAGTCCGAAAATCGTGCCGCGGAAGTCGGGCGCTGCGGCCAGACGCTGCAGCACGCCGTAGAGCACGGCGGCGTGGATGTCGTGGCCGCAGGCGTGCATGACGCCCGCGTTGCACGAGCTCCACGCAAGGCCGGTCTGCTCGTCGACGGGCAGGGCGTCGATGTCGGCGCGCAGCACCACGGTCCGGCGGTCCGCCGCGGCGCGGCCCTCGATGCGGGCCAGGACGCCGGTTGAGGCGACGGGTCGGTTTTCGATGCCCAGCTCCGAGAGCCGGGCGGAGATGAACGCCGCGGTCTCATGCTCCCGGAACGAGAGTTCGGGGTGGGCATGCAGGTGGCGGCGGAATTCGATGGCGTTCATTGTCAGAAGACGGTTCTTGCGATTTCGATGATGTTTTCGGCCTTGCCCATGGGGTAGTAGTGGAGCACGGGCACGCCTGCGGCGATCAGCTCGCGGCTCTGCGCGATGGCCCACTCGGTGCCGATGCGGCGCACGGCGGCCTTGTCGCCGGCATGCGCCAGGACCTCGCGCTCGAGCTCCTCGGGGATGCGGCAGCCGAAGGTCTCGGGCAGCAGCTTGAGGTGGCGCACCGTCGCCAGGGGCTTGATGCCGGGGATGATCGGCACGCGGATGCCCGCGGCGCGGCACCGCGCGACGAAGTCGAAGAAGCGCGCGTTGTCGTAGAAGAGCTGCGTGACGATGTACTCGGCCCCGGCGTCGACCTTCTCCTTCAGGTGGAGGATGTCGGCCTCGGGCGATGCGGCCTCCTCGTGCGTCTCGGGATAGCCCGCCACGCCGATCGAGAATTTCGAGTGGTGGCACACCTCGACCTCGCCGTCGACAAACTCGCCGCGGTTCATCGCGGCGATCTGCCGCACGAGGTCCGCGGCGTGGGCGTGGCCCTGCGGGTGGGGCATGAAGAAGCGCTCGTTCTGCGACTTGTCGCCGCGCAGCGCCAGCACGTTGTGCAGCCCGAGGAAGTCCATGTCGATCAGTGCGTCCTCGATGTCGTATTTCGACAGGCCGCCGCAGATCAGGTGCGGCACGACCTCCACGTCGTAGCGCTTGCGGATGGCCGCCGAGATGCCCACCGTGCCGGGACGCCGCCGCACGACATGCCACTCGACGCTGCCGTCGGGCCGCTGCGTCTGCTTGATCCCTTCGCGGTGGAAGGTGACGTTGATGTAGGCCGGGTCGAACTCCATGAGCGGGTCAATGGCCCCGAAGACCCCGCTTGTGCCGTCCCCCTTCAGGGGCGGCAGCAGCTCGAAGGCGAAGCGCGTGCGGTGCTGCGCGAGGGCTTCGTGTATGATGCTTGTTACGTTCATGCGTTGTTGGGTATGATCCTGCGCACCTCGTCGGGCTCCATGCCGCGGCGCCGGGCGTAGTCGAGCAGCTGCTTGGTGTCGATCCGCCCCACGGAGAAGTACTCCGCGTCGGCGAACAGCAGGCCGCAGAGCGCCTCGCCCGGGTCGATCATGTAGTTCTCGGTCATGCGCATGCCGGTGGTGATCTCCGCGGCCAGCAGGTCGAAGACCTCGCGCTTGAGCGAGTGGTCCGGCGAGGCGGGGTAGCCGAAGGCCATCCGCCGTCCGCGGTAGTTGCCGCGGATCACCTCCTCGGGCGAGAGTTCGCCGTCGCGTTCGTAGCCCCACATCTGGCGCCGCACGAAGGCGTGCACGGCTTCGGCGAAGGCCTCGGTGAGCCGGTCCGCGAGCAGCTTGGCGAGGATGGCGCTGTAGTCGTCGCCCTCGCTGCGGAAGCGTTCGGTGAGTGCCTTGAGGCCGATGCCGGCCGTCAGGGCGAAGCAGCCGATGTAGTCGCCCTCGGGGGCGATGAAGTCCGCCAGCGAGCGGTTCTCCTCGCCGCGCGTCTGGTTGCGGAGCATTGCCAGCCGCACGTCGCGCCCCCTGGTGTCGGTGACGACGATGTCGTCGCCCTCGCTGCGGGCGGGGAAGATGCCGACGACGCCCTGCAGCGTCAGCAGCCGCTCGTCGCGGATGCGCTTGAGCAGCGCCTGTGCGTCGGCGAGCACCTTGCGGGCCTCCTCGCCCTTCGTGGGGTCGTCGAGCAGCTCGGGGTAGTGGCCCTTGAGCCCCCAGGCCGGGAAGAAGAAGGTCCAGTCGATGAAGCGCTCGGCGTCGGCGATGTCGAAGTCCGGGAAGACCATGCGCCCCGTGTGCAGCGGCACGACGGGGATGTGCGCCGGGGCGTGGGCCGCGCGGCGCTGCCGGCGCACCTCGACGATCGGGATGAGCTCGCGTGCCTGCTGCCGCGCGCGGTACTCGCGGCGCAGCTGCTCCTGCTCCTCGCGCACCTCGGCGGCGAATCGTTCATGGTCGGGCCCCAGCAGGCGGGCCAGCAGCTGGCTGTTTTGGCTGGCGTTGGCCGAGTGGACGACCGTGCCGCCGTAGACCGGGGCGATCTTCAGGGCGGTGTGCAGCGCCGAGGTCGTTGCGCCGCCGACGATGACCGGGATGCGCAGGCCGCGGCGCTCGAGCTCCTCGCAGACGTGCGCCATCTCGTCGAGCGATGGCGTGATGAGACCGCTCAGGCAGATGCACTGCGCGCCCCAGGCGGCGGCTTCGTCGACGATGCGCTGCGCCTCGACCATGACGCCCAGGTCGCGGATCTCGTATCCGTTGCAGGCCATCACCACCGAGACGATGTTCTTGCCGATGTCGTGGACGTCGCCCTTGACCGTGGCGATGAGCACCCGCCCGGCGTTGTGCGACGCCGTGGCGGCGCCCTGCTCGATGTAGGGGGTGAGGGCCGCCACGGCACGCTTCATCACGCGCGCCGTCTTGACGACCTGCGGCAGGAACATCTTGCCCTCGCTGAAGAGCTTGCCCACGCGCTCCATGGCGGGCATGAGCAGCGTGTCGATTACCGCCATCGGGCTGCCCAGCGTGCGGTAGCCCTCCAGCGCATCCTCCTCGATGTGCTCCGCCACGCCCTTGAGCATGGCGTGGTCGATGCGCTCGGCGAGCGTCCCCGCGCGCCAGGCGTCCGCGGCCTGCGGCGCGGTGTCGGCCGTCTGCCGCACCCGCTGGGCGTATTCGGCCAGCCGCTCGGCCGCATCGGCGCGGCGGCAGAGGATCACGTCCTCGACGCGTTCGAGCAACGCGGGTTCGATCTGGTCGTAGACCTTGAGCATCTGCGGATTGACGATGCCCATGTCCATGCCGGCGCGGATTGCGTGGTAGAGGAAGGCCGAGTGCATCGCCTCGCGCACGGTGTTGTTGCCGCGGAAGGCGAACGAGAGGTTCGAGACGCCGCCCGAGACCTTGGCGTGGGGCAGGTGCTCCCTGATCCAGCGCGTCGCGTCGATGAAGGCCTTGGCGTAGCCGTCGTGCTCGGCGATACCCGTGGCGACGGCCAGGATGTTGGGGTCGAAAATGATGTCCTCGGCCGGGAAGCCGGCGCCGGTCAGCAGGCGGTAGGCCCGTTCGGCCACCTCGATCTTGCGTTCAAAGGTGTCGGCCTGCCCCCGCTCGTCGAAGAGCATCACCACCGCGGCGGCGCCGTAGCGGCGGATTTCGCGCGCCCGGCGCAGGAACTCCTCCTCGCCCTCCTTGAGTGAGATGGAGTTGACGACGGCCTTGCCCTGCGTCACCTCCAGCCCCGCGACGAGCGTCTCCCAGCGCGACGAGTCGATCATCGTCGGCACGCGGGCGATCTCCGGCTCGGAGGCCGTCAGGTTGAGGAACGTGCGCATGGCCGCGGGGCCGTCGATCAGCCCGTCGTCCATGCAGACGTCGATGACCTGCGCCCCGGCGTCGACCTGTGCCCGGGCGACGGTGAGCGCCTCCTCGTAGTTGCCCTCGCGGATGAGCCGCGCGAAGCGGGCCGAGCCGGCGACGTTCGTGCGCTCGCCGACGTTGATGAAGTTCGCCTCGGGGACGATGCGCAGCGGTTCGAGGCCGCTCAATACGGTTTCGTGGCGGGGCTCCGGCAGCGGGCGCGGAGTGTAGCGGCCGACGATCTTCGACAGCTCGAAGATGTGGGCCGGGGTGGTGCCGCAGCAGCCGCCGACGATGTTCACCAGCCCGCGGCGCATGTATTCGCCCACATCCTCGGCGAACATCGCGGGCGTCTCGTCGTAGCCGCCCAGGACGTTCGGCAGTCCGGCGTTGGGGTGGGCCGAGATGCGTGTCGGGGCCACGGCCGCGAGCCGCTCGAGGTAGGGCAGCAGCTGCCGCGCCCCGTAGGCGCAGTTGAGCCCCACGGAGAGCAGCCGTGCATGGGATACCGAGATGCAGAAGGCCTCGACGGTCTGTCCCGAGAGGTTGCGGCCGCTGGCGTCGGCCAGCGTGCCGGAGACCATGACGGGGATTTCGCGGCCGAGCTTCTCGGCCAGGAGGTCGATGGCGTAGAGCGCCGCCTTGGCGTTGAGCGTGTCGAAGACCGTCTCGACGAGCAGGATGTCGACCCCGCCGTCGAGGAGCCCCCGTGCCTGTGCCGTGTAGGCGTCGACCAGCTCGCGGAAGGTGATTTCGCGCGACGCGGGGTTCGCCACGTCGGCCGACATCGAGGCCGTGCGGTTCGTCGGGCCCATCGACCCGGCGACGAAGCGCGGCTTCTGCGGGTTGCGCGCCGTTGCGGCATCGGCCGCCGCACGGGCCACCGCAGCCGCGGCGCGTGCCATCTCCTCGGCGTATGCCTCAAGCCCGTAGTCGCGCAGCGAGACGGCATTGGCGTTGAACGAGTCGGTCTCGATGATGTCGGCGCCGGCCTGCAGGTACTTGTCGTGGATTTCGCGCACGACCTCCGGGCGCGTGAGCGCCAGCAGGTCGTTGCAGCCCTTGAGCGGCACGCTCCAGTCGCGGAACCGCTCGCCGCGGTACTCCGCCTCGCCCAGGCCGTAGCCCTGCACCATCGTGCCGAAGCCGCCGTCGAGCAGCAGGATGCGCCGCTCCAGATTGTCGTATAACGTGTTTTGCATTTATTTCGGGAGAATTTCTATCTCGAAGAGTTTGGGCCAGTTCTTGCCCGTGACGAAGATGCGCCCGCCGGCCGCATCCCAGGCGATGCCGTTCAGCACGTCCGTCTGCCGCGTGCGGTCCTCCTCCGGCAGCAGCTCCGTGAGGTCGACGACCCCCTCAATCGCGCCCGTCGCCGGGTCGATGATGACAATCTGGTCCGTCGTGTAGACGTTGGCCCAGATGCGGCCGTCGATCCACTCCAGCTCGTTGAGGAAGTGCACGGGTTCGCCCTCGAGGGTCACCGTGATGCGGCGCTCGCGGCGGAACGTTTCGGGGTCGAGCACGTGGATCGACTCCGTGCCGTCGGAGAGGTAGAGCCGCTCGCCGTCGGTCGTGAGCCCCCACCCCTCGCCCGGGTAGCGGAAGTCGCGCAGATGGCGGCCCGTCGCGGCGTCGTAGACGTGCGCCGTGTTGGACTGCCACGTCAGGTAGTAGAGCCGCCCGTCGAGCAGCGTGATGCCCTCGCCGAACTCCGAGCGGGGCAGGCTCGCGAAGAGCTCCGTGCGGCCCGTCCCGAGGTCGGTCTTCGTGACGCGCGAGGCGCCGTGTTGGCCCGTCCCCTCCCAGAGCGTGCCGTCGACGTATTGCAGCCCCTGCGTGTAGGCGTCCGTCGCATGGGGGTGGACCGCCTTCACGCGGTAGGTGTATTCGCGGGGCGCCGCCGGCACCGTCACGCGGGTTGCGGCGGTGCTTTTGCGGCTGCGCGCCGCGTTTCCCCCGCAGGCGCCCAGCAGCAGCGCCGCACAGAGGAGGATCGTCGTGGTTTTCATCGTTATCGTGTGCGAATAATCATGCAAAGTTACGAAAAGCAATCCACAAATCATAATTTGACCATAATATATGAGAATATCTTGCGCCGGACGGAATAATTTTGTACATTTGCCTCCCGATTCCGACGGAGAAAAACGAGAATAACAAATACAACACATTCATTATGAAGATCGTAAGAGAACAACGCGAAGAGAACACTTCGCTCGTGAAGGTGACGGTCGGCGAGGAGGACTACGGCCAGAGTGTCGAGAAGTCGCTGCGCGAGTACCGCCGCAAGGCCAATATCCCCGGCTTCCGTCCCGGCATGGTGCCGATGGGCATCATCAAGAAGATGTACGGCAAGGGTGTCCTGGCCGAGCAGTCGTACCGCACCGCCTCGAACGCCGTGTTCGAGTACCTCCAGAAGGAGAACATCGACTACCTGGGCGACGTGATTCCCTCGGAGGAGCAGGGCGCCTTCGATTTCGAGAACGGCAGGGAGTTCGAGTTCATCTTCGAGATCGGCGAGGCTCCCGAGATCAAGCTCGACCTCTCGGAGAAGGACAAGCTGACCTACAACGCCATCGCCGTCGACAAGAAGATGCACGACGACTACCGTTCGAACTTCCTGCGCCGCTTCGGCCGTCTGGTCGATGCTGAGGAGGTGACCTCGGACGAGGCCCTTTCGGTGACGCTCGACAACGGCGAGATGAACGTTGCCGACGCCTACGTGGGGCTGATCTCGATGTCGGAGGAGGAGCGCAAGCCCTTCCTCGGCAAGAAGGTCGGCTACAAGACCGAGGTGAACATCAACGAGCTCTACAAGAACCCGTCGCAGCGCGCCGCCGTGCTCCAGGTCAAGGAGAACGAGCTGGAGGGCATCAAGCCGGAGTTCACGCTCGAGATCACGCGCATCCGCCGCTTCGCCGAGCCGGAGCTCAACGAGGAGTTCTTCAAGATGGCCTTCCCGGGCGGCAACGTCAAGACCGCCGAGGAGTTCGAGGCCTACATCGACGCGCAGATCGCATCGGAGCTGCGCCGCGAGAGCGACTACCTCTTCACGCTGCAGCTGCGCGACTACCTGATCGAAAAGGCCGGGCTGAAGATGCCCGAGGCTTTCCTCAAGCGCTGGCTCTACACGATCAACGAGGGCAAGTTCACGATGGAGGAGATCGAGAAGGACTTTGCACAGTTCCTGAAGATGTTCACCTGGAACTACATCCAGAAGCACTTCATCAAGCAGGACAACCTCTCGGTCAGCAAGGAGGAGGCCGAGGCCGAGGCCAAGGCGCTGGCTGCCGCGCAGTTCGCACAGTACGGCATGCCGTCGGCTCCCGACGACATGCTCGCGGGCTACGCCGGGAAGATCCTCGCCGACAAGGAGCAGGGTCAGAAGATTTACGAGAAGCTCTACGAAACGAAGGTCGTCGAGGACGTGAAATCGAAGATCAAGGTAACGGAGAAGGCCGTTTCGGCCGACGAGTTCGCCAAATTGGCCCAGGAGCTCCGATAATTGCCGAAAAACAGCTATCTTTGGACTTTGCAGGCGTGATGTTTGCAAAGTCCTTTTTTTGAGAAAAACTACCGGATATGTCAGAATTTGAAAAGTACGCGCGGAAACACTGCGGCATCAGCTCGCTCAAGCTGCACGATTTCCAGTCGGTCAGCGCGGGCTATGTCTCGCCGACGATCATCGAGGAGCGGCAGCTGAACGTCGCCACGATGGACGTCTTCTCGCGCCTGATGATGGACCGCATCATCTTCCTCGGGGCGCCGATCTACGACGATGCCGCCAACATCATCCAGGCGCAGCTGCTCTTCCTCGAGTCGGTCGATCCCGAGAAGGACATCCAGATCTATATCAACTCGCCGGGCGGCTCCGTCTCGGCCGGACTGGGCATCTACGACACGATGCAGCTCGTGGCCCCCGACGTGGCGACCATCTGCACGGGGCTCGCCGCCTCGATGGGCGCCGTGCTGCTCACGGCCGGCGCCAAGGGCAAGCGTTCGGCGCTGCCCCACTCGCGGGTGATGATCCACCAGCCGCTGGGCGGTGCGCAGGGGCAGGCCTCCGACATCGAGATCACGGCGCGCGAGATCATGAAGACCAAGCGCGAGCTCTATGAAATCCTCTCGCTGCACTCGGGCGTGCCGGTCCGCCGGATCGAGAAGGATGCCGACCGCGACTACTGGCTCTCGGCCGCCGAGGCCCGGGAGTACGGATTGATCGACGAAGTGCTGACCAAAAGGGAGAAGTAATGGCAAAGAAGACAGACAACCCGAATCATACGGAGAATCCGAACAACCGCCGCGGCGGTGGCGGCGGCGCACACGGCGACCGCTGCTCGTTCTGCGGGGCCGCCCGTGCCGACGTGGAGATCATGTTCCAGGGCATGGACGGCGCCAACATCTGCAACAAGTGCATCGAGAACGGCTACCGCATCCTCGTCGACAACGAGCTGGCGACCGAGGCGCCGCGCCGTCCGTCGGCCGCGCCCCTGAAGAAGGAGGAGCTGCTCAAGCCGGCGCAGATCAAGGAGTTCCTCGACCAGTACGTCATCGGGCAGGATGCCGCCAAGCGCTACCTGTCGGTGGCGGTCTACAACCACTACAAGCGGCTGCTCTACGCCCCGCAGGAGAACGACGTCGAGATCGACAAGTCGAACATCGTGCTGGTGGGCCCCACCGGCACGGGCAAGACGCTCATGGCGCGGACGATCGCCCGCCTGCTGAAGGTGCCCTTCACGATCGTCGACGCCACGGTGCTCACCGAGGCGGGCTACGTGGGCGAGGATGTCGAGAGCATTCTCTCGCGGCTGCTGCAGGTGGCCGACTACAACGTCGAGCAGGCCGAGCGGGGCATTGTCTTCATCGACGAGATCGACAAGATCGCCCGCAAGGGCGACAACCCCTCGATCACGCGCGACGTCTCGGGCGAGGGCGTGCAGCAGGCGCTGCTGAAGATTCTCGAGGGCACGGTGGTCAACGTGCCGCCCCAGGGCGGGCGCAAGCACCCCGAGCAGAAGTTCATCCAGGTCAACACGCGCAACATCCTCTTCATCTGCGGCGGCGCGTTCGACGGCATCGAGAAGAAGATCGCCCAGCGGCTCAACACCCGCGCGATGGGCTACGGACGGATCAATGCCGACACGATCGACCGCAACAACCTCATGCAGTACGTCTCGCCGCAGGACCTCAAGAGCTTCGGGCTGATTCCCGAGCTGGTGGGGCGTCTGCCGGTGCTGACCTACATGCAGCCGCTGGGCCGCGACGCCCTGCGGCGCATCCTCACCGAGCCGAAGAACGCCATCATCAAGCAGTACCAGCGTCTGTTCGAGCTGGACGGCGTAAAGCTGACCTTCGACGACGACGTGCTGGACTACATCGTCGACAAGGCCGTGGAGTTCCGGCTCGGGGCGCGCGGCCTGCGTTCGATCTGCGAGGCGGTCATGATGGACACGATGTTCGAGCTGCCGTCGACGGGCGCCCGGGAGTTCACCGTGACGCTGGATTACGCCCGCGAAAAAATCGGGCGTGCGAATCTTCCGCAACTTCGGCAGGTCGGATGATTTTTTTTGCTATCTTTAGCAACTGAAAAATACTAAACCTTAAACTTTGATATGTCTACGAATTCGAAACTAACGCGCGTTGCCGACAACATCCGCATCCTGTCGGCCGCCATGGTCGAAAAGGCGAAGTCGGGTCATCCCGGCGGTGCGATGGGCGGCGCCGATTTCGTCACGGTGCTCTACTCGGAATTCCTGCGGTACGATCCCGACAACATGGCCTATCCCTACCGCGACCGTTTCTTCCTCGATCCGGGGCACATGTCGCCGATGCTCTATTCGGTGCTGTCGCTGGCCGGGCTCTATTCGACCGAAGACCTCAAGTCGCTGCGGCAGTGGGGGAGCGTGACGCCGGGCCATCCCGAGGTGGACGTGCTGCACGGCGTGGAGAACACCTCCGGACCGCTGGGTCAGGGCCATGCCATGGCGCTCGGCGCAGCCATTGCGGAGCGTTTCATGGTGGCGCGCTTCGGCGAGTGGATGGCACACCGCACCTATGCCTACATCTCGGACGGCGCCGTCGAGGAGGAGATCTCGCAGGGCGTGGGCCGCATCGCCGGACACCTGGGGCTTTCGAACCTCGTGATGTATTACGATGCGAACAATGTCCAGCTCTCGACGAAGGTCGACGAGGTCGACACGGAGAACGTGGCCATGAAATATGAGGCGTGGGGCTGGAACGTGCTGACGATCGACGGGCACAACATCAACCAGATCCGCGAGGCGCTCGTTGCCGCACAGTCCGAGATGGAGCGTCCGACGCTCATCATCGGCCGCACGGTGATGGGCAAGGGCGCCATGGGTCCCGACGGGGTCAGCTACGAGGACAAGGTCTCGACGCACGGACAGCCGTTGTCGGCGGCCGGTGCCGACTTCGCGGCGACGGTACGCAATCTCGGGGGTGATCCCGACGATCCGTTTGCCGTCTTCGAGGAGAGCCGCGAGCTCTTTGCCGGGCGCCGTGAGGAGCTCCGCGCATGGGCGGCCGAGCAGGCGCGCGTCGAGAAGGCGTGGCGGCAGGAGCACAAGGACCTGGCGCGCAAGCTCGACATGTTCCTCTCGGGCGAGCTGCCCGAGATCGACTACAAGTCGATCGAGATGAAGGCCGACATCGCCACGCGCGCCGCGTCGGCCACGGTGCTGGGCCTCTATGCCGAGAAGGTCGAGAACATGATCGTCGCCTCGGCCGACCTCTCCAACTCGGACAAGACCGACGGTTTTCTCAAGAAGACCAAGGCCTTCACGCGCGGTGACTTCTCGGGCCGCTTCTTCCAGGCGGGTGTCTCGGAGCTGACGATGGCCTGCGTGATGAACGGCATGGCGCTGCACGGCGGTGTGATTCCGGCCTGCGGCACCTTCTTTGTCTTCTCGGACTACATGAAGCCCGCGGTGCGTCTTTCGGCGCTCATGCGGCTGCACGTGATCTATGTCTGGACACACGACTCGTTCCGCGTGGGCGAGGACGGTCCGACGCACCAGCCCGTCGAGCACGAGGCGCAGATCCGTCTGATGGAGCACCTGCGCAACCACCAGGGCGAGCGTTCGATGCTCGTGCTGCGTCCGGCCGATGCCGAGGAGACGGTCGTGGCGTGGAAACTGGCGCTGGAGGAGCACCGTCCCGTGGCGCTTGTCCTGTCGCGTCAGAATATCCGGAACCTGCCGACGCTGGGCCGGAGCCGCCGCGAGGAGGCTGCCCAGACCGCCAAGGGTGCCTATGTCGTGGTCGACGCCGCCAAGCCGGCCGCCGTGCTTGTCGCTTCGGGCTCGGAGGTCTCGACGCTGGTCGAGGGGGCTGCGGAGCTGGCAAAGGAGGGCATCGCGGTGCGCATCGTGAGCGTACCGAGCGAAGGACTGTTCCGCGACCAGCCCAAGTCGTATCAGGAAAGCGTGCTGCCAGCGGGTATCGTGCGCTACGGCCTGACGTCGGGGCTGCCCGTGACACTTCAGGGTCTTGTGGGCGAAGAGGGAATGATCCACGGTCTGGACCACTTCGGGTATTCGGCTCCCTACAAGGTGCTCGACGAGAAGTTCGGTTACAACGGTGTGACCGTCGCCGCCGAGGTGAAGCAGCTGCTGGGCAAGTAATCGGCCCGATCTTTCGCCGGAGGGCTGTGATGCACCGATGCGTCGGCGGCAACGACCTTTGGGCGGCCGCCGAAGTGAAGCAGCTGCTGGGCAAGTAATCGGCCCGATCTTTCGCCGGAGGGCTGTGATGCACCGATGCGTCGGCGGCAACGACCTTTGGGCGGCCGCCGAAGTGAAGCAGCTGCCGGGCAAGTAGACGGTCCGGCCTTTCGCCGGAGGGCTGTGATGCACCGATGCGTCGGCGGCAACGACCTTTGGAAGGCCGCCGAGGTGAAGCAGCTGCCGGGCAAGTAGACGGTCCGGCCTTTCGCCGGAGGGCTGTGATGCACCGATGCGTCGGCGGCAACGACCTTTGGGAGACCGCCGAGGTGAAGCAGCTGCCGGGCAAGTAATCGGCAGTCCCTGCCGAAAATGAATTCCGGACGGAACGTACCATGCGGGTACGGCCGTCCGGTTTTTTGTGCCCGGACGCCGCCCGCGCTGTCCACCTAACCACGCCGCTTATCTCCGCCCGCGCCACCCACCTCCGCCTTTGCCTTTCGTCCTCGTTCTCGTTATCATCGCTCCCTGAAGCGGGCCTCTTTTCGGCCTCTTTTTGCCGTTGTGAAGGGGGCTTTTCCACGAAAAGGCCCTCCTTGCGATTTACCATGAGTGTACTCGGGTCGATTATATTTATTTGTGGATGAGCGAATTGTTGTGTTGTCTTATCTACTTTCCGGTTTAATATCCCTTCGTTTTCCATATTTATGAAGTTAATTTGTAATACCGAAAACTCACTTAACCCCGAACCTTCATGGATGTTTTTTCAAACCATCCGTCCCGGAGCAGAATATCTGTTCGGGCAATCGTTTCCGCCTTGTTGCTCATGGTCGGTTCCTCCGCATACGCGGCGCAGCCGCAGGCGTGGTTCGTCGACGGATACCACGGCGGCATCTACGGCCACTATCCCGTCGAGTGGAAGACCCGCTTCATCGCCGATCAGCTGGATGCCCATCCCGAATGGCGCATCGGCCTGGAAATCGAGCCCGAGACGTGGGACACGGTGCAGGTGCGCACGCCGGCCGATTACGCGCGTTTCAAACAAATGGCTACGGACGACCGGGTCGAATTCACCAATCCGACCTATGCCCAGCCCTACTGTTACAATATATCGGGTGAGAGCATCATCCGGCAGTTCGCCTACGGCATGCGCAAGCTCCGCAGCCACTTCCCCGGCATCGAATTCGTGACCTACGCCGTCGAGGAGCCCTGTTTCACGAGCTGCCTGCCGCAGCTGCTCCGCTCGTTCGGCTTCCGCTACGCCTCGCTCAAGTGTCCCAACACCTGCTGGGGCGGCTACACGGCCCCCTTCGGCGGGGAGACGGTCGACTGGACGGGGCCGGACGGCACGTCGATCCGCACCGTGCCGCGCTACGCCTCCGAACGGCTGGCGGAGAACTCCGTCTGGCAGACCACGGCCTGGGGCAATGAAACGGAGTACCTCGAGGATTGCCGGCGGCAGGGCATTGCCCATCCCGTCGGGATGTGCTATCAGGATGCCGGCTGGAAATTCGGACCCTGGATCGGCAGCGGCGACAGCATCCGCAACGGCTCGCGCTACGTCACCTGGCGCGAATACTTCGAGCAGGTGGCCGATCCGGCTGCCTGCACGCCCTACCGCATGTCGCAGGAGGATGTGCGCGTGAGCCTCGTCTGGGGCAGTCAGGTGCTGCAGCGCATCGCCCGACAGGTGCGGCATGCCGAGAATGCCCTCGTGCAGGCCGAGAAGGCCTCCGTGCTGGCCGTGCTGCTCGGTGACGGGCGCTACGACACGGCGTCGCTCGACGAGGCGTGGCGCACGCTGATGCTGGCGCAGCACCACGATTCGTGGATCGTCCCCTACAACGGCCTGCACGGCCGCGGCACGTGGGCCGACCATATCGCCCGCTGGACCGCTGCGACGGACTCGATCTGCGGCGACGTCATGGCCGCCGCGCTGCGCAGCCTCGGCCCCGATGCCGGGACGCAGGGACCGCTTCGCGTGCGGGCCGTCAATACGCTGGGCACGGCGCGGCGCGAGGTGCTCACGGTCGTCGTGCCCGAGACGTTCGGACCGACGGCGCCCCGGATTACGGATGCCGCCGGACGGCGCATCGACGCCGCGCGCTACGAACGCACGGAGAAGGGGTACGCCCTCGCCTTCGAGGCCGGGGTTCCGGCCTTCGGGTATGCCGATTTCCGGTTGGAGCCGGGGTGCGGCAGGACGCCCGAAACGGCCGCACCGGCCGCGGCGGTGTCGTCGGGCCGTTACCTGCTGGAGAATGACATGTACCGCATCGTGCTCGACCTCTCGCGCGGCGGGGTGATCGAAAGCCTGATTGTCAAACATTGCGGCGGCTGCGAGGTGGTCGATCCGCAGAGCGACTTTGCGATGGGCGAGCTGCGCGGCTGCTTCCCCGACGAGGGCGGCTTCCGCTCCTCGACCGAGACGCCGGCGACGCTGACCGTCGTGCGGGACGATGCGCTGGAACGGAGCGTGCGCATCGAGGGCCGCATCGCCTCGCATCCCTTCGTGCAGACGCTCACGCTGCGCCGCGGCGAGCGCCGCATCGACTTCGATCTGCGGATCGACTGGCGGCATCCGACCGCGATCGGCTCCTATAAGCAAAACGACGCCTATGCCAGCAACCGCCGGGCCTTCTACGACGAACGGGGCAAGCTGCGCGTCTGCTTCCCCGTGGCCTCCGGCGAAGGCCGCATTAGCAAGGACGCCCCCTTCGACGTCTGCGAGAGCACGCTCCGCGACACCTACTTCACGACCTGGGACTCGATCAAGCACAACGTCCTGCTGCACTGGGTCGACCTGGCCGGGGAGAAGGGGCGCTGCGGCCTGGCGCTCCTCTCGGACCATACGACCTCCTATGCCTACGGACCCGGCGACCCGCTGTCGTTGACGGTGCAGTTTGCCGGCAACGGCCTCTGGGGACGCGACTACACGCTCGACGGCCCGACGCACCTGCGCTATGCCCTGGTGCCGCACCGCGGCCGCTGGGACGAGGCGGGCATCGACCGTGAGAGCCTGCGCTGGAACGAGCCGCTGCTCTGCGGCCTGCTTGCCGACGCACGCCCGCAGGCGGCCTCGCTGCTCGACCTCGGCGGCAGCGGCTACGAACTCTCGGCCGTCTGCATGGAGGGCGGCGACATCCTCCTGCGCCTCTACAACGCTTCGGGATCGGGGCGCCCCTGCCGGCTCCGCTTCGGCGTGCCCCTCGCACGCATCGAGGAGGTATCGCTCGACGGGCAGACGCTTGCCCCGGTGCCGTGCCGCGTCCGCGGCGGACAAACGCAATTCGAGGTCGCCATGCCGCGCTTCGGTGTCCGAACCTTCCGTCTGACAAAATAATCTCTGCAACATGTATACCTTACGCAACATCCTTCCCTTCGCCGCATCCCTGCTGTCGGCCCTTGCCGCCGCCTGCTCCTCCGCACCGCAGGAGAGCTTCGCTCCGGCCGACTACGTGAATCCCTTTATCGGCGCCAGCACGAGCACCGCAGCCGCGGGCGTCTACCACGGGCTGGGCAAGACCTTCCCCGGGGCGACGACCCCTTACGGCATGGTGCAGGTCAGCCCCAACACCATCACCGGCGGTGACAACAGTCCCGGCTACAGCTACGAGCACACCACCATCGAGGGCTTTGCCTTCACGCAGATGAGCGGCGTGGGGTGGTTCGGCGACCTGGGCAACCTGCTCGTCATGCCGACGACCGGGCCGCTGTGCAAGATCGCGGGCCGCGAGGACGGCTCGATCGCGGGCTACCGCTCGCACTACGACAAGCAGAGCGAACACGCCGAGGCGGGCTACTACCGCGTCCTTCTGACCGATTACGACATCCTGGCCGAGTGCTCGGCCACGCCGCATGCCGGCATCCTGCGCTTCACCTTCCCCGAGAGCGACACTTCGCGCATCCAGATTGACCTGGCGCGCCGCGTCGGCGGTACGGCCGAGCGGCAGTATGTTCGTGTCGAGGACGACCATACGCTCTCCGGATGGATCCACTGCACGCCCGCCACGGGCGGCTGGGGCAACGGCGAGGGGCAGGTGGACTACACGCTCTACTTTTATGCCCGCCTGAGCGAGCCGATCACCCGCTACGGCTTCTGGAGTGCCGATATTCCCGATTCGTGGAGCCGTCGGCGCGACGACGTGGTGAGCGCGGCCTATCAGCAGCGGGTCGCCGAGGCGCCCGTTGTGACGGGTGTCGGCGAGATCGAGGGCAAGCACCTCGGCTTCTTTACCGAATTTGCTACCGAAGCGGGTCATGAGGTCGAGCTGCGCGTCGGCATCTCGTTCGTCGACGCCGAGGGGGCCCGCCGCAACTTCGAGGCGGAGATCGCCGACCGCTCCTTCGACGAGGTGCGCACCGCGGCCCGTGCGCAGTGGAACGACGAGCTGGGCCGCATCCGCATCGAGGGGGGCAGCGACGACGAGAAGACCGTCTTCTATACGGCGCTCTACCACACGATGATCGACCCCCGCACGCTGACCGACGTCGACGGACGCTACCCCGGGGCCGACGGGCAGATACACTCGACCGAAGGGCGTTTCACCAAGCGCACGATCTTCAGCGGCTGGGACGTCTTCCGCAGCCAGATGCCCCTGCAGACGATCATCAACCCGCAGCTGGTCGACGACCTGCTCAACTCGCTCGTGACGATGGCCACGGAGAGCGGCCGCGAATACTTCGAGCGCTGGGAGATCATGAACGCCTATTCGGGCTGCATGCTGGGCAACCCGGCGCTGTCGGTGCTGGCGGACGCCTACGCCAAGGGCATCCGGGGCTACGACGCGGAGCTGGCCTACCGCTATGCGGTCAACACCTCGCGCCGTTTCGGCAACGACCCGCTCGGATATACTCCCTCGGAGCTCTGCATCTCGCACACGCTCGAATACGCCTATACGGACTGGTGCCTCTCGCGCCTGGCCTCGATGCTCGGCAAGGAGGCCGATGCCGCCGACTTTGCCCGCAAGGGGCAGGCCTACCGCAACATCTTCGATGCGGAGAAGGGGTGGTTCCGGCCCCGGCGTGCAGACGGCAGCTGGGCGCCGTGGCCCGAGCGTGCCCGCACGACGGAGTGGTACGGCTGCATCGAGTCGAACCCCTATCAGCAAGGGTGGTTCGTGCCGCACGACGTCGAGGGGATGGTCTCGCTGATGGGCGGCCGCGACGCCGTGCTGAAGGACCTTGCGGCCTTCTTCGGGCAGACGCCCGACGACATGCTCTGGAACGACTACTACAACCACGCCAACGAGCCGGTCCATCTCGTGCCCTTCCTCTTCAACCGCCTCGGCGAGCCGTGGATGACGCAGCGCTGGACGCGCCGCATCTGCGAGCGGGCCTACGGCAACCGCGTCGAGGGCATCGTCGGCAACGAGGATGCCGGGCAGATGTCGGCTTGGTATGTGCTGGCCGCGGCGGGCCTCCATCCCGCCTGCCCGGGCGACACGCGCATGGAGATCACCAGCCCGGTCTTCGACCGCATCGAATTCCGGCTCGATCCCCGCTATGCCGCGGGCCGAAGCTTCACCGTCGTGGCGCACGACAACGCCCCGGGCAACGTCTACATCCGCCGCGCGCTGCTCAACGGCCGCGAGTACGACGCTTCGCATCTGGACTTCGCACAGATCGCCGCCGGCGGGACGCTCGAGCTCTTCCTCGCGCCCGAACCGAATCCCGACTGGGGCCTTGCCGGTACGATGGCCCCGGCGGCGCCGCGGCAGTGATCGCGTGCTGGCTGCCCGATTGAGACAACTCCCTGAAATCTCCCAACATAAACGCTTCACCATGAAGACCCTTTTTGCAAAAGCCGGCCGATGCCTGCTCCCGCTTGCGGGGCTTCTGCTGGCCGCATCGGCCGCGGCCCGGACGACGGACTACGCCCGGCTGGTCGACACGCGCATCGGCACCGAGGGCGTCGGCCTCGCCTCGGGGTATCTCTACCCGGGAGCCACCTCGCCCTTCGGGATGGTGCAGTTCACGCCCTCCTACTTCTCGCCGCGCAGCGGCTTTGTCATCAATCAGTTGAGCGGCGCCGGGTGCCGCCACATGGGCAACTTCCCGACGCTCCCGCTGCGGGGCGAGCTGGCAGTCTCGCCCGGCCGCATGTTCGACTGCCGTGTCGACGTCGCCCCCGGCCGGGGACATGCCGGCTGGTACGAGACCTACGTGCAGGACTCCGTCCGCGCGCAGCTCACCGTGACGTGCCGCACGGGCATGGCCCGCTACGACTTCCCGGTGTCGGATTCGCTCGGCACGGTCATTATCGGCACGGGGGTCGCCGCCACGGCGATCGCGCAGGCGGCCGTCAGCATCACCGGGCCCCGCAGCTGCGAGGGCTATGCCGAGGGCGGCGAGTTCTGCGGCATCCGCACCCCCTACAAGGTCTATTTCGTCGCCGAGTTCGACACGGACGCCCTCCGCTTGGGCATCTGGGAGCGCGAGCGCCTCACGCCCGGCGGCCGCTTCGCCGAGGGCGGCGAGTCGGGCGTCTACTTCGTCTTCGACCTGCGGCACGGCCGTACCGTGCACTACCGGATCGGCATCTCGTATGTCTCGGTGGAGAACGCCCGCGCAAACCTGCGCGCAGAGAACCCCGACTGGGACTTCGACGCCGTGCGCCGCGCCGCCGAGGCGCGGTGGAACGACGTGCTGGGCCGCATCGAGGTCGAAGGCTCCGATCCGGACCGCACGGTGCAGTTCTACACGCACCTCTACCGGGCGCTGATCCATCCGAACGTCTGCAGCGACGTCAACGGCGAGTACATGGGGGCCGACTTCCGCATCCACCGCAGCCGCTCGACGCAGTATACGTCGTTCAGCAACTGGGATACCTACCGCACGCAGATCCAACTGCTGTCGATGCTGGCGCCCGACGTCGCCTCGGAGGTTGTGCTCTCGCACCTCGACTTCGCCGAACAGTCGGGCGGCGCCTTCCCGCGCTGGGTGATGGCCAACATCGAGACGGGCGTTATGCAGGGCGACCCGACGTCGGCGCTCGTTGCCAACGCCTGGGCTTTCGGCGCCCGCGACTACGATCCCTATCCGCTCTTCTGCGTGATGCGCCGCACGGCCGAGGTGCCCGGTGCCCGCTCGCAGCAGGTCGAGGCGCGGCCGGGCCTCGGGCAGTACCTCGAAAAGGGCTACTGGGACGCTTCGCAGATGCTCGAATATACCTCGGCCGATTTCGCCATCGGGCAGTTCGCCCTGCATGCCGTGGGCGACGAGTTCGCCAGCTGGCGCTACTTCGACGTGGCGCGGCGCTGGCGGAACCTCTACGACGCCGAAAGCGGCTGGCTCCGCTCGCGCCACGCCGACGGCAGCTGGAAACCCCTCACGGAGGACTGGCGCGAGGCGACCTACAAGGACTACTTCTGGATGGTGCCCTACGACCTCGGGGGGCTCATCGAACTGATCGGCGGGCAGGCGGAGGCCGAGCGGCGGCTGGACGAATACTTCGTGCGGCTCGATGCGGGCTACAACGACGAGTGGTTCGCCTCGGGCAACGAGCCGAGTTTCCACATCCCGTGGGTCTACAACTGGGTCGGACGCCCCGACAAGGCCTCGGAGGTGATCCGCCGCACGCTCCGCGAGCAGTACTCCTCCGCGCCGGACGGCCTGCCGGGCAACGACGACCTGGGGACGATGGGCGCGTGGTACGTCTTTGCCTGCACGGGGCTCTATCCGATGATCCCGGGCGTCGGGGGCTTCACGCTCAGCACGCCGCTCTTCGAGCGGATCACGATCCACCTGCGGCGCGGCGACGTGACGATCCTCGGCGGATCGGAGAAGCACGCCTACACCCGCTCGCTGCGCATCGACGGCCGGCCGTGCGACCGCGCATGGGTCGACTGGGAGACCCTCGCGCAGGGCGCGGTGCTCGAATACGAAACCGCGGCGCGTCCCGGCCGCTGGGCGACCCGGGAGCTGCCGCCCTCCTATGATTGATATGGCCATGATGACGATCGTTTCCCGCCGGTGTGTCCGGCTGCTGATCCTTGCCGCGGCATTCACCGCTTCGGCCTGCGCGGAGCAGGCCGCAACGGCGCCCGACTGGGTCTGGACCGGGTTCCGGCGTCCCGAAGGGGCCAATCCGGTCATCGCCCCCGACACGGCGACCCGCTTCTTCTGCCCCCTGCGGCGCGAATGGGTCGCCTGGCAGGAGGGCGACACCTTCAACCCCGCGGCCGCGGTACGCGACGGCCGGGTGGTGCTTCTTTACCGGGCCGAAGACCGCTCGGGCGAGGGTATCGGACAACGCACCTCCCGGCTGGGCTGCGCCTGCTCGGACGACGGGGTGCATTTCGAACGGCTGCCCGAGCCGGTCTTTTACCCCGACGTCGATTCGCAGACCGCGCTGGAGTGGCCGGGCGGCGTCGAGGACCCGCGCATCGTGCAGACCGACGAGGGGCTCTACGTGATGTTCTACACGCAGTGGAACCGCCGCCAGGCGCGGTTGGCCGTCGCCACGTCGCGCGACCTGCTGACCTGGCACAAGCACGGGCCCGCCTTCGCAAAGGCCCATGGCGGCCGTTTCCGCGACGCCTTCTCGAAATCGGCCTCGCCCGTGACGCGCGTTGACGGCGAACGGCAGACGGTTGCCCGCATCGGCGGCCGCTACTGGATGTACTGGGGCGAGAAGTTCGTCAACGTGGCCGTGTCGGACAACCTGACCGACTGGACGCCGCTGCTCGGCCCCGACGGCGAGCTGCTCCGGGTGCTCGAGCCGCGCGATGGATACTTCGACAGCGAACTGACCGAGTGCGGCCCGCCGGCTGTCGTGACCGACGCGGGCATCCTGCTCCTCTACAACGGCAAGAATGCCGCCGGGGAGCGCGGCGACGGCGCTTATACCCCCGGAGCCTACTGCGCCGGGCAGGCGCTCTTCGACGCGGCCGACCCCACACGGCTGAAGGGGCGGCTCGACAAGCCCTTCTTCGTCCCCGAAGCCGATTTCGAGCGCAGCGGGCAGTATCCCGCAGGGACGGTCTTCATCGAGGGGCTGGTGCTGCACGACGGCCGCTGGTTCCTCTACTACGGCTGTGCCGATTCGCGCGTGGGCGTCGCCGTGCGCGAGGCCGGCGCGGAGTGTGCGGCGCGGCGATGATCCGACAATGACTACCTGAAACAATACGGCTTATGAAAAAACTGATTTTCTGTGCAGCGCTTGCCTGCATCCTCACGACGGGTGCGAAGGCGCAGACCGTCGAGCCCTTCCGCGACGGCGACCGGGTCGTCTTCCTCGGCAACAGCATCACCGACGGAGGGCATTACCACTCCTACATCTGGCTCTACTACATGACCCGCTTCCCCTACATGGACGTGCAGGTGATGAATGCCGGCATCGGCGGCGAGACGGCGGGCGACATGTACCGGCGGCTCGACGGCGACGTCTTCTCGAAGCGTCCGACGGTGCTCAACGTGACCTTCGGCATGAACGACACGGGCTATGCCGAGTACAACCAGCCCGGTGCCGAGGAGTTCGGCGAACGGCGCTACCGCGAGTGTTACGAGAACTACGGCCGGATGGAGCAGCGCCTGCAGGGCCTCGACGGCGTGCGTGTCGTGCTGCTGGGCGGCGCCCCCTACGACGAGACCGCGCAGATCGGGAAAAATGCGCCCCTGCGCGGCAAGAACGCCGTGTTGCAGCGCGTGGTCGGCTTCCAGCGTGCCTCGGCCGAAAAGAACGGCTGGGAGTTCCTGGACTTCAACACGCCGCTGACCGAGCTCTCGCAGCGCGTGCAGGCCGAAGACCCGGCCTTCACGCTGACGATGGGCGACCGCATCCATCCCGACAACGACGGCCACATGGTCATGGCCTACCTCTACCTCAAGGCGCAGGGCATGGCCGGGAAGAAGGTGGCCGATGTGCGCATCGACGCCGCCCGCCGCCGGGTGCTCACGGCCGAAAACTGCCGCGTCGACAACCTGCGCGGCAACAGCCGCGAAGTGTCGTTCGACTACCTGGCCGAGGCGCTGCCCTATCCGCTCGATACGGTGGCGCACGGCTGGGAGGCGCGCCGCAGCCAGGCCGAGGCCGTGCGGCTGGTTCCCTTCATCGAGGAGATGAACCGCGAGATGCTCGCCGTCGAGGGGCTTCCGAAGGGGGACTACGCCCTCTATATCGACGGGCAGCGGATTGGCAGCTGGAACGCCGCGGCGCTGGCCGAAGGCATCAACCTCGCCGTCGAGAACACGCCCCAGTACCGGCAGGCGCAGCAGGTGATGTACCTGAACGAGTTTCGCTGGGAGATCGAGCGCACGTTCCGCGACTATGCGTGGGTGGAGTATGACTTCCTCCAGCAGAAGGGACTGCTGGGCGCCGACGACGAGCGGGCTGTGCAGGCACTCGACCGCGAGAAGTCGAAGAATGTCTGGCTGCAGATTCACCGCGAGAACTACGCACGGATGATGCATGCGCCGGTGCGCGAGGCCCGCGAGGAGGAGATGGCGCTGCTCGTGCGCAAGATTTACGAGATCAACAAGCCGCAGACGCGCCGCATCGTCCTGCGCAGGGAGTAGCGGCATCCGCGGCATGCGGCACGGCGGAGGCACGGCGGACGGGAGTTTCGTCGTGCCTCCGTTATGTGCCGGAGAGTCAGTGCTATGGTGCCGCGGCGCGGATTCCGGCGATGAAAAAATTGCGAAACATGCCGGATTTTCGCGGAAAATGCCTATTTTTGGTAAGTTTCTGATCGAATAAGGTAGACCCAATGACGATTCGGCACGCCATAACGACGTTGTGCGTCCTCCTGTCGCTGTTCTGCCGGCCGCTGCCCGCCGGGGCTGCGGCCTCCTCCCGCATGGATTCGCTGCGGCGGGTGCTCAACGAGACGATTGCCGGTGCCGACCGCTATACGGAG
The DNA here is from genome assembly GCF_949296715.1 of uncultured Alistipes sp. Lineage (GTDB taxonomy): Bacteria > Bacteroidota > Bacteroidia > Bacteroidales > Rikenellaceae > Alistipes. The sequence goes on along the minus strand of NZ_CASFQD010000053.1, from coordinate 25,357 downwards.
CAGAAGAACCGGACGATAGACGACCTGCGGCGCCGTGCGGCCGCAGCCGCGGATGCGGAGGAGCGTTATGCCGTCCAGTCGGAGATTGTTGCCAACTACGAATCCTTTATCTGCGATTCGGCCGAACACTACGTGCTGCGCAACATCCGCGTCGCCCGGCAGTTCGGCAATGAAGACTGCCTGACCGACAGCCGTCTGAAACTGGCCTTCCTCTATTCGCTCTCGGGGCTCTTCCTGCAGGCCGACAGCCTGTTCCGCACGATCGACTATCCGCGGCTGCAAACCTACCAGAAGTGCCAGTACCATTGGAACCGCATCCGCTACTACGAAAATCTGATCCACTATTCGAACGACGAACGCTTCACGTCGGGGTATGAACGCCAGATCGACCGCTGCCGCGACTCGCTGCTGTCGCTGCTGTCCCCCGGATCGAAGGAGTGGCTCACGGAGAAGGCCTTTCTGGCGCAGCGGGCCGGGGATTCGGCAACGGCCGTCGCCATTTTCGACGACATATTCCGCAGGCAGGAGCCCGACACGCATGCCTACGCCATGTCGGCCATGTGTCTGGCCAAGGCCTATCAGCAGGCGGGCGACGCCGAACGGCAGGAGTATTACCTGATGGTGGCCGCCACGACCGACATCCGCCTTGCGGTCAAGGAGAACGAGGCCCTGTTGGCCCTGGCGACACTGCTCTTCGAGACCGGAGACATCGACCGCGCCTACTCCTACATCTCCTTCGCGTTGAGCGACGCGAACTTCTACAACTCGCGTTTCAAGAACACGATGATCGCACGCCTTTACCCGATCATCGAGAGCTGCTATCTCGACAAGCTCGACACGCAGCGCCGCAACCTGCGCATCTTCGGCATCGTGTCGAGCCTGCTCGCGCTGGGATGCGGCATTGCGCTCTTCTTCTATTTCCGGCAGACGCGCATTGTCTCGCAGGCCCGGTCACGGCTGAAAAAACTCACCGAGGAGCTGCTGTCGCTCAACAAGAGCCTCGACGAGGCCAATCTGGTCAAGGAGCGCTACCTGGGCTACTTCATGAACCAGTGTTCGATCTATGTCAACAAACTCGACCGGCTCCGCCGCGACGTGAGCCTCAAGATACGCAACAAGCAGTACGACCGCCTGCAGGAGCTTGCCCCGGCCCGCGGCCGCGAGGAAGAGGAGGCGCTGTGCACCAATTTCGACCAGGCGTTTCTGGAGCTCTATCCCGACTTCGTCGAGAAATTCAACCAGCTGCTGGCTCCACAGAGCCGCTACGTGCTCGAAGAGGGGCACCTCAACACCGAACTGCGCATCTTCGCGCTGATCCGTCTGGGCATCTCCGACGTGCCGCAGATCGCCAACTTCCTGCACTGTTCGCCCCAGACCATCTACAACTACAAGAGCAAGATCAAGAAAGCAGCTCTCGAAGGGGGCGAGAATTTCGAGCAGACGGTCCGTACGCTCGGAAAACTCTCGTTCAACCCGTCTCATTCCGATTTACCAAACGAAATGTAGTCTGTTTGGCAACTGTCTGATTTTCAAAAATCTGGCGGTTGCTGGTGCCTCTATGCTCCTACTTTGAGGCCTAATATCCTTCCTTTTGCTGGAATTTAAGGTGAAATTTGTATTGGACAAGATTTCCGACGTCCGCGACGAATATTCACACCCATGAAAAACAGCATCCGTTTCGCCATGTCGTACGCTGCCGTTCAGACGGCGGCGGAGCGCGTGTGCCGGATTGCCGTCGAATGTCCGCCCGGCCGGAAATCCATGTTTCGCCAACCAGTCAAATGTCAAACCCGATCAGCAAACCCATGAAACCCGAACCTCACTTCCCGGCTCCCGGATAGGGACAACCTCCATCCGCCAGTTTGTACAGAAACCTAATTCTTACCTATAATTACTTTCCTATGAAAAATTTTACGCATACATTAGTCAAGCTGCTGCTTGCGGGCGCGTTGGTGCTGCTGACGGCCCCGGCCCTGCATGCACAGCAGAAAAGGGTCGTGACGGGCTCCGTGACCGACAAGGAGGGAACTCCGCTCGTCGGCGTGACCGTTCTTGTCAAAGGCACCGCGGTCGGCACGACGACCCAGAGCGACGGCCGTTATGAACTCGAAATCCCCGCCGACGGCGAGGTGCTCCAGTTCTCGTTCCTCGGCATGGATACGCAGGAGACGGCCGTCGGCTCGCGCACGACGGTCGACATGACCCTTTCGTCCAGCTCGATGGGCATCGATGAGGTCGTCGTGGTCGGTTACGGTACGCTCACCAAACGCGAGCTTTCGTCGTCGGTGGGTTCGCTGCGCAGCGATGACCTGGACAACCGCACCTCGGCATTCAACATCATGCAGGACATGGCCGGCAAGATCGCCGGCGTGAAGAACGTCTCCTTCTCCGGCAAGCCGGGCGGCGCCTCGGCGCTGCGTATCCGCGGTATGGGCTCGATCAACGCCGGCAGCGACCCGATCTACGTGCTCGACGGCGTCGTGGGCGTGAACCCGCAGCTCATCAACCCGGCCAACGTCGAGAGCATCGACGTGCTGAAGGATGCCGCCGCCACGTCGATGTACGGTGCGCAGGGTGCCAACGGCGTCGTCATCATCACGACCAAGTCCGGCAGGAAGGGCGAGGGTACGGTGACCTACAACGGCAAGGTCGGCGTGGGCTTCCTCAACCGCAAGGTCGACCTGCTCAATGCCGACGAGTTCATGGAGGTGCAGCGCCGCGCCTATGCCTACAGCGGCAAGGTCATGCCGCACCTGGTGACGCCGATGGAAAACCTCTTCTGGTACGCCAAGGACGCGTCGGGCAACTACAAGCGCGATGACCAGGGTAACCTGATCGCCTCGCCGCGCTACGACACCGACTGGCAGGAGGCCCTGACGCAGAACGCCGTGACCAACGACCATACGGTGTCGTTCACCTCGGCCGGCGAGAAGACCTCGGTCTATTCGAGCATCGCCTACCAGGATTTCCAGGGTCTGGTCCGTTACACCTACTCGAACCGCCTGTCGGGAACGGTCAACGTCCGCACGGACGTCAACCGCTGGCTCAACGTGCAGACCGTTGTGACGGCCGCCACGGACAAGAGCAACGACATGGAGGGCGGCTTCGGCCAGGGCCCGATCCGCAACATGCTCGAGATGCCGCCGATCGTCCCGGTGAAGTACGACGACGGCACGTGGGGCCGCAAGAACGACTATCCGCTGGGCGAGGTGGCCGAGAACCCGATCCGCCTGCTCCGTGACCAGAAGAAGATCGCCGAGAACGACTACGCCATCTTCAACATGATCGCCAACCTCAAGCTGACGAAGAAACTTACGCTGACGCTCAAGGGCGACTACTCGATGACCAACCACCGCGATCTGAGCTATGCCAAGGCCGGCCTGCTCGACGTGAGCGAGAACAACGGCGGCTTCGCCGACATCTACAACACCAAGTCGCGCCGCTGGTCGAACGAGGACTACCTGACCTACACGGACAAGTTCTTCGGCGGCCGCCTCAGCTCGACGTTCGTGCTGGGTGCCAGCTGGTACTACAACCATTCGGAGAGCTCGTCGTCGGGTTCCGAGGACTTCTTCGACGACTCGTTCGGCTACCACAACCTCGGCGCCGGCACGACCTACCACCAGCCGGCCTCGGGCATGGAGCAGAACACGATGAACTCCTACTACTTCCGCATGAACCACAGCTTCCTGGACCGCTACCTGCTGGGCTTCACGTTCCGTGCCGACGGCGCCTCGAACTTCGGTGCCAACAACAAGTACGGCTACTTCCCCTCGGCCTCGGCCGCATGGATCGTTTCCGAGGAGCCCTTCTTCGCCGCCGCCCGCAAGGTGGTCAACAACATGAAGCTGCGCGTGAGCTACGGTGCCGTGGGCAACGCCTCGATCCCCAACTACCGGACCATTTCGCAGTACTCCAACGGTTCGATGATCCTCAACGGCGAGCTGAATCCCTACGTCGTGCTCTCGAACCTCGGCAACGAGGACCTGAAGTGGGAGACCTCCAAGCAGTTCAACGCCGGTCTCGACCTGGGTCTCTATGACAACCGCCTCCAGCTGATTTTCGAGTACTACAACAAGACCACCACGGACCTGCTCTTCCAGAAACAGGTGCCCTATACGACCGGTTACGCGACGACGTGGACCAACCTGGGCAAGATCCGCAACCGCGGCTTCGAGGTGACCGTCTCGTCGCGCAACATCGAACACAAGGATTTCCAGTGGACGACCGACATCGTCTTCTCGACCAACAAGCTGCTGGTGCTCGACGTCGGCGGTGAGACCATCGACACGGGCAACAACACCATCGCCCGCGCCGGCGAGGAGTGGGCCTCCTACTTCGTGCTGAACCGCATCGGCACGTGGGGTCTCGACGAGGTCGACGAGGCGCGCCGCTACGGCAAGAAGCCCGGCGACATCAAGTACGAGGACGTGGACCACAACTACAAGATCGACGATGCCGACCGCAAGATCATGGGCAACGGTACGCCCAAGGGCGACATCACGATGGTCAACACCTTCCGCTGGCGCGGCCTTTCGCTGATGGTCGACCTGAACGCCTGCTACGGATTCAAGATTCTGGGCATCGCCCCGACGATGATGGAGAACCGCCAGCTCTACGGCAACTCGCTCAAGTCGGTGCTCAACGCCTGGACGCCCGAGAACCCCAACTCGATGATCGCGGCGCTGCGTCTGCCGTCGGATACGAATTTCGGCGAGAACGAGAAGGACTCGCGCATGCTCTACAAGGGTGACTTCCTGCGTATCCGCAACATCTCGCTGTCGTATGACTTTAGCCCCGAACTGTTGCGCAAGTCGCGTGTGATCAAGGGTTTGAGCATCGGCATCAACGTGGAGAACCTCCATGTCTTCACCTCCTATCCGGGCTTCGACCCCGAGGTGGGCGCCTTCAACACGGATACGGGCCAGAGCATCGACTTCTACTCCTATCCGCGTCCGACGACCGTCTCCGCCAACATCAAGATTACCTTCTAAATGCTGAAAACAATGAAAAAACTCATCATAACCGTCGCTTCGCTGCTTGCCGTCGCGCTGATGGCGGGATCGTGCAATGCGTTCCTTGAGGAGAACTTCAAGACGGCCCTTTCGCCCAAGTACTATTTCAAGACCGAGGAGCAGATCGTCGCCGGCGTCAACGGACTCTACACCTTTGTGGACGACCTGTTCGACGGCGATGTCGAGGTCGGCACGCAGAACTTCATCTTCCTGGACTACCTGCCGGGCTATGCCATTCGTCCGCGTTCGGCCGGCAGCATCTACCTTTCGCAGGCCATGAGCCTCACGGTCAGCGAGGAAAACACCTTCATCGAGAAACTCTGGAAGAGCGCCTATACGGCCATCGAAAACTGCAACAGCGTCATCGCCGGCATCGAGTCCTCGACGGTCTCGATGGATGCCGTGACGAAGGACAAGCTGCTGGGCGAGGCCTACTTCATGCGGGCCTACCACTACTTCAACCTCGTGCGTCTGTGGGGCGAGGTACCCCTCAAGACCTCGGCCACGAGCGACCTGTCGGACGTGAAGATTCCGCTTTCGTCGCAGGAGGACATCTACGGGCGTATCGAGAAGGACCTCGTCCATGCCGCCGAGCTGATGGCTGCGTCGCCCTGGACGAGTGCCGACGGCCGCGTGACGCGCGGTGCCGTGCACACGCTGCTGGCGAAGGTCTACCTGACGATGGCCGGCTATCCGCTCCAGAAGGGTGCCGAATACTATGCGAAGGCTTACGAAACGGCTCATGAGGTCTATGCGAGCGGTCAGTTCTACCTCTTCGGCGACTATGCCGCCCTGCGCGACCCGGCCAACGCCAACATCGGCGAGCACATCTGGATGATCCAGTGCGAGCAGCAGTACGCCGGATCGCCCGTGCACAACGACATGCTGCCGTATCCCGAACCCGAGAAGCCCATCTCGGCCAACTCGGCCTTCGGCGGCGCCCTGGCCCCGGCACAGGCCTTCTACGACTCCTATACGGAGGGCGACCTGCGCACGGCCGAGAAGGGATACTACTACACGGAGCACGAGGCGACCGACGGATCGGGTGTCGTGCAGCTCGACCGCCCCTACATCTACAAGTACTGGGACAGCAACTGCGCCTCGACGGGCAAGTCGGGCATGAACTACCCGCTGCTGCGCTACGCCGACCTGCTGCTGGTGATGGCCGAGGCGAAGGCCCAGGCCGACGGCGGCACGACGACCGACCGGGATGCGGTCGACGCCTACTGGATGGTCCGCGGCCGCGCGCTGCCCGAGGCGGCCAAGCCCGGATCGGTCTCTTTCGACGAGGTATACCGCGAGCGGCTGTGGGAGCTCTGCTTCGAGTCGCAGACGTGGTTTGACCTGCTGCGCACGCGCAAGATTCTCAACGTCACGACGGGTGCGGTCATCGATCTGATCGGATACGAGGCTCCCGGCCACAACGAGGGCTGCAAGTTCGAGGAGGAGGACCTGCTCTTCCCCTATCCGCTGCGAGAGAAGCGCCTGAATCCGAATCTTACCCGATAACCGCCGTATGAAACGATCTTTCGGAACCATGATCTTTGCGGGAATCGCGCTTGCCCTGCTCGCCTCGTGCGGTGACGACGGCCAGGGACGCAAGCCCAACATCTTCGGCGACGAGGAGTCGTTCGTGAAGGTCGAGTACACGTCGAACGCCGATACGGTCTACCTGCGCTGGACGTTGAACGACACCGACACGCGCTTCGACTCCTATCAGGTGACGGACAACCGGACGGGCCGCGTCGTCACGGCCGGCCGCGAGGCGACGTCGTGCTTCCTCACGCACATCCCCTATGCCGAGCCGGTGTCGGTCTACCTCTCGCTCATGCAGGACGGCAAGGTGCTCAAGACGAACAAGACGGACCTGGTGATCGACGGGCTGGACCGCGTGACGGCCGGGATCATCATCCCGGACCGCGGCAGCGTCACGGGCGGCGACGGCATGTACTCCGTCGCCCTGCCCGACGGGAGGAGCATCTTCCTGATGGGCGACTCCTACACGGGCACCGTGACGGCCGGGCGCCGCTCGACCTCGGACCACATGTACCGCAACTCCTACATCCTCTACGACGACGGCGCGGTCAGCGCCCTGGTCGACGCCAACGGCCCCGGCACGTCGGGGGCCGTGCCTCCCGGCGTTACGAACGAGGGGCAGAAGTGGTACTGGCCCGGGCACGGGTTCGTCGCCGACAATACGCTCTACATCTTCCAGACGGTCATGTACCAGGGCGAAGAGGGCATGTGGGGCTTCCGCTACGAGACGACCGACATCCTCGAGTACGAGTTGCCGGAGGTGCGCCTGAAGCGCACGACGCGCATCCCCTTCACCGGCTCGGCGGACATCCACTACGGCATGGCGGCGCTCAACGACGGCGACTACATCTACATCTATGCGCAGGTCGACGTCGACAACAGTGCGAACCCCGTCTCGGAGGTGCTGGCGGCCCGCACGACGCTCGACCGCCTCTACGACAGCTGGGAGTACTACACGGGTACGGGCTGGAGTGTCAACTCGTCCGACGCCGTGCGGCTCGAAGGGCTGGCGAGCGTGCCGGTCTCGTCGCAGTTCAACGTCTTCCGCCTGCGGGACAAGTACGTGCTGCTGACGCAGAACAAGCGCTTCAACAGCGGTGAGATCTACACGTTCGTCTCCGATACGCCCTATGGGCCGTGGCGGAACAAGCAGCTCATCTTCAGAACCTATGAGCAGGATGTTCCCAATCTGTTCACCTACAATGCCATGGCGCACCCGCAGTTCGAGAAGGACGGGATGATCCTGGTGAGCTACAACGTCAACACGGGCGACTTCGCCCAGCAGTTCAGCGACGTGACGACCTATCGTCCCCGCTTCTTCTGGGTGGAGATCGACCGCATACTCAACGGAAAATAATTCATCTACCCGAAAATACGCCAATCATGAAAAAATACGCTATCATTTCCCTCCTTGCGGCGGCATGCGCCTTCATCTCCTGCGAGGAGCACTCGGACAAGATGTCGTCGGACTTCCCGAGTGACTATACGATCAACTACGGGCTGCGGCAGGTGCTGCAGTACGACCCGATGAACATCAACGGCATCGACGTCGTGGACAAGTTCGACTTCTTCTCGACGCTGCGCTTCACAATCGAGGTGCACGACGGCAAGATGACGCACTTGGAGTTCTCGAACGGCGAGGTGCCCTTCTCTCCCTTTGCATTCGAGTTGCCCGACGGGGTGGTCGAGTGCGAGTTCGACACCGACGCGCTTCCCAACGAGCTGCGCATCAAGGGCACGGGCAACGTGATCGCCTATTTCCAGAACGGCGAGTTCAGCATCCCGTTCCAGCTGGACAGCAAGCAGTTGAGTTACAAGTATACCTTCAAGGAGATCAAATAAACACGTCGAGACCATGAAACTTCTGAAAAACTGCAAATATTGGCTGGCGCTCGTCGCCCTGCCGCTCATGGTGGCCGCCTGCATGACCATCGAAGAGATCATCCACCCGGACGATGCCCAGGTGAACAGCGAAATCGACATCACCGTGCGCATCAAGCTCGTGACCGAGACCGACGAGACGACGCAGCTTGTCTTCGCCGTGCTGGCGCCCAAGAGCTGGAACATCGCGCAGAGCGCCCGGCTGTCGCTCACGACCTCGGGCTATGCGAGCCAGGGGTATGCCGACGTGACGGACGAACAGATGGAGCTGATGCCCGACAGCGAGGTCGAGCCGACGACGGCCCTGAAGTGGTCGGAGGCCTACCAGAGCAAGATCGGCCTGATGGGCAACCTCGGCCCCATGGAGTGGGTCGTCTTCCGCTCGAAGACCACCTTCATCATCAACGACAAGGTGAGCACCGACCCGATCGAGGGTACGGTGAAGATCCGCCTCACGACGGGCAGCCAGAGCATCAAGTGCTTCATGGGCTACGGCTTCTGCGGCATGAAGAGCGGCTTCAACGGCGAGCGCTACAAGGCCAACGAGATGTCGAAGGTGCTCACCGTGACGGGCGGTTCGGGCCCGATGCTCGACTATACGACCGTGAGCCTCGTCTCGACCGTGCCGTCGGTGTTCCGCTACGGCGACATCTTCTCGGTGAAGTTCGAGTCGGTGGCCGGTTCGACCGAGACCGAGCTCAAGGGGGCCGAGAAGGTCTACCTCTGCGGCCGCGCCCTCTGCGAGGACGGCTCGGAGGTGTCGGTCACGACGACGGGCGACGCCAACCTGATGGAGAAGATCGGCGAGACCTCCTACCAGAAGTACATCTATCCGCGCCACTTCTTCGGCTTGCCCGAGGGGACGCGCATCGAGGCGCTCTACTTCTACTTCACGAACGAGGACGGCAGCATCGTCGTGCGTGACACGACGGGCGAGGATTTCCTCGTCGCACAGTCGGAGGAGTAGGGTGGGGCCGCCGGCGCGGCAGCCCGAAACGGGAAGGCACCCCGGGGAGACGGCTCTCCGGGGTGCCTTTTCCGCTTTTGGGGCGCTCTTTTTCCGGAAAAGGCGGAAAAAGTTGCGGATTGGAAAAAAATTCGTACCTTTGCCGTCCCGTCTGTCACGCGGGAAAATGTGGAAAGATTTGACTGATTGCAAACCACAATAAAAAATCGCTAAAACAGCACTTTTTTATTCCAACAGCCAATTTTTCCCATTTTATACGTTTAACCATTAAAAATGTAGAAAATGGGCTTTTTGTTTACGTCGGAGTCGGTGTCCGAGGGGCACCCCGACAAAGTTTCGGATCAGATTTCAGACGCCATCCTGGACGAGTTCCTGCGCCACGACCCTTCGTCGAAGGTGGCGTGCGAGACGCTCTGCACCACGGGCCTCGTGGTCGTGGCGGGCGAGGTGCGCTCGGAGGCGTATGTCGACGTGCAGGGCGTGGCGCGCCGCGTCATCGAGCGCATCGGCTACACGAAGAGCGAGTACCAGTTCGACTGCAACTCGTGCGGCATCCTTTCGGCCATCCACGAGCAGTCGCCCGACATCAACCAGGGTATCGTGCGCGACGAGGAGGAGGCGCAGGGTGCCGGTGACCAGGGCATCATGTTCGGCTACGCCTGCAACGAGACGCGCGAGATGATGCCCGCGACGCTGATCCTCTCGCATGTGATTCTCAAGGAGCTGGCCGTCATCCGCCGCGAGGGCGAGGTGATGCGCTACCTGCGCCCGGACGCCAAGTCGCAGGTGACGATCGAATACGACGAGCGGACGAACCGCCCGCTGCGCGTCCACACGATCGTCGTCTCGACGCAGCACGACGAGTTCATCCGCCCGACCGACGGCCTGACGGAGAAGGAGGCCGAGCGGCAGATGCAGGAGCGCATCCGCGAGGATGTGCGCACGATCCTCATCCCGCGCGTCAAGGCGCGGCTGGAGCGTGCCGGCGACAAGCTCGCCGAGCTGATCGGCGACGACTACATCCTGCACGTGAACCCCACGGGCAAGTTCGTCATCGGCGGCCCTCACGGCGATACGGGCCTCACGGGCCGCAAGATCATCGTCGACACCTACGGAGGGCGCGGCGCCCACGGCGGCGGCGCCTTCTCGGGCAAGGACTCCTCGAAGGTCGACCGTTCGGCCGCCTATGCCGCGCGCCACATCGCCAAGAACCTCGTGGCGGCGGGCGTCGCCGACGAGGTGCTCGTCGAGTTGTCCTACGCCATCGGCATTGCCGAGCCGCTGTCGATCTACGTCGACACCTACCGCTCGCCGCGTCCCGCGGCCCTCGAGGGGATGACCGACGGCGAGATCGCCCGCCGCATCGGCAAGCTCTTCGACCTGCGTCCCGCGGCCATCGTCAGGCGTTTCGGGCTGAAGAACCCGATCTTCGAGGCCACGGCCTCCTACGGACACTTCGGCAACCGCCCCTTCAAGCGCGTCGAGAAGGTCTGGGAGAACGGCCGCGAGGTGGAGCGCGAAATCGAGTACTTCGGCTGGGAGAAGCTCGACGCCGTCGAGATGATCCGCCGCGAGTTCGGCCTCTGATCGCCGCTTGCCGCAGAAAAAATCGGGGCACCGGGTGCGGTGCTCCGATTTTTGTCTTTTTTTGCATACTAACGGGGCGTTTTCGTGCGTTTATCCTTCGACTGAAAATGAAAAGAGCCTATGATGGAATGATTGCCTCCGATTAATTTATTGAAAAACACACACATTTGAATTATGAAAAAGGCATTTTTGATTTTAGGACTTGTTGCCGTATCGGCTGCCGCGGGCGGTGCGACGGCGTGGACGCTCACTGCCGGGCGGGAGCCGTCCGTCGAATATATCGAGCGCGAGGTGCCGCGCACCCCGGCGCTGGGTACGCACTTCACCTCCTATGAGGCGGGGCAGTATCCCGACCTGACCTATGCGGCCGAGAACGCCGTGAAGGCCGTGGTGAACATCGAGGCCGTGCAGCAGATCGAGATGCCGCGCCGCGGCGCCTATGGCTACGACTATGACCCCTTCCTGGAGTTCTTCGGCATTCCGCAGGAGTACGGACGGCGCGGCGGCAGCGGCGAGCCCGAATACCAGGAGCGCCGCGCGGGCGGCTCGGGCGTCATCATCTCGGCCGACGGCTACATCGTGACGAACAACCACGTCGTCGACGGTGCCACGAAACTCAAGGTGAAGCTCAACGACGGGCGGACCTTCGACGCGAAGCTCGTGGGCAAGGATTCGGCCACGGACATCGCGCTGCTGAAGGTCGAGGCGAAGGATCTGCCGACGCTCGCCTTCGGGTCGTCGGACGCCCTGCGCCTGGGCGAGTGGGTGCTGGCCATCGGATCGCCGTTTGACCTGCCGTCGACCATTACGGCCGGCATCGTCAGCGCCAAGGCCCGCAACCTCGGGGCCATACCCAACGACTTCTCGATCGAGTCGTTCATCCAGACCGACGCGGCCGTCAACCCCGGTAACTCGGGCGGTGCGCTGGTCAATACGCACGGTGAGCTGGTGGGCATCAACACGCTCATCAAGTCGCAGACGGGCAGCTATGTCGGTTATTCGTTCGCTGTGCCCGAGTCGATTGTCCGCAAGGTCGTTGTCGACCTGAAGGAGTACGGCGTCGTGCAGCGCGCCATGCTGGGCATCCTGTTCCGTCCGGTCGACCAGGACTTCATCGACACGGAGGGCAAGGAGCTGGGCATCACCGAGATCGGCGGTGTCTACGTGGCCGGCATCACCGAGGGCGGTGCGGCTTCGGAGGCCGGTGTCCGCAAGGGTGACGTGATTGTTGCAATCGACGGCGTGAAACTCGACGGTTCGGTCTCGCTGCAGGAGCAGATCGCCCGCCATCGACCCAACGACAAGGTCAGATTGTCGGTAAAAAGAGACGGCAGCGTGAAACAAATTGACGTCACTTTGCGTAATAAGGCAGGCAAAGCGGAATTGCTGACCCGTGAGGACGTCGACGTGGTCGAGGCTCTGGGCGGCCGGTTCGCCGATGCGGGCTCGAAGCTTTGCCGTGAACTCGACATCCGGGGCGGTGTGCAGGTGGTCGGCCTCAAGGCGGACGGACTGCTCTCCCGGGCGCGCGTAAAGCAGGGTTTTGTCATCACCCACATCAACGACAAGCCGGTCTATTCGGTGTCGGAGATGCAGCGCCTGACCGAGAAGATTCGTTCGATTGACGGCATCTACCCCAACGGCCGCTCCGCAAGCTACATGTTTGTGGAGTAGGCGCGGCCGGTCCGGGCGGGTTTTTGCAACGGCTAATGTTTATTGAGAGGTAATAGTAAGTTATGCGTCAGTTAAAGATTACGAAGTCCATCACCAACCGCGAGAGCGCCTCGCTGGACAAGTACCTGCAGGAGATCGGCAAGGAGGAACTCATCACGGTCGAGGAGGAGGTGGAACTCGCCCAACGGATCAAGAAAGGGGATCAGGAAGCACTCGAAAAGCTCACGAAAGCCAACCTTCGTTTCGTGGTCTCCGTCGCCAAACAGTATCAGAACCAGGGATTGAGCCTGCCGGACCTGATCAACGAGGGCAACCTCGGACTGATCAAGGCCGCCGAGAAGTTCGACGAGACGCGCGGCTTCAAGTTCATCTCCTATGCCGTGTGGTGGATCCGCCAGTCGATCCTCCAGGCGCTGGCCGAGCAGTCGCGCATCGTGCGCCTGCCGCTCAACCAGGTGGGGTCGCTCAACAAGATCAACAAGGCCTTCGCCCGCTTCGAACAGGAGCACGAGCGCACGCCGTCGCCCGAGGAGCTGGCCACGGAGCTCGAACTCCCGAAGGAGAAGGTGACCGATACGCTGCGTGTGGCCGGACGCCATGTCTCGGTCGATGCGCCCTTCGCCGACGGCGAGGATAACTCGCTGCTCGACGTGCTGGTGAACCCCGATTCGCCGAATGCCGACCGGGGGCTGATCAACGAGTCGCTCTCGACGGAGGTGGACCGCGCGCTGGAGACGCTGACCGAGCGTGAGCGCGACATCATCAAGTACTTCTTCGGCATCGGCTGCTCGGAGATGACCCTCGAGGAGATCGGCGAGAAGTTCGACCTCACGCGCGAGCGCGTGCGTCAGATCAAGGAGAAGGCGATCCGCCGCCTGCGCCACTCGTCGCGCTCGAAGCTGCTGAAGTCCTACCTGGGCTGATCGCCCGCGCAGATACGGATAAAGCCCGCTCTTTCGCAAGGAAAGGGCGGGCTTTTCGTGTCTATGCCCGGCTGTCCTGCGGCGTCGTCGCGTGCGGAGCGTTCGGGCGGCCGCCGGGGTCCGGTGTTGCATGAAAGCGAAAATTTCCGTATCTTCGGAATATGCTTTCAACCATCTTTTATATCCTGGTCGGCTGGTTCCTTGCCGGGCTCTTTCTCAGAAAGGACCGGGACGGACAGTCGTAGCCGGTTGTCGGCGGTGCGGCTACCAGACGATCGGCTCCTTGCCTACGGAGCGGAGGTAGTCGTTGGCGCGCGAGAAGTGGTGGCAGCCGAGGAATCCGCGGTAGGCCGACAGCGGCGAGGGGTGCACGGCCTTGAGGATGCAGTTGCGCGCGGGGTCGGCGATGGCGCCCTTCTTCTGGGCGTAGCTGCCCCAGAGCATGTAGACGATGTGCTCCTTGCGCTCGGCGACGGCCCGCACCACGGCGTCGGTGAAGGTCTCCCAGCCGTGTCCGGCGTGCGAGGCGGCCAGGTGTTCGCGCACCGTCAGCACGGCGTTGAGCAGCAGCACGCCCTGCTCGGCCCAGCGGTCGAGGTTGCCCGTCGGCGGGATGGGTGTGCCGGTGTCGTCGGCCACCTCCTTGAAGATGTTTTGCAGCGACGGCGGGAAGGGCACGCCGTCGCCGACCGAGAAGCAGAGCCCGTTGGCCTGCCCGGGTCCGTGGTAGGGGTCCTGCCCGATGATGACGACCTTGAGCCGGTCGAACGGACACTTGTCGAAGGCGCGGAAGATGTTGCTGCCGCGCGGGTAGATGCGGTGCGAGGCGTACTCCTCGCGCACGAAGCGGGCCAGTTCCCCGAAGTAGGGCTTTTCGAATTCGGGGGCGAATATCTCTTTCCAGTCGGGGGCGATCTTTACGTCCATGATGCAAATCGGATAAAGTTCGGTAAATGTAGCAAAAAGTTGCAAAATTCCCTTACTTTTGTCGTGTAAACAAAACTACGACCATGAAAAGATTTTGGATGGGCCTGTTGGCGGTGGTGCTGTCGACGGGCATGTTGCGGGCTGCGGAGCCCGCGTGCAGCGGCGCGGAACCGGTCCGCAACGTGATTCTGCTGATCGGCGACGGCATGGGCCTCGCGCAGGTCTCGATGCTGCAGATTGAGCAGCAGTATGCCCCGACGGCCTTCGACCGGGCCGAGGGCGTGGCGCTCATCACGACGCGCTCGGCCAACAACCGCGTGACCGACTCCGCGGCGGCCGGTACGGCGCTCGCCACGGGGCACAAGACCAACAACGGCATGCTCGGGCAGACGCCCGACGGCAAGCCCGTGCAGTCGATGATCGCCCGGGCCCATGCCGAGGGACGCCCGACGGGCCTTGCCGTCTGCTGCTATCTGCAGCATGCCACGCCGGCAGCCTTCTATGCCCATGTGGCCGACCGCGACGACAATCCGGCCATTACGCGCGACCTGGCCGCGAGCGGCATCGACGTGCTCTTCGGCGGCGGCCGCAAGTGGCTCGGCGAAGCGTCGCCCGAGGGCGGCAGCTGGCTGGATGCGATGCGCCGCGACGGCTATGCCGTGGCCGAAACGATGGACGAGGCCGAGCGTGCCGATGCGCTGCCCCTGCTGGCCGTTGTGGCCGAGGAGAGCGTACTGGACGACGAGATGCAGGCAGGCTACCTGACGCGTGCCACGCGCCGGTCGCTCGAACTGCTCTCCGCCGAGGCCGAGCGCCGCGACAAGGGCTTCGTGCTGATGGTCGAGGGGTCGTTCATCGACTGGGCCTGCCACGGCAACGATGCCGAAGAGCTGCTCTTTCTGATGCGCGACTTCGACAGCACGGTGGCTGCGGCGATGGACTTTGCCGACCGCACACCCGGCACGCTGGTGGTCGTCACGGCCGACCACGAGACGGGCGGTCTGACGATTCCGAGCAACGAGGCGGACTTCACCCGTTCGGAGAGCGGCCTGAACTACTCCTTCTCCACGACGGGCCATACGGGCACGATGGTGCCGGTCTACCTCTACGGCGCGGGAGCCGACCGCATCACGGGCGTGATGGACAATACGCAGCTCTCGCAGCGGATCATGCAACTGCTCGGGCTCGAATAACCCGCGCAGCTTCCGCGGCCGGATTCACCGGTAGAAAAAGAGGCGGCGTCCACCGAACTTCGGAGTGGACGCCGCCTTCCGCGTTATGGTAAGATTGGTTGCGGTGGTCAGCGGGTGGCGGAAGCCGTATCGGGAGCCGTTTCGCGGGCTGGGGTCGGAAACGCCGTGACGATGATCCGCTCCACGGTCGTTGCCGAGGCGGCGGGCACCTCCTCCAGCGGATGCCCCGAGCCCTGAATCCGGAACGAGACGGGCAGCGTGATGGTCACGGTCGTCGCCTCGCCGTTGCGCGTAGCGGGACTCCAGGCGGGCGAGGCCTTCACGACGCGGCGCACCTCTTCGGCAAGCTGCGGGTCGGGCTTACCGGCGATGCGGATGTCGTCCACCCGGCCGTCCCTGCCGACGGTGAAGGTGGCCACGACGCTCCCTTCCGTCTGCTGCTCCCTCGCTTTGGCGGGATAGCGCAGGCGTTGCATCGCCCAGCTGCGGAAGGCGTTAATATCTCCGCCCTCAAACTGCGGCGGCGTCATTCCCGGCTCCTGTGCGGCTGCCTTCTCCTTCGGGATGCTGAAGTCTACGGGCAGCATATAGCGGACGCGCACGAGATGCCCCCTTTGCCGGCCGGGGGTCCATTTCGGCGAGGCGGCGACGACGCGCCGGGCCTCCTCCGAGAGTATCCGGTCGGGGGATTGCAGCAGCTGGATGGTGCTCACCGAACCGTCGCGCTCGACGATGAACGACAGAACGACGCGTCCCTCGATGCCGCGCTTGAGCGCCTCGGCCGGGTAGCGGATCTGCGACTGCACCCATGTGCGGAAGGTGTTGAGGTCCTTGCCCTGGAAGAGCGGCATCTCCTCGGCGACAAGGAACGGCGTGTCGTCTTCCGAAGCGGCCGGCGTCGGCTGCTGCCCGGCGGGCGCTTCCTCCGCGGCGGCGTCGGCTTTCGGACGCTTCATTTTTTTGACGGCGGTGGTGGTGATTTCCACGGCTCCGTATTTTCCGCGCTCGCCGTATTTGGCCGTGGCCTCCTCGGGCTTGAGCAGCTGGATTGACTCGACGGAGTTTGTCGTCAGTCCCGTGTTGGTGGGGTATTCCATGCCGTCGATGATGTAGAGCGGGCGCTGCTGGACGCCGTATTCATCGACCGTCGGGATCGGACCGACCGACTGCTTCGTGCTCTCGGACCGCAGGTCGATGAATACCTCGCGTTGCGCGGTTTCCGCCACGACGGAGACGGCGTAGTATTCCGGGTAATTGATCTCCACGACCTGTCCTTCGGTTACCGTGAGCGTGGCCTCGCCCTTGCTGTCGGACTGCGTCGTGACGTCCGTGCCGATGATCCGCAGCGTGGCGCCCGCGGCGTAGTTGTCGGTCGAGAAGCTGCGGTTGTCCCGGTTCCACAGCCGGATGTAGAACTTGAGGTCGAACGGCTGACTGGCGGCTGCCGGGGCTGTTCGGGTCGTTGCGTTTGTCGGATGCTCCACGGCGGTGCGTTCTGCGGCATCAGCGTCCGTTTGCGGGGTTGCCGCATCGGGATCGGCGATCTCCAGCTGCATCCGGTAGGGATCGGCCCCTTTGCTGTCGTAGGTTGTTACACGGGTGAAGGAGGATTCTGCGGTGTTGGAGGCGTAGGTCAGCGATCCGCGGGCCGGACCCGTGAGCGAGAAGCGCCCTTCGGCGTCCGTGCGGGCGGGGTAGGCCTCCTTGTCGAGCGGGTGCGTACCCATGGCACCGGCGTAGAGCAGGATGTCGGCGGCCGGCGAGCCGTCGGCGTGGGTCACCGTGCCCTCGATGCGGATCGGGGTGTAGTGCCGGAGCGGCTCCTCGGCCGTGAAGGCGACGACGAGCTCGGGATTACGGTCGCGGTATTCGGCCGGAAGGTTCTCCGACGAGTAGAACCTGTCGACGGTGAGCGCTTCGGGTTCGGCGGCGCGGATCTCCGCGGCGGGAACCTCGCGGCCGTTGAGCAGGTAGATGACCCGCTCGTGGCTTGCTCCGGACTCGGTTTCGATGCGGGCCGCCTGCGCCGTGAACGAGAAGGCGCACAGCAACCCCGCGAGGACGGGCACCGTGCCCGCCACTCGCAGCAGGGCGTGCCTGCTTGTGTGGTTGGTTGTCATCATCTGGAATCTTTTTTTGGTCAGTGAGTCCCGCAGCCCGTTGGCTATGTCCGGACTATAGCCGAAGAGCTGGCGGAATATCGTGTGCATGTAGCGTTCGCGGTCGAAGCCCTGCTTAAGCACGTCGCGGTCGGCCTCGAACTCCTGTACTTCGGTCAGGCGGCGCGCGGCGACCCACGCCACGGGGTTCCACCACTGAAGGGCCTTGAAGGTCTCCATCAGGAGGCGTTCGGCCGTGTGGCGGTGGGCGATGTGGCTCGCTTCGTGCATCAGCACGGCCTGCATCTCCTCGCCCGGCGTGCCCTCCCAGACGTAGACCGAGCGGAAGAACGAGAACGAGGCGATGCGCTCCCGCGTCCGCACCAGGTGCAGGTGCCCGGCGTCCGTGACGGTGGCGCGGCGGCGCAGACGGCGGATGCGCAGCGCCTCACGGAGCATCGCCCCGGCAAGCGTCGCGGTCCCGAGCAGGCAGACGGCGATCAGCAGCGTGCGGGGCGTTACGAGGGGCTCGGCCGCGGGGAGCACCTCCGGCACGGAGGCCCACGCCGTAGCGGGGATGGGGGCTGCCGGCGCTGTGGTTGCGGTGATGACCTCGCCCGGCCAGACGGGGATGCGCAGCAGCGGAATGAGCGCGGCGAGCGGCAGCAGTGCCGTGAGGTAGCGTCGGCACCAGCCGAAACGCACGCGGCGTTCGAGCAGCAGGGCGTAGGCCGCCAGGAGCGCGGTGCTGCAGACGATGACCTCGGCAAGGTATGTCAGGAGCTCTTTCATGGTGCTGCGGGATTATTTGCCGGCCTGGCGCATGATTTCGAGAATCTCGTCCATTTCGCGGGCCGAGAGCTGCTCGTGGCGCGAGAAGAACGACACAAGCTGGACGAGCGAGCCGTCGAAGTAGGAGTCGAGCATCGTCGACATGACGCTGCGGGCGTACTCCTCCTTGCTTACGGCGGGCCAGTAGCGGTGGCTCTTGCCCTCGCTCGTGTGGCGGACGAAGCCCTTGTTTTCGAGAATCTTCAGGAAGGTGGCCACCGTCGTGTATTTCGGGTGCGGTTCCTCCGTCGAGGCGATGATGTCGTTGACGACGGCGTTGCCGAGCCGCCAGAGTATCTGCATGATCTCCTCCTCGCCGCGTGTCAGGGCCGTGGGTTGCTTTTCGTTCATGGTCGTATCTGTTTTCGTTTGTTGCGTCTCTTCGTGTCCGGGATGCCGCTCCACAGTGGGAATGCCGGGCGGCGAAAACCTGCTCCCGCAATGCAAGTATACTACTAATTTTTTAGTAATGCAAATTTTCTTCGAAAAAAATAGTAGAAAAAAAATAAAAGGCCCGGCCGGGTGCTCCGCCGGGAGGCGGGATTTGCACGCGGGACGGGATGCCGCTGCCGGGAACCGGGCGGTGCCGGGGCGGGGAGGGCGGACGGATTGCCCGTGTTCCCGTCTGTTTTGTGCCGTATGGTGGGCTGCCCGGTTGCAAATGAAGAAAAAAATCGCTAAATTCGTCGTTGGTCCGGCGGCTTGCATGCGCGGACCCCGTGGCGCTTCGTGAAATGCAGAACAGACAGATAAACAATCAAACGGTTACCTATGAAAAAAACGATCCTTCTTGTGCTCGCGGCGCTGTCGGCTGCCGGAGCCTTTGCGGCCGCACAGCCGGCCGTCGTGCCGCAACCGCGGCTTGCCGTCTGTGACGGGGGCGAAGGCCTGCAGCTGACCGACGGCGTGCGAATCTCCGTCCCGGCGGACAACGTCGTGCTGTTCCGTGTGGCGGAGCAGTTTGCACAGTGGATGGAGCGCGAGGCGGGGCTGCGGCTCGCCGTGGCGGAGAGCGACGGCCCGCTGCGCCTGACGCTCGATCCGGCGCTCGGTGCCGAGGCCTACCGGCTTACGGTCGGTCCCGACGGCCTTCTGGTCGAGGGCGGCACGGAGGCCGGGGTCTTCTACGGTCTGCAGAGCCTGCGGCAGCTTGTCTCCCAGTACGGCGCGGCGCTTCCGGCGCTGCACATCGAGGACGAACCGACGTTCGCCTACCGCGGCACGATGCTCGACTGCTGCCGCCACTTCTTCACGGTCGACGAGGTCAAGACCTTCATCGACATCCTCGCCCTGCACAAGATCAACCGCTTCCACTGGCACCTGACCGACGACCAGGGGTGGCGCATCGAGATTCTCCGTTACCCCGAGCTGACGCGCGTCGGTGCGCACCGCGCGGAGACGGTGCTCGGCAACAACTCGGCGGCCTGCGACGGCAAGCCCTACGGCGGTTACTACACGCAGAGGCAGGTGCGCGACGTGGTGGCCTACGCCGCCGAGCGCTTCATCACCGTGGTGCCCGAGATCGAGATGCCGGGCCACGCCTCCGCGGCGCTGGCGTCGTATCCCTGGCTCGGGTGTGCCGGTGAGGGATACAAGGTGCAGACGCTGTGGGGTGTCTTCCCCGAGGTCTTCTGCGCTGGGCGCGACACGACCTTCGAGTTCATGGAGGAGGTGCTGGACGAGGTGATCGCGCTCTTCCCCTCGGAGTACATCCATGTCGGCGGCGACGAGTGCCCGAAGGAGAACTGGAAGCGCTGTCCGGAGTGCCAGCGCCGCATCCGCGAGGAGGGGCTGCGCGACGAAAACGAGTTGCAGAGCTACTTCATCCACCGCATCGAGCGGTGGCTCAACGCCCACGGCCGCCGTCTGATCGGCTGGGACGAGATTCTCGAAGGGGGCATCTCGCAGAGCGCGACGATCATGTCGTGGCGCGGCGCCGCGGGCGGTATTGCCGCCGCCCGGGCCGAGAACCACGCCATCATGACCCCCAACACGCACTGCTACTTCGACTACTACCAGACGAAGGACCCGCGGCAGGAGCCGTGGGGCATCGGCGGCTACGTCTCCGTCGGGAAGGTCTATGCGCTGGACCCCTATGACCAGTTGACCGAGGCCGAGCGCCCCTTCATCCTCGGTGTGCAGGCCAACCTCTGGACCGAATACGTCGCCGGCATGGCGCATCTGCAGCACATGTTGCTGCCGCGCCTGGCGGCCCTCGCCGAGGTGGGCTGGGCCTGCGACCGGCGCGACATGGAGAGCTTCCGCGTGCGGCTCGGGGAGCTGCGCCGGCTCTATGAGCGGTGCGGCTACCGCTGTGCGCCCTACTTCTTCGACCGCACGGACGAATAATTCCGACAACTCGTGCAAAAAAACGCAAATTAGACCATCCGTATGAAACGTATCTCTCTTTTCGCTTTGCTGGCGTCCCTGTGCGCTCTCTTGTTCTGCTCCGCGTGCGGTGAACGGCCCGTGGTGACCTCGCCCGACGGGCGCATCACCCTGAGTGTCGCCGCCGATGCCGACGGCCCGACATGGTCCGTCGAGGTCGACGGAGAGCCGCTGCTGCTCCCCTCGCGGCTGGGGGTTCAGACGCGCGAGGCGCTCATCGCCGGCACGCGGATCGCCTCCGTGCGCCACAGCTCCTTCGACGAGGAGTGGACGCAGCCCTGGGGCGAGAACAAACTCGTGCGCAACCACTGCAACGAGATGGCCGTCACGCTGCGCGGCGCCGGCGACGTGGCCCTCACGCTCCGCGCCCGGGCCTTCGACGACGGCGTGGCGTTCCGCTACGAGTGGCGCGTCGCGGGGTGCGACACCCTCGCGGTGACGGACGAGCTGACCGAGTTCCGCTTCGCCGACGAGCCCGGCACGCAGTCGTGGTCCATTCCGGGCAACTTCGAGACCTACGAGCTTCAGTATCGCGAGCTGCCCGTCGCGGAGGTTGCCGACGCCAACACCCCCTTTACGTTCCGCACGGCGGCGGGTCTCTACGGCTCGGTGCACGAGGCGGCTCTGTACGACTACCCCGAGATGGTGCTGCGGCGCGACTCGGCCGGGGTGCTGAAGGCCGACCTGGCGCCGCTGCCCGACGGCGTGAAGGCTTACGTCCCGGTGACGTTCACCACGCCGTGGCGCACGGTGCAGATCGGCCGCCGGGCCGTCGACCTCATCAACTCGGCGCTGATTCTCAACCTGAACGAACCCTCGAAGATCGCCGACACGTCGTGGATCACCCCGCAGAAGTATGTCGGCGTCTGGTGGGGCATGCACCTCGGCACGCAGGTCTGGACGATGGGGCCGCGCCACGGCGCCACGACGGCCAATGCCCTGCGGCACATCGACTTCGCGGCCGACAACAACATCCAGGGCGTGCTGTTCGAGGGGTGGAACAAGGGCTGGGAGAACTGGGGCGGCAACCAGCACTTCGACTACGTCGAGCCCTATGCCGACTTTGATCTGGAGCGCATCGCTGCCTACGCCCGCGAGCGGGGTGTCGAGCTGTGGATGCACGCCGAGACGGGCGGCAACATCCCCGAATTCGAGCGGCAGATGGAGAAAGCCATGCAGCGCTACGCCGAGCTGGGCATCCGCACCCTCAAGACGGGTTACGCCGGAGGCTTCAAGGGCGGTTACCTCCACCATTCGCAGTACGGCGTGCAGCACTACCAGCGCGTCGTCGAGACGGCGGCCCGCTACGGCATCATGCTCGACGTGCACGAGCCGATCAAGGAGACCGGCATCCGCCGCACGTGGCCCAACATGATGACGCGCGAGGGGGCCCGCGGCATGGAGTGGAACGCCTGGTCGGAGGGCAACTCGGCCGAGTACCTCTGCACGCTGCCCTTCGTGCGGCTGTTGAGCGGCCCGATGGACTACACGCCGGGCATCTTCGATATCGACTACTCGCGCGCGAAGGCCGACAAGGGACGCATCGAGTGGAACGGCCCCAACGGCGACTGCTGCATCAAGACGACGCTCGCGCGCCAGATTGCCAACTGGGTCATCATCTACTCGCCGCTGCAGATGGCCGCCGACCTGATAGAGAACTACGAGGGGCATCCGGCCTTCCGCTTCTTCCGCGACTTCGACGCCGACTGCGACTGGTCCGAGGCGCTGCAGGGCGAGATCGGCGACTATATCGTCGTGGCACGTCGTGCGGGCGAGCGCTTCTTCCTCGGCGCCGGCACGAACGGCGAGGCGCGCACGCTGACGCAGCCGCTCGGCTTCCTGCAGCCCGGCGTGCGCTACACGGCGACGATTTATGCCGATGCCGCCGACTCGGCCGAGAACCCCGAGGCCTACCGCATCGAGGAGCGCACGGTGACGGCGGACGACACGCTCGAAATCGTCATGGCGGCGCGCGGCGGGCAGGCCGTGACCTTCATCCCGCAATACGAATAACGGCATGATACGGCGCGGAATCATCCTCTGGCTGGCGGTCCTCGCACCTGCCGTGACGGCGGTGCAGGCCGGGCCCCGGACCTCTGCGGCGCACGGCTGCGAGCGGGTGTCGGTGGCAGCGGGCCGGGAGCAGTTCGCTGCGGCGGATGACCGGGAACGGACGCCCGCGGCCTGCGACGAGGGGTGGATCCTCCGGGCGCGCGACACCGCGGCGGCCTACTACCCGGTGGCGGTGGCCAACGGCGAGGTGGGCATGACCGTCGGGCGCGATCCCTTTGCGTTCGGCCCCGTTGTGCTGGGTGCCGCCTACGAGGCGGGCACGCACGGCTCGGTGTGCCGCGTGCTGGAGGGAATCAATCCGCTCGGGCTGGAGCTCGAGATCGGCGGCCGCCGCGTGGAGGCCGCCGATGTCCGGCAGCGTGCGCAGTGGATCGACCTGCGGCGCGCCGTGCACGAGACGCGCTTCGAGACGGGGCCGGTCACCGTGCGGTACGCCGTCCGGGCCCTGCGCAACATGCCCTGCGCCCTGATGGCGGAGGTCGAGGTGACGGCCGCGCGCGACGTCGACCTGCGCCTGGTGAACCGCCACATGATCCCTGCGGACTTTGCCGACACGACGCACTCCGCGCGCACGGTCTTCTGCGACGACGGCCGCCGGATCGTCGCCACGGGCTCGTCGGGCAGCTACAACGGCGGGCGCGACCACGTGGCCGCCTCGTCGACCTTTCTCTGCGAGGCACCCTGCGTGCAGGAGCGGCCCGGCGAGGTGCGCATCGCACTGCGGCGCGGCGAGCGGGTGACGCTTGCCCTCGTGGGAACGGTCTGCACGACGGCTTCATTTGCCGATCCGTGGAACGAGGCGGAGCGGCAGGCGATCTACGCCGCCCGCGAGGGGCGTGCGGCGCTCGTTGCGGCGCACGAGCGTCTCTGGGCGGAGCTGTGGCGCGGCGACATTGTGATCGGGGGCGACCCCGGGGCGCAGCTGGACGTGCGCTTCGCCCTCTACAACCTCTACGGCTCGATCCGCGAGGGGAGCCGCCGCAGTATCCCGCCGATGGGCCTCTCGGCCCGCGGCGTCTACAACGGCCACATCTTCTGGGATGCCGAGCTGTGGATGTATCCGCCGCTGCTGGTGCTGCATCCCGAGCTG
Source organism: uncultured Alistipes sp. (assembly GCF_949296715.1). GTDB lineage: Bacteria > Bacteroidota > Bacteroidia > Bacteroidales > Rikenellaceae > Alistipes. The sequence continues at coordinate 1,173 of NZ_CASFQD010000053.1, read as the reverse complement.
GCGCGCGGCATGCTCGACTACCGCGTCGACGGGCTGCCGGCCGCGCGGCGCCGGGCCTATGTCCACGGCTACCGGGGCGCGATGTTTCCCTGGGAGGGGGACGACCGCGGCGAGGAGTGCACGCCGACCTTCGCCCTGACGGGGCCGCTCGAGCACCACGTGACGGCGGATGTGGCCATCGCCTGCTGGAACTACTACTGCGTGACGCACGATCGGACGTGGCTGCGCCGCGAGGGGTGGCCGCTGCTGCACGAGGTGGCCCGTTTCTGGTGCGACCGTGTGACACCGAACGGCGACGGCAGCTACTCGATCCGCAACGTCATCGGCGCCAACGAATACGCCGTGGGCGTTACGGACAACGCCTTCACGAACGGGGCCGTGCGCCGGGCGCTGGAGTATGCAGCTGCCGCGGCCGAGCTGTGCGGCGAGGAGCCCGATCCCGCATGGCGCGAAATCGCCGCCGGGCTGCGCATCCTGCGTTTTGACGACGGGGTGACGCGCGAGCATGCCGCCTACGCGGGCGAGCAGATCAAGCAGGCGGATGCCAACCTGCTGGGCTATCCGCTCGGGATCGTCACCGACCGCGAAGCGCTGCTGCGCGACCTGGCCTACTACGAGCACCGCATCGACCCGCAGAACGGTCCCGCGATGAGCTACTCGGTCTTTGCCGTGCAGTATGCGCGGCTGGGGATGGCCGGGCGGGCCGCCGAGATGTTCCGCCGCGCCTACCGGCCCAACCTCCGGCCGCCCTTCGGGGCCTTCGCCGAGACGGCTACGAGCGGCAATCTCTATTTCATGACCGGAGCGGGCGGCCTGCTGCAGGCCGTGATGTTCGGCTTCGGCGGGCTGGAGATCACCCCCGACGGAGTGGTGCAGCTCGATGCCGCCGTGCTGCCGCCCGGCTGGACGCACCTCGAAATCCGCACGCCGCACAAAACCTTTATTAAGGTGAAAAGTGAAAAGTGAAAGGTAAAAGGTAAAAGGTGCGGGAGAGGGCGAAAAGTGAAAGTGAGAAGTGAAAGGTAAAAAGTAAGGTAATGATGCCAAAATTGGTTGGTATTATATTAGAACAAATGACCAGAATCGTATGATTCTGGTCATTTGTTTTTCATAATAATTCCATCATTGCTATTCAGAAAAAGATACCACTTTACGAAGTCCTTAAAATGTTGT
>NZ_CASFQD010000052.1 GCF_949296715.1 uncultured Alistipes sp. | reverse complement strand
GCCACGCCCGGTGCAGCAGCAGAACGAGCAGGCAGGGCGCCGCGACGGCGAGGTATTCGGCCGCCAGGTGGAGCCGCGGACGGCGGCAGAGCTGCCGCACGAGCCGCAGGTCGCGCCGCACGGCGTGCAGGCGCAGCGGGATGAGCAGGGCCAGTGCCGCGGCGATCCACGGCCGGTGTTCGGCGACGAGCAGGTAGAGCAGCACGGCGGCGGCCGCGGCCGCGAGCACCACGATAAGCCCCGGTCCGATCATCCGCACCCAGCGCACGAACCGTCTTGCGTGGAGTTCCCAGAGCGACATGGCTATTTGACGACCTCCATGCGTTCGAGCCGCTCGTCGAGGTCCATCTTGTCGATGATGGTCTTCACGAGGGTGTCCATCTCCGAGCCGTCGGAGTAGTCGGCCGGCAGGACGTGGTTCACGCGGTTGTCGTGGATGAGCGACGACATCTTGCGCCGCGCCTCCTTCTGGTCGGGGTTGTAGACCGCGATGGAGTGGCCGCCGGAGTTCTTGACCAGCCGCATGCAGGGGATGTCGGTCGTGCCGTCGCCCACGTAGATCATGTGCTTGAAGGGCACGGGACGCTCGTTCTCGGGGATGTAGCGGTTGACGAGCGTCGAGTCGAAGACCGACTCCACGCCCTTGTTGATCTTGAAGATGAACTGCGTCTTGTTGGTGTAGTTGACCGCCACGGCGGGCCAGTAGGCGATGCCGTCGACGTCGTAGAGGAACGAGCAGGCGTAGATCTTGCGGAACTCGTGGGCGATCTCCGTCCCTTCGATGATCTCCTTGAGCCCCGACGAGTTGATGTAGTGCAGGATGCGGATGCCGCGCTCCTCGCCGTAACGGTTGATGCGCGCGAACCACTCCCGGACTCCCTTGAAGAGCGTGACGCGGCGGCCCGACTCCTGGAAGGCCTCGCGGCGCAGCGACAGCCCCTTCGACTTGGCCTCCTGGATCATGCGGGCCATGTAGGTGAGGACCATGTCGGCATCCTGCCGCTCGGCCAGCGAGTTGGCCTCCGACCAGAACTCCTTGTTGCTCTTGCCCACGGCCGGGATGAAGTCGTACTCCTGCATGTTGCCCGGGGAGAGCGTGCCGTCGAAATCGTAGATCAGGGCGATCGTGAAGCGGTATTCCATCGTTGGTGGTTTTTGGGGTTGCGAAAACAATTACCAAAGATAACGTTTTTTCACTATTTTTGCAAAAACGATGCTCCGGGTCCCATCCGGCCGCGGAGCCCAAATGCAACGATTATGGAATTCAAGCAACTGCTTTCGAAACGCCGCTCGATCCGCAAGTTCACGGAGCGTGCGGTGTCGCGCGAGGTGGTGGACCGCCTGCTCGCCGAGACCCTCACGGCCCCTTCGGCCCGCAATACGCGCACGACGCGCCTGCTCGTGGTGGACGACCCGCAGACGGTGGCCCGCATGGCCGCCATGCGCGACTACGGCTCGGCCTTCATGAAGGGGGCGCCGATGGCCGTTGTGGTGCTGGGCGATACGACGAAGGGCGACCTGTGGCGCGAGAATGCCGCCATCTCGGCAACGATCCTCCAGCTGGCGTGCGTCGACGAGGGGCTCGCCTCGTGCTGGGTCCACATCAACGGACGCCCCTGCCGCAAGGAGGAGCCCGAGGGCAAACAGGCCGCGGACTACCTGCGCGGCTTCCTGCCCATCCCCGAGGGGTGCGAGCCGCTGTGCGCCATCGCGATCGGCTATTCGGACTTCACGCCCGCCCCGCTGCCCCCGGCCGACGATACGGAGCGCATCATCCGCCTCTGACCGCCGGGACAGCCGGATCGCTTCCGGCAGGATGTTGCGGGACAGATAACAGGGAGCGGGGATCGGAACAACCGATCCCCACTCCCTGTCTGTTTTCCGGTCGCCCTCCCCTGTACCGGGTTTTCCGCGGAGGAGGAGAGCACTTCCCGATATTTCGGCCCGGCTGTTACCGGTTGTTGTGCACGGGCTTGATGTCCTTGACGCGCAGCTGCGTGGTCACCGTGCCGCGGTAGTGGTTCTCGACGATCTGGTAGCAGACGTCGATCGGACGCCCCGAGCGCACCCACTCGTAGTGCGTGGGCTGCTGGAAGGCGATGGCCTGAATCTTCGTGTTGGGCTTCTGCCGCTGCATGAGGTCCATGCGCAGGTGCTCGCACTCCATGCCGACGAGCTTCGCCTCGCCGTGGTTGCTCACGCCGCAGGTCACGAAGACCGGCGAGGCGTTGCCCGGCCCGAAGGGCTGGAAACGGTTGAGGTGCTCGCGGAACTTGGGCGTGATGTCCGAGAAGAGCAGCTCGCTGTCGATGTCGACCTGCGGAACGAGCATCTGCGGGTCGATGTTCTCCTCGACATAGGCGTTGAAGCGGCGCGTGAACTCCCCGACATTCTCCGGGCGCATCGTCAGCCCCGCGGCGTACATGTGCCCGCCGAAGTTCTCGAGCAGGTCCGAGCACGACTCGACGGCCTGATAGAGGTCGAAGCCCGGCACCGAGCGCGCCGAACCCGTGACGAAGCCGTTGCTCATCGTCAGCACGACGGTCGGGCGGTAGTAGGTCTCGATCAGGCGCGAGGCGACGATTCCCACGATGCCCTTCATCCATTTCGGGTTGTAGACCACGGTGCTCTTCAGCCGTTTCATTTCGGGGTTGTGCTCGATGTATTCGTGCGCCTCCTGCGTGACGTGGCGGTCGATCGACTTGCGGTCCTGGTTGTAGGCGTCGATGACATTGCCGAATTCGGCCGCCACCGACTCGTTGCCCTCGATGAGCAGCTCCACGGCGGCGTGCCCGCCCGAAGGCGAGGCGTTCTCGTCGTTCTCATCCATGCGCATGCGCCCGGCGGCGTTGATGCGCGGCCCGATCTTGAAGACGATGTCGTCGATGGTGATGTTGTGCTTGTCCAGCCCGCAGATCTTGATGATCGACAACAGCCCCTTCGACGGCTCGTGGTTGAGGTTCTTCAGTCCGAAGTGCGCCAGGATGCGGTTCTCGCCCACCAGCGGCACGATGTCCGAGGCGATCGACACGACGAGCAGGTCGAGCAGGTTGAGAATCTGCTCGAAGGGGATGCGGTTCTTCTGTGCGTAGGCCTGCACGAGCTTGAAGCCCACGCCGCAGCCCGACAGTTCGTCGAACGGGTAGGTGCAGTCGACCCGCTTGGGGTCCAGAACGGCTACGGCGCGGGGAATCTCCTCGGCCGGGAGGTGGTGGTCGCAGATGATGAAATCCACGCCTTTCGTCTTTGCATAGGCAACCTTTTCCGTGGCCTTGATGCCGCAGTCCAGGGCGATGATGAGGCTGACGCCCTTGTGGGCCGCCAGATCGATCCCCTTGACCGAGATGCCGTACCCTTCGGTATAGCGGTCCGGGATGTAGAACATCAGGTTTTTGTGCCCGATCTGGCGCAGGAACTTGTAGACCAGCGCGACGGCCGTGCAGCCGTCCACGTCGTAGTCGCCGTAGACCATGATCTTCTCATTGTTCGCCACGGCGCGCTCGACCCGCTCGACCGCCTTGTCCATGTCCTTCATCAGGAAGGGATCGTGCAGGTCCGCGAGACTCGGTCTAAAGAACTTCTCCGCCTTTTCTACGGTGTCTATGCCTCTCTGTACGAGTAGATTGGCCAGGATGGGCGAAGTCCGCAGCGCGGCAGCGAGCATAGCTACCGTCGCGGGGTCGCCCTGAGGCTTCACTACCCAGCGTTTTTCTATGGGCATACGTTCTAATATTTATATATTTTAACATTTAATATCTCACTTAAAAATTTGACAACGAGGTCTTTGACCTCATCCATCGCTACGCTGCGGCCCGTCTCCCGGGCGATCGAGGTCGCGCCGCGGTCGGTGAACCCGCACGGGTTGATGCGCGAGAACCAGCCGAGGTCGGTCGTGACGTTGAGCGCAAAGCCGTGCATGGTAACATAACGTGACGAACGCACGCCTATTGCGCAAATCTTGCGCGGCGGGTCGATTTTGCCGCCGCATGCCGCGGCGGACAGGACCTGCCGCGGGGGCTGTGCTGCCGGGGTCTCCTTCTCCCCGTTCGGGATCTCCGCTCCGGAGACGGTCTCCCTGCCGCTGCCGTCCGCGCCCTTGTCGCCGAACTCGACCCCCTGGCCGAGCCAGACGCCCGAAGCGCCCGCGATGCGCCCGGCACGGATGCCGTAGTGCGCCACGGTGCGGATTACCGCCTCCTCGAGTGCCGCGATGTATTCGCGCAGCCCGATGCCGAGGCGTTCGAGGTCGAGAATCGGGTAGCAGACCAGCTGTCCCGGACCGTGGAAGGTGATGTCCCCGCCGCGGTCGATGTGAAAGAACGTTGCGCCCAGCCCTTCGAGCGTCTCGCGGCTCACGAGCAGGTTCTCCGCATGGCCGCTCTTGCCGAGCGTGTAGACGGGCGGGTGCTCCACGAGCAGCACCGTGCCGGCCTCCGCCGCAGGCAGTTCCTGCGCGGCCGGGCTGTCCGAACTGTGCGGTGCGGCCTGTGCGGCCGGCCCCTCCGGCTGTCCCGCTCCGTGCCGTTTGCGGGACACGAGGGCGTCGAAGAGCCGCTGTTGCAGTTCCCAGCAGGCCTTGTAGTCCATGACCCCGAGGTCGCGGCAGGCGGCGCGGACAGTTCCGGTCGTCTTCATCGCTGCGCCTCCTTCACGCTCCGATGGGCCTCTTCGGCTCTGTACGACGAGCGGACCAGCGGTGCGCTCGCACAGTAGCTGAAACCCATCTCCAGCGCCTGGAGTCGGTACCATTCGAATTTTTCGGGAGTGATGTACGCCGCAACGGGGTAGTGCTCCAGAGTAGGCCGAAGGTACTGACCGATGGTTACGATCCTGACGCCCGCATCCCGCAGGTCGCGCAGGGTCTGTAATACTTCATCATCGCTCTCGCCAAGTCCGACCATCAGTCCGCTCTTTGTGGCGACACCCTGGTTGCTCATGTAGCGCAGCGTCTCCAGACTGGTGCGATACTTCGCTCTGGAGCGCACCTCGGGGGTCAGTCGCTCGACGGTTTCGATGTTGTGCCCGATGATGTCGGGCTTCGACGCGATGACCACGTCCAGCAGGTCGGGGCGTGCGTCGAGATCGGGAATAAGGAGCTCAATTACGGCGTCGGGATTCTGTGCGCGGATCGCCCTCACGGTAGCGGCCCAGTGGTGGGCTCCGCTGTCCGGAAGGTCGTCGCGCGTCACGGAGGTTACGACGACATGCCGCAGTTTCATCAGGGCGACGCTTTCGGCCACGTGGCGCGGCTCGTCGGCGTCGGGTGCCAGGGGACGTCCTGTTTTCGTCGCACAGAAGCGGCAGCCGCGTGTGCATATCTCACCCAGGATCATGAAGGTTGCCGTTCTGCGGCTCCAGCACTCGGCCTGATTGGGGCAGTGTCCGCTGGTGCAGATGGTGTGCAACCCATGTTTCTCGACGATCTGCCGCACCTCGGCATATTCGGGCGTGCGGTGCAGACGGATCTTGAGCCATCCGGGTTTTTTCAGGAGATCTACCTTGTCATAAAACTTCGGCATTTAAGTTCATTATTTTCCAATTGATGCAAAAATAAGAAAAATAATTGACATTTTTCAGGAATTCGTCATTTATTGTTAGCATTATGACAGGCTGGTATGTCGAAAATTTTAATTTGTCACTTGCTCCGCATGCGGTTCGTGCGTCTGAATAAGCACATTGCGGACGCTGAGGCCCCGGCTGTCGGCGCTCCGTGCCGCAGGTTTCACCGTCTGTTGCCGACATGGCGGGAAACAGTCCGTATTATAGCGCCTGATGGCCGGTACGGCCTGTTCCGGTGATTTCTGGCGGGGCGGCTCATCCCCTCCGGTCATGTGCCCTCGGCTCTGTCGGAGCGTGCCGTCTCTTTTTTCATGTTCCGCAGGATGCCGGCCGGCCTTGTCCCTGCATTCGTGCGTCCGGGCTCTGTCGGACGGAGCCCGTCCCTTTCCCGAAGCCTGTCCCTTTCCCGGGACCCGGCCCTCCTTTCCCGGAGTGCGCCGCCTTTCCGGCTCCTTGCCGCAGACGGCTTTGCCGTGCGGGCAGGTAAACAAAAAGAGACCCGTTGCCTGACGGTTTCGGGTCTCTCTGGTTAGGTTAGTTAGGTTAATGAGAGTGGGAGAACCCCACGTTTGTTATACAAAGATAGATCGATTTTTATGAAAAACCAAATCTTTTGTAACGTTTTTGATAAATCGGGCAAAAAAATTCTAATGAATTATAATTAAAAAATTTGAATAACGGCGAGATTATAAGTTTTTCACAAAATCGCCTCTTCGTGTTCGACCGTTTTTGCCGCTTCGTTCTCCGGCGAGGAGTGGTGCCGGTTCCGATAGGCGGCGGGCGTCATCTGATACTCCTTCTTGAAGAGTTTGATGAAGTGCGACGTGTTGGGGAAGGTGCATTCGTTGCCGATTTCCGAGATCGATTTCGACGTCGAGATCAGCAGCAGGCGCGAGTGCATCAGCCGCTGCCGGATGAACCACTTGTGCGGCGGAATCTGGAAGTGGCGCCGAAACTCCTTCTTGAACGACGTGAGCGAACGGTTGGTCAGCCGGGCCAGCTCCTCGATCGAGACGTCGCGGAAGATGTGGTCGTAGATCGTCTGTTCGAAATTCTCGCGGGCCGTGTCGACATTGCTCAGGAGTTTGCTTTTCAGGCAGCAGTCCTCGTGCGAGGCTATCAGATAGATCAATTCGGTCATCTTGATGTTCTCGGCCGTCTCGTCGTGGCGGAACTCCTCGTCGCGCAGGTAGTTGTTCGTATTGGTGAAAAAGTTGCGCAGCGAGTTCCATGCGGGCATCGCCACGTGGGTCCTGTTGCGGCAGTTCTCGCACGAATGTTCGTTCGAGATGTTCAGCCCGTAAGTGATGTTCAGGTGCATGAGGATGTGTTGCAGCTCCTCGGGCGTGTAGTAGAAGAGGATCTGTTCGAACGGCTGTCCGTTCTCGGGTACGTTCTCCGTGTAGTGGAGCCCGATGCCCAGATAGAAGACGTCGCCGCGCGTAAGTGTCTGACGTTTATCCCCGTCGTAGATGTACTTCGTACCGCGGAGGATGTAGCCGATGGCATAGCGCGAAAGGGCTTGTGACTGGATGCCCGTGTGAAGCGTCTCGACGTACTTCACGATTGTCGGCTGTTGCACCGACGGATTCATTGAATTCTTCATGATAATTGTAATTTAAGTTTTTTCTGACATAAGGTTGCGTCACTGATGTCAAACTCAAATTTACAATTATATATTTATTTTGAGCAACGATGAATGCGCTATTTAGGCAGAAATTTATAAATACGTCCAAATAATGTATATGTAAGACCGGATATATTATTGTAAAAAGGCCACGGCGGCTGCGCCGGCGAGCAGCAGCAGGTAGAGCGGCAGGTTGATCAGCCGTCGGGTACGGACGAAGAGCACGGGCAGCAGCACGGCGGCCGGAACGGCGACGAGCAGCGTGTCGTCGGTCGTGGCGGCCGGTGAGCAGAGTGCGAGGAGAGTTGCCGCGAAGGTGCAGGCGGCGAAGACCAGCAGGAAGCGCGGGCGCGTGCCCACGGCATAGAGGTCCGAGAGGAAGAGTCCGAGCGCCAGCAGGGTCAGGACGACCGTGGCTCCCAGCATCAGCTGTTCGGGCAACGGCAGCGAGAGGAGCATGCCGAAGGGTGCTCCGGTGACAAGAGTCTTGCCCAGCAGCGCAACCGGTGCGATGAAGGAGCCTCCCGCTCCCCAGTTGACGTAGCAGAGGACGAGGGGCGGAAGAAGGATTCCCGCCAGCGCCACGGCCGCTTCGCGCACCGTGCGACGGAAGAGCATCAGCGCGACGGGCATCAGCAACAGCAGGGGGGCTGCTGCCGGGACGAGCAGCGGAATCATGCCGAGATAGAGCGATGCGCGGAAGATGGCGTCGAATCCGTATCCGTTGCAGAACGAGCGGCCGAAATTCTTGACGGCGAGGGCGAGCAGTGCTGTCGCGGCACACGCCGGGAGGTATTCGGTCCGGGCGGCCAGCCCGCAGGCGACCATTCCGAAAAGGGGGATTGCCAGGCAGGTGCCGGCCGAGTAGAGGTTGTACCGGACGGTCATGCGCCCCGTGCACATGCCTGCGAAGAGCAGTAGAAATGCTGTCAGCGTTTTTGAACCTGCGGGTGCAATGGCCTGGAGGCGGGTAAGGAGCTCCCGCGGCATGGCGACGGCCAGTTCGGCAATCCGGTCCGCCGTACCGGTGATGTCAGCCGTCTCTGCGGCGGACGCTCCGGCGGCATACAGCGCCGCGAGGGTGAGTGCGGCGAGTGTCAGAAAGGCCGGAACGAGCGGCTGGCGTGTAATGTCGAATTTCATTCGGATGGGGGACCTGTCGCGACAAAAGTAAACAAAAAAGCCGGATTGATACCATTTATTTGTAATTTTGTGAGCAATGCTGGAAAATCAATACCAATACGACCTTTTGGAGGCCGGATGCGACGAGGCCGGACGCGGATGTCTGGCCGGACCGGTCTTTGCGGCAGCCGTGATCCTGCCCCCCGGTTTCCATGATCCGCTGCTCAACGACTCGAAGCAGATGACCGAACGCAATCGCGAGAAGCTGCGTGCGATTATCGAGCGCGAGGCTGTGGCGTGGGCCGTGGAGGCGGTTTCCGCGGCCCGCATCGACGAGATCAATATCCTGAACGCCTCGTTCGAGGGGATGTCGCTCGCGGCGGCACGTCTCGATCCGGCACCCGGCTTTCTGGCGATCGACGGCAACCGCTTCCGCACGCGGCTCTCGATTCCCTACCGGTGCATCGTCAAGGGGGACGGCAAGTATGCCGATATCGCCGCGGCCTCCGTGCTGGCGAAGACCCACCGCGACGAATACATGTGCCGTCTGGCGGAGGAGTATCCTCAGTACGGCTGGCTGAAGAACAAGGGATATCCGACGCGCGAGCACCGGCTGGCAATTCGTGAATACGGCCTTACTCCCCATCACCGGCTGACCTTCAACCACGAAATCGACCAGCTCGAACTGCCCTTCTGACGCCCTCGTGTCTGGACCGGGCCGCTTGTTCCGCCTGTCCGCCTGGTCTGACCACTCCCTTGTTCCGACCGGGCTTTCTGTTTCGACTGGCTGCATGTGCCGGCTGTCTGTCCGTTCCGGCTTGACTTTCTGACCCGACGTCCATTCTTTTGATAGGCCTCCCGTTTAGTCTGCTCGCTCGTTCCGGTTGTTTGTCCGTTTCGTCTGTCCGCTCTTTCCGGTTGTCCGTCTGTTAGACTTTCCACTCGCTCCGGCCGGGCTTTTTGTCTTGACTGTCTATTCGTTCTGATGGGCCTCCCGTTTAGTCTGCTCGCTCGTTCCGGTTGTTTGTCCGTTTCGTCTGTCCACTCGCTCCGGCCGAGCCTTCTGTTTCTGCCGTCCATTTGTCTGATGGGCCACCCGTTTTGTCTGTTCGCTCATTTCGGTTGTCCGTCCATTAGACTGTCCACTCGCTCCGGCCGGGCTTTTTGTTCCGACTGACCTGCCTGTACTGATTGGCAACATCCGTTCCGTTCGTTCGCACGTTCCGACTGGTTTTCCTCTATCTGTTGCCCTCCTGTTTCGACTGGCCTGCTCGCAGATTCGCGCGATCTCCCGATTTTCTCCTTCCGTTTCCCGATTCCGTTCCCCCCCCCGGGGCGCGCGCCGCGCCGCAGCCGGGGGCCGGTGGGGGGGGTGG
>NZ_CASFQD010000051.1 GCF_949296715.1 uncultured Alistipes sp. | reverse complement strand
CGGAGCTGCGCCGCGGCCAGCCCCGCCGTGAGGAGCATCGCCGCCATGCACAGCGACGAGCGCAGCAGCAGAGCCGCCGCGCCCGTCGTCAGAAAGGCTGCCGCCAGAAACCATGCCGGGAGTTCGCACACGTCCGCCAGGGCGATGCCGGCAGCCAGCGGCACGACGGCCTTGAGCATCGGCATGCGGTCGAGGCGCGCAAGCAGCCGTCCGTATCGCAGTGCGGGGAGTTCCATACCCCCAAAGATACGAAAATCACTCGGAAAAAAGCGCCCACCCGCGCTCGACATCCCGCATGACGGCCGCCGTGCCGTTCTCGACGCGCGAGATGGCCGCCGCGAGGGGTACCATCGTCGCCCGGTCGCGCGTGTCGAGGGGCTCGTCGGGTGCCAGGCCCGTCATGCGGCACACGGCGTCGATGTAGGCCTGCGTGCGGTTCTCGGTGGGTGGTGCCCAGCGGGAGATCATCTGCGTGACGGTCCGCAGCCCGTAGCGCACGCGGTAGGTGTCGAGCAGCACGAAGATCGCGCGGTAGCCCCACTCGGGGGCGCTGAACTGCCGGAACTCGGGGTCCTGCGAGGGGCGCACCTCGCCCCGGTAGCGGACCTTCGAGCGGCGGATGTTGCCGGGGTTGTTGTTGCGCAGCCCCCTACTCATCGCCCACCTCCTTTCCGATGCGGCGGCGGACGTAGCGGCGCATCTGCAGGAAGAAGGGGGCGTCGGAGAGCTGCGCGGCGTTCTCGAGGAACGACCACAGCTCGACGCCGCACGTGAAGCCGGCGAACAAGCGCGCGACGTTCAGCTGCAGGAAGTCCAGCACGCAGGTGTCGAGCAGCCACGCCATGGCGATGGCCGTCAGGACGAGGGCTGCCTTTGCGACCGTGCGCCACGCCTTGCGGCTCTCGAAGTACCACGCGCGGCCGGCGCGGCGGGCCGCCGCACGGTCGGCTGCCACGCCCGAGAGGAAGTCCATGACGATGAAGAGCAGCGTCGTGGCGATGAGCGGCCCGGCCGGGGCGAAGAGCCCGGCGATGCCGGCGGCCGCGCCGCTAACGTATCTGTACAAGGTTTCCATCGGTCGTGCAGCGGTTGAGGATGTCGTTGTCGGGGTCGTATTCGGGGATCGTCTCCCGGTGGTCGGCGAGGTATCCGGCCGCGCGGCGCAGCAGCGTCCGGGCCTGGGCGAGCAGGCTGCGCCGCAGGGCGCGTCGGGCCGTCGTGTCGGGGGCCGAGCCGTAGTCGGTTCTGGGGGCCGTCGTGCCGCTCTGGCCCGTGCGGATGTCGAGCCGGGGTTGGATGAGCGCCCGCGTGAAGAGGGCCGTGCAGGCGGCCAGGTGGGAGGTGACGAAGTCGGGGTACTGGCCTTCGAGCAGCCGCTCGTGGAGCGCCCGCCCGATGACCGGGACGATGTGGCGCTCCTCGGCCGCGGCGATGTCGGCCTCGGTGAGGGCCTCGGGCGGCAGCCACTCGCCGTCGCCGAAGGCCAGCCGCACGGCCTGTGCGGGGGAGATCAGGGTATTCATGTCATCCGATGCTTTGAACGTTGTACTTGGTGATTTCCGAAAGGAAGGCCTGCTGTCGGGGGTCTTCCGGGTCGTAGTCGAGTCCGTCGGCCTTGCGGGCCTCCCAGACCTTCATGTAGACGGGTTTCGAGCGGGTCGGCGGGCGGTTGACGATCTGCAGCGACGAGGCGTCGAGCCCCGTTGCGAGCGCGATGACCTCGCGGACGGGCTCCATGAGCTCGGCCTGCTCGGCGAGGATGACCGTGTTGAGCGCCACCTCGTATTCGTGGAGGATGCGCTCGGCGCTGAATCCCGCGGCGTAGTCGAGCCCGCTCAGCGAGCGGAACCACGAGTGCGCCACGACGATGTCGCCCACGGCCTGCTCGTGCAGCGCCTGCCAGTCGCCCTCGTTCTGCGACGCGATGGGGATGAAGCGCGAGTTGTCGTCGTCGCCCTCGCCGTCGCGGATGACGAACATCACCTGCCCGGGGTTCCCGGCGAACTTCTGCTCGGCGAGCCGCACGATGCGTTCGGCCTCGGCGTCGCTGTCGACCGCCGCGTCGAGCATCATCACGCCCGAGAGCTGGAACGAGTTGTCCAGGCGCGAGATGTTCCAGCGGTCGGTCTTGTAGGCGATGGCCGAGACGTTGAACCCCGCGATGTAGGGCGGCACGCCGTAGTGCGAGAAGGTCGGCTCGTAATCCTTGTAGTGGATCAGCGCGCGCAGCGTGCCGTCCTCCTGCTCCTCGAAGCGGGGATAGAGGGGCAGCTGCCGCGCCTCCTGCGGGCGGAAGGCCCGCCAGTCGTGGTGCAGGAGCACGTGCTCCGAGTCGCGGGCCACGCGGCAACGGGAGGCGTCCTGGTGGTAGAGCGAGAGGAACGTGTGACGCGGGTCGGTCACCACCTCGAGGAAGGCGTTGCCGAAGAGCGCCTTGTCGAAGGCCGCCTTGTTGAGCACCTGCCGGAGGCTCTCGCCGTCGCCGTTGGCGCGGCGGACGAACTCCGCCAGGCGCGGCAGGCGGGCCTCGTCGCAGACGAAGCCCTTGCCCGAGATGTAGTCGGCCTTGTCGTTGATGATGCGGCGGTGCGTGGTCGAGCGGCGGGCCATCAGGGCCAGCGCCTCGGGAAAGAGGTTGTCGTCGCCCCAGCGCCAGAAGCGGTCGCTCTCGACGCGCCCGGCGCCGAGCACCACATAGGGGTCGGGCGTGCGGTTGCCCACGGCGACGGCGGTTTTGGTTTTCTGTTGTCTGTCCATGGTTTGTGTCTTGAGGTTGTCTGCGGAGCCGCCCGCGGGCGGCGGACCGGTGATCCCGGCCCGGCCGCCGTGGCCCGTGCGCCGTGCGGGCGGCGTCCCGTTGCGTGGTGTTGCGGAGTGCGCTCCGCCCGGCCGCGCTATGCGCCGTAGGTGTAGGCGACGAGCCCTTCGTCGAGGATGTCGCACCCGGCCATGAAGACGGCGCGCTGGCGGTTCTCCATCTCGTCGGGGTTGTACCACATGCGGACCTCGTTGCCGGGGAAGTCGGCCGTGTTGACGGCCAGCACGAGGTTGCGGCGGTCGGTCAGCAGGCAGAACGACTGGTGGAACGACGTGCTCGAGAGGTAGCTGCCCAGCCGCACGTCGACGACCGGAATGCCGTGGTAGGCCAGTCTCTGGCGGCCGTTGATCGTGTCGGTGTAGGCCGTGTCGACGCCCTTCGCGTCGAGGTACTTCTCATAGAGGAAGTAGAGGTCCGAGGTGACGAAGAAGGCGAGCTGCCCCTCGCCCTTGAGGTCCTGCAGCGCGGCGCCGGCGTTTTTCCACAGGTTGTCGAAGAGTTCGACGACCTTCTCGGCCGTCAGGTCGGCGGTCTGGTAGGGCTCGCTGAAGATTACCGACTCGCTGTCGAACTCCTTGATCGCCTTCAGGAAGCCGTCGAAGGTGTTGTAGCCCGATCCGGCGGTGTCGCCCACCCACATCGTCGCGCGGATGTTCTCGGCGAGCGCCTGCTTGAAGAGCGCCGTCTCGGCCTGCTCGAGCTCGGTGCCCGTCAGGTCGTCCATGTTGACGTCGGCGCGTGCGGCGATCTTCTCGTAGACGAGCGAGAAGTAGTCCGCGGCCGAGAAGCCCAGCTCGGCCTTCACGGGCGAGAGCTGAATGGTCTTCTGGTACTTCTTGGCCGCCTGGCCGCCGTTCCACCCGGCGGCGGTGTACTTCTGCAGGATGTTGCGCTGTCCGTCCCAGAGGTGGACGGTCGTGGGCGTCGGCAGGTTGTAGAGCACCCGGACGCCGAGGTCGAGCGCCGACTCGCCGGTCAGCATGGGGCGGAAGAAGATCTGTTCGAGGTCGGAACCCGTGTACTGCTTTGCATTTTCGAGCAAACTCATGGTGTTGTGTGTTTAAGTGGTTGGAAAATAGGGTTGGAATTTGATTGGTCGGGGCGTTGGCCCGGTCGCGGACCGGAGCGCCCCGTGTTTTGACTGAGAAAGTGGGTCAGAGGGCCTTGCGGAACTGCCGCGCATCCTCCTGGTAGGCGCGTTCGTTGGCCGTGCGCGCCGCCTCGCCGCACGAGG
>NZ_CASFQD010000050.1 GCF_949296715.1 uncultured Alistipes sp. | reverse complement strand
GAGGTTCCACCTCTTCCCATTCCGAACAGAGAAGTTAAGCTCACTAACGCCGATGGTACTGCGGTTTTCCCGTGGGAGAGTAGGTAGCCGCCTCTTCAAGGTCAGATCGAAAGGTCTGACCTTTTTTGTTGTGGTTGTGTCATATGGATGGCTTTGTGGCAATGACGGTTTGTGTCGGTTGACCTTGAAGAGGCGGCAGGCCGCCAAAGATATCGACAACCACCCCAAACCCCTCCTTGATAGGAGGGGCTTAATTGTTTATAGCAGGGAGTGTGGAAGGCAGAAGATTGCTGCCGGTCAGAACAAAGTTACGGAGCCCTCTGAACCGGCCGTCTTACGGCCGCTTGAGAGGAGGGGCTTATTGTTTACAGCTGTGTGGGGTGGAAGGCAAAAGATTGTTGCCGTGCAGAACAAAGTTAAGGTGCCATCTGAAACGACCCTCTTACGGCCGCGGTGGCCGTTGCCGAACCGGTTTGTCTCCGGCGTGTGATAATCCTGCAGAGACGGATACGCCATACGTATGCGCCTCTGCAGGTTTGTTGGGCCGGGTTGCAGTTTCCTGTCTGCGGAGTGGAATTTCGGTTAAATACGGGGTTTGAGTGCGATGCGCAGGATCAGGGTGATGCCGTAAACGATCAGCCCCCACATCGGGGCGATCAGTCCGACACGCAGGCCGCTGAACAGAATCGACGATGGCAGTTCCCTCCCGATTTCAATCCCTTCCGATCCGATGAGTTTGGCAATATCGTAAATCCCCGAGAACAGACTGATGATGCCCAGCACCAGGGCCAGAAGCCCGAACTCCTTGATCCAGCGGGGAGCTTTCCATGCGGAAAGGAGCGCGGCGACGAGGCAGAGCGTAATGAGTGTCATCCAGAGGTAGCCGCCTTCCCGGTAGAGATCGTAGAGACTCTCCGGGGGTGCTTCGTACAATGTGTGCGTCGTCGTTTCACCGGTTGCGGGATTCTGTACGGAGACCGTACCCGCTTCGACGTAGTTGTCAGGTGCCGGTTGTCCGGTGACGGTGAGACGCGTTTCCTCTTTCGTAACGATGTTTTCGTGCGAACGGGCGGCCTTTGTGATCTCTTCTTCTGCCCGGAGAGCGGGCGAAGGCAACAGCAGGAGCATCAGAACGGCCGGTGCAATAAGTCGTTTCATGGTGGCGGTTTTTGTCGGTTTGTTTGATTTTTGGATTTTCAGGCAGCTTGCAAGTCCTGTTGCAAAGATAACGGTTGCGGCTTCGGATTGCAACGTCATATCCTGCTGCGGAGGTGTCATATCCCCCTTTTCTTCGTGCCGGGTTTCGGATGACGTCGATTTTGTGTACCTTTACCGTAGAAATGACAAACGGAGGGGCGCACTCAACCCCTCCAATGCGAGTGAATGATGAGAAATCTTGCGGCTGTTGCGTACTGGGTGCTGGTCATGCTGCTGCTCTCCCTGATGCTGGTGAGCTTCGGGTATGGCTTCCTTCAGGCACTCTTCATGGCGGCTCTTCTGCTGCCGGGGATGTGTTGCGCCTCGCTGCTGCTGGAGCGCTTCTCGGTGGCGCACAGCTGCCGTCCGGTGGTAGTGGGGGCGCTGGCGTGCGGCATCGTGTTGCTGGAGTGGCTGCTGCTCTTTTTTTCCGATACGTTGGTGCGGGAGACGCCTGGCTCCGCTGGCTTCCCGGCGATCTTTCTCAATCCGCTCTTTATCCTCATGCTGCTGGCGGCCTTCGTTGCGCCCGAGCGACTGTTGTCCCGCTGGCTGCACGGGCGCCTGCCGCGTACACGGAGCCTGTCATTCATTTCCGACCGGCGGAAGGTGACGGTGGAGCTGGACCGTATCGTTTATGTCGAATCCAACGACGACGAGGTCTTCGTCCATGCGGCCGACGGCAGCGTCTATCGCACCCGGATGCGCATATCGCAGTGGGAGAACCTGCTCGACGATCGTTTTGTGCGGATACATCGTGCCTATTTGGTCCATGCCGGCCGGGTGACCGACTTTACGGGCAGCCAACTCCTGGTCGGCGGCCGCCAATTGCCCGTCTCGCGCAGCTATCGGTCGGACGTCGCTGCGCGCTTCTCCTCTTCGGGCCCCGCGTCTGCGGTGCCGGCGGTCGATGCGACGAAATCGAGCAGCGCCGCGGCCGTGGCCTCGGGCTCCTCGAGGAATCCCATGTGACCCGAATTTTCAAGCCAGGCGACACGTGCTTCGGGGTGTTCGGCCACCATCTTCTCCGCTGTCTCCACCGGGATGTAGTTGTCCTTGCGACCGAGGATGAAGAGCACCGGGACCTTCGTCGTGCGCAGCATTTCGTTGCGGTCCCTGCGGGCAATCATGCCGTTGAGCAGCGCCACGATCCCCTCGTCCTCCGTTACGAAGACCTGCTCGGTGAGGTCCTCGATCTCGTCCGCCATGCGGGTGCGGTTCTCCTCGGCGAATCCGGCGGCCGGGGCCACGCGCGAGAGCAGCTCCTTGCGCCCGGCCTGCACGAGGGCGATTTCGCGGCGGCGGTTCTCGGCCTTCTCCGGCGTGTCGGCATTGGGCGTCGAGCTCAACAGCACGAGCCCCTCCAGCAGTTCCGGATGGCGTTCGCACAGCGCCAGCGCCACGTAGCCGCCCATCGAGTGGCCGACGACCGTGCAGCGCGTGATGCCGAGGGCCTTCACCCCCGCGGCGACCGTGTCGGCCAGGAATTCCATCGTGTGGGTGTCGCCCTGCACCACGGAGATGCCGTGGCCCGGCAGGTCGAGCGTGACGACACGCACCTTTTTATATAGCAGCGGAATGAACTCCTCCCAGACGAGCAGCGATTCGAGGTAGCCGTGCAGCAGCACGACGCACCGGTCGCCCTTTTCGGAGTCGCAGACATGCAGGGCCGTGGGGCCCGCCATGATGAACTTTTCGGTCATGCGCGCTTCCGTTTATTCTTCTTCGTCATCGAGGTAGTCGAGGGCCGATTCGCGCCGCGCCGGGACGAGCAGTTCGTCGTCCTCGTCGTCGTCCAGTCTGCCGTAGAGCGTGTGGCGCTCCTTGCCGCTTTTGCGCATCGGTTCAAGGCGTTTGGCCTTGCGAAGTTCGTCCGTGTCGTGATCACGGAGCCCCTTGTGTGTTTTCATGCAGGAAAGGGTGGTTGATTTAGAAATTTTCGGTTTCGAAACTCCCCTCGAAGACGCGGCGGGCCGGGCCCTCGAGACGGATCTCCGTATAGTGCCGTGTGCCGGGGCGGTGCGTGAAACGCACGTGCAGAAGACCGCCCGGAACGGCTATTTCGTAGTTGGTTTTGTCGTGTTGCAGCGCGTGGTGCGTGACGATGGCCGCCGCCGTGGCGCCCGTGCCGCAGGCGAGCGTCTCCGCCTCGACGCCCCGTTCGTAGGTCCGCATGCGGAGCGTGCCGGGGCCCGTGACCTCGACGAAGTTGACGTTCGTCCCCTGCGGGAAGCGGGCCGTGTCGCGGCGGATGGTGCGGCCGCGTCCGGCGACGTCCGCGGCGGCGACGTCGCCGACGAACTCCACGTAGTGGGGCACCCCCGTGTTGAGCGACCACCAGCCGTCGCCCTCGTCGATGCGGGCGACGTCGATCATCGCCACCTCGACCTCGCCCGTGTGCGGGCCCGTCGTGCGGACCTGTGCCGTGTGGGGCCCGTCCGTGGCGCGGAAGCACTTGGTCGGGCCTCCGATGCCGAGGTGCTCGGCGAAGAGGGCGAAGCAGCGGGCACCGTTGCCGCACATCTCGCCTTCCGATCCGTCGGCATTGTAGTAGTGCATCGTACAGGTGCCGTCCGCAGCCTCGGAGAGCGTCATCAGCCCGTCGGCGCCGATGCCGAAGTGGCGGTTGCACAGGCGGGCGATCCGTCCGGCATCGGGGCGGAAGGCCCCGTTGCGGTTGTCGATCAGGATGAAGTCGTTGCCGGCTCCCTCGTATTTTGCAAACGGTTGCTGCACGGTCGAAAGTGATTCGATGTCACGGCAAAAATAGTAAAACTTCTAAAAGTTTTGCTAATTTTGCGTAAAATATGCATGTCCCCGGCGGTGAATTGCACTTTTGCCGCCGGACAGCCGAAACCCCAAATACGAAAGACCATGAAAGATGTGCTTTTCAAGCATCGTTCGATACGGAAATTCCGTGCCGCAGCCATTCCCGAAGAGGTGCTGCGCGAATGTCTCGAAGCTGCGACGCGCGCCTCGACGTGCGGCAACATGCAGCTCTATTCGCTCGTCGTCACGCGCGATGCGGCGCTGCGCGAGCGGCTTGCACCGTGCCATTTCAACCAGCCCATGGTGCGCGAGGCGCCCTGCGTGGTGACCGTCTGCGCCGACGTGCACCGCTTCACGATGTGGTGCGAGCAGCGCGACGCCGACCCGGCCTACGACAACTTCGGCTGGTTCCTCAATGCCGCGACCGACGCCCTGCTGGCGGCGCAGAACTTCTGCGTCGAGGCCGAGCTGCACGGGCTGGGCATCTGCTACCTCGGTACGACGATCTATACGGCGGGCGACATCTCGCGCATCCTCGAACTCCCGAAAGGGGTGATCCCCCTGACGACCATCGTCGTGGGCTATCCCGACGAGTCGCCCGCACTGACCGACCGCCTGCCGCTCGAGGCCGTGGTCCATTATGAGAAATACACCGACTACACGGCCGCCGAGATCGACGAGCTGTGGGCCGAGCGCGAGGAGTCGGAGCTGACGAAACGGCTGCTCGAGGAGAACGGGCTCGACAACCTGGCCAAGGTCTTTACCGAGCGGCGCTACGTGCGGCGCGACAACCTGGCCTTCTCCGCCTCCTATTTCGCACTGCTGAAGGAAAAGGGCTTCTTCAACCAGGAGTGATGCCGTGGTGAGGATGCGCCGCATATTCATCGCCGTGGTGCTGGCCCTTGCGGGGTCGGCGTGCAGCGTCACGCGGCATATCCCCGAGGGGCAGTACCTGCTGCAGCGGGTGAAGATCGAGCCCGACCGGTCGGCGCCGCGCGACGAGCGCATCCCGGCCTCCGATCTGGAGAAGTACGTGCGGCAGGCCCCCAACAAGCGTCTCTTCGGCACGAACTTCTACGTCTGGCTCTACGAGCAGGCCGATCCCGGGAAGGAGAACGGCTGGAACAACTGGAAGCGCCGCATCGGGCAGGAGCCCGTGCTGCTCGACATGAACCTCACGCTCAAGAGCAAACAGAACCTGAAGGTCTACATGGACTCGAAAGGCTTTTTCTCGTCGCGGGCGACCTTCGAGGTCGACACCACGTCGCGGCGGCGCCGTGCGAAGGTCACCTACCGGACGCATCAGGGCGAACCGTTCCGCATCGACTCGATCTCCTACGAGTTCCGCGACCGCTTTCTCGAGCAGATCGTCCTGCCCGACACGGTGCACCGGCTCATCCGTCCGGGCAACGTCTTCGACATCACGGTCCTTGACGCCGAACGCGAGCGCATCACGGCCTATCTTAAGGAGCGGGGCTACTACAATTTCACGGTCAACAACATCGAATATGTCGCCGATACGCTCGGGGGCGACAACCGCGTCGACCTGCGCATGATCATCCGGCAGGACCTGACGGGCTACGACGAACAGGGACGCCCCGTGCTGGACGACAATACGGTCTACCGCATCGACCGGATCAACGTCTTCCCGAACTACGACCCGACGGCCGCCCGGCTCGATTCGACCTTCTATTCGCGGCTCGACACGCTCCAGTACCGCGGGCTGAACGTTGTCTATGAAAAGGCCCCGAATGTCCGCCCGTCGATCCTCCGACAGGCCATTCCGCTCTATCCCAACTACATCTACAATGCGACGCAGGTCAACCGCACCTACAGCGACCTGATGGCGCTCGGATACTTCAAGAGCGCGCGCCTGGCCTTTGTCGAGCGGCCGCAGCCGACGGATACGGCCCGTTACATCACCTATGTCGGCAATCTGTCCGATACGGCGCAGATGCGCTATACGAAGGAGGGGCATCTCGAGTGCAACATTTTCTGCACGCCGACGCTGCGCCAGAGCTTCAAGGCCGAGCTGGAGGGCTCCACGACATCGAGCTTCTACGGATTGAAGACCACCGTCGGATACCAGAACCGCAACATCTTCCGGGGTGCCGAGGCGCTCGACATCTCCTTTACGGTCGGTTATGAATTCATGAAGGCCCCCGATGCGAAGCGCAAGCACGCCACGGAGTTCGGCGTGACGGCGGGGCTCACCTTCCCGCGCTTCCTGCTGCCGTGGCAGACGGCGCGCTACAGGTCGTTCAACCAGCCGAAAACGAAGGTCGAACTCTCGGTGAACTTCCAGGACCGCCCCTACTACAACCGCACGCTGTCGAGTGCGGGCATCACCTACATGTGGAGCAACAACCGCTATTCGACCTTCTCGCTGCGGCCGATCGACATCAACCTGATCGACGTGACGCGCCTCGATCCGAACTTCCTGCAGGTGGACGATACCGGCAGTTCGGGCATGGTCCAGAACAAATACCTCGCCGAGAGTTTCAAGACGCAGTTCGTCGGGGGGCTCTCGTTCAGCTACGGATTCAACAACCAGCGCAAGAACCTCGGCGGTAACGCGACGAACATCCGCTTCAACCTCGAAACCGCGGGCAACCTGATCGATGCCGTCGAGCACCTCTTCTGGTCGCAGCCCAAAGGGCTGGACCACTATACGATCTTCGGCATCCGCTATTCGCAGTATTTCCGTTCGGACTTGAGCGTCAGCCGCAAGGTCATGCTCGGCGACGTGACGTCGCTCGTCGGCCGCCTCTACGGCGGCGTGGCGATGGCCTACGGCAACTCGTCGGCCGTGCCGTTCGACCGCCAGTTCTATTGCGGCGGCAGCAACGGCATGCGCGGCTGGACGCCGCGCACGCTCGGTCAGGGCTCCGTGCCCGATCCGCACGACGCCTTCCCCATCCAGACGGGCGACGTGAAGCTCGAGGCCAACCTCGAACTGCGCTTCCCGATCTGGGGCATCGTCCACGGCGCCACGTTCTTCGACGTGGGCAATGTCTGGTACATCAAGCACAGTTCGAACTATTCCGACGACGCGGTCTTCTTCTTCGACAATTTCTACAAGCAGCTGGGGTTCAATACGGGCTTCGGCCTGCGCTTCGACATCAAGTTCTTCGTCCTGCGTCTCGACTGGGGCGTCCAGCTGCACAATCCCAACAACCCGGCCGGCGAGCGGTGGATCCACAACTTCAAGTGGAAAAACACGGCGCTCAACTTCGGCGTGGGCTATCCCTTCTGATTCGCTGCGGTGCCGTGCGCCGCATCGTCCGTCCGTGTCTTGGGGTAATGATGCCAAAATTGGTTGGAGATATAAAATGTAACCGACTTAATATTTGGCAGTTAGGAGGATAAAACAGAGATTAGTAGAAACCGGTTTCTACTAATCTCTGTTTTTATGTCAAAAAAACGAAAAAAACGATGT
>NZ_CASFQD010000049.1 GCF_949296715.1 uncultured Alistipes sp. | reverse complement strand
TAGGCCGGGAAGTAGCTCACGCAGGCATAACGCTCCGTGAGTTGCCCGGCGGCGAGCCGCAGCGTCGCCTTGCTCACGGCATTGCCCGCCAGGCCGTCGCCGAGGTGCCGCACGGGGCTGACCGTGAGGATGACCTCCCGCCCGGCGAGCGGCCCCTCGATCGCCGCGGCAAGGGCCTCGGTGACCTCTTCGACCGTCAGGCGCCGCCGCACGAACTCCGCGGCAGGCTGGCGGTGGCAGTTGGCGACCACCTCCCCGCCGCGCTCGTAGACCCATGCCGTGCCGAGCGTCAGCACCACGCGGTCGGCCGCGGCAAGCGCTTCGGCGCCCGCTCGTCGGGCGGCGTTCATCCGCTGCAGCGCCTCGTCGGCTGTCCGTGCCGCGAAGTCGCCGTGGAAGCCGTAGTGGAACCACCGCCCGCCGTCGCAGTGCAGCTCGTCGCGGCCGACCGGTGTCGGGTAGTCGCGCAGTGCCGCGGCGATCGAGAGCGGATTGAAGAGGATGCCCGTGGGGTTGACCGTGACGTGGAACTTCGCGCGGGCGAGACGGTCGCCGATCTGTTCGGCGAAGCACGAGCCGAGGGCGAGCGTGCGGTTTTCGTAGCCGATGCGGGTGCGCAGGGGCGCGATGTCGATTTCGGTGCGGAATTTCATACGGCAAAATTAGAAAATTCTTATCTTTACGGCATGATCCTGAAAGCAAACTGCAAAATAAATCTTGGTCTGGACATCCTGCGCCGCCGGGCGGACGGCTACCACGACCTCGAGACGGTGATGTTTCCCGTCCGGGAACTCTATGACGAAGTGGAGGTGACGCGCACCGGAGCCGCCGGCGCGGAGTTCGTGCAGCAGGGCCTTGCGGTCGACTGTCCTGCGGAGCAGAACATCTGTCTGAAGGCCTTTGCGCTGCTGCGCGACCGCTGCGGCGTGGACGGCGTCCGTATCCGCCTCGACAAGCGCGTCCCCTTCGGTGCGGGGCTCGGGGGCGGTTCGGCCGACGGTACGGCGGTGATCGTGGCCCTCGACCGGCTCTTCGACCTGCGGCTTCCGGAAGCGGAGCTTATCGGCTGCGCCGCGGCGCTGGGCAGCGACACGGCCTTCTTCGTGCGCAACACGCCGCAGCTCTGCACGGGACGCGGCGAGGTGATGACGCCCTGTGCGGTCGACCTGCGGGGGCTGACGCTCGTCGTCGTGAAGCCCACCGAGGGGGTCTCGACACGCGAAGCCTATGCCGGCGTGCGGCCCCGGGTGCCCGACGTGCCGCTTGCCGAACGGCTGCGGCTTCCCGTGCGGCAGTGGCAGGGCGTCGTGACCAACGACTTCGAGGAGTCGGTCTTTGCGGCGCACCCCGTGATCCGCGACGTGCGCGACCGGCTGCTGCGTGCCGGGGCGCTCTATGCCTCGATGTCGGGCAGCGGCTCGGCCGTCTTCGGCCTTTTTGATAACCCCGATCCGGCGGTTCCGCTCCGCGACGGGGAGTTCCTCCACCGGGAGACGATCGGGTAGTTTCTCTTCGCATGCGGGTCGGGCCCCTTGCGGCCCGGGACGAAAAAGGCGGCAACCCGACGGTTGCCGCCTTTCCTGTCTGCCTTGCGTTGTCTCACTGCGAAGCGGGCCGGAGGGCACTTTTGCACCCCCCCCCTCTCCGCCTTCCGGCCGGACCTATTTGGACGGTACGGGCATCTTGGCCAGACGCGCTTCGTGGCGTCCGCCCTCGAACAAGGCGCCGAAGAAGGCTTCGAGCATCTTGACCGCCTCGTCGTTGGTGATGAAGCGGGCCGGGAAGACGATGACGTTGGCGTTGTTGTGGCGGCGGATGAGCGTGGCGACCTCGGGATCCCAGCACAGTCCGGCGCGGATGCCCTGGTGCTTGTTGAGCGTCATGGCCATGCCTTCGCCCGAGCCGCAGAGCCCGATGCCGAACTCCACCTCGCCCTGCTCGACGGCCTCGGCCAGCGGATGAGCATAGTCGGGGTAGTCGACACTCTCGGGCGAGTGCGTGCCGAAGTCGAGCACCTCATAGCCCATGGCGCCGAGGTAACCCACGAGAAACTCCTTCATTTCATAGCCCGCGTGGTCGCAGGCGATTCCGATCTTTTTCATGATATCCTTTTTTTGTGCTTCCTGTGTTTTGCGATGCCGGGGTTTCCTGCATGCTGCCGTGCTCCCCGTTTCTGACAAAGATACGCAAAAATAACGTCAGTATTGCGTCCGGGCCCCGATTTTGTACTAATTTTGTTCCGTGAAACCTTTTCTTGCCACTTTGGGCTGCATCGCCTTCGCGCTGGGCATCGTCGGCATCTTCGTGCCGCTGCTGCCCACGACCCCCTTTCTGCTGCTCGCCGCGGCTCTCTGGGTGCGCTCCTCACCGCGTCTCTACGGGTGGCTGCTCGCGCATCCGCGGCTGGGCGAATATATCCGCAACTTCCGCGAAAAACGGGCCATCCCGCTGCGGGCCAAGGTCGTCTCCGTCACGCTGCTGTGGGCGACGATGCTCTACTGCACCTTCGCGCTGCTCGGCGCCTGGTGGTGGGCGCAGGCCGGCATGGTGCTCCTTGCCGCGGGCATCACGTGGCACATCCTGTCGTTCGCCACGCTGCGCAAGTGACGGCGGCGGGGCGTTCCGTTGCCGCCCTGCATGACAAAAAAGTCCGGACCGATCTCCAAGTCGGTCCGGACTTTTTTACCGGTGTCGCGTTGCGACGGCTATTTCGAGGCGCGCTTGCGGTCCACCTCGTGGAGCAGGATTTTGCGCAGCCGCATGGCGTGGGGCGTCACCTCGACGTACTCGTCCTCCTTGATGTATTCGAGCGCCTCCTCGAGCGTAAAGACCTTCGGCGGCGTGATGACGGCCTTGTCGTCCGAACCCGAGGCGCGCATGTTGGTCAGCTGCTTGGCCTTGGTGACGTTCACCGTGATATCGTTCTGGCGCGTGTGCTCGCCGATGACCTGTCCCTCGTAGACCTGGTCCATCGGGCTGATGAAGAAGCGCCCGCGGTCCTGCAGCTTGTCGATCGAGTAGGCGTAGGCCGTGCCGGTCTCGCCGGAGATGATCGAACCGTTGGTGCGCATCTCGATCTCGCCGACCCACGGCTCAAAGTCCTTCAGGCGGTGCGTCATGATCGCCTCGCCGGCCGTGGCCGTGAGCATGTTCGAGCGCAGGCCGATGATGCCGCGCGACGGGATCGTGAACTCCAGCCGCACGCGGTCGCCGTTCGACTCCATGTTCGTGAGCGTGCCCTTGCGGCGCGTCGTCATCTCGATCACCGTGCCGGAGTGCTCCTCGGGGCAGTCGACGGTCATCTCCTCGATCGGCTCGCACTTCCGGCCGTCGATCTCCTTGACAATGACGCGGGGCTGTCCGACCTGCAGCTCGTAGCCCTCGCGGCGCATCGTCTCGATGAGCACCGAGAGGTGCAGCACGCCGCGGCCGAAGACGTTGAACGAGTCGGCCGAGGGGCCCGGCGTCACGCGCAGCGCGAGGTTCTTCTCGAGTTCGCGGTCCAGGCGCTCCTTGATGTGGCGCGAGGTGACGTATTTGCCGTCCTTGCCGAAGAAGGGCGAGTTGTTGATCGTGAAGAGCATTGACATCGTCGGTTCGTCGATGGCGATCGGCGGCAGCGGCTCGGGGTTTTCGTAGTCGCAGATCGTGTCGCCGATCTCGAATCCCTCGATGCCCATAATGGCGCATATCTCGCCGCACGGCACCTCCTCGACCTTCTTCTTGCCGAGGCCCTCGAAGACCATCAGCTCCTTGATCTTGGTCTTCTGCATCGTCACGCCGTCGCGCTTGGCCAGCGTGACGTTCTGTCCGGCGCGCAGTGTGCCGCGCGTGACCTTGCCCACGGCGATGCGGCCCGTGTAGGAGGAGTATTCGAGCGACGTGATGAGCATCTGCGGCGTGCCCTCGACCACGGCCGGCTCGGGAATCTCGTCGATGATGGTGTCGAGCAGCGGGACGATCGAGTCGGTGCGCTCGTTCCACTTGTGGGACATCCAGCCCTGCTTGGCCGAGCCGTAGATGGTCTTGTAGTCGAGCTGCTCCTCGGTGGCGTTGAGCGAGAACATCAGGTCGAAGACCTGCTCGTTGACCACCTCGGGGCGGCAGTTGGGCTTGTCGACCTTGTTGACCACGACGATGGGCTTCTTGCCCAGCGCCAGGGCCTTCTGCAGCACGAAGCGCGTCTGGGGCATCGTGCCCTCGAAGGCGTCGACGAGCAGCAGCACGCCGTCGCACATGTTCAGCACGCGCTCGACCTCGCCGCCGAAGTCGGCGTGGCCCGGGGTGTCGATGATGTTGATCTTGTAATCCTTGTAGATGACCGAAACGTTCTTCGAGAGGATCGTGATGCCCCGTTCGCGTTCGAGGTCGTTGTTGTCGAGTATGAGTTCGCCGGCGGGTTTGGCGTTGTCGCGCAGGATGTGCCCTGCCAGAATCATCTTGTCTACGAGAGTGGTCTTACCGTGGTCCACATGGGCAATAATGGCGATATTGCGCAGTTTTTGCATAGAAACAGAATGGAATTTTGTGCTGCAAAGGTAGCAATTTCTCCGGAAAATGTACTATTTTTGCTTGTTTCTTGAAAAAACTCCTGGCTATGAAACCTTCGTTCAACGTCCGCGAACAGAGTGCCGTATACATCGGTCCGGTGGACGATCTGCTTTCGGGCGCGCTGCCCGAAGGGCGTGTGGTCGTCGTGTCGGACACCACGGTCGCCCGGGTCTACGGGGCGCTGCTGGCACCCTACGAGTGCGTGCTCATCGGTACGGGCGAGCGGAACAAGACGCTCCGCACCGTCGAGACGATCTGCCGCCGCTTCATCGAACTGGGCGTCGACCGCAGGACCTTCATCCTGGGCGTCGGCGGAGGCATCGTCACCGACGTGGCGGGCTTCGCCGCCTCGACCTACATGCGCGGCCTGCGCTTCGGCTTCGTCTCGACGACGCTGCTCGGGCAGGTCGACGCCTCGGTCGGGGGCAAGAACGGCGTGAATGTCGACGGTTACAAGAACATGGCCGGCACCTTCACGCAGCCGCAGTTCGTCATCTGCGACCCGGCGCTGCTGCGCACGCTGCCCGGGCGGGAGTTCCGCGCCGGACTGGCCGAGGTGGTCAAGGCGGCGATCATCGCCGATGCCGACCTCTTCGCCCGCATCGAGCAGAGCTCCTTCGAGACGCTGCGCAGCGATACGGACCTGCTTTCGGACGCCATCTCCGCGGCGGTCCGCGTGAAGGCCGACATCGTCGGGCGCGACGAGCGCGAGCAGGGTGAGCGGCGCAAGCTCAACCTCGGCCACACGCTGGCGCACGCCATCGAGAAGTGCACGTCGAAGATGAACCACGGCGAGGCCGTGGCTGTCGGTACGGCGCTCATTGCCGATGCCGCCGTGCGGCTCGGCGTGCTTTCGGATGCCGACCGCGGGCGCATCCGGGCGCTGCTCGCGCGCCTGGGCTTCGACCTGACGCCGCCCGTCGGGATGAATCTCCTGCTCAGGGAGGTCGTCAAGGACAAGAAGAGCGAGGACGGCATGCTGCGCATCGTCCTGCCCGTGGGTATCGGCGACTGCGAGGTGCGCCCGCTGACGCCCGAGGCCTTCGCCGCACTCTTCGTCTGATGCGGTCGTCTGCCGCCGGCGGGTGCGCCGTGCGGGACAAAATGCTGCGGGCCGCCGGTATCGACCGGCGGCCCGCAGGCGTTTGATGAGCCGTGCCGGTCCGGTTACAGCCCGACCAGCGTGTCGAGCCGCGCGGCATAGGCCTCCCAGTCGTCGACGGGCTGCCTTGCGACGCCCGATTCGATGGCGGCGCGGGCCACGGCGGGCGCCACGGTGCGCAGCAGCCGCGGGTCGAGCGGCTTGGGGATGAAGTACCCGCGGCCGAACGTGAGCGTGTCGATGCAGTAGGCGCGCAGGACGCTCTGCGGCACCTCCTCGCGGGCGAGGTCGGCCAGGGCGTGTGCCGCGGCGAGCTTCATGGCGTCGTTGATCTCCGTGGCCCGCACGTCGAGCGCCCCGCGGAAGATGTAGGGGAATCCCAGTACGTTGTTGACCTGGTTCGGATAGTCCGAGCGCCCCGTGGCGAAGAGGATGTCGGGGCGCGCGTGTATCGCTGCGCGGTAGGAGATTTCCGGGTCGGGGTTGGCCAGCGCCATGACGATGGGGCTTTCGGCCATCGTGCGCACCATGTCGGGCGTCAGCACGTCGGCCTTCGAGACGCCGAGGAAGACGTCGGCACCGTGCAGCGCCTCGGCCAGCGACGCGATGCGGCGCGTGGTGGCAAAGGCGCGCTTCTGCGGGTTGAGGTCTTCGCGGTAGGTCGTGACGACGCCCCGGCTGTCGCACAGGATCAGGTGCTCGGGCCGGATGCCCACGACAAGGAACAGTCGTGCGCAGGCCAGCGCCGCGGCTCCGGCGCCGTTGATGACCACGCGCAGGCGGCCGAGCTCCTTGCCGGCGATCTTCGCGGCGTTGAGCAGTGCCGCCGAGGTGATGACCGCCGTGCCGTGCTGGTCGTCGTGCATGACCGGAATGTCCAGCTCCTCGCGCAGCCGCGCTTCGATCTCGAAGCACTCCGGCGCCTTGATGTCCTCGAGGTTGATGCCTCCGAAGGTCGGGGCCAGGGCCTTCACCGTGCGGACGAAGGCCTCGGGATCGGTCTCGTCAATCTCGATGTCGAAGGCGTCGATCCCCGCAAAGGTCTTGAAAAGCATGCTCTTGCCCTCCATGACGGGTTTCGAGGCCAGTGCCCCGATGTTGCCCAGCCCCAGGACGGCCGTGCCGTTCGAGATGACGGCCACGAGGTTGCCGCGGTTCGTGTAGCGGTAGGCGTCCCCGGGCGTCCGGGCGATGGCGCGCGCCGGTGCCGCGACACCGGGCGAATAGGCCAGTGCCAGGTCGTGCTGCGTATGGTGGGGCTTGGTCGGCGTGACGCCTATCTTGCCGGGGCGTCCTTCGCTGTGGTAGTGCAGCGCAGCCTCGTCGAGTTTTTCGTTTTTCTCCATATTCATTCTCTCTTTTGGTGGTGTTGTATGATAACGGATGGCCGCTGCAAATATTGCGCCCGGGAAGCATCCTCCCGGGCGCAATCGTGTCGTCTGTCCCTGTCCGGAGGATCAGAAGAGCGAGGCCTCGTCGTGCGGCGGAGTGTAGCCCAGATGGCGGTAGGCCAGTTCGGTGGCTTCGCGGCCGCGGGGCGTGCGCTTGAGGAATCCCTCCTTGATGAGGAAGGGCTCGTAGACCTCCTCGATTGTCCCGGCATCCTCGCCGACGGCCGTGGCCACGGTGTTCAGCCCCACGGGGCCGCCCTTGAACTTCTCGATGATTGTCGTGAGAATCTTGTTGTCCATGCGGTCCAGACCGCGCGAGTCGATGTTCAGCGCCGTGAGGGCCGTGCGGGTGATCGGCAGGTCGATGTGCCCGCCGCCCTTGACCATGGCGAAGTCCCTCACGCGCCGCAGCAGGGCGTTGGCGATGCGCGGCGTGCCGCGCGAACGGAGCGCCACCTCGCGGGCCGCTTCGTCGTCGATCGGCACGTCCAGAATGCGCGCCGAGCGCTTGACGATCTGCGCCAGCACCCCGGCGTCGTAGTACTCCAGGTGGCACTGGATGCCGAACCGCGCACGCAGGGGCGAGGTGAGCAGGCCGCTGCGCGTCGTGGCGCCGATGAGCGTGAAGGGCGCCAGCTCGATCTGGATCGAGCGGGCCGAGGGACCCTTGTCGAGGACAATGTCGATCTTGTAGTCCTCCATTGCAGAGTAGAGATACTCCTCGACGATGGGACTCAAACGGTGTATCTCGTCGATGAAGAGCACGTCGCCCGGGTTGAGGTTCGTGAGCAGGCCGGCCAGGTCGCCGGGCTTGTCCAGCACGGGGCCCGACGTCACGCGCAGCTGCGCGCCCATCTCGTTGGCGATGATGTTCGCCAGCGTCGTCTTGCCCAGTCCCGGGGGGCCGTGCAGCAGCACGTGGTCCAGCGAGTCGCCGCGCATGAGCGCCGCCTTGATGAAGATGCGGAGGTTCTCGACGATCTTGTCCTGTCCGGAGAAGGTTTCCAGCTCCTGCGGGCGGATCTTGTTCTCGAAATCGAGGTCGCTTTCTGTGTTGCGGATGATAGACATGTTGCAAAGATAACGCTTTTTCGGGGGATTCGCCCTCCGCCGGGGCAAAATCTCGTGCGAAAGGCCGTTTGTGTGGCGTGCTCCGGGCGGATTCCCGGCCGGCGGGCCGAAAAACCGTAAAACGGGTTGTTTTTCCCGGAATCCGTCTACCTGCCGGACCGCCTCCCGTCCCTAATTTTGCATTGTGAAACAAACCGTGGAATCATGAAGGACATTCTGGAACGCATGCGCGCCGGGGAGCTGATCCTCGAAACGGACCCCGATTATCCGGCGCTGTACCGGCTCTTCGAGGAGACGATGCGCCTGGTGGGCGAACTCAATACGGGCTATCATACGGCCGACGGGGTGCGGGCCCTGCTCGAACGCATCTGGGGGCAGCCGCTCGATGCGTCGGTGCGGATGTTCCCGCCCTTCCATACGGCCTTCGGCCGGTTTACCCGCGTAGGCCGGGGGTCTTCATCAATTTCGGATGCACGTTCCTCGACCGCGGCGGCATCACCATCGAGGACGATGTCTTCATCGGCCCGGGCGTGCAGCTGCTTACGGAGAACCATCCCGAGAATCCCGGGCGGCGCCACAACGTCTATACGCGTCCCGTGCGCCTGCGGCGCAACGCCTGGATCGGCGCCGGGGCGTTGATCCTGCCGGGCGTGACCGTCGGTGAGCACGCCATTGTCGGGGCCGGGTCGGTCGTGACGCGCGACGTGCCCGACGGGATGATTGTCGCGGGCAATCCGGCCCGGGTGATCCGTCCCATCGACCCGATGCGCTGACCCGGCGCGTTTCCGTGTTCCGCCGAATTGCCGGACCCGTCGGCCCATCCGAATTGCCGGACCCGCGGTCCTGCCGTTTCGGCTCCCGGTTCCGGTGCTGCCCGCCACCTTTCGGGCCGGCCGCATAAAAAAGACGGGGCGGCCGTAGCCGCCCCGTCGGAGACATAAAACGTTCTTTCTCGTGTTGTCAATATTTCGATGAGGAATCCGGCTTATCGTCTTGCCGTCATCATCTTCTTCATCGACTTGCTCTTGACTTGCTTGATGACCTTGCTGTCCGTGCCGAACGGTACGCTCATCTGGCTTGCATCGCCGACGTTGCACGGACCGTTGTAGGTTACGGTGTGCGTGCGGCCTACCACGTCTACGATGACGCACTCGAATTTCGTGTTGCTACCCTCGTGGGTCACGACTACCTCGCCGGCTGCAAACGGATACTCCATCATCTCCACGTAGTCCTGGTAAGAGGAGTAATCCGAGGTGAAGGTTCCGGCTTCGGTAAGTCCGGACTCTCCGAGCGTATAGGTCCCTTCGGGAATAACGATGTTGCTCAGATCGGTGGGTGCTACGTCCGAGAAGATGTCCAGAATGTAGTAGTGGCCGCCTTCGTAAGCATATCCCTCGGCGTCGAATCCCAGGTCGGAGAGAATGACGTAGTAGTTCTGCTCACCTCCCACACTGAACTGATCGCCGTAGTAGTCTGCATAGCAGTCGTCGGCAACGAAGGTGATATCCTCATAGTCTCCGCCGCTCGAAGTTGCATCCGATACCACGCACGGACCGTTGTAGGTCAGGTGGTGGGAGTTGCCCAACTCATCGACAAAGTTGGCGTCGACAACCAGATTGCTGCCCGAGTAGGAGATCGTGACGGTACCCTCCGTGAAGTAGGCGTTATAGCCCGAAGCGGTATAGTCATAGTACTGCGAATAGTCGCTCGTGAAGGTGCCGGCAGCCGTTTCGGCATAAGCGCCGAGCGTGTAGGTGCCTTCCGGGATCGTGATGTTGTTCAGGTCGCTGGGAGCCACGTCGGAGAAGAGGTCGACGATGTAGTAGTGGCCGTTCTCTATGGCGTAACCCTGACTGTCGAATCCCAGATCGGAGAATACCATGTAGTAATTCTCTTCGCTGCCGTTGCTGAACTCCTGTCCGTAATAGGTTGCGCTGACGATCGATGCATTCAGCGTGACGTCGTAGTCTGCAGCAACGGTTACCAGACACGATGCGGTGTAGCCGCCGTCCGTCGTGGTGGCCGTCAGGATGACTTCACCGGCCGACAGCGCCGTTACGATGTTGTTCTCGACGAGAACCACGCCCTCCTTATCCATCGACCAGGTATAGCTCTTGTCGCTTGCATCGGCCGGCAGCACCTCGACCGTCAGAGGCTGTGCCTCGCCCACGGCGAGGGTAAGGGGGCTTGGCGATACGTTTATGCCCGTTACGGCAACATCTCCCGAGTTGTCGGAATCGGAGTCCTTGTCACATCCGGTTACCATCATGGCCAGACCCAGGAAGAAAGCAATGTAGAGTCTTTTCATACGCAAAAAAATTAAAGTTAGGAAATGAATGAATAAATCTGTTTGTATTTATTCGGTTCCGGATAGATCCTCCGGATACTGTTCCGAAGAGAAATATCGAGGTTTTTTGCAAGAACCGTATGTACAAATGTAAACATATTATTTCATAATGCAGCCAGTTTTGTAAATTTTTTTGTAATAATTTGAAATATTTTTTTGAGACGGAGATGCCCGGAGACCTCACCGGGCGGGATATGACTGTTTTTGCAAATATATAATGCGTTGTAATACAGCAAATATATGTCTGCATGTCCGGAAATCGGGGCTTCGGTTGCCCGGTTCCGATACGGAGGTGGGCGGTCCGCGGAACGGGCGTGCAGGGTGTTGATGAGTGGAGAAAAAACGACATTTTGGTAATTTCGGTTACAATCTGTAATGAAATTTTTTATTTCAACTCACGATTGTATCCGAATATCCGGTTTGAATATTGAATCGTAATGTTTTTGTAACTATGAAAAGTGTAAAGTTGAATTTCAGTCTGATTTTCGTGCTGGGAGCGCTGCTGTCCGGCCTCTCCGGTGCGACCTGCGTGAACGCACAAACCAAACCGCAAAACGACATGAATATGGAAAAACTGGAACTGACGACCCGCTGGGACAAGGTCTTCCCGCAGAGTGACCGGGTCGAACACCGCAAGGTGACCTTCCGCAACCGCTACGGCATCACGCTGGCGTCCGATCTCTACAAACCCGCAGGCGCTGCGGAACCGCTGGCGGCCATTGCCGTGGGCGGGCCTTTCGGTGCCGTGAAGGAGCAGGTGTCGGGGCTTTATGCCCAGACGCTGGCCGAGCGGGGCTTTCTGACGATTGCGTTCGATCCCTCCTATACGGGCGAGAGCGGCGGCGAGCCCCGTTATGTCGCCTCGCCCGACATCAATACGGAGGATTTCTGCGCGGCGGTGGATTTTCTCGTGACATGCGGTGAGACCGATCCCGAGCGCATCGGCATTCTGGGCATCTGCGGCTGGGGCGGCATGGCACTCAACGCGGCGGCCGTCGATACGCGCATCAAGGCGACGGTGACCTCGACGATGTACGACATGAGCCGCGTGACCGCCAACGGCTATTTCGACGCGCTGGATGCCGACGGCCGCCAGGCGTTGCGCCGCGAACTCAATGCGCAGCGCACGCGCGATGCGCAGAGCGGTACTTTTGCACGCGCCGGCGGCGTGGTCGACCCGCTGCCCGACGATGCGCCGCAGTTCGTCCGCGACTACTACGACTATTACAAGACGCTGCGCGGCTACCACGAGCGGTCGCTCAATTCGAACGAAGGGTGGAACTGTACTTCGGCGCTGTCGTTCTTCAACATGCCGCTGTTGGCCTACAGCGACGAAATCCGCAGCGCCGTGCTGGTGATCCACGGCGAGAAGGCCCATTCGCGCTACTTCAGCGAGGATGCCTTCAAGCGGCTGCGGGGCGATAACAAGGAGCTGCTCATCATTCCCGGCGCCAGTCACGTGGACCTCTACGACAACCGGGCCGGCGTGATTCCCTACGACCGGATCGTCGCTTTCTTCCGCGAATACCTCAAGTAGGACGCCTCGCCGCGGGTGCGAAGACCCCGGGCTGCACTTTTGTGCGGCCCGGGGTCTTTTTATGTCCCGTGTGTCCCGTGCTCCGGCGGGGGGCGTGCTACAGCACGCGGAGCTCTCCGGTCAGGCGGATATCCTCGCTCGAGGCCCCGATGCGGATTTCGAACTCGCCCGGCTCGACCGTCCGGTGCATGTTGCGGTCGAGAATCTCCAGGTCCGCGGGTCCCAGCCGGAAGGTGACGCTGCGCATCTCGCCCGGGGTGAGCGTCAGCCGCTCGAAGCCCCGTAGCACGCTGTCGTAGGTCACGACGCTCGACACGCGGTCGCGGATGTAGAGCTGCACGACCTCGTCACCCGTGCGCGGCCCCGTGTTGGTGATGTCGCACGTGACGGTGAAGCTCTCCTGTGCATGGCCCTGTGCGGGGGTGATCCGCAGGTTCGAATAGGCGAAGGTCGTATAGCTCAACCCGTGGCCGAAGGGGTAGAGCGCCCCCAGCACGCGCGTCTCGCCCTGTCCGTTGGGCCCGCTCTTGGGCTGGCCGCCCTGCGATCCCTTCTTGAAGGGGAAGTTCAGTTCGATCTGCCCGACGCTCTTGGGAAAGGTCACCGGCAGCTTGCCCCCGGGGTTGCAGTCGCCGAAGAGCGCCTCGGCAATGGCGTTGCCGCCGTCGGGCGACGGGAACCAGCTCTCGAGGATCGCCGCGACGTTGCGGTCGGCCCAGTTGACCGTCAGCGGCTGCCCGTTGACGAGCACCAGCACGACGGGTGTTCCCGTGGCGTGGAGCGCTTCGAGCAGCTGTTGCTGCCGTCCGGGCAGGGCGAGCGACGTGCGCGAGCGGCTCTCGCCCGTGCGCAGCTCGTCCTCGCCGAGCACCGCGATGACGACATCGGCACGGCGTGCCCGGGCGGCCGCCTCGGCGATCATCCGCCGCTCCTGCTTCGTCAGCGGCGGCGAGGTCAGCTCCGAGTCGGGCCATCCGGCATCGACCACCTCGCAGCCCTTGCTGTATTCGACCCGGATGTCCGTTCCGGCCAGGCGGCGGACACCCTCGAGTACGGTCGTGGCGGGCAGGCAGTTCGGGCCGTAACGGCTCGTCATGAAATTCGCCTCGTCGGCCAGCGGCCCCGCGACGAGGATGCGCCGGACCTTTTTCCGGTTGAGCGGCAGGGTGTTCCCCTCGTTGCGCAGCAGCACGAGCGACTGCCGCGCCATGTCGCGGATGAAGTCGCGGTGCTTGTCGGCCCCGGCCGTGCGCACGGCCTCCTGCGGATCGTCGACATAGGGGTTGTCGAAGAGCCCGAGGCGGAATTTCACGCGCAGGACCTCGCGGACCCGTTGGTCGAGGAGCTCCTCGGAGAGTTTGCCCTCGCGCACGAGCCGCCGCACCGGGAGGATGAAGTCGGCCGGGGGCGTGAAGTGCGTGCGGACGTTGAGGCCCGCTTCGAGGACCTGCCGCACGGCGTCGTCGTAATCCGGAGCCACCTGGTGCTTCGTGCAGACGAACTCCACGGCCTGGCTGTCGCTGACGACGTAGCCGTCGAATCCGTACTCTTCGCGCAGCAGTTCGGTGAGGAAGTAGCGGCTGGCCGTCACGGGTTCGCCGTTCCAGTCGTTGTAGCTGCTCATGACGCCCATCGGCCGGGCCTCGCGGATGACCCGCCGGAAGGGGTAGAGCAGCAGCTCGTGCAGCTCGCGGGGGGTGACGTGCGGATCGGTGCGCACGTGCCCGTCGCGCCCGCCCTTCGGGATGCTGTATGCGGCGAAGTGCTTGAGCGTCGAGGCGATGCCCTGCGACTGGATGCCCTCGACCATCCGGATGCCCAGCTCGGCAACCAGGTAGGGGTCTTCGCCGTAACACTCCAGCGTGCGGCCCCAGCGGGGATCGCGCACGATATCCAGGATCGGGGCGTAGACGTTGCGGTAGCCCAGCACGCGGGCCTCGTGTCCGACGATCTCGCCCGCCTGCCGCACCAGGTCGCGGTTCCAGGTCGAGCCGATGGCGATCGGTGCGGGCAGCGGCGTGGCGCGGCTGTGGTTCAGCCCGTGGATGCCCTCGTTGGTGAACTCCGCGGGGATGCCCAGCCGCGTCTGTTCGACGAACCACCGCTGCACGGTGTTCAGCGCCTCGACGTGGCGGGCATAGTCGAGGATCAGTTCCGGTGCGCGCTGCAGCCCGCGCCCCACGCCGTTGAGCATCTCGTCGATGTTGGCGATGCCGTCGCGCCAGACCTCCTCCCGCCAGCGCTCCGTGGGCAGCGAATCCTGCAGCACGCGCCCGAAGCCGTAGAGCGTCGCGAGCTGGCAGCTCTTCTCTTCGAGGGTCATCTGCGAGAGCAGGTCTTCGACCCGTTCGTCGAGGTCGCATGCCGGGTCTTCGTAGGGGTCCATGCGGCCGTTCTTGTTGAAGTCGATCCATCCGTCGCGGTAGATCGTGCCGTTGTCGGGGCCGGCCGCGCGGGCCGGGGCGCCCGCGAGGGTGCAGGCGAGCAGCAGCGTCATGGCTGCGGTGAGGGTTTCTTTCATCGGGCAGGGTCGGTTTGGTCTCCCAAAATTAGGCTTTCGGCGCCAAATTTACAAGCGCCCGGCATGCGGCGTGGAGTTTTCGCGTGAAAATCCGCCGTTCCCGTCCGTCTGCCGCGCCGCAGGTGCAAAAAAACGGCCCGCACGGAGGTGCGGGCCGCTCGCCTGCCTGCCGGCGGACGGATTACCGCCCCGTGTCGGTTGCTGTCTGCCGGTCGATGCGCAGGTACTTGGTGCCGTTCTGCTGGGTCTTGATCTTCAGCGTCACGCCCTGCTTGCCTTCGAGCCGTGCGGCGATCGGCGTGAGGTCGAACGAGACGTAGTACCACTGCGTGTAGCCCGTCAGGTCGCCCCCGGCGCTGTGGCGCAGTTCGACGTCGAGGTAGCCCTCGTTGCTCTCCTCCGGTTCGTCGACGTTGTTGACGATGAGCGTGAAGTCGTGCTTCGTGTTGTCGATGACGGGGTATCCGACGTAGAGCGTGAGCCACTCGTCGCTCATGTTGCAGTAGGCGGGTGTGATGCTCGTGGGGCTGTCGCCGAGCTCTTCGAGGCGGGCCGGATCGTCGACGACCTCCGAGGTGCCGGTGTAGATCTCCTGGATGGCGTAGAGGGCGATGTTGTAGTCGTAGCCCTGGATGCCCTGCAGCAGGTTGAACCAGATGACGGCGCGCTGGCGGTCCGTGGCCCGGTAGGTCGGGACGCGGCTCTTGTCGCTCGGATAGAGCGTCTGGCCGTTGTCGCGCTGGAAGTAGTAGTCGCTGCCGCTCTCGTCGATCGTGCGCACGGTGGTGATCAGCGGGGTGTAGCGCGGGTAGTCTCCGTCGTCGTCGTTGCACGAGCAGAGGAGGGCCGCAGCCAGCACCGGAACAAATAACAAACCGAGTTTTTTCATATTTCCGTGTTTTGTGTTACCTTTCACCCCCTTAAACGAGTTGCCGGCGGAAATACTGCGCGGCGAGCAAAAAAAATTCGGGACCGTGCAGTATTCCGGTTGCGGCCCCGTTTATAGGATGACTTCGAAGATGCAGATGGATGAACGGATACTGGCCGACGGGTGCAGAACGGGAGACGATACGGCCCGGCGTGAGCTGTACGACCGCTTTGCGGGGCGCCTGCTCGGTATCTGTCTCCGCTATGCGGGCGACCGCTCTACGGCCGAGGACCTCCTGCACGATGCGTTCCTCAAGATTTACGGGGCGTTCGACCGCTTCGTCTACCGGGGGCCGGGGTCGCTGCGCGCCTGGATGGAGCGCATCACGGTGAACGTGGCGCTCGAATGGCTCCGCAGCCGCAACCGCCTTGCGTGCATGACGCTCGACGAGGGGCGCGTGCAGGAACAGGCCGGGGAGCCCGCCGCGGAGGAGGTGTCCTGCATACCGCGCGACGTGCTGATGCGTTTCGTCGCCGAGCTGCCCGACGGTTACCGCACGGTATTCAACCTCTACTGCATCGAGGAGTACTCCCATCGGGAGATTGCCGAGATGCTGGGGATCAACGAGAAAAGCTCATCGTCGCAACTTTTCAGGGCGCGGGCGATGCTTTCCCGCCGGATTCGGGAGTATATGAAGAGTGAAGGATTATGACACGGGAAAAGGATTGGATCGACGTGATGCGGAGCGAACTCCGCGATGCCGAAGTGACGCCTCCGCCGCACGGCTGGGAGCGGTTGCAGCGGGAGCTGGCCGCTTCGCGGGCCGGGAGCGCCCGCGGGGAGGCTTCTGTCCGGAAGATCACGGACCGTCCCGTGAAACGTGCATATTGGCCGCGGGTTGTCGCCGTTGCCGCTGTCGTTCTGGTCTGTGTCGTGGCAGGAGAACTGCTGTGGCACAAGGCCGATGAAATGGGAGATGATGGGCTTGTTCTGATGACGGCAGTCGGCGGCGACTCTTCCGCGGAGATGCGTCCGGAGGATTCTCCCGCCGTTGCGGCCCGAATCTCCGGAGAGGAGAACCTTTCCCGGACCGGCCGCATGGCGGAGCACAACGCACGGCCTCTACCCGAACGATTGCGGAATGATGGAGTGTCGCTGTCCGACCGGGCCGAAACGCCGCAGCCTGCGGCAGACCCGATCCCCCGAAAAACCGTATGCCCGTCGGACGGCGCCTCTTCCGCTTCGTCGGATTCGCAACGGCAGGCTCCGTCGCCGGCATCCTCCATGCCCGGAGCACAGACTCCGGCGTCGCAGGCTGCGTCGGAGCAGGAGCCGCGCCGGGCGGATGACGCTGCCGACAGCCGCACCCGTGCGGCGGTCGGTCGGGCGCGGCGCGGGCAGACGCTTGCCGCCGATGCCGATACCGAAACATCAGTTGTCCCGGTTGCCTTCGGGGAGGCACGGCGGAAAACATCGGTCGGGCTCTTCGCGGCGGGCCGGTTCGCGGCAGGCAATACGGGCCGGGCCGTTTCGGACCCGCTCGTGGCGAGCGATGCCGGGAATTCCCTGCCGGGCAGCAATGCCTATGAGATCAACCCGTTGAAGGAGCTTGACTATTACGACGAATGCTCCTTCCGCCACCACCAGCCCATCGGTTTCGGCCTTACCGTGCGCCGGGAGTTCCGTCACGGGCTCTCGGTCGAGAGCGGACTGGTCTACACCCTGCTGCGTTCGGACGTGCATACGCCGTTCGCGTCGGATGATATTTCGCAGCAGCTGCACATGCTCGGCGTGCCGCTGCGCATGAACTGGCAGTTTCTCCGCCGGGGCCACTTCTCATTATATATAGGTGCGGGCGGCATGGTTGAAAAATGCCTCTACGCAAAGTTCGGTTCGAAAGTTGTAACGGAAAACGGCGTGCAGTGGTCGGCGTTCGGTGTCGCGGGCGCGGAATACCGTTTCGGCCGCACGGTCGGCCTCTATTTCGAACCCGAACTGTCGTACTATTTCACGCGGACGGAACTGGAGACCGAGCGTACCGAAAATCCGCTGACCCTGACCTTCCGGCTGGGCATGCGTTTCTCCTTCTGACGGCCCGCCGGGTTCTCCGTGCGTCCCTTCCCGATTGCTTTCCCGAACTTGCATGCGGTGTGTGCCGATTCCCGGCATCTGCCGAAAAAAAACTCACAGGCAATCAAAAATGCTGTTTTTCATTGCCTAATAGAATTTTGTTATTAATTTTGTCGATTGGTGCGGTGTGGGAAGGAGAGGCCGGAGCGGGAGTTTCTGCACTAAAAAAACACAAGTGCGAAGGATTCTTCGCACTTGTGAGAGTAGTCCCGACGGGAATCGAACCCATATCGTAAGAACCGGAATCTTGTATTCTATCCATTGAACTACGGGACCGGACGTGCAAAGATGCAAAAAATTTTTCTAAATACAACAAAAAATGCGGGAAAAGCAGAATAATTGGCAAAGAATCGAGGCGGTGATCAAGTGGGCGAATATGTCGACCAACTATTTTGCTCGGCATATCGGTCTTGCGCGGGGGGAGAATCTCTACCAGATCAAGCGCGGCAACAACGGCATTTCGCTCGATGTTGCGGACCGTATCGTCGCCAAATTCCCGCAGGTGGACAAACTCTGGCTGCTGACGGGCGAGGGGCAGATGTTCTCGGGCACGAAGGTGCGCGGCGTGCAGATACCCTATTACAACATCGACGTCGAACAGGGCATCCAGCAGCTCGAGCAGCTCGAGGCCGAGAGCAATCTGGTCGTGCCCCCCGTGGGCGAATGCGACTTCGCCATGCGCTATTCGGGCCGGGCGATGGGCGAGACGGTGCCTCCGGGCACGGTCGTGCTGCTCAAGGCCGTGGACCGGGATGCAATAATTCCCGGGGCGGAATATGTGATTGTCTGCCGAAAAATTGTAACTTTGCGCAAAGTACGCACCGGCGACGCGGAGGGCAAACTCCGCCTGGTGGCCGGAGATCGGGACAATTTCGATGATATCGTGGTGGATGTCAGCGACATCGTCTCGGTGTACAAGGTAAAGGGTAAATTGATCGTTAATACGTAAGGAGTATGTTTTCAGGTATCGTGGAACGCATGGGCGAAGTGGTTTCGATCCATACGGACCGTCAGAACAAGGATTTTACACTGCGTGCGGACTTCTGCAGCGAGCTGAAGATCGACCAGAGCATCGCGCACAACGGCGTCTGCCTGACCGTCGTGGACATCAGGGAGGACACCTACACGGTCACGGCCATGAAGGAGACGCTCGACCGCAGCAACCTCGGGCTGCTGCAGGTGGGCGACCTGGTCAACCTGGAGCGCTCGATGAAGCCCGATGCGCTGCTCGACGGCCACATCGTGCAGGGACATGTCGACCAGACGGCCCGCTGCACCGAAAAGGAGGATGCCGACGGCAGCTGGTACTTCAAGTTCGAGTACGAGCCGCAGGGCGACGGCCTCTGCACCGTGGAGAAGGGTTCGGTGACGGTCAACGGCGTGAGCCTCACGGTCTGCGACTCGACGCCGACGTCGTTCCGCGTGGCCATCATCCCCTATACGTTCGAACATACCAACTTCAGCCGGATCGACGTGGGCTCGGTCGTGAATCTCGAGTTCGACATCGTCGGAAAGTACA
Organism: uncultured Alistipes sp.; assembly: GCF_949296715.1. Classification (GTDB taxonomy): domain Bacteria; phylum Bacteroidota; class Bacteroidia; order Bacteroidales; family Rikenellaceae; genus Alistipes. Next base: position 26,021 of record NZ_CASFQD010000049.1, on the reverse strand, counting down.
TCGCCCGTCTGATGCAGCAATACATGAAATAAGGAGCCTATGATACGGATCAAAACCAAGGAAGGCGCGTCGCTGTGGATCGCCCTGCTCGCGACGCTGATCGTGGCCGGGGTCTTCCTCGGACTGCACCTGCGCGGGGCGGAGCTGCGCTGGCTCGCCGTGGCGGGCGTGCTGCTGGGCACATTCTGCATTGTGGCGCTCGTGGCGCTCTTCATCATCCGCAAGTACGTGGCCTACAAGCTCAAGCCGATCTATTCGATCGTCCTCTCGCGCGACGTGCACACGACGGAGATTCTCTCCGAATTGAAGGACAAGCGTGTGGAGAATATCGGCGAGGAGCTCACCGCCTGGGCCGACACCAACGACAAGGAGATCGCGCGGCTGAAGGAGGCCGAGCGCTTCCGCAAGCAGTATCTGGGCAACGTGGCGCACGAGCTCAAGACGCCGATCTTCAACATCCAGGGCTACATCTCGACGCTGCTCGACGGCGGGCTGGAGGACGAGCTCATCAACCGCAAGTACCTCGAGCGGGCCGAGAAGAGCATCGACCGCCTGATCAACATCGTCAACGACCTCGATACGATCTCGAAGCTGGAGAGCAGCATGAACAAGCTCGACATGGAGAAGTTCGACATCGTGGCACTGGCCAAGGAGATTGCCGAGCAGGCCGAGATCGAGGCCGACAAGAAGCACATCCGCATCACGGTCAAGGGGGCGGAGAACCTGCCGTCGCCCTTCTGGGTGCTGGCCGACAAGCACTACATCGGCCAGGTCTTCGTCAACCTCATCATCAACTCGATCCGCTACGGCAAGGAGGGCGGGCAGACGCGCGTCCACTTCCGCGACATGCTCGACCGGATTCTCGTCGAGGTCGAGGACAACGGCCTGGGCATCGGCAAGGAGGACCTGCCGCGTGTCTTCGAGCGCTTCTACCGCACGGACAAGGGCCGCTCGCGCGAGCAGGGCGGCACGGGCCTCGGCCTGGCCATCGTCAAGCACATCATCGAGGCCCACGGCGAACGGATTACCGTCCGCAGCGAACCGGGCGTGGGCAGCACCTTCTCGTTCACGCTCAAGAAGGTGAACCTCCAGGACATGAAATAACCCGAAATCCCGTTGAATAAATGCTGCAACCTCTGAGTATCGTCTGGGATTTCGATCCCGTCTTCTTCTCCATCGGTTCGTTCGACATCCGCTACTACGGCGTGATGTGGGCGCTGGCCATCCTGATCGGCGCCAAACTCTTCGACAACTTCGTCAGGCGCGAGGGACTGCCGTCGTCGGTTTCGGAGTCGATTTTCATCTACGGCACGCTGGCCACGATTATCGGCGCCCGCCTCGGACACTGTCTCTTCTACGACCCGATGGAGTACCTGCGGCAGCCGTGGACCATCATCACGGGATTCCGCGACGGCGGACTGGCAAGCCACGGCGCCGCCGTCGGCCTGCTCATCGGGCTGTGGCTCTTCTCGCGGCGCAACCGCCTGCCCTATATCTGGTCGCTCGACCGCATCATGATTGCCGTGGGTATCGGCGGCGCCGTCGTGCGGCTGGGCAACCTCTTCAACTCGGAGATTTTCGGCACGGCAACGACCCTGCCGTGGGGCTTCGAATTTGTGCGCTCGGGCCTTTGGATTCGCCGCTTCGCTCCGGACCCCGTACATCCCACGCAGATATACGAGGCGTTGTGCTACCTGCTGACCTTCGCGGTCCTCTGCTGGCTCTACTACGGGCGTGACATGGCGCGGCGTCGTCCCGGCGTGCTCTTCGGCATCGGGCTCATCGGCGTCTTCCTGACGCGTTTTCTCATCGAGTTCATCAAGGTCGAGCAGGAGGCCTTCGAGCAGGGCTGGGCGCTCGACATGGGGCAGTGGCTCAGCATTCCCTTCATCGTGCTGGGCTTCTACATGATTTACCGGGGATTCTCCCGTTCGGAAGTTGAGCCCGCATCGGTGAAACCGGCGGCGCAGCCGACGGCCGTGCATCCCAAAAAGAAGAAATAACAATGACACAATATCCGATGGTCGATCAGGTGAACCGCCTGGCGGGCAACTTGCTGGCGGCGGGCGGGGAACTGTACCTGCCCGGCGTGGGGTCGTTGTGCGTCCGTTTCCACGGGGCGAAGCGGCTCTCGGCACGGCTTGTCGAGCCGCCCTCGCGCGAGGTGGTCTTCACGTCGCAGCAGCGCGGCGTGTCGCTCGTGGACGAGATCGCCCGGGTGCTCCGGGCTTCGGCCCCGGCCGAAGGACCGCAGGCGGGCGGGGAACAGGTCGCGGCCCAGGCGCAGGATATCTACGACCGCTGGCTGATGCGCACGCGGCAGGACGACGTGCTGACGATCGAAGGGGTGGGTGTGCTGAAATTCAAGCACTTTACCCCCGATGAGGCGTTCGACCGCCGGATCAATCCCCAGGGACACACCCCCGTGCGCATCCATCGTCCGCGCCGTTTCGACGGGGTGATGTGGATGGGCATTGCCGCCATCGTCTTCGTGGTGGCCTTCACGGCCTACTGGTGGCTGGACAACCGGCACGACGCCGCGGCGGAGCCCGTGACGCTGGTTGCGGCAGCGCCCGTTGCGACGGAGGGGCTCTCCACCGCCGACGCGCCGGCCGACGCCGATGTTGCTGCAAACGACGCCGGCGAGGCGGTTGCCGGTGCTGCTGCCGATGGCTCTGCTGCCGATGCCGCGGGCGGTTCGGCCCATGCGACGCCGTCCGCTTCGACCGGCCGGGAGGCTGCCGCCGCTTCCGACCGTCCTGCGCCGTCGGCGAATGTGGCCGCTGAACCGGCACGTCTGGTCTCCGGCCGCCGCTACGTGGTGCTGGGTGTCTACAGCACGCCCGAGAATGCCGCCCGGGCCGCCCGGCTTGCACTCGAGACGGACGGTTCGTTCCGTTGCGGTGTCTACCGCTTCGGCGCGAAGTTCATGGTCTCGCCCTTCGAGTCGGAGGATGCCGAGGCCTGCACGCTCTTTATCCGTGCCCATGCGGAGACCTTCCCCGGCATGTGGACCTATACCGCCCGATGATGTCGCTCGCCGAAGGGATCATCCGCCTGATAGACCGGTTCTACCTGCCGCCCGTCGCCGCGCTGATGTCCCGTCAGACCTTCCGCTACGCCGTCTGCGGCTGCCTGACCTACCTGGCGTTCGACCCCGTGTGCTACTTCCTGATCTACAACTACGTCGTCGCGTACCGCTTCTTCGACCTGGGCGTGGTGGTGCTCTCGCCCCACATCGCGGCGATGCTGCTCGTCTTCCCCTTCACCTTTTTCTGCGGATTCTGGCTCAACCGCAACGTTGCCTTCCGCAACTCCCCCGTGCGGACGCATGCGCAGCTGCTGCGCTACCTGCTCTCGATCGTCGGCTCCATCGTGCTGACCTACGTGGGCATGAAATTCTTTGTCGAGCTGTGCGGTCTCTGGCCCACGCCCGCCAAGGTGGTCACCACGCTGGCGACGACCGTCTACAGCTACCTCGCCGCCAAGTATTTCACCTTCCGCCACGCCGACAGGGCGTAGCAACTCCCGCCGGCCTGTGGGTCTCCCTTCATCCGGCCTGTGGGTCTCCCTTCATCCGATCGGCGGACCCCGTCCGAAAACGGTTCCGGGCGCACCATCGAAGGAGCGCCCGGAGAGTCTGTGCGGTGTGCGGTGCCGTCAGGGAATCGGCTCGTAGTCGATCTCCGACTCTTCGTCCGTCCGTTCGATCTTCATGATGACGGGGCGCAGCCCGTCGTTGCAGGAGCAGATGGCCACCCCCTCCTTCGTGATCCAGTCTCCGTAGTAGAATGTCCCGGCTCCGTGCGAGAGGGCGAACACATATTGGTAGATGGCTTTCCAGGCTTCGTCGCAGAAGCCTTCGGGTTTGGCGTAGTCGGCATAGAATACCTGACCTTCGCGCATCATCGGGCAGCGGGTGAATCCCGGTCCGGCATATTCCCGGGCGAGCTCCTCCTGGAGCGTCCGTTTCAGAATGGTGATCTTGCAGCGTTTCATGGTATGGAATCCGTGTAAGTCGTTTGCGTTTTTTTGGGGGGGGGCGAAGCGGGAGGCGGGCAGCCGCGTATTACCGGCGGTTCTCCTCCTTGAGTTTCTGCAATTCGTACATCCGGTCGCGGAACTTCGCCGCGGCGAGGAAGTTCAGCGACTTGGCTGCCCGTTCCATATCCTCGCGGGCCCGTGCAATCAGGGCATCGAGGTTCTCGCCCGGCCCGGTGCCGGCCGCGGCGGACGAAGCCGCCGTGCGGGTGCCGGAGCCGCCGGATGCGCGGTATCCCTTTGCCACGTCGGCCGCCACGGCGTAGTGCTCCTCGACGATGGGGTAGGCCGTGATGTCGGCCGGGGCTTCGGTGCGGCCCGCCAGCAGGGTGCTCTGCCCCGTGCCGCTCTTCTGGGCGCGGCGCGGCAGCATGCCGTGCTCCATGTTGTAGCGCACCTGGATTTCGCGGCGGCGGTTGCTCTGCTCGATGGCGTAGCGCATCGACTCGGTGCAGGTGTCGGCGTAGAGAATCACGTTGCCCTGCGAGTGGCGTGCGGCACGTCCGGCGATCTGCGTGAGCGAGCGCACGTTGCGCAGGAAGCCCTCCTTGTCGGCGTCGAGAATCGCCACGAGGGCCACCTCCGGGAGGTCGAGCCCCTCGCGCAGCAGATTCACGCCCACGAGCACGTCGAAGAGCCCGGCGCGCAGGTCCTCGAGAATTTGGATGCGCTCGAGCGTGTCGACATCCGAGTGGATGTAGCGGTTGCGCACCCCCACGCGGTCGAAATATTTCGACAGTTCCTCGGCCATGCGCTTGGTGATGGTCGTGACGAGCACCTTGTCGTCGTGCTTCACGCGCTTGTCAATCTCCTCGATCAGGTTGTCAATCTGGTTGACCGTCACGCGCACCTCCAGCGGCGGGTCCACAAGCCCCGTGGGGCGGATCAGCTGCTCGACGACCACGCCCTCGCTCTTCATCAGCTCCCAGTCGGCGGGCGTGGCGCTCACGTAGACCGACGTGCCCTGCAGCTGTTCGAACTCGGCGAAGGTCAGCGGGCGGTTGTCCTTTGCGGCCGGGAGGCGGAAGCCGTACTCGACGAGGTTCTCCTTGCGGGCCCGGTCGCCGCCGTACATGGCGTGCACCTGCGGCAGGGTCACGTGGCTCTCGTCGACGACGAGCAGGTAGTCCTTCGGGAAGTAGTCGATCAGGCAGAAGGGGCGCGTCCCGGCGGCCCGTCCGTCGAAGTAGCGCGAGTAGTTTTCGATGCCGGGGCAGTAGCCCAGCTCCTTGATCATCTCCAGGTCGTACTCCACGCGCTGCTTGATGCGCTGCGCCTCGGTCATGCGCCCCTCGCGCTCGAACAGCTCGATCTGCTTGCCCAGGTCGAGGTAGATTTGCTGCACGGCGGCGTGGATGCGCTCCTTGGTCGTGACGAAGAGGTTGGTGGGGTAGATTGTCAGCGTGTCGAGCGACGAGATGCGCTGCCCGGTCACGGGGTCGATGATCTGAATCGCCTCGATTTCGTTGTCGAAGAACATCACGCGGAAGCACTGGCTGCCGAACTCGCCGAAGGCCGCCATGATGTCGACCGTGTCGCCGTTGACGCGGAAGGTCGCCGGCTCGAGGTCGCGCTCGGTGCGCGTGTAGAGCGCCTCGACGAGCTTGTAGAGGAAGTGCTTGTAGCTGACCACCTGCCCGACCTTCACGGTGATGGCCGTGGCGTGGAAGTCGGCCGGGTTGCCGCAGCCGTAGAGGCACGAGACGCTCGAGACGACAATCACGTCGCGCCGCCCCGAGAGGAGCGTGGCGACGGTTTGCAGACGCATCTTCTCGATGTCGGCATTGATCGAGAGGTCCTTCTCGATGTAGGTGTCCGTCGACGGGAGGTAGGCTTCCGGCTGGTAGTAGTCGTAGTAGGAGACGAAGTACTCGACGGCGTTCTCGGGAAAGAAGTTCTTGAATTCGCCGTAGAGCTGCGCCGCGAGGGTCTTGTTGTGGCTCAGCACCAGCGTCGGACGCTTCAGCTCGGCGATGACGTTGGCCACCGTGAAGGTCTTGCCCGAGCCCGTGACGCCCAGCAGCGTGTTGTGCTTCGAACCGTGGCGGATCGCGCCGACGAGCTGTGCGATGGCCTCCGGCTGGTCGCCCATCGGGGCGTAGTCCGATACGAGATTGAAATCCATGCGGCAAAGGTAGTGATAAAATGAAAGAGTTTTCCATTTCATGCCGCTTTTCTGCGCTCCGCCGCAGTTGCCCGCCGCAGTTGCCCGCTGCCTTCGGTGCCGTCCGCAGGCCGGACCTGCCCCCGGACCCTCGCCCGGCGGGGGCTTTATGGTTCGGATGTTGGGGTTTAATGTTCAATGCTGTCTTGTATATTGAAAACTATTTCGTAACTTTGTCTCACTATCCATGGGGGTAGTGACATATTGAGTTTAGTGAAAGTGTTTCGCTGATCCTTGGCAATAAAATTTGGCGATTTTACGAATACAGGGAAAGCAATACAGACACTCATCACCGTGTATAGAGGCCTGTCGTTTGATAGGCGCTATTCGGTGTGGGGTATTGTTTATTTGTATTCGGGCCACGCCAAATGCCTATTGCCAGATAAACGAACGACTCCACACTTTCTTTTATAAAATACTGCGAGGAGTTGGCAGTACGCATTCAAAAAGATTTTATCATGTTGACATTGCATGAGGCTATTGCTGTTGTTTTACAGGAAGGGGCAAAAACACCCCAGGAACTTGCCGAAGAAATCAACCGAAGGAATTTGTATCGAAGAAAAGATGGGCGGCCTCTTCCGGCAAAACAAGTGTCGGCTCGGATTAGAGCTTATGGCTATCTGTTTGAGAGAATCGGAAAAATGATCACCTTGAAGCAGGCATTATGAATTGGCGAAGAATTGTTATGGCAACTGTCGGCTTGTTGGCGTGTGTTGCTTGTGACAGGTTTGAACCCCGAGAGCATGTTGCTGAAATAGAAGACATCATTCGATATAAAAGAGCTATCGGTTCTTTGTGTGATCATTATTATATAGATAGGCGAATACTTGGAAACCTGCTTCTTCGTATCGATCAGCAGACTCATTGCGAAACATATTGGAAGCGAATGGAGTACATCCGGATGTACAAGATCGAGGAGTACTTTCCGAAAAAATTGGAAAAACAATATCTTTCGATTTTGGATGGACTGATGGATCAATATAGAGATGTCGAGATACTGTTAGGGCCGATCGAGAGGAATTATCAAAATGGCTTAAGCTCATATTATATTGTTGAGGATTGTTTGAGCGGAATGAAATACTATATCGAATATCGGCATTCGATATGGTGGAAATCAGGAACATTGAACATTGTTTCCAAGAAGGACAAAATTAATGCGATCGTTTCTCCATGACGTGATGCCGGTCGCATTGTAAGGGGTGATGGAGATTTTTAGCGCCGAATCGCTCCGCTTTCGGCCGATTATTCCTACCTTTGTAGGCTATGATTGATCCCGAAACAGTAGACCGCATCTATGCCGCCGCCAATATCGTCGATATCGTCGGCGACTACGTCACGCTCCGTCGCAAGGGCGTGAACTACGTGGCCTGCTGTCCGTTCCACAACGAAAAGACCCCGTCGTTCGTCGTCTCGCCCGCCAAGGGGCTCTACAAGTGCTTCGGCTGCGGCAAGGGCGGCAACGCCGTTACCTTCCTCATGGAGCACGAGAGCCTGACCTATCCCGAGGCGCTGAAGATGGTGGCCAAGCGCTACGGCATCGAGGTCCACGAGAAGGAGCTTTCGGAGGAGGAGGTGCGGCGCAACGACGACCGCGAGTCGATGTTCGCCCTGAACGGCTGGGCCGCGGAGTACTTCGCCAACTACCTCCACCACGAGGCCGAGGGGATGAACGTCGGCATGTCCTACTTCCGCCGCACGCGCGGGCTGACCGATGCTACGATCCGCAAGTTCGGGCTGGGATTCTGCCCCGCGAAGGGCGACCGCATGTCGCAGGATGCCCTCGCGGCGGGCTACAAACGGGAGTTCCTGCTCTCGACGGGCCTGTCGCTGGTCAGCGAGCGCGACGGCGCGCTCTACGACCGCTTCCGCGACCGCGTGATCTTCCCCGTGCACAACATCTCGGGCCGCATCGTGGCCTTCGGCGGCCGCACGCTCCGCACGGACAAGGCCGTGGCGAAGTACCAGAATTCGCCCGAGAGCGAGATATACAGCAAGAAACGCGAACTCTACGGCCTCTACTTCGCCAAGAAGGCAATCCAGCAGTTGAACTTCGCGATCCTGGTGGAGGGCTACCTCGACGTGATTTCGATGCACCAGGCCGGAATCGAGAATGTCGTCTCCTCGTCCGGCACGTCGCTCACGACGGAGCAGATACGCCTGCTCGGGCGCTTCACGAAAAACATCACGGTGATCTACGACGGCGACCCGGCGGGCATTCACGCCTCGCTGCGCGGCATCGACATGATTCTCAAGGAGGGGATGAACGTGCGCGTCGTGCTGTTGCCCGAGCCCGAGGACCCCGACTCCTTCGCCCGGGCCCACACCTCCGACGAGGTGCAGGAGTACATCCGCGCCAACGAGCAGGACTTCCTGGCCTTCAAGGCGCGGCTGCTGCTCAAGGATGCCGAGGGCGACCCGATCCGCAAGGCGGCGCTCATCGGCGACATGGTGCAGTCGATCGCCCAGATTCCCGATGCGATCCAGCGCTCGGTTTTCATCAAGGAGTGCGCGCGGATCATGGACATCGACGAGCAGATTCTCATCTCGGAGGTGGCGCGCAAGCGGCTCACCTCGTCGGGCGACCGCGAGACGGACGAGTTCCTGCGCCGGCAGACCGTGCAGCGGCAGCGCGAGACGGCGCAGCACGAAGTGGAGTACGTGCGGCACGTGGAGGCCGGGAGCAGTTTCGAGGCGCTCGAGCGCGAGATCGTGAAGTACCTGCTCAAGTTCGGCCACTGCTCGTTCGACTTCAAGGAGGGGCGCGAGATGGTGCCGTGCAACGTCGCCGAGGTGATTTTCGGGGAGTTGAGCGACGACAACATCACCTTCCGCAACCCGGTCTATGCCAAGATTATGGCCACGTACCGCGCGCAGTGGGAGCAGACGGGGCCGGGCGTGGAGGTGCCCGTGCGGCTCTTCCTGAACCATGTCGACCCGGAGGTGTGCAACACGGCGGTCGACATCCTGACGGCCGACGACAACTACGTGGCCAGCGAGCTGTGGCGCCGCAAGGAGGTGCATGTCGAGAGCGAGGCGGAGATGCTGGCCGTGGGGGTGCCGAAGGCGGTGACGCTCTACAAGTCGAAGGTCATCGACTCGCTCATCAAGGAGCTCAACGCCCGGCTGGCGGACGATACGCTCTCCGATGCCGGGCTGGAGGAGGTGCTGCGCCGCCTGGACGGCTACAACCGCGTGAAGGTGCAGATAGCCCGCAAGCTCCAGCGGCTGATTCTCTGACGGCGGGATGAACGGCGGATGTGAAAAAGAGGGGCGGATGCCGGGTTGTACGCGCATCACTGCGCATACGGTGTGCAAACAGAAAATAAACAGAAAGATGTGTAAAACATATCAAAGATAAAAGAATTAGTTACCTTGGACCGATACCCGCCCCGGTGTTCGGATTCGCAAGATGTATGCCGATTTTGAATATATGGGAGAACAAAAGAAGATAAATATCCGCAACAAGCGCGCGACCTTCGACTACGAGATTCTCGAAGAGTGGGTTGCGGGCGTCGTGCTGGTCGGGACCGAGATCAAGTCGATCCGCGCCGGCAAGGCCTCGATGAGCGATTCGTTCTGTTATTTCGACAAGGGCGAACTGTGGATTCGGGGCGTCAACATCGCCGAATATGACTGGGGCACGTGCAACAACCATGCGCCGCGCCGCGACCGCAAGCTGCTGCTCACGGCGCGCGAGCTGGAGAAGCTGCAGCGGGCGTCGCAGGACCGCGGCCTGACGATCGTGGGGCTGCGGCTCTTCCTGAACGAGCGCGGCCTGGCGAAGATCGTGATCGGCCTGGCCCGCGGCCGCAAGAGCTACGACAAGCGCGAGTACCTCAAGGAGAACGACGCGCGCCGCGAGATGGACAAGGCGATGAAGAACTACCGGCGGTAGACCGCCGCAAGATACCCTGACGGAGATGAAAACGAAGATCGTGTTTCTGGATGTCGACGGAACGCTCGTGAGCTTCCGCACGCACCGTGTGCCCGATTCGGCCCTCGGGGCCCTGCGCCGCGCCCATGCGCGGGGCGTCAGGCTCTTCATCGCCACGGGCCGGGCGGTCGGGGACCTCGAACCCGTCGCCGCGATCCCCTACGACGGGGTCGTCGGGCTGAACGGCGCCGACTGCGTGCTGCGCGGCGGCGAGGTCATCGACCGGCATCCCATTCCGTGCGAGGCGTTCGAGCGGGCACTGTCCCTCTCCGACGAGCTGGGCTTCCCGGTCGGACTCGAACTCGACGGCGGGGTCTACGTCAACCGCATGTCGCCGGCCGTCACGGAGCTGGCCGCGCAGGTGGCGCACCCCGTGCCCGAGCTGACCGACCTGCGGGCGCTCTTCGCGCGGACGGTGTGCTGCCAGATGTGCTTCTACCTGGACGAGGCGCTCGAACGGCGTGTGATGGCGCAGCTGCCCGGGCTGGCGACCAACCGCTGGAGCCCGCTCTTTACCGACATCAACGTGCGCGGCGTCGACAAGGCGTCGGGCATCGCCGCCGTGGCCGGCTACTTCGGCCTGTCGCGCGGGGAGACCATGGCCTTCGGCGACGGCGGAAACGACGTCGCGATGCTGCGCGCCGCGGGGATCGGCGTGGCGATGGGCAACGGCAGCGCCGCGGCCCGCGAGGCGGCCGACTACGTCACGGCGGATATCGACGACGACGGCCTGCGGCGGGCGCTGGAACACTTCGGCGTGATATAGAAACCCGGGACTGCGCCGCCGAAGGTGTGCAGCGGGCCGCGGAGACGTTTTTTGCAGACAAAAATATTTCGAAATATGAGTTTGATATTGTGTATCGAGACCGGCACGGACATCTGTTCGGTCGGTATTGCCAAGGACGGCGAACTGCTCTCGCTGCGCGAGAGCGACGAGGGGCGCGACCATGCCCGCAAGGTGGGGCTGTTCGTCGACGAACTGTTCCGCGAGACGGGCATTGCTCCGGACGATCTGGATGCCGTGGCCGTGGGCAAGGGCCCCGGTTCCTATACGGGGCTGCGCATCGGTGTCTCCTTTGCCAAGGGGCTCTGCTACGGGTTGCAGAAGCCGCTGTTGGCCGTGGGGTCGCTCGACGCCCTGACCGAAGTGGCGCGCGAGGACTACGAGGCGGGCATCATCTCGGTCGAGCGTTGGGAGGATGCCGTGCTCTGCCCGATGGTCGACGCCCGCCGCATGGAGGTCTACGCGCAGCTCTTCGATGCGCAGGGAGAGGCGTTGGGCGGGGTTTCGGCCGAGGTGGTCGGACCCGAAAGTTTTGCGGAGTACCGCACCGGCGACCGGCCGTTCGTTATCTTCGGCAGCGGGGCCCGCAAGTGTGCCGACGTGCTGACGGGCGCGACGCTCGTCGAGGTGACCCCCTCGGCGCGCGGCCTGGTCCGCCTGGCGCAGGCGGCGCTCGATGCCGGGCGGACGGAGGACATCGCCTACTTCGAGCCCTTCTACCTGAAGGATTTTGTGGTGACGACCTCCAAAAAACGGCTCTTCTGACCCGCACATCCGGTTCCGACGCGACGATGACCCGCGATGAGCTGGTGCGGATGCTCTCCGAGCGCGTCGGCGAGGACTTCGCCGGGGAGATGGCCCGCCGGGTGGTGGCCGCCGATGCGGTCGCAACACTCTATGCCGTGGCGACCGATTCCGCCGCAGCCCTGCCGCGCCCGTTGCGCGAGAGGGTTGCCTTCCGCAGCGCCTATGTGCTCGAGCGGCTCTATTTCCGCTGGCCCGAGCGCTTCATGCCCCATGCGGAGCGGTTTTGTGAGCGGGACTTCGCTGCGGCTTCGGGAATGAGCGCCCGCCGTCATTTCGGCAAGATCATGGCCGACCTGCTGCTGCGGTTCCGGCCCTCGGCCGGGGCAGTGGAACGGATCGCCGAGGCGGCGGCCGAATGGCTGGCCGATCCGTCGTCGCCCGTGGCGGTGAAGGTCCGGGCCTTCGAGGTGCTGGAGCGCTGTCGGGACCGGGTCGCCTGGGTCGCCGAATCGTGGAGTGACCTGCTGGACCTCTTTGCCCGGAATGCGACACCCGGGATCACCTGCCGGCTGCGGCGCCTGCGAAGGGAATAGCTATGGGAACATACGGATAAAGCAAGCCCCCGGAATTATTCCGGGGGCGTTTGTTTTTGTCTGCGACCGGGTTTGCGACGGATGCGCGACCGGGTTTGCAACGGATTTGCGGCGGATATGCGATGGGGGTGCGGCGGAATTGCGACGGGACGGCGAACGGTTGGCCCTTTACGGTCGGCGGCGGCCCGGGGAGGTATGCCGGGACTATTTTTCCGCGGCGCTTTCCGGATTTGCCGGGGTTCCCGGATTTGCGGGGTTCTCCGAATTAGCCGGATTGTCCGGAATTGCGGGGCGCTCCGGAATTGCGGCGCTGCCGTTGTTGTCGTCCGGCTCTTCGCCGTCGCTGCCCGCAGCCTCGAGCGTGCGGGCGTCGTGCTGCCGCTTGGTCTGGAGCCGTGCCGTGCGCCGCAGCCGCTCGCCCACGCGGATGATGTTGTCGTTGCCCGTGCAGAGGCGCTTGTGGGCATCCTCGTAGGCGCCGCGGGCCCTGTCGAGCGCCGCGCCGACATTCTCGAGCGATGAAGTGAAGGCCACGAGCTGCTCGTAGAGCTTCAGCCCGCAGGCGGCGATCTCCTTCGTGTTCTTGTCCTGATCGTTGTATTTCCACAGGTCGGCGACCATCTTCAGCAGCGCAAAGAGGTTCGTCGGCGACGAGATGATGACCTTCTTGTCGTAGGCATCCGACCAGATCGCCGTGTCGTTCTGCAGGGCGGCGAGGAAGGCCGGCTCGTTGGGGATGAACATGATGACGAAGTCCGGGGAGTTCAGCCGCCGCTGGTACTCCTTGCGGCCGAGTTCGGTGACGTGCTGGCGCACCGACGCCACGTGCGCCGCGAGGTGGCGCTGCCGCTCGGCCTCGGTCTCGGCCGACGTGTAGGCGACGAAGGCCGTGAGCGAGACCTTCGAGTCGATGACGATGTCCTTCTTTTCGGGCAGGTGCAGCACGACGTCGGGCCGCAGGTTGCGCCCCTCTTCGTCCTTGATGTTGTACTGCGTTTCGTAGTGGATACCCCGCGTGAGGGCCGAGCTGTCGAGGATCGTCTCCAGCAGCATCTCGCCCCAGTCGCCCTGCACCTTCGAGTTGCCCTTCAGCGCGCTGGTGAGGTTCTGCGCCTCGGTCGAGATTGTGCGGTTGAGCTCCATGAGCTGCTTCAACTCGGCCTTCAGCTCGCCGCGCTGCGAGGTCTGCGTGGTGTAGATCTCCTCGACGCGCTTGCGGAAGTCGGTGATGTTGTCCCGGAAAGGCTTGAGCAGCAGGTCGATCTGCTCCTGGCTGCTCTGGCGGAAGCGCTGCGACTGCTCGCCCAGAATCTCCGTGGCGAGGTTGCGGAACTGCAGGCGGAAGGTCTCCTCCTGCTTCTCGCGGGCCGTGCGCTCGGCCTCGCGCTCCTCGGCGCTGCGCTGCCGCAGGGCCGCGATTTCGGCCGCGGAGGAGGCCTGCAGGGCCGCCAGCTCGGCCTCGGTGCGGCTGTGCTCGGCCGTGAGCGTGCGGAACTGCTCCTCGCAGCGGGTGCGGAGCTCGCGCTCGGCACCGGCGGCCTGTTCGGCTGCCGCCGCACGAGTCTCGGCCTGCATCAGACGGCCTGCCGTGTCGCGCTCGCGTTCGGCGGCCTCGGCCCCCTCGCGGCGCAGACGCGCAGTTTCGCGACGGGAAGCGATATAAAGAGCCCCGAGCGTTGCGGCGACCGCTCCGAGCAGGGCGATGACAAGAAGAAGTCCGGTATTCATGTCGACAAATTTAGTGAATATTCCGGGATGGGTGCCGATATTCCGAATAAAATTGTTATCTTTGCTTTTACAGTCTGTGAGGACTGCGTACATACGACTAAAAAGCGCATCGGCTTTTTTCTTACAAGAGAAACCTGGAAAATTTCTAATGCAGTAAGGAACAAGAGTTGATGCTCTCGCTGTTTTCAGCGTGGGCATGATTCATATCTTACTGCATGGGCTATCCAGGGCCTCTCTTGTGGATATTGAAATTTGTCCACGTTTTTTTATATTTGTATTGTTCAACCCTTAAAAAGTGATGTTATGAGAAACTGTCTGACTTTGTTCGTTGCAGCCATGATGTTGCTGTTGATAGGTTGTGAGAAGGATCCCGTGCAGCAGAAAAACCTCTCTTTGAGTAGCGATGAGCTCAAATTTGATGCCGCGGGAGGCAGTCTCGATCTGGAGGTAAGGAGTGCCGGATCGTGGACTCTTTCAGGCGAGTGTATGTGGTGCGTCCCCTCCGTGCGGACAGGTGAAGATCGAGATGTTGTGACCTTCTCTGCCATAGAAAATATCGAGGAGACGGACCGTTTTGCGGAATTCACATTCCGCTCCGACACACATGAGGTTGTGTTGCATGTATCGCAGCGCTTTGCAACCCTTTCGCTTTCCGCTTCGGTTCTGACAATCGGAGAGTCGGGTGGAAGCGCGACATTGCAGATCGACTGCAATGGCCAATGGAAATTGGCGGGTGAATCCGTCTGGTGTACGCCCTCCATGCTCGCCGGCGAAGGGGCTGCCGAGATCGAATTCAGGGCTTTGGAAAATAGCGGTACGGAGTCCCGGACGGTTGAATATGTCGTTACGTGCGGTCCGCGGACCGCATCGGTGACGGTCGTGCAACCGGCCTCGAATGCGCCTACGGTCATTTATTATACTTCCATTGATGGTACGGTCATTGAACCGATGATGTCTCATTCGGATGCACTGGTCGTTAGCAATACCTACGAATTGGGGGAGGGAGGAAAAATCGTGCTGGACCGCAGGATAGATCATATTCCGTACTATATGTTCAGGAAGAATGAGATGCTCCTGTCGATCGTGATACCCGAAGGGATAACCGTCATAGAAGAAAACGCATTCAGCGGATGTTCCAATTTGTCATCCGTGTCATTGCCTCAGACGCTTCTTCGGATAGAGGGGGCTAGCCCGAGCTATCAGCACAATGGCGCTTTTGCCTCTTGCACGAGCCTGACTTCGCTGGATTTACCGGCTTCAGTGGAATATATTGGATCATACGTATTTACTTCGGCTGGTCTTGATCGGATTAATATACCGTCGGATTCTCATTTGCAGGTAATTGATGACGCAGCATTTGCTTATACCAAACTGTCGGAGATATTTCTGCCTGAAACATTGGAAACGCTCGGTTCTGGAATTTTTGCCAGCTGCGTCAATTTGAAATCCGTGGAAATTCCCCGCGGAGTGGAAATTTCGGATGGTTGGGTGTATGGAGCGGTGACGCGCAGTCCGTTCGGATTGTTTGAAAATTGCATTGGACTGGAGTCAGTTACGCTGCCGGATGATCTGGAGATACTGGCCGACAATATTTTCTACGGGTGCACATCTCTGAGAACGATTGATTTGCCGACAAATCTGCAGCAGATCGGGAGCAATGCGTTTTATGGCTGTACGAGTCTCGAATCGGTGACCATTCCGGCTAATGTGACGATTATCCGGGATGGAGAGCAGCCCTACTACGATTGCGGTACTTTCATGGACTGTACCGGCCTGAAGGAAGTCGTGATTCCTTCGGACTCCCGTCTGGAGGAGATCGGCAAGTTTGCCTTCACCAATTGCAGCGGACTGGTTTCTATCGATCTGCCGTCGGGGTTGAAGACGATCGATATCAGTGCGTTCCAGAACTGTAGCTCCATGACGGAGTTGAACATTCCGGATGCAATCGAACAGATTGGAGAAAACGTCTTCTGCGGTTGCGACAATTTGGAGCGGTTTACCGGGAAACTGGTTACATCGGATGGTCGGGGAGTCGTATTGTATGGCCGTTTGCTGGCTTTTGCTCCGGCCGGAGTGACCCGTTATGAATTTCCGGAAATTGTCGACGGCGTCTGGCGAATAGAGAACGGTGTCTTCCGGGAGTGTGACAAACTGGAGACGATCCGAATTCCGGACGGAGTGACCGAGATCGGTGTTTCCGCTTTCCAGGATTGTACGGCACTGACCTCGTTGAACATTCCCCAGGGGATGAAATCGATAAGTACCTACATGTGTATGGGATGCAGTGCGCTGGAGTCAATCATTTTGCCCGAAACGGTGACCAATATCGGATATGCCGCATTCAGAGACTGCCAGTCGTTGAAAAATATCGATCTGCCGGGAGTCGAAGTAATGGAATCCGAGGCCTTTGCCCAGTGCAAAGGTTTGACTTCCGTGACGCTGCCTGATTGCCTGACATCCATGACCAATGCATTTTACGAGTGTCCGGGATTGTATGAGGTCTATTGTCGTCCGGTTGTTCCTCCCTATGTCGGCAATTCCTTTACCGGGACTCGCGGCGATTTGAGAATATATGTTCCTTCGGGTTCCGTCGACAGCTACAAGCAGGATTCAGGATGGAGTCAATATGCCGATCGCATTGTTGGATATGATTTCTGATTTGTAGATGCATTTTGATAATTATTGAGTGCGAACCCCTAAAATTTTATATTAGATTCTGGGGTTTCCGTTTTGTTTGAAAATCCGTCCCGAATCGATCGGCAAGGGGTTTCGGGAGAGCTTTTTTCGGCTGTCACGCAATTTTGGAAGGGCCCGCGGTGGGCTTTCTCACGAATTTTGCTACCTTTGTTGACAATTGACAACCCTTAAAACGATTCCGGATATGAAACATCTCCTGTACTACTGGAAGGCGCTCTGCTGTGCGGCAGTCGCGCTGCTGCTGGTGTCGTGCCACGGCAAGGCCGATTATCGTGACCTGCTGCCGGCCGATTCCTCCTTTACGATGTCGGTCAACCTCGCTGCGCTGGTCGAGAAGAGCGGCGTGGGGTCGTGCGACCAGAGCCCGCTCTGCCAGCGGCTGCGCACCGAGCTCGAGACGGCGCAGGACCTCTCGGACGCCGAGCGCCAGTACCTGCTCAAGCTGCTCGAAGATCCCGCCGAAACGGGTGTCGACAAGCGGAAAAGCATCTTCCTGTTCTCGTCGGTGTCGGAGACGTTGAGCCTCGGACGGCAAATGCCGCAGGAGGCGGGCGTGCTGCTGCCCCTGGCCGATCAGGCGAAGTTCGCCGCGACGGTCGACTTCCTCTGCCAAAATGCCGGGCTGGAGAAGCAGACCCGGGGCAAGCTGACCTGCGTGGTCTTTGAAAACGATACCTACAACGGGGTCTGCGCCTTCGACGGGCGGGCCGCGCTGCTCTACTTCGCGCCCGAATCCGTCGAGACGGTTCTCGGCAGGGTCGATGCGCTCTTTGCGCAGAAGTCCCGCGAAAGCCTGATGGGCAAGGCCGGCGTGGCCGATGCCTTCTCCCGCGACAACGACATCGACGTCGTCATGGATTACGGCGGGATGCTGAAGGGAAATCCGATACTCAATGCGCTGCCCGTGGCGGAGGCCTTCGGAAATATGACGGTCTTCTGCGCCCTGAACTTCGAGAAGGGCGAGGTCGTCTGCGACTGCACGCTTTCGTATGCCGATGCCAAGAGCAGGCGGCAGTTCGAGGAGTTCTACTCCTACGTGAAACCGCAGAAGGGCGAACTGCTGCGCTATGTCCCGCAGAACACGGTTGCGGTGCTGGGCTTCGGACTCGAAGGCAGCGAGCTGCTGAAGGTTGCCTCGTCGCTGCCGGGCGGCGACCTGCTGGCGGGCAATCCGCAGGTGCAGCAGGCGCTGACCTCCATCGGGGGCGACGTGCTGGTGGACTTTTCCGGCATGTCGGCCGACGGCCGTTATCCGCTGGCGTCGCTGCTGGCTCAGGTGAACGATACTTCGCTCATGGAGTTTGTCATTGCGAATCTCGCCGGCATGCCCGTGGAGGCGCGGGGCGAGAATGCCTGGGAGCTGACCGTGTACGGTACGTCGGTACGGTTCGGCGTGCAGGAGGGATTCTTCTACGTGACGTCCGACCCGGCCGTGATGGCGGCTCTCGACGGCGGCGCGTTCGAATCGCTCGAATCGAAGAGCGGACTGTTCCGCAAGCACAAGGGAAGCTGCTACCTCGACTTCGCGGCATTGAACGAGCTGCTGACGCCCATGCTCGGCTCTTCCTATGACAGGGAGAGCGCAATGGTGCTGAATTGCTTTGACGAACTCGAGGCATACGGCAACAATGAGAAAGGCGAGCTGACCGTCCGCATGACCGACCGTGAGCAAAATGCCTTCAAGAGCATCTGCGACGTCGTCGGCAACCTCCTTGCACCGTATCTGTCCGAGTAACGCCGCAATTTTTTGCCGTGGACGTGAAAAGCGGCCGTCCCTTCGGAGACGGCCGCTTTCCCGGTCCGGGCCATTCATACGCATCGACATGGAACAAATCGTATTGCAGCGGGTCGTACCCGACGTTTTTGCCGATCGCCCCGAATCCCGCACGTCGGAGGTCTGGGGCCGTGAAGTGACGCTCCGCCGGGGCGAATACTGCCTCTTCGAGGCGGAGTCCGGAGCCGGCAAGTCGACGTTCTGCGCCTTTCTCTACGGCTTGCGCGGCGACTATGCCGGGCGGATACTCTTCGACGGGGCGGAGAGCCGCACGCTTGCGCCCGCGGTGTGGGAGGGGCTGCGCCGCCGCTCGTTGAGCTGCCTGTTTCAGGACCTGCGGCTCTTCGGCGAGTTGACCGTTAAGGAGAATCTGACGCTGAAAAACGACCTGACGGGCTTCCGCCGCCCGGAGGAAATCGACCGCCTGCTCGAGGCGGTCGGGCTGGCTCCGAAGCGCAACGAGCCGGTCGCCCGTCTCTCGCTCGGACAGCAGCAGCGGGTCGCCTTCGTGCGGAGCCTCTGCCAGCCGTTCGACTTCCTGCTGCTCGACGAACCGGTGAGCCACCTCGATGCGGCCAACGGCGAGACGCTCGCCCGCCTTGTCGTCGAGCAGGCCCGGCGGCAGGGGGCTGGGGTGCTCGTTACGTCGGTAGGCAACCGGCTGCCGCTGCCGTACCATAAAATCTACCGCCTATGACACTGCTCTGGAGACTGCTGCGCTGCCACTTGAGCCCGGCCCAGCTTGTCGGGTTCGCCCTGGCCGGGGTCGTGGGTATGGCCATTCTGCTGACTTCGTGGCAGGCCTACCGCGACATCCGCCCCCTCTTCTCCTCGTCCGATTCCTTCCTGCGGGGCGATTTCCTGGTCCTCTCGAAGCGGGTCGGGGCGCTCCAGACGCTGGGGATCGGGTCGACCGACTTTACGCCCGCGGAGATTGCCGATCTCGAGGCGCAGCCCTTTGTCCGGGCCGTCGGGGCCTTCACTCCGGCCGACTACCGCATTGCGGGCAGCATCGGCGCCGGGGGCATGCGCCTTTCGACCTACCTCTTCTTCGAGGCGGTGCCGGACCGTTTTCTCGACATCCGGCCCGGGGAGTGGCACTACGAGGCCGGCTCGCGCGAGGTGCCCATCATCATCCCGCGCAACTACGTCAACCTCTACAACTACGGATTCGCCCGCTCGCAGGGGCTGCCGCAGCTCTCCGAAGGGCTTTTCCGGCACGTCGGCATCGACCTGGAGATCGAGGGCGGCGGCCGTCGCGAGACCTTCGGCGGACGGATCGTCGGGCTGTCGAACCGGCTCAACACGATCCTCGTGCCCGAGAGCTTCATCCGCTGGTCGAACGACCGATTCGGCCGCGGCGGGGAGGCCCGCAACCCGGCGCGCGTGATCGTCGAGACGACGGGCCCGGTCGACGCGGCCGTGACGGAGTACCTCGCCGCCCGGGGCTACGAGACCGAGGGCGACGTGCACGACGACGGCAAGGCGGCGCGCATGCTGCGGCTGGCGGCCGGAGGTGTCGGCGGCGTCGGTCTGCTGTTCAGCATGATGGCGTTCTATGTCCTGATTTTAAGCCTTTTCCTTGTCCTGCAGCGGAGCAGCGACCGGGTGCGGGACCTGCTGCTGATCGGCTATGCCCCGCGGCAGGTGGCGCGCCCCTACGTGCGGCTGGCGCTGGGGCTCAACTGCGCGGTGACGCTTGTCGCCCTCGTGGCGGTGCGGGTCGTGCGGAGCGCCTATCTTCCGCTGCTCGGGTCGCTGCAGGAGGGTTACCGGCCCGCGGCGATGTGGCCCACGCTGCTGTGCGGCGTCGTGCTGTGCGGCGTCATGGTGCTCTTCGACGCCGCGGCCGTGCGCCGGCGCATCGCCCGCCTGCGCCCCGATGTGCGGCCGGGGCGGCGCAGTGCGTGAAAATTCGGGCGCGTAGGGTGCCGATCGGCGAAAAAATCCTATCTTTGTGGAGCCGGAAACTCTTTTTTAGGAACAGTCATGGAGAGAACCATAGCCCCCTCGATGCTCTCGGCCGACTTCGGCCATCTGGAGCGTGACACGCAGATGATCGACCGCAGCGCGGCCCGATGGATCCATATCGACGTCATGGACGGCGTCTTCGTACCGAACATCTCGTTCGGATTTCCCGTGCTGAAGGCCATCCGCCGTGCGTCGAAGAAGTTTCTCGACGTGCACCTGATGATCGTCGAGCCCGAAAAGTACGTCGCCCGCTTCGCCGAGGCGGGGGCCGATCTGGTGACCTTCCACTACGAGGCGTCGGCCGAGCCGCAGGCCACCGTGGAGCTGATCCGCGCCGCCGGGGCCAAGGTCGGGGTCTCGATCAAGCCCGCCACGCCCGTCGAGGTGCTGCGCGAGCTGCTGCCCGCGGTCGACCTGGTGCTGGTCATGAGCGTCGAACCGGGGTTCGGCGGGCAGTCGTTCATCCCCTCGTCGCTCGAGAAGATCGCGCAGCTGCGGGCAATGGCCCGCGAGGCGGGTCTCGACACGATCATCGAGGTTGACGGCGGCATCTCGTCGCGCAACGCCGCCGAGGTCTTCGCGGCGGGCGCCGACGTGCTCGTGGCCGGCAATGCCGTCTTCGGCGCTCCGGACCCCGAGGCGGAGATCGTCCGCATGCTCGGGGCACGGTAGGCCGGGCGCCGCGCGATGCCGGACCCGTATGCGGTGAGCGGGCGTCGGGCCGTCGGGTGAGGTGTGCCGGTCGGTTGCGGGGTGCCGCGTTGTCGGAGGAAGACGAGCGGGTGGTGCCGGTGCGGTTTCTGCCGCCGGAGTATGCGGAGTGTGCCGGACCTGCCATCGGAAATAGGCGCGTCTGCCGGAGAATGACTGCCGGTGCGGTTTCTGCCGTTCGGAGAGCCGATATGTCGGATTAAATCACTACCTTTGCCTCCGATTTTTGAGAAGCCATGATTTCACTCGATAACCTTACCGTGAGCTACGGGGGCTGGACCCTCTTCGACAACATCTCCTTTCTGATCAATCCGAAGGACCGCATCGGTCTGGTTGGCCGCAACGGCGCGGGCAAGACGACGCTGCTGCGCCTGATCGTGGGCGAAATGCAGCCCACGTCGGGTGCCGTGACGATCAACGGCGAGTGCACGATCGGCTACCTGCCGCAGACGATGCGCGTGGCCGACACGACGACGCTCGTCGAGGAGACGGCCAAGGCCTTCGACGAGGTGCTGCGCCTCGAGGCCGAGATCGAGCGGCTCACGCGCGAGATCGCCGAACGCACCGACTACGAAAGCGCCGACTATGAACAGCTGCTGCACCGCCTGAACGACGCGCAGGACCGCTACCACATCCTCGGCGGCGAGACGCGTGACGCCGACATCGAGAAGACGCTGCTCGGCCTGGGCTTCAAGCGCGAGGATTTCACGCGGGCGACGAGCGAGTTTTCGGGCGGCTGGCGCATGCGCATCGAGCTGGCGAAGCTGCTGTTGCGGCGTCCCTCGATCTTCCTGCTCGACGAGCCGACGAACCACCTCGACATCGAGTCGATCCAGTGGCTCGAAGAGTATCTGAAGAACTACAACGGCGCCGTGCTGCTCATCTCGCACGACCGCGCCTTCCTGGACAACGTCACCACGCGCACCGTGGAGCTGTCGCTCGGCAAGATCACCGACTACAAGGTGCCCTATTCGAAATATGTCGTGCTGCGGGCCGAGCGGCGTCAGCAGCAGCTGGCGGCCTACGAGAACCAGCAGCGCATGATCGAGAAGACCGAGGAGTTCATCGAGAAGTTCCGCTACAAGCCCACGAAGTCGAATCAGGTGCAGTCGCGCATCAAGCAGCTCGAGCGTCTCGAGCGCCTCGAGGTCGAGGAGGAGGACCTCGCGACGCTCAACATCAAGTTCCCGCCGGCACCCCGCTCGGGACAGGTCGTCGCCGAGATCCGGGATGCGGGCATGTCGTTCGGCGCGAAGCATGTCTTCAGCGGGGCGAACTTCACCATCACGAAGGGAGACCGCATCGCGCTCGTGGGCCGCAACGGCGAGGGCAAGACGACGCTGGCGCGCATGCTCGTCGGGCAGCTCACGCCGACCGAGGGATCGATCCGCATAGGGGCCAACGTCAACATCGGCTACTACGCCCAGAATCAGGACGACTTGATGGACGGCGAGTTCACGGTCTACGACACGCTGGACCGCGTGGCGGTGGGCGACATCCGCACGCGGCTGCGCGACATCCTCGGGGCGTTCCTCTTCCGCGGCGAGGACATCGACAAGAAGGTCAAGGTCCTTTCGGGCGGCGAGCGGGCGCGGCTGGCCATGGCCCGCATGATGCTTGAACCGCGCAACCTGCTGGTGCTCGACGAGCCGACGAACCACATGGACATGCGCTCGAAGGACATTCTCAAGAACGCCATCCTGAAGTACGACGGCACGGTCGTCGTCGTCTCGCACGACCGCGAGTTCCTCGACGGCATGGTCGACAAGGTCTACGAGTTCCGCGACGGCGCCGTGAAGGAGTATCTCGGCGGCATCTACTATTTTCTGGAGAAACGGAAGCTGGAATCGCTGCAGGAGATCGAACGGCGCGACGTGCCGGTCAAGGGTGCCGAGAAGGGCGCCGAACCGAAGGCCCCGACGGCGGGCAAGCTCTCCTACGAGCAGAAGAAGGAGCAGGAGAAGCTGCTGCGCCGCCTGCGCAAGGCCGTGGAGACGGTCGAGGCGCAGCTGGCCGACGTGGAGCGGCAGATCGCCGAGTACGACGCGCGCTTCGCCGCCGCAACGGCCTACAACGAGGCCGACTACAAGGCCTACGACGACCTGAAGGCACGGTACGACCACCTGATGCACGAGTGGGAGAAGGCCTCCTATGAACTGGAACTAACCGAGGAGCAATACAATGGATAACCTGATTTTCGGAATCCGTCCCGTGGCCGAAGCCATCGAGGCCGGCAAGCAGATTGAGAAACTCTACATCCGCAAGGGGGCCGACGGACAGCTCATGTCGGAGCTCCGGGACCTCTGCGTGCGTCACCGCGTGCACTACCAGGAGGTGCCGGTCGAGAAGCTCAACCGCCTGACGCGCGGCAACCACCAGGGAGTCGTGGCGCAGACGGCCGCCATCGCCTACGTCGAGCTGGCCGACATTCTGGAGCGGGTTCCCGAGGACGAGACGCCGCTCGTGGTGGTCTTCGACGGGGTGACCGACGTGCGCAATTTCGGGGCCATTGCCCGCTCGGCGGAGTGTGCCGGGGCGCACGGGCTCATCACGCCGCTGAAGAACTCCGCTCCGGTAAACGCCGAGGCGATCCGTTCGTCGGCCGGGGCGCTGACGACGATTCCGGTCTGCCGCGTCGGCTCGATCCGCAATACGCTCAAGCAGTTGCAGACGGAGGGTTTCCAGATCGTCGCCGCGACCGAGAAGAGCCGCAAACTGCTCTACGACGCCGACTTCCGCCGCCCGACGGCCCTCGTGATGGGTGCCGAGGATACGGGCATCTCGAAGGAGGTGCTCAAGCTGTGCGACGAGCAGCTGGCCATCCCGCTCATCGGCCACATCGAGTCGCTGAACGTCTCGGCCGCCGCGGCCGTCATGCTCTTCGAGGTGGTGCGCCAGCGTATCGGCAGCTGATCCGGCCGCATGCCCTTCCTCCTGCCTTTCCGACAACCTGAACCTCCGTCGCCATGAAATGGAATATCCGGGAACGTGCCGCTGAACTCCGCGAGGGGCTCGTGCACGTCGTGCGCCGCCATCCGCTCGAACTGCTCCTGCTGCTGGCACTGACCGTGACGCTGATCGTCTGCCTTGAAAGCAATCGCGACCCCGGCGGCGCACGTTGCGTGGTGCTCGGATGGGGCGCTTTGCTGCTGCTGATTGTCAACCGCCTGACGATGCACACCCGCCTGCGCATCCTCTATTGGGTGGCGTGGGTTGCGCTGGTACCGCTGTTTTTCTGGTCCGGATTCTCCGACTGGCTGCTGTCGGCGCAGGGTGTTGTGTCGATGGGGGTTCTCACCCCGTTGGCCCTGCTGGCCAGCCGCCGGGCCGTGGCGAACGACCGTTTCGTGACCGATGCCCTTGTCTGTCTGCGTGCAGCCGTGCTGGCGCTGTTCTTCGCAGGCGTCGCCTACGCGCTTTTCGAGGCGATTCTTTGGTCGACGGCCTACATTTTCGGATTCAATGATGCCCGTTGGGTCGACCACCTGACGGCCGAACTCTTCTTTGTGACGCTCTTTTTGGCGGCTCCGACGCTCTTTATGATGATGCTCGACCGTTGGGAGGAGACGCAGATGGGTTCTTCGCGCGTACTCGAAGTCCTGGTGAACTGGATCATTACGCCCGCCGTCATCATCTATGCCGCCATCCTTTACCTCTACCTGCTGAAAATCCTCGTCACGTGGACCCTGCCCGAGGGTGGCGTGGCCTATCTGGTCTTCGGATTCACGATGGCGGCACTGCTGGTCAAGGCGCTGTGGATGCAGCTCGACAAACGTCGCGGCGGCTGGTTCTACGACCGTTTCAGCCTGCTGTCGCTGCCCATCGTCGCGCTGTTCTGGGTCGGCGTCGCCCGCCGCGTCGGCGAATACGGACTGACCGAGGCGCGCATCTACCTCCTGCTGTGCGGCGGGGTGATGACGCTCTGCATCCTGCTCTTCCTCTCGCGCCGTGCAGGCCGCTATCTGTGGGTCGTGCTGGCCGCCTTTGCGGCCTTTGCCGCCGTGGCATACGTTCCGGCGCTGGAACCCGGACCGCTTGCCCTGCGCTCGCAGAGCAGACGGGCCGTGCGGATCGCTGCGGAGCTCGGCCGCTTGGATGCGGCGGGCCGCCTCTCGCCGGAGCCCGTTCCGCTGGCCGACACGGCGCACCGGCGCGAGTACCGCGAACTCTACGAGGCGTTGCAGTATGTCGAGCGCGACAGTGCGGCCTTTGCCCGTTTCGGAGTGGCGTCGTCGGATGATCTGGTAAGGACGCTGCCTTCGGCAATGCGCGACTATGTGCAGTGGGGTTGGGAGCCGGCTGCCGGAGACGCGGTGGTGTCCACGCGCTCCGTAGGTGTCAACCTCCCCCGGAATGCCTGCATCGAGGTGGACGGCCGCTACTCCCGGAGCTATGTCAATCTGGCGGCGTGGGATTCCGAAAGTTACTCCTTCGAGCGGGATACGCTGCGCTTCCGGCTCGGTCGGGAGCACCCCGTGCTGGAAATTGCCGGGCGGGAGCTGTTGGAACGACAGCTTGCCGCCGGCGGGTATGCGCTGTCGCAGGGTGTCGATCCGACACCCGAACAGGCGCTGCGGATACTGGATTACCGCGACGGCCGCTGCCGCATCCTTTTCGAATCGATGGAGATCGTGCGCGAAGATTCGCTCGATGTGCTGCTGTCGGTGCAGGTTCATTCGCTATGGCTGCGCTGATCCGATTCCACCGCGACACGGAGCCCGAACGGTATGAGCACCCGCGGCTGGGCGTCGTCGAACTGTCCGCCTCGGCGCGGGCGCGGCGCGTCTCGATCAGCGTGCGGGCGTCGGGCGCCGTGCGGCTGACCTGGCCCTGCGGCATCTCGCGGCGCCGGGCGCTGGAGTTTCTCGACAGCCGGG
>NZ_CASFQD010000048.1 GCF_949296715.1 uncultured Alistipes sp. | reverse complement strand
CGCGGGCGTGGCCTTCGGCATCATCCGCGAGGACATGCTCGACCGCATCGTGCGCGACCTGCCGACGATGGTCAACTACCGCACGCACGTCGAGAACAACTCGATGTTCAACACGCCGCCCGTCTTCCCGATCTACGTGCTGAAGGAGACGCTGCGCTGGCTCAAGTCGATCGGCGGCGTGCCCGAAATCTACCGCCGCAACGTCGCCAAGGCCCAGCTGCTCTACGACGAGATCGACCGCAACCCGCTCTTCCGCGGCACGGTCGAGAAGCAGGACCGCTCGCTGATGAACATCTGCTTCGTCATGGCCGACGGCTACGAGGAGCTGGCTCCCGTCTTCATGGAGGAGGCCAAGGCGCGCGGCATCGTCGGAATCAAGGGCCACCGTCTGGTGGGCGGCTTCCGCGCCTCGTGCTACAACGCCCTGCCGATCGAGAGCGTGCAGGTGCTCGTGGACTGCATGCGCGAGTTCGCCGAAAAACACGCCAAATAACGCGCCATGTCCATCATCACGCGTGTCCCGACCGGCTACGATACCCTTACCGGGGAGGTGAAGGCCTGGGATTATCATGAAGAGTTGAACATTGAAATCAAGAAAACGATGAAAGTACTGGTTGCAACCGAAAAGCCCTTTGCCAAGAAGGCCGTCGACGGAATCCGCTCGATCGTCGAGGAGGCGGGATATGAACTCGCCCTGCTGGAGAAATATACCGACAAGACGCAGCTGCTGGAGGCGGTGGCCGATGTCGATGCCCTGATCGTGCGCAGCGACAAGGTGACGCGCGAGGTTATCGACGCGGCGCGGAACCTCCGCATCGTGGTGCGGGCCGGCGCAGGCTATGACAACGTCGACCTCGCCGCCGCCACCGAACGCGGCATCGTCGTGATGAACACCCCCGGACAGAACTCCAACGCCGTGGCGGAGCTGGCCGTTGCGATGATGATCTTCATGTCGCGCAACCGCTTCACCCCCGGTACGGGCTCCGAAATCCAGGGCAAGACGCTGGGTATCCACGCCTACGGCCACGTGGGCCGGCTGGTGGGCTGCAAGGGCAAGGCCCTCGGCATGGAGGTGATCGCCTACGATCCCTTCGTCGGGGACGACGTCTTCGCCGCCGACGGCGTGAAGCGTGTCGGCTCGATCGCCGAGCTCTATGCCGCGTCGGATTTCCTGTCGCTGCATATCCCCGCAACGCCCGAGACGAAGAACTCGATCGGCTACGACCTGCTCATGTCGATGCCCAAGGGTGCGACGCTCGTCAACACGGCCCGCAAGGAGGTGATCGACGAACAGGGCGTGCTGCGTGCGCTGACCGAGCGCGAGGACCTGAAGTACGTGACGGACATCGTCGCCGGCAATCAGGCGGAGCTGGACGAGAAGTTCGGCAAGCGCGTCTTCGCCACGCCCAAGAAGATGGGTGCCGAGACCGCCGAGGCCAACATCAACGCCGGTCTGGCCGCCGCGCGGCAGATCGTCGACTTCTTCCGCACGGGCAACACCCGTTTCCAGGTCAACAAGTAGCGAAACATGAACGCGGCGAAAGGCGGGTCGGAACAGCACCCGCCTTTCCCGATTGTATAACCCTGAACAACCGAAAAACTATGGTACGAATCAAACCTTTCCGCGGAATACGCCCTCCGAAGGAGCTTGCCTCCGAAGTGGCGTCGCGTCCCTATGACGTGTTGAACTCCGCCGAGGCGAAGGCCGAGGCTACGGAGCGTTCGCTGCTGCATATCATCAAACCCGAGATCGACTTCGACCCGATAGCCGACGAGCATTCGCAGCAGGTCTACGACCGGGCCGTCGAGAACTTCCGCCTGTGGCGCGAGCGGGGCTGGCTGCAGCAGGACCCCGAAGAGTACTACTATATCTATGCGCAGACGATGGACGGCCGCACGCAGTACGGTCTGGCCATGTGCTGCCACTTCGAGGACTACCTCTCGGGTGCCATCAAGAAGCATGAGCTGACGCGTCCCGACAAGGAGGAGGACCGCATGATCCACGTGCGCAACCAGCAGGCCAACATCGAGCCGGTCTTCTTCGCCTACCCCGACAACGCCGAGATCGACGCCATCGTCGAGGGTGTGGTCAAAAACGAGGCGCCGGAATACGACTTCACGGCGGCCGACGGCTTCGGACACCAGTTGTGGGTGATCCGCGACCGGAAGACGAACGACCGCATCACGGAGATTTTCAAGGGCATCCCGGCCCTCTACGTGGCCGACGGACACCACCGCACGGCCGCTGCGGCCCGCGTGGGTGCCGAGTGCAAGGCGAAGAACCCGCACCACACGGGCGAGGAGGAGTACTGCTACTTCCTGGCGGTGACCTTCCCGGCCGGGCAGCTGCGCATCATCGACTACAACCGCGTGGTGAAGGACCTGAACGGCCTGACGCCGGCCCAGCTGGTCGAGAAGCTCAAGGAGTCGTTCGTGGTCGAGGACAAGGGTACGGAGGAGTACCGCCCGACGGGGCTGCACAACTTCTCGATGTATCTCGAGGGACACTGGTACAGCCTGACGGCCAAGCCCGGGACGTATGACGACAACGACCCGATCGGGGTGCTCGACGTGACGGTGCTGTCGAATCTGGTGCTGGACCGCATCCTGGATATCAAGGACCTCCGCACGTCGAAGCGCATCGACTTCGTGGGCGGCATCCGCGGTCTGGGCGAGCTGAAGCGCCGCGTCGACAGCGGCGAGATGAAGGTGGCCTTTGCGCTCTACCCCGTCTCGATGCAGCAGCTCATCAACATCGCCGACACGGGCAACATCATGCCGCCGAAGACCACGTGGTTCGAGCCCAAGCTGCGCTCGGGCGTGGTGATCCACTCGTTTGCGGAGTAACCGCCGCGGAGCAGCGGCTCCGGCCAGACGCGGAAGCGGTCGTGAGAGCGGCCGTTTCCGCTTTTTTTGTGCCTCCGGCTGCCGCTTGGCCGCCGAAAAGTTTGTGCGGAGGCATTATTTTCGTATCTTTGACGGGACGCATGGATAAGGTTTGTGTTATGAGGTGGATCGCAGCATGTTTTCGGAACTATGCCGGCTTCCGGGGCCGGGCCCGTCGCCGGGAATTCTGGTATTTTACGCTCTTCGCGTTTGCGCTGCTCGTCGTGGCCCGCATCCTCGACGTGCTGGCATTCGGGTACGGCGGCGGTTCGCTGCTCATCTCCACCGTCATGCTGCTCGTGCTCTTCCTGCCCCACCTCTCCGTGGCGGTGCGCCGCTTGCACGACGTGGGGCGCAGCGGCTGGTGGATGGCCGGATACGTCGTGTTGCTCGTGACGGGACGCCTCTACGGCGCGAACTACAGCTTCTCGACCTTCGAGGTCATTGTCGTGATGACCTCGGGCATCTACCTTGTCTTCCTGCTCTTTTCGTTCCTCTCGTCGGGCGACCGCGGAGAGAACGACTACGGCCCCGATCCGCGGCGGAGGGACGGCACGGACGGACGTTAAGCTGCCGATTATTCACTCAATCAAAAAATCCCGCATATTATGAAATGGTTTGTCAAATGTTTCCGCAACTATGTGACTTTCGAGGGCCGGGCCCGGCGTTCGGAGTTCTGGTACTTCGTGCTCTTCTCGTTCCTCTTCATGCTGGTGGCGCGGATTGCCGATATGCTGCTCTTCAGTGATGTGGCGCCATTCTCGATGCTGCTCTGGCTCGGTATGCTGCTGCCCTACATCTCCGTCTCGGTGCGCCGCTTGCACGATACGGGGCGCAGCGGCAAACTTCTGCTGGCCTACTTCTGTTACAGCTTTGTCTTCTCCATCGTGCTGATGTACATGGGATTGCAGTCGGTGGCCGAACTGATGAGCGGTGCCGACATCCAGTTCTCCACCGCGCAGTGGGTCGTGCTGGGTGCGGGTGCGCTGATTAACCTCGTATGGGGGCTTTTCTTCCTCGTGTGGTACTGCCTGCCCGGTACGCGCGGAGAAAACGCCTACGGTCCCGATCCGAAGCAGGACGAAGCGTGATTCCCCACACGTCCCTGCCGAAACAAAAAATCCCGGAATAATCCGGGATTTTTTTGTCGGGTGGTCCGTCCGGCCGCGCCGGCGGCTGTCGGGGACACGGACCGTTCGGCTCGCATTACCGAGGCCCGGCCGGGTTTGCCGTCCGGGCTCGGCAGGTGTTCCGAAGGGTTATTTCCGGGTGTTGTTGGCGATGGCGGCCAGTGCGCGGTAGAGTTCCGCCAGCACGCGGGCCGCTACGACGATCAGGAATCCGTATACCGGGAAGAGGATGCATGACAGCAGCCCTCCGCCGAAGAGGCTTCTCATGCCGAGCATCTGCCCCAGCATCCGGGCCTCCTCTCCGAGGAAGATCAGCGCCACGAGCGACAGGGCGCAGCCGCCGATCCCGACGAACATGCCCAGCCATTCGCCGCAGGTCTGAAGGAAGTGCGAGAAGACCGGGATGGCGACGAATTCGTCGTCGGGGCGCGACGAGGCGTTCACCTTGTCGCGGCGGTCCCACCAGATCAGGAATCCGAACCAGGCGAGGAAGCAGAGAATCACGGAGATGAGGATGAAGGCCACGATGACCTTGCCGCCGCCGCTGAAGAGCCGGTTGTTGATGGCCGAAACGAGGACGACGACGGGAATCAGCAGGTTGAGGACGGCCAGCAGGGTGTAGAGCCATCGGAACGGCTTGCGGAAGAACGAGCCTTCGTCGATAAGCGCCAGGATGCGCTTCATAAAGGAAGAGAACAGATCATTCATAACGGTGGTTTTAGCGTTGGCCGGAATATCCCGGATGGATAAATGTAATCATTTTTTTTCGATTTCGGCAACATCGGGCCGATCATCCGGAAAAAGGGACCGTTCGGACATCTTTCGAAAAGGTCGCTGCGGAGCGCCTCCTGCACAATTTTATTACAGGAGGACGTTTTTTTATAACGAAAATAAATTTGAACCCGGAAATTTTACTATATTTGTAAGGAACTAACAATACTTCGGCGTTATGGCTAAAATCAAAGGAACAATCGTTGTCGACCGCGAGCGCTGCAAGGGCTGCGGAGTCTGTGTGGCTTCGTGTCCGTGCGATGTGCTCGAACTGTCGGTGGAGGTGAACAGCAAAGGCTACCCCGTGGCCCGCATGGCGAATCCGGATGCCTGCACGGGCTGTGCTTCGTGTGCGGTGATCTGCCCGGACAGCGTCATTACGGTTTATCGTCAAAAATTCGAGTAAGGTATGGCAGAGAAAGAGGTAAAACTGATGAAAGGCAACGAGGTGATCGCCCATGCTGCGATTCGCTACGGTTGCGACGGATATTTCGGCTACCCGATCACCCCGCAGTCGGAGGTGATGGAGACCCTCATGGAGCTCAAGCCGTGGGAGACTACGGGCATGGTGGTCCTGCAGGCCGAATCGGAGGTCTCCTCCATCAACATGGTCTACGGCGGTGCATCGGCCGGCAAACGGGTGATGACCTCGTCGTCGAGCCCCGGCATCTCGCTCATGTCCGAAGGCTTGAGCTACCTGGCCGGTGCCGAGCTACCCTGCCTGGTGGTCAACTGCCAGCGCGGCGGCCCGGGTCTGGGAACGATCCAGCCTTCGCAGGGCGACTATTTCCAGGCCTGCAAGGGCGGCGGCCACGGTGACTTCCACCTGATCGTCTTCGCCCCGAACTCCGTGCAGGAGATGCACGACCACGTGGCCGAGGCGTTCGACCTGGCGTTCAAGTACCGCAATCCGGCGATGATCCTCGCCGACGGCGCCATCGGCCAGATGATGGAGAAGGTGGTCCTCTCGCCGCAGCGTCCGCGCAAGACCGCGGAGGAGCTGCGTGCCGAATGCGGCTCGTGGGCCGCGCAGGGCAAGCCCGCGGGACGTGCGCGCAACATCGTCACGTCGCTCGAGCTGCAGTCCGAGAAGATGGAGATCATCAACCAGCGCCTGCAGGCCAAGTACAAGGCCCTGGAGGAGAACGAGGTGCGCTACGAGGCGATCGACTGCGACGATGCCGACTACGTCATCGTGGCATTCGGGTCGTCGGCCCGCATCTGCTCGGCCACGGTCGAGCTGGCGCGCGCCGAAGGGCTGAAGGTCGGCCTGCTGCGCCCCATCACGCTCTATCCCTTCCCGAAGAAGCAGATCGCCGAACTGGCTGCGCGCGGTGTCAAGGGATTCCTCTCGGCCGAGCTCAACGCCGGTCAGATGGTCGAGGACGTGCGCCTGGCCGTCAACGGCAAGGCTCCGGTGGAGCACTACGGACGTCAGGGCGGCATGCTCTTCAATCCGGACGAGGTGCTCGAAGCACTCAAAGAAAAACTGATTAAAAAGTAGAAGACGATGGCAGAGGTTGAAATCAAGCAGGAGAATCTGGTTTACGCAAAACCGAAACTCATTACCGACAATGTCATGCACTACTGCCCGGGCTGCAGCCACGGCACGGTGCACAAGCTCGTCGCCGAAGTCATCGCCGAGCTGGGACTGGAGGAGAAGGCCGTGGGTATTTCGCCCGTCGGCTGCTCCGTATTCGCATACAACTACATCGACATCGACTGGATCGAGGCGGCACACGGCCGTGCGCTGGCCGTGGCAACGGCCGTCAAGCGGCTCACGCCCGAGAATCTGGTCTTCACGTACCAGGGTGACGGCGACCTGTCGGCCATCGGTACGGCGGAGTCGATCCATGCGGCGGCCCGCGGCGAGAATGTCGTGGCGATCTACATCAACAACGCCATTTACGGCATGACGGGCGGACAGATGGCCCCCACGACGCTGCTGGGCATGAAGACCGCGACGACGCCCTACGGCCGCGACCCGCGCCTGAACGGCTATCCCTACAAGATCGCCGAGATGATGGCCCACCTCGAGGGTGCGACCTACATCACGCGTCAGAGCGTGCACAAGCCGGCCAACGTGCGCAAGTGCAAGGCTGCGATCAAAAAGGCGTTCCAGCGTTCGATGGAGGGCAAGGGCTTCTCGCTCGTGGAGGTCGTCTCGACCTGCAACAGCGGCTGGAAACTCTCGCCCGTGGCCTCGAACGAGTGGCTCGAGCAGAACATGCTGCCCTTCTATCCGCTGGGCGATATCAAGGAAGTAAAATAAGAGGACGACTATGAAAGAGACGTTGATTATAGCAGGTTTCGGAGGACAGGGCGTCCTCTCGATGGGCAAGATTCTGGCCTACTCCGGCGTGATGCAGGACTACGAGGTCACGTGGATGCCCTCCTACGGACCCGAAATGCGCGGCGGTACGGCCAATGTGACCGTCATCCTTTCGGACCGCAAGATTTCGTCGCCCATCGCCCATGAGTTCGACACGGCCATCATCCTGAACCAGCAGTCGATGGAGAAGTTCGAGCCGATGATCAAGCCCGGCGGCGTACTGATCTACGACACGAACGGCATCACGCGCCACCCCGTGCGCACGGACATCTCGGTCTACGCGATCGACGCCACGGCCGAGTGTGCGAAGATGGGCCAGGCCAAGCTCTTCAACACGATGATCCTGGGCGGCTACCTGAAGGTCTGCCCCGTCGTGGAGATGGAGAACGTGATGGTCGGACTGAAGAAGTCGCTGCCCGAGCGTGCCTGGAAGATGCTTCCGCAGAACGAGGAGGCGATCCGTCACGGCGGCGAGATCATCAGGAAGATCCGCTGATGGCCGTCCGCATCGATCCCGGGCTCTGCTCGCAGAACCACCGTTGTCCGATGATCGACGTGTGCCCCGTGGAGGCGATCTCGCAGGAGGGCTTCGCCCTGCCGACGGTCGATCCCGAGCGTTGCATCTCGTGCGGACAGTGTGTGGCGGGTTGCGGCAAGGGTGCCATGTCGCTTGCCGACGACGATGCTCCGGTGCGGAGCTGATCCGCAGGCGCCGTAAGAGCCGTCTTGTACGGTTCGTTGGCTGTCACGTAACATTACCGAATGCAACATCGCCCGACCTTCGAAGGTCGGGCGATGTTCGTTGTGAGATGAACTCCCCTATTCTTTTTCCTGATCTTGATTCTCGGATTCGGCTGTCGGTTGAAAATCTATTTGATAGAATTTGAATTCCGGCTTGGTAATGGCTCCGGTAGCAGCATCGATGCCCCAACCGAGGACATCGAACAAGTTGATGACCGAGACGGCATTGAAACTCTTGTTGACAATGACCGGCTCGGCTGTGTGGCCTTTCATTTCTGCCTTTACGACTGTTTCGTCGAAGCCACGAGTGATTTTTGTTGTATACGGGAAGGTGATGTTCGTGTGTTTTCTTCCGTCGATGGTTAATGTGGCTGGTTCTCGGATATCGCTGTCGAAAGTTACTTTTGCTTTAGATCCACAGAAAATGGTTGCGCAGGAACTCGTCAGGAAAGATGTGCATAGAATGAAAATAATCCGTTTCATTTGCTGAACGAAAATATATGCCGTGTCCCTTCGGCTGGTGATTTTGAACAGGCATATAAAAAACGTGGGACAAAACTTTATTGTCGCATATCGAGGTTCTGGAATACCTTGTGGCAGCAATGAAAGTAAAGCCCACGCCATAGACGTGAGCATCAACTTCACTTCTTTTGCCACAATTTGAAATTTTCCAGATTTCGATATGCAAAGACGCAAAGCTAACGCTTTTTATATGTTTGTACCGGTGCTTTTTGTGCGGAGACGGTACGTTTTTTCATGTGTTAATACAATAATGTGGTCTATATCATAGGCGATCAGGTTTAGTGAGACAAAAATAACACATGTTTGAGTTTATTATTTGAGTTATTCACATATTTTTACTTTTGTGTGCGGATCAGGATTACGCCGTTGCCGCCGCGAAGCCCGTACATGTTGCTCCCCTTCTGCACCTCGACCGAGACGACGTCGCGGATGTTGATGCTGTTCAGGCTGTGCACCTCGACCCCGTCGCAGAGAATCAGCGCCGCATTGTTGGAGTTGACCGAGCCGATGCCGCGGATGATGATTTGCCCGCCGTGGAGCTGCACGCTCGGAATCAGCCCGAGGATGGCCGACTGCAGGTCGGTGTAGCCCCGGCGCACCATCTCCTCGCCCGAGAGCCGTGATGAACTGCCCGTGTATTCGCGTCGCTTGATGTAGCCGAAGCCGCTGTCGACCAGCCCTTCGTCCTCTTCATACTCCGGGCCTTCGGCAATCCAGCGGATGCGCAGACTCCGGCGTCCGGCGACGGGTATCTCCTGCGATACGCGCTTGTAGGTGACGATGAGCGTATCCGTGGGTGCCACGTCCGTCAGGCCGAATTCGCCGCGCTTGTTGGCGATCGTGTAGCGCTCATCCGACTTGACCGTGATGCGGGCCCTGATGCCCTTGCCGGTCTGGTCGACGATCACTCCGTTGAAGGGGACGGGTTCGGCACTCTGAACCGACGGAAGGCCGATTCCGCCGGCGAGCAGCAGCAGGATGAGCAGCAGTTTTTTCATATGGAGGCGTTTTGGGTGGTGTTTCTCACTGCAAGATACGAAAAAAACGGGCATATTGCGGGGCGTCGGCCCCTTTTTTCCAGAGGCACGACCGGACTTTGCTCTCATTTTGCCGCCGGAGGGTGGATGGAGACGGGCTGTCGCGGAGCCCGCGGGCAAAGGTTGCGGCCGGAGCGCCGGGGCAGCTGTCGTGAAAAATCCCGGCCTTGCGGACCGGGATTTTGTGGAAACAGCAGCGGCTGCCTTGAACTACCGCCTCTCCTATCGGTGGAAGCGGCAGAGGTTGACGTCGCGCCACCCTAACAGCAGGTCGTGCACCGCAAGGCGTTTCTTGCCTGCGAGTTGCAGCTCGCCGAGCGTGAGCCAGCCGTCGGCGCACGCCACGCGAATCAGCGTGCGGCCGTCGCTCTCGATTGTGCCGCACGGCTCTCCGTGCTGCGCCGGCTCGAACGAGACCGAGAAAATCTTGACCGTCGAAGGCGTTGCGTCGTCTTCGCGGTACATCTCGGTCCAGGCGGCCGGATAGGGCGACAGCCCGCGGATGAAGTCGACGATGCGCTTGCCTGGCTGCGTCCAGTCGATGCGGCAGTCCTCCTTGAAGATTTTGGGTGCCGGGCGCAGCGTCCGTTCGTCGACCGACTGCTGCTCGACGGGCGTGATGTCGCCCGCGGCGATGCGGTCCACGGTTTGCGTGACGAGCGACGTGCCAATGTTCATCAGCCGTTCGTACATCGTCCCGACCGTATCCTCGGGGCCGATCGGCACGCGCACCTGATCGAGAATCGCCCCCTTGTCGATTTCGTGGTTGAGCAGGAAGGTCGTGACGCCCGTCTCGGTCTCGCCGTTGATGATGGCCCAGTTGATAGGCGCCGCGCCGCGGTACTGCGGCAACAGCGAGGCGTGGAGGTTGAAGGTCCCCAGGCGCGGCATGGCCCACACGATCTCGGGCAGCATGCGGAACGCGATGACGATGCCCAGGTCGGGCTGCAGCGCCCGCAGCGCCTCGACGAACTCCGGATCGCGCAGCTTGACGGGCTGCAGGACGGGCAGTCCCAACTCGCGGGCCGCGACCTTGACGTCGCTCTCGTGGAGTTTCTGCCCGCGGCCGGCCGGTTTGTCGGGTGTCGTGACGACGGCCACGACGTGGTAGCCCCCGGCGACGAGCGCCCGGAGCGACGGCACGGCGAATTCGGGCGTGCCCATGAAGACGATGCGCAGCTGCCTGGCGTTTTCCATCTGCCTATGCCTTTTCCAGACCCAGCGTGTGGTGCATGCGCTCCTGCTTGGTCTCCAGGTAGTGTTCGTTGTACTTGTTCGGGGCGATGACAATCGGCACAATCTCGTCGATCTGCAATCCGTAGCCCTCCAGCCCGGCCCGCTTGAGCGGATTGTTGGTCATCAGCCGCATGTGGCGGATGCCCAGCTCGCGGATGATGCTCGCCCCCACGCCGTAGTCGCGCTCGTCGGCCTTGAAGCCCAACTTGAGGTTCGCGTCGACCGTGTCGAGCCCCTCGTCCTGGAGCTTGTAGGCGTGGATCTTGTTGCAGAGGCCGATGCCGCGCCCTTCCTGATTGAGGTAGACGATGGCGCCCTTGCCCTCCTTCTCGATCATCTGCATGGCGCGGTGCAGCTGCTCGCCGCAGTCGCAGCGGTACGAGCCGAAGATGTCGCCCGTAGCGCACGACGAGTGCACGCGGATCAGCACCGGCTCGTCCTCCGTCCATTCACCCTTCGTCAGGGCCACGTGCTCCACGCCGTTCGATTTCTGGCGGAAGGGCGTGATGCGGAAGTCGCCCCACTCGGTGGGCAGCGGCACGGTGACGCCCCGCTCGACGATCGACTCCTCGCGCAGGCGGTAGGCGATGAGCGACGCGATGGAGATGATCTTCAGTCCGAACTTGCGGGCCTTCTCGATGAGCTGCGGCAGGCGGGCCATCGTGCCGTCCTCGTTCATGATCTCGATCAGCGCGCCGGCCGGCTGGAGCCCTGCGAGGCGGGCCAGGTCGACGGCCGCCTCGGTGTGGCCCGGACGGCGCAGCACCCCCTTCTCGCGGGCGCGCAGCGGGTTGATGTGGCCCGGACGCCCCAGGTCGCTCGGGCGCGTCGCCGGGTCGGCCAGCGCCCGGATCGTCGCGGCGCGGTCGTGGATCGAGACGCCCGTGGTGCAGTCGTGCCCCAGCAGGTCGACGGTCACGGTGAAGGGCGTACCCAGCAGCGAGGTGTTGTTCTCCTCCATCATGTTGAGCTCCAGGGCGGCGCAGCGCGCCTCGGAGAGCGGTGCACAGAGCACGCCGCGCCCCTCCTTGAGCATGAAGTTCACGATTTCGGGCGTGATCTTCTCCGCGGCGACGATGAAATCCCCCTCGTTTTCGCGGTCCTCGTCGTCCACGACGATCACCACCTTGCCGTTGCGGAAGTCTTCGACAACCTCCTCCACGCTATTCAGTATCGTCTCTTTTGCCATTGCGTTTGAATTTTATTGCGTTTTTGATCTTGCGGAATATCGGCGCTATCTTCTCCTCCAGCGCCTTGATTTTGCCGGCATACCAGTCCGTATCGAGCAGCGACGAGTCGTTCGTCGCCTTGTAGGTCAGGTAGACGGCGATGGGCGTGAGGATGAAGGTCGAGAGCCACATGCCGTAGACGGCGTCCCAGCTCCCCTCCTTGGCGAGTTTCTCGCCCGAGAGGCTGATGATGTAGTAGATCACGAAGAAGATGATCGACACGACGACCGGAAGCCCCAGGCCGCCGCGGCGGATGATCGCCCCGAGCGGTGCGCCGATCAGGAAGAAGATGATGATCGACACGGGCAGCGAAATCTTCTTGTGCCACTCGACCTTGCTGCGGTAGAGCTGGTTGAGCGCATCCTTGGCCGTCGTCTCGTCGAAGGCGAACATGTTGCGCGAGTTCTTGGCCAGCGTGCGGGCGTTGTCCCAGACGTTCTCCTTCTCGCGGACCGTGAGGTGCTCGATCGAGTCCGTGGCCAGCATGTTGCCGAAGGCGCTCTTGTCGATGCGCAGGCTGTCGGGCTGCGGCAGCACCGAATTGTCGCGCACGAAGATCTGCTCCTTGAGCAGCGGCTCGTAGGAGCTCGTCGTCGCGGCGTTGACCTTCAGCTCGAGCGAGTCGATGTCGTGCTGCAGCTCGTTGATGTTCTTCGTCTGGCTGTTCGAAAACTGGTTGGCGTCGCTGCGGTCCATGGCGAAGCCCTCCATCGAGATGACCTGCTTCTGGAGGTCGAACGTGTGGTGGCGCAGCGTGCTCTTCGTGTACCACTGGCTGTTGCGGGTCTGTTCGTAGGTCTGCCCGTGGAAGAGCGTCACGAGCAGGTAGCGCTTGTCGTCCGACAGGCGGATGTAGCCCGAGTCGGCGACAATCGTGTTCATGTTGCCGTTGGCCTGGCGGTTGTCGTAGATCAGCACGTCGTGCAGCAGGTGCGTCTCCGGCTCCTGATGCCCCACGCGGATCGACATGTTGTCGATGCCGTTGAAGAAGAGTCCGTCCTGGAACTCGAGCGTCTGCTTCTGCTGGCGGATGTCGTAGATGATGCTGTACATCTTGCGGTTGGCATACGGCACGAGGTCGTTGCCGATGAAGAAGCTGCCCACGGCGATGAAGCCCACGAGGATGATGAGCGGCTTGGTGATGCGGATGAGCGACATGCCCGCGGACTTCATGGCCAGCAGTTCGTAGTTCTCGCCCAGGCTGCCCATGGTCATGATCGCCGCCAGCAGCATCGAGAGCGGCAGCCCCATCGGGATCATGTTGGCCATGGCGTAGGACATCAGCTCGATGATGATGCCGGCGCTCAACCCCTTGCCCACCAGCTCGTCGATGTAGCGCCAGACGAAGTTCATCATCAGCACGAACATGACGATGAAGAACGTCAGGATCATCGGGCCCAGATAGGACTTCAGGACGAGTTTATGAATGCTTTTCATGCGGCAGGCGCGGTTTTTTCCGACACAAAGTTAACAGTTTTGCGGCAATAAGCGCAAAGGTGAGGGTAAATATTATGGCTGCGCCGGGCGGAACTTCCAACTGGTAGCTCGCCACGAGGCCCGCGACGTTGCCCGCGACGGCCACGAGCGGTGCACAGCGGGCTATGGTGCGGTACGAGCGCGAGAAGGCGTTGACAATCACTACGGGCATCGTAATGAGCGAAATGAGCAGCACGATGCCCATGATGCGGATCGAGAGGACGATCGTCACGGCGACGAGCGCCGCCATCACGTAGGAGATCACGCGCGTCGGGATGTTGCGGCTGCGGGCGAATTCGCGGTCGAAGGCGACGTACATGACCGGGCGCAGCCACAGGGCGGCGCCCGCAAGGACGACGGCCGTGAGTGCGGCGAGGGCCGCGACGTCGCCGTGCGTGACGGTGACGATGCTGCCGAAGAGGAAGGCCGAGAGGTCCCCGGAGGTGTAGCCCGGGCGCAGGCTCATGAAGAGCGCCCCGACGGCCATGCCCACGGACCAGATGATGCCGATGGCCGAATCCTCGCGGATGCGGCCGCGGCTGCCGGCCCACTCGATGCCGAGGGCCGAGAGCACGGCGAAGAGCATCGCCCCGGCGATGGGATTGGCCCCGAGGTAGAAGGCGATGCCCAACCCGCCGAACGAGGCGTGGGTGATGCCGCCCGCAAGGAAGACCATGCGGCGGCAGACGACATAGGTGCCGATCACGCCGCACGTGATGCCCGAGAGCACGCAGGCGGCGAGCGCGTTGTAGAGATAGCCGTATCGGATCAGGTCGCTGAAAAATTCCATGAACGTTCGTCGATAGCGTGCAAATTTACGCTTTTTTATCGGAAAGCCTCCGAATTTCGCACGGTTTTCGTAATTTCGTGCCCGAAAAAAGAAAGGAATCATGCAACCCCGAAGAGTCAATTTCCATACGCTCGGCTGCAAGCTCAACTTCTCGGAGACCTCGACGCTCGCCCGGGAGTTCGAGCGCGGGGGCTTCGTGCGCGTCTCCCCCACGGCCGAAGCCGACATCTGCGTCATCAACAGTTGTTCGGTGACCGAGCACGCCGACAAGAAGTGCCGTAACCTCATCCGGCGGCTGCACCGCCGCAACCCGCAGGCGATCATCGCCGTGACGGGGTGCTACGCGCAGCTCAAGCCCGAGGAGATCGCCGCGATCGACGGTGTCGACATCGTATTGAGCAACAATGACAAGGGAGCGTTATATCAACGGGTGGTCGAACTGTCGGGCAAGGGCCGGGCGCAGGTCTACAGCTGCGATACCGACTCGCTGACGTCGTTCTTCGCGGCCTTCTCGAGCGGCGACCGCACGCGGGCCTTCCTCAAGGTGCAGGACGGCTGCGACTACTGCTGCTCCTACTGCACGATCCACTACGCCCGCGGAGCAAGCCGCAACATGCCCATCGCCGACCTGGTGGCCGAGGCGCGCGAGATCGCCGCGGCGGGTCAGAAGGAGATCGTCATCACGGGGGTCAACACCGGGGATTTCGGCCGCACGACGGGCGAGCGCTTCATCGACCTGCTGCGGGCGCTGAACGACGTCGATGGGATCGAGCGCTACCGCATCTCGTCCATCGAACCGAATCTGCTAACGGATGAAATCATAGCATTTTGTGCTGCGTCACCTAAATTCCAGCATCACTTTCATATCCCGCTGCAGAGCGGCTCGGACCGCATCCTCGGACTGATGCGCCGCCGCTACACGACGGCCCGTTTCGCCGACCGCATCGCCGCCGTGCGGCGCCTGATGCCCGACGCCTTCATCGGCATCGACGTCATCGTGGGATTTCCCGGTGAGACGGAGGAGGATTTCCGCCGCACCTGCGACTTTCTGGAGGAGCTCGCCCCGGCTTTCCTGCACATCTTCCCCTTCTCGGAGCGGCCCGGCACGCCGGCCGTCGACCTGCCGGGCAAGGT
This sequence comes from uncultured Alistipes sp., assembly GCF_949296715.1. Lineage (GTDB taxonomy): Bacteria > Bacteroidota > Bacteroidia > Bacteroidales > Rikenellaceae > Alistipes. The sequence continues at coordinate 69,117 of NZ_CASFQD010000048.1, read as the reverse complement.
GCAGCCGAGTGTGGCCACGCACCGCGTCGAGGTGCTCGAGGAGCTTTGCCGGCGGCTGCACGGCGACTTCTGCCGCCGGGCCTGCGGCACGGAGGATACCGTGCTGTTCGAGAGCACGATACGCGGCGGCATGATGTTCGGATATACGGGCAGCTACCGGCGCGTGAAGGCCCCCTACGACCGCTCGCGCATCAACACGATCTGCCGCGTGGCGCTCGTTGGGATGGATGCATCGCACGATTTGATCGGTGAAATACGGGATTAATCGAGATTAATTCGTATATTTGTTGCAAAATTGAATATTTTTCGGACGATATGACGGGTTTGCGCAAAAGGGTGACGGTCGGTTTTCTGAGCATCGTCTGCCTGCTCTTCTTTTCGGGAATGGTCTCCTTTCTGGAGTTGAGCCACTTGAGCCGTGATACGGGCGAGATTCTCAAGGCCAACAGGCGGAATATCGAACTGGCCAAGGAGATGCTCGACGCGGCACACGAGCAGAACGTCGCGCTGATCCACCTCTCGGTCTTCGGCGACCGCTCCTACGACAGCCTCTGCCGCGCCCAGCTCGAGCGGCTCGAAAATACGTTGCTCGTCGCCCAGAACGAGGCTCTTGACAAGTCGTTCCTCGACTCGCTGGCCTTTGCGACGACCGAGCTGCGCCTGCTGACGGACAACTACCTCGCCTTCGGGCTCGCCGGGGCCGATTCGCTGAACGTGGCGCAGGCCGATTCCGTGGGCGGCCGCTGGTACAACGACGAATACGAGGCGCTCTACGGCCGCCTGACCTCGGCCATCAAGAACTACATGACCTCGACGCAGAGTTCGCTGGCGCCGCGTGCCGAGCAGATGAAGAAAAACGCCTACCGGGCCGTGACTCCGGTGCTGATCTCGCTGGTGGTGATGATCGCCATCGTGCTGATGCTCTACTACTTCATGACGATCTACTGCGTGAATCCCATCCTCGGGATGAACAAGGGGCTGGGTGATTACCTCTCCTTCCGCATCCCCTTCACCGTCAAGGGCGAGTGCAAGGACGAGATGCTCGAGCTCAAGGAGAAGATCGACACGCTGATCAACCAGTCGAAACAGTCCAAATCGTGATGCCGCAATGAGAGTGGATGTGGTTTTGCGCTATGTCGGCGTCGTGATGCTCTTCATCGCGGCGTTCATGCTGCTGTCGGCGGGTATCTCCTACGTCAGCGGCGTGGACTCGGCGTTCTATCCCCTGCTGCTCTCGTCGCTGCTGACGGCGCTGCTGGGGGCCTTTCCGCTGATCTTCGTCGAACGCAAGGTGCAGATCACCAACAAGGAGGGGTTCTGCATCGTCGTCGGCTCGTGGCTCGTGGCCTGCGTCGTGGGGATGTTCCCCTACCTGATCTGGGGCGGCGAATTCAACCTGGAAAATGCCTGGTTCGAGAGTGTCTCGGGCTTCACGACCACGGGCGCCACGATTCTCAACGACGTCGAGATCCTGCCGCGCGGCATGCAGTTCTGGCGCATGGGCACGACGTGGATCGGCGGTATGGGCGTCGTGATGTTCGCGCTGGTGGTCCTGCCGTCGATGGGCCGCAGCAAGATGACCCTCTCGAACGTCGAACTCTCGACGCTGGCCAAGGACAACTACCGCTACCATACGCAGCTCATCGTGCAGATCCTGCTGGTGGTCTACGTCGGACTGACGGCCCTGACAACCCTGCTGCTCAAGGCGGCAGGCATGAACTGGTTCGACTCGCTCTGCCATGCCATGTCGGCCTGCGCGACGAGCGGCTTCTCGACCAAGAACGCCAGCCTGGCCTACTACAACAGTCCCGCCATGGAGACGATCCTCATCTTTGCGATGGCCATCGCCGGCGTCCACTTCGGACTGATCTACGCCACCGTGACGGGCAAGCGCAACAACATCTTCCGTTCGGAGGTGGCGCGCTACTACTTCGGCATATTGCTGCTGGGCAGCGTACTGATCGCCGTCAGCCTCTATGCCGCGGACATCTACCCCACGCTCTGGCGGGCCTTCCGCTATGCGGCCTTCCAGTTCGTGACGCTGGTGACGACGACCGGATTCGCCACGGCCGACACGAACGAGTGGACCTCGTTCGCGATCATTCTGCTGATCTTCGGTTCGATCATCTGCGCCTGTGCCGGTTCGACGGCCGGCGGCATCAAGGTCAACCGGCTGGTGCTGGCCGGCAAGATGATGCGTGCGCGCCTCAAGCAGCAGCAGCATCCCAATGCCGTGATCCGCATCCGGCTCGACGGCATCATCCAGGACAACGAGACGCTGCATGCGGTGATGATCTTCATCGTCACCTACCTGATGTTCATCCTGCTGGGGACGGTGATCGGTACGCTCTTCGGCTGCGACCTGATGACGAGCTTCTCGGGGTCCGTGGCCTGCATCGGAAACGTCGGCCCGGGCTTCGGCGAGGTCTATTCGTTCGGCAACTACGGCGGTCTGCCGGCCGTGGTCAAGCTGACCTATTCGCTGCTGATGCTGCTGGGCCGTCTGGAGATTTTCGGTCTCATTCAACTCTTTTTCATTAAATGGTGGAGATAACTGCGATGTTTCGTGGAATTTGCATAACCCTCCTGTCGTTTGCCGCACTGATCTGGTCCGGAAAGGCCGTCGCGCAGCATCCTGCGGTGGAGGCCCGGATTGCGGGGCTCGAGAGCAACGAGGAGTACATGTCGCTGCTGCGCCGCGATGCGCAGCTGCAGGTGCGTGAGGATTCGATCATGCACGTCGTGAGCGGCATGCGGCATCGCCTGCACGACGAACCGGACAACCGCCAGCGCTACACGCAGGAGATTCTGCGGCTCGAAAGCCTGATCTTCGACCTGCGCACCGCCAAGGGGCGACTGATCGACCGCATCAATGCCATCGAGCAGGAGTGGGTCCTTGCCAACCTGAACTCCGCGTCGGCTTCGGAGCCGTCGTCCGCGGCGGAGGTCACCATCCCCGACTCGCTCAAGGTGCGCAATCTGGTGTACAACAGCTATTTCCGTGACTGTCTCGCTCCGGAGGACTACGCGGCGCTGCGCCGTGCCCAGCGCATGGAGCCGCAGGCCGTGGACTATGTCAACCGCTTCCTGGTCAACCACGGGACTGCCACCGATCTGGCCGAGGCCTATGCGGCCGCCCGCACCGAGGGCGAGGCGCTGGAGATTCACGACCGCTTCGAGTCGCTCGAGCGGCAGAACGCGGGGCTGTCCGATTCGCTGTCGACCCTCTGGAACTACATCTACGACAACAAGAGCTACGCCTACTCCTATGTGCTCGACCGGCTGGGCGAGGAGGAGATTCTCTCCCGCGAGGAGGAGCTTGCGGCGCGGGCGTCGCGTCAGATGACCACGCTGCGCGGCGAGACCGCCTCGGATGCCGTGGCGGACTACTTCCTGCGCAAGCGCGTGATTGTCGACTACGAGGAGCAGGTGGCCCGCGTATTGGGTCTGACGGCTGCGGCCGACTCGTTGCGGGGGGTTGCCGAACAGCTGGAAACGGTGGACTTCCGCCTGCCGAAGGTCCGCATCGCCGAGCGCAGCTTCCTCGACTACGACTCGGTCGCCTTCTCGTCGCATCCGAAGTACACCTACCAGAACCCCATCCCCGAGTGCAAGGTCTACGCCAACGGCACGATCTACCGCATCCTGCTCGGGACCTTCAATACGAAGCGTGCGGCGGCGACCTTCCGCGGCGCCTACCCGCTCTTCTACCTGATCAACGATGCGGGCAAGTGGTGTTACTACACGGGCGGTTTCGCCACCTTCGACGAGGCCGAGGCGGCGCGCAAGCTCCTCAAGGAGCACGGCTTCATCCGGCCCGAGATCGTGGTCTGGACCGACGGCGTCTACCGCAACCTGGCGCAGGACCCCGATGCGGGCAAGACCTTCTTCCGGATCGAGATCACCGGAACGGACGCCCTGTCGGACGAGGTGAAGCGGGTGATCGCCGAGACTTCGGGCGGTGCCGAGCTTTCGCGCGCCGGGCAGAATTTCGTCGTCGGGACGTTCAGCGACCGCGCCGTCGTCGACCGTGTGGCGGACGCCATCCGTGCGACGGACCCCGCATTGGAAATAAAAGTCGCGGAAATCGCGGAATAATCGGAAAAAATCCGTATATTGGCACTATATACCGAATACAATCTTCATGGATATGTTCTATATCGTGCTGCTGATTCTCTTCGGCGTACTCTTTCTGGTCGCCGAACTGGTCCTTCTGCCCGGCGTGTCGGTCGGCGCCCTGCTGGCGCTGGTCAGCTACGGCGGGGCCGTCTACCTCTCGTTCCGTGAATTCGGAACCGTCGGGGGCATCATCGCCATTGCCGTCGTGCTGCTGCTGTCGCTTGTGGCGACGGTCATATCGCTGCGCTCCAAGACCTGGCAGCGCTTCTCGCTCCGACAGGAGATCGACTCGTCGAGCATGCCCCGCCCCGAGGAGGAGCTGCACGTGGGTGAACGCGGACGGACCCTTTCGCGCCTCTCGCCCATGGGCAAGGTCGAGATCGACGGCCGCATCTACGAGGCCAAGTCGCTCGACGCCTATGTCGACCCGCAGCGCGAGGTCGAGATCGTGGGGTTCGAGAACTTCAGCGTGATCGTGAAAGTAATCAATTAATCAATTCAACAAGCCCTTTTCGCTATGGATTTTCAGTCTGGAATGATCGTACTGATCGTCTTCGTGAGCCTTTTCGCCATCTGGCTCGTCTTCTATTTCATCCCCGTGGGACTGTGGTTCTCGGCCCTGGTGTCGGGTGTGCGGATCAGTCTGCTGCAGCTCATCCTGATGCGCTGGCGCAAGGTGCCGCCCTCGACGATCGTCTCGTCGATGATCGAAAGCACGAAGGCCGGGCTGAAGCTCAACCCCAACGAGCTGGAGGCGCACTACCTCGCCGGCGGCAACGTCACGAACGTCGTGCATGCGCTTGTCTCGGCGCAGAAGGCCAATATCATGCTCGATTTCAAGATGGCGACGGCCATCGACCTGGCGGGCCGCGACGTCTTCGAGGCCGTGCAGATGTCGGTGAACCCGAAGGTCATCAATACGCCGCCCGTGGCCGCCGTGGCGAAGGACGGCATTCAGCTCATCGCCAAGGCCCGCGTGACGGTGCGTGCCAACATCAAGCAGCTGGTCGGCGGTGCCGGTGAGGAGACCGTGCTGGCGCGTGTCGGCGAGGGCATCGTCTCGTCGATCGGTTCGGCCGACTCGCACAAGATCGTGCTCGAAAATCCCGACTCCATATCGCGTGTCGTGCTCGAGAAGGGTCTCGATGCGGGGACGGCCTTCGAAATCCTCTCGATCGACATTGCCGACATCGACGTGGGCAAGAACATCGGCGCCCAGTTGCAGATGGACCAGGCGCAGGCCGACAAGAACATCGCGCAGGCGAAGGCCGAGGAGCGGCGCGCAATGGCCGTGGCGCTCGAGCAGGAGAACAAGGCCAAGGCGCAGGATGCGCGCGCCAAGGTGATCCTGGCCGAGGCGGAGGTGCCGCTGGCCATGGCCGAGGCGTTCCGCAACGGCAACCTCGGGATCATGGACTACTACAAGATGAAGAACATCATGGCCGACACGACGATGCGCGAGTCGATCGCCCGGCCCGAGAAAAAATAGCGTCTGCCGCCCGACATGCGGGCGGAAGACGGTCGTCCGAAGGGGAATCCGGCAGCGGGTTCCCCTTTCCTGTCTCTTATGCGAAATGTGCCTTTCCCGCGCCGGGCGTCCTTTCCTTGTGTGGAATGTCTCTTTCCCGAGCCGGGCGGCTCTTTCCCGCACCGGCGCCCGGGGATACATAATGCCGGGCGCTCCGACACCCGGTGCCGAACGTTGCGGACCCTGCGCGGGCGTGCCGTGTGCCGGCCGCACCGCCGAAATGCCCCTGCGACATACTAATCGGCGCAAAGTTCCGTTTATGTGACGGACGGAAAGAGCTTTCCGGCGAAATTATGGCGGACCTTGTTGGGATATATGCCGCTTTTTGGTATCTTTGCAAGGATTTTCAACATGCGAAATTTGGTAAAAGCGAATCATATGAATGGATTTTTCAGGAGTGCGCTCCTCCTTGTCGCTGCGGCTCTCTGTGCCGTGTCGTGCAACAAGGACGGAGAGCGCGGCAGACTGTCGTTCGAAAACTCGGCGGTCTATTTCCGTGCCGGGGAGACGAAAACCTTGAAATTCACCGCTTCGAACGTCAAATCCTTCTCAGTGTCGTCGAAACCGACCGAGTGGAGCGATGCGGAGGTCGATGCCGCTGCCCGGACCGTGCGGATCACGGCTCCGGCCGCCGACAACGACAAGGCCGATCTGTCGGGCACGCTGACCCTCTCCGGCAAGGCCGACAACGGCAAGACGGTGACGGCTTCGGTCTTCGTGAGCATCAGCGAGGAGGTCGACATGAGCGCGCGTCCGGCCAACAGCTTCATCGTGAACCGCAAGCAGACCAACTACCTGTTCGATGCCATGCATGCGGGTGACGGCCGCACGGCGCTGGAGACGGCCGAGGTGAAGATCATCTGGCAGCGCCCGTCGGGGCTTGTCGAATACCTGACGCTCGGCGACAACGGCAAGGCGTCGTTCTATGTCGGTGCCGACGATGACGACGATACCCGCATCCAGCAGGGCAACGCCCTGATCGGCGCCTACGACAAGGACGGCAGCCTGCTGTGGAGCTGGCATGTCTGGGCCGTGGACTACGATCCGGCGGACAACGGTACGGTCGTGTTCAACGGCTACGAGATGATGAACCGCAACCTCGGGGCGCTGGCCTGCTCCAACGCTTCGTCGGGCGACATTCTGGATTCCTACGGGCTCTATTACCAGTGGGGCCGCAAGGACCCCTTCGTCGGTCCGGGCACGTATGATTTCAGCAACGGATCGTCGGCCACGATGTACAACGAGAAGGGCAACAGCGTGACGCTCTCCGTCAAGGAGTCGTCGGCCGAGACCGGCACGGCGGAGTATGCGCGCGAGCATCCGGTGACCTTCATCGCGGGTGTCGAGGAGTCGGGCTACGACTGGATGTGGGGTTCGCATTCCGATGCCCTGTGGGGCGCGGAGAAGACGGCGAACGACCCCTGCCCCTATGGCTGGAAGGTCGCTCCGGCAGCCGCCTTTGCCGCTCTGACGATCGCCGACCCGCTTGCGGGCGTTTCGTATGAGGAGTATGCCGACAAGTACGGCTGGACGCTGACCGACGGCAGCGCCGAGTCGCTCTTCATGGGCGCCGGACGCCGCATCTACCCCGACGGCAAGTTCCAGAACATCTACGTGAATCCCGACTCGGAGCGCCAGGTACGTAACGTGGCGATGTATGACCAGCCCTGGATCGGGCTTTACTGGACGACGGGAGCCTCCTCGTCGCAGGCTTCGGCCTTCTATTTCTTCTTCAACAAACTCCACGTCGAGAACAGCCGCGTCGGGGGCATCGTCTCCCACTACCGCGCCAACGGCATGCCGGTGCGCTGCGTGGCCGACCGCTGATCGGGACGGGACGGATGACATGACGGGCGACGGAGTGGCGGAAGCGGCTCCGTCGCCCGTCGTTTACGGCGGTTTGGTACGACACTTGCTCGTATGACGGAAACCGCTTCGTCATGGAAATCAAAACAGGAAAAGGCACGATCCCGCTCGTGGTGCTGCTGGCCATCTGGTCCGTCTCGGCCATCTCGTCGCTGCCCGGACTGGCCATCTCGCCCGTGCTGGGCGATCTGAACCGCATCTTCCCCAAAGCCACGGACCTCGAAATCCAGATGCTCACCTCGCTGCCGTCGCTGCTCATCATCCCCTTCGTGCTACTTTCGGGCCGGCTCTCCGTCGGGCCGCACCGCCTGCGGATACTCACCGTCGGGCTGTCGCTCTTCTTTTTGAGCGGCGTGGCCTGCCTTTTCGCCCGGAGCATGGACTCGCTGATCTTCATCAGCTGCCTGCTCGGCGTCGGTGCCGGCATGGTCATCCCCTTCTCCACGGGACTGGTCGTCGACTACTTTACGGGCGACTGCCGCGTCCGGCAGCTGGGCTACAGCTCGGCGATCAACAACCTGACACTCGTGCTGGCAACGGCCCTGACGGGCTACCTCGCCGATGTCGACTGGCACCTGCCCTTCCTGGTCTACACGCTGCCGGGAGTCTCGCTCCTGCTGGTCGGGACGCTGCGCCGCCGGCGTTCGGCCCCCGAACCGGCGCAGAGCATCCAGCTGCGGCACAAGTCGATCGACCTTGCGAAACTCGTCGGACTGATGGGGCTCTACTTCTTCATCACCTATGCCGTGCTGGTGGTGACCTTCTATGCGTCGTTCCTGATCGACGACTACCGCATCGAGAGCTCCTTCTCGGGGGTCGTCATCTCGCTCTTCTTCCTGGCGATCATGCTTCCCGGCCTCTTCATCGCCCGCATCATCGCCCGCCTGAAGCAGTACGTGAATTTCGTCTCGCTTGTGGCGATCGGTCTGGGGCTGCTCTGTGTCGGCATCTTCCGTGACCGCTCGATGCTTGTTGTCGGCGCCCTGCTGGCCGGTCTGGGATACGGCGCGATGCAGCCCGTCATCTACGACAAGGCCGCGACGATCGCTCCGCCCCGCTCGGCGATGCTGGCGCTGTCGTTCGTCATGGCGATGAACTACCTCGCCGTGATGGTCTGCCCGCTGCTTGTCGACCTTTTCCGGCATCTGTTTCACGATCAGGGCGATCGCTTCCCCTTCCTCTTCAACGGAGTGCTGGCGCTGGGCCTTGCCGTGGCCGCCGGCATCCGCCGCAGCCATTTTACGCTCGGGCTCGATGCTTCGTACTACAAAAGTTGACGGAAGATGTCGAAAATAGGATAAAAAGTCTTATTTTTGCGACATAAAGACGCAATTTTTAAGACTTGGATTCCAAATGAAGAGATCGATTCTTACTGCATGGGCGGCTCTTGCCGCCTTTTTGCTTGCGGGATGTGCCGAGCGGGCCGATTCCGCTGCCTCCGTGCGGATCGCACCCACGATCCGCACCCGTGTCTCGGGACTCTACTTCGAAACGGGCGACCGGATCGGTCTGTCCGTCGTGCGGAGCTCCGGCCCCTATGTCGAGAACCGCATGATGACCTACAACGGCTCGACCTTCACCTCGCCGGGGTTCCTGTGGTACAACGACCTGAACGAAACCTCGACGCTGACGGCCTACTACCCCTATTCGGCGGAGGGTGTACCCGAGGAGTTCCGCGTCGGGACGGACCAGACGTCGGGCTGTGCCTCGTCGGACCTGCTGGGCGCCGTGAAGCGCGACGTCACGCCGGCGTCGGCTCCCGTGGGCATGATCTTCTACCACCTGCTCACGCAGCTGTCGATCCGCGTGAACAACCTCTCCGACGCCTCCGTTACGGGCATCACCGTCGGCGGCACGGTCACCACGGCCGCGGTGGACCTCACGGTTCCGACGGCCTCGGCATTGGACGGCGCGGCGACGGAGGATATCTCGGTCTGCTGCGTGACGCCCGACAAGGAGTATCAGGTCATTCTCGTGCCGCAGCAGGCGTCGCTCACCGTGACGGTGCGCACCGATGACGGCAAGAGCCGCAGCCGCACGATCTCCTCGACCCTGCTCGAGAGCGGCAAGCACTACGACCTGTCGGTCGAGGTGACCAACATCGACATTTCGCTCTCGTTGAGCGGCGAGATCAGCGACTGGGAGGACGGCGGATCGCTCGACGACGGCAGCGGCAACGGGGACTCCGGTTCGGGCGACGTGACGGTGACCGACGGAACGATCTCCTACGCCGGTGAGACCTACCGCACGGTGGCGATCGACGGCCGGGTCTGGATGGCCGAGAACCTGCGCTGCATGCCCGAGGGCGCGGCGCTGGGCAGTGGCGTCTGGAACCCTGCGGGCGGAGCCTCGGCTATCCCGACGCAGGGCATGCTCTACGACTATGCCACGGCCACGGCCGGGGAGAGCTGGAGCGAAGGCGTGCAGGTGCAGGGCATCTGTCCGCCGGGCTGGCACCTGCCCGACGAGGCAGAGCTGACCGCCCTGGCCGGGAGTGCGGCGCGCCCCGACGACTTCTTCGTCTGCGGCGGTTACTGGATCTACGGTGCTTCAGGTGACCGGCTCGGCTCGACAAGCAAGGGCTATGTGATGGGCTCGACGCTGCAGGACGGCAAGTGCAGCTGCCTGCTGTTCACGACGCTCGACAACGACGTGCCGCAGGTGACCTCGATCTCCGCGGAGTTCGGACTGACGGTGCGCTGCGTGCAGGACTGACGCGCGGCGCATGATACGACAGGGCCCCGGACCGGCAGGTTCGGGGCCTTGTTGCGTCCGGCCGCGGCGGTTCGGCGGTTGCGGGACGGATTCCGGCCGCTGTACGGACCTCGGCTTCCGGATCAGTGGTCGCGGTTCAGGAAGAAGATCGGGATATTGGCCAGGAAAACGTCCGGTCCGGAGAGCTGCGCCCGCTTGGCGAGCAGCTCGCTCAACGCAATGTCGCCGATGACGTAGTTGCTCTCCTCGCTCGTGTACTGCTCGTGCACCTTCGTGAAGTGCAGGATGCGGTGGATGTCCGTCTTCGTGTAGCGGACGTAGACCTTCAGCGTGATGTCGGTCGTGTAGTCGGGCTTCTGCACGTAGTTCTGCTTCTTGTACTCGTAGCGGTAGTCGTGCAGGCGCGCCATGATGTCGCTCAGGATCGACGAGGCCGTGGGCAGGCTCCCGGCCCCCTTGCCGAACATGAACTGCCGGTCGTAGCACTCGCCGCGGATCACCACGCCGTTGTACTCGTCGTCGACGCTGTAGATGTACTTGTCCGGCGTGACGAACTCCGGCATGACGAACATCGTGAAGTGCTCCTCGCTGACCTTGACGACCTGCGCCACGAGCTTGATCTTCACGCCCTTCTCGCGGGCGTAGCGGATGTCCGACTCGTGGATTGTCGAGATGCCGTAGGTGAAGATGCGCTCCGGGGCGACGTAGGTGCCCAGCGCGTGCACGGTGATGATGACCAGCTTGAAGAGCGAGTCGTAGCCCTCGATGTCGAACGACGGGTCGCTCTCGGCGAAGCCCAGCGCCTGGGCCTGGGCCAGCGCATTGGCGTAGGTGTCGCGGTGGTCGAACACGCGCGAGAGGATGTAGTTCGACGAGCCGTTCAGGATGCCCTTCACCTCGAGCAGCAGGTCGTTGTCGTAGTACTCCTCGAGGTTGCGGATTACGGGGATCGAGCCGCACGACGAGGCGTCGTAGAGCAGTGCCACGCGGTTGCGCTTCTGGATGTCGATCAGCTCGGGCAGGTGGTGCGCCAGCATCGTCTTGTTGCCCGAGACGACCGGAATGCCCTTCAGCAGGGCCCGTTTGACGATGTCGTAGGCGGCGCGGGCGTCGTCGATGACCTCGACGATGAGGTTGATTTCGGGGTTGTCGAGAATCTCGTCCGCCGAGTCGGTGAAGCAGCTGCGGTCGATTGCGCGGGGCTTGTCGAGCGAGCGCACGCAGATCTTCACGATCTCGGCGTGGGCGTTCTTCGACTTGCGCACCACTTCGTAGATGCCTTGCCCGACGACGCCGAAGCCGAAGAGGCCGATTTTGATTTTTGCCATATCTGTTCCGTTTTTGTTGTTTGTGCGTTGATTACTGCTCCATGAAGGGAAGGAGCAGGGCGTTGAGCTGTTCGTGCTCGACCAGGAAGCCGTCGTGGCCGAACGGCGAGTCGATCTCGCGGTAGCTGCTGCCGGGGATCATCGCGTGCAGCCCGCGCATCTCCTCCGGCGTAAAGATGATGTCGGAGGTGATGCCCACGACCAGCGTCCGGGCCCGGATGCGGGCGAGTGCCGCCGCTACCCCGCCTCGCCCGCGGCCCGCGTCGTGCGTGTCGAAGGCATTGAGGATGGCGTAGTACGAATAGGCGTTGTAGCGCCGGCAGAGCTTCTCGCCCTGGTACTGCTGGTAGGTCGAGGCACGGTGTTGGGCCGGCAGCTCTTCGCGGTCCTGCTGCGTGAGGTTGTAGCCCTGCGAGCCGCGGTAGGTCAGCAGCCCGATGGCGCGGGCTGCCGCGAGCCCCGCCATGCCGGCGTCGTCGCGCGGCTCGCCGAACGTCGCGTCGGCCTCGATGGCCATGCGCTGCGTCTCGTCGATGGCGATGCTCCACGGCGAGGCCTTCGCCGCCGTGGCGATCAGGATGAGCCTGTTGATCCGTTCCGGCTCCTCGACGGCCCACTCCACGGCCTGGAACCCGCCCACGGAGCTGCCGACCAGCGTGTCGATCGTCCCGATGCCGAGGGCGTCGGCCAGCAGGCGGTGCGCACGCACCATGTCGCGGATCGTGAAGGGCGGGAAATCCCGGTAATAGGGCCGCCCCGTCGCGGGGTTGACGTGCAGGGGGCCCGTCGTGCCGTAGTGCGAACCGAGGATGTTGGCGCAGATGACGAAGTGGCGCGCCGGGTCGAGGAAGCGCCCCGCCTCGACCGTGTGGGGCCACCAGTCGGCCACGTCCGAGTTGGCCGTCAGGGCGTGGCACACCCAGACGACGTTGTCGCGCGCGGCATTCAGCGTGCCGCAGGTGTGGTACGCGATGCGCAGCTCGGGCAGCGTGCGGCCCGTTTCGAGCGGGAAGGGCCCGGGACTGACGTAGAGGTGTGCTTCCATCATCCGACGTGTACGAAGGCTTGTTCGAAATCCTCGATCAGATCGTCCGGGTCCTCCAGCCCCGGCGAGATGCGCAGCAGCGTCGGCGTGACGCCCGCGGCCGCGAGGTCGGCTTCGCCGAGCTGCTTGTGGGTGGTCGACGCCGGGTGTGTGACGACGGTGATCGAATCGCCGATCATGGTCATGTTCGTCGCCAGATGCAGCGACTCGACGAAGCGCACGGTGCTTTCGAGTGTCCCCTTGAGCTCGATGGTGAAGACTGCCGACGAGCCGAAGCGGTAGTATTTGCGGGCGTTCGCGCAGCTCGGGTGCGAGTCGAATCCCACGAAGCTCACACGCTCGACCTTCGGGTGGCTGCGGCAGTATTCGGCGAGCTTCCAGGTCGACTCGACCTCGTGGCGGACGCGCAGCGAGAGGGTCTCGAGCCCGAGCAGCATCAGGTAGGAGTCGAACGGCGAGGGGCAGCAGCCCAGGTCGCGGAGTCCGTCGACGCGGCACTTGACGATGAAGGCCGCGCGGCCGAACGCCCGGTGGAGGTTCAGCCCGTGGTACCCCTCCGACGGGCCGTCGATTTGCGGGAACTTGCCGTTCGACCAGTCGTAGTTGCCGCCGTCGACGATCACGCCGCCCATGGCCGTGCCGTGGCCGTTAATCCACTTCGTCGCGGAGTCCACGACGATGTTCGCACCCCACTGGAAGGGGTTGCAGAGGTAGCCCGCCGCACCGAACGTGTTGTCGACGACGAAGGGTACGTCATGGCGCCGCGCCAGCGCTCCCAGCCCCTCGAGGTCGGGCACCGCGCAGGTCGGGTTGCCCATGCTCTCGACGTAGAGCGCCCGCGTGCGGTCGTCGATCAGCCGCTCGAATGCCTCGGGTGTCTCGGCCGGGGCGATGCGGCAGTCGATGCCGAGGTTGCGCAGCGAGATGCGGAACTGGTTGTAGGTGCCGCCGTAGAGGTGCGGCGAGGTGACGATGTTGTCGCCTGCCGAGGCGAGCGACAGCACCGTCACGAGGATTGCCGACATGCCCGACGACACGGCCAGCGCCCCGACGCCGCCGTAGAGCGCCGCGATGCGCTGCTCGAAGGCCGAGGTCGTGGGGTTCTGCAGCCGGGTGTAGATGTTCCCGGCCTCGCTCAACTCGAAGAGCCGTGCGGCGTGGTCGCAGCTCCGGAAGCGGTAGGCCGCCGTGGGATAGATCGCCACGCCGCGTGCCCCGGTGGGCTCGTCGGGCGTGAGGCCCGCATGGACCTGCAGGGTCTCGAATCGGTAGTTTTTCTGTTCCATATTCAGTCGTGTTTGCAAATTCGTTCATGAAAAAATCCGGCATCGCAGGACGCCGGATTCAGACTTTCGCGTGCACGAAGCACTTACACCCGGCAAGATCGGTTGCACATGCACATCATACCCATCATCATGCCGCGGAGCATGCTGCGGTTCGTTGCGTGATATGTCGTGCGTGCATTCACCTCTTTTCGGGTTTCGATACGGCAAATATACGCTTTTTTTGCATTTTTCCGCCGGTCGGGGCACAAAAAAATCCGCAGGATGCCTTCCTGCGGATTTTTCCGTGTCGTACCGGCAGGCGCCTATCGCCTCCGGTCGATGAGTTCGATACCCTGCCGGGTTGCGGCCCCGCGCAGGAAGATTTTGCAGAAGAGACTGATCTCGTCGCGCGTCGTATTGTTCAGCCGGAGTTCCAGAATCGTGGAGAGCAGTTTCGTGGCAAAGGACCTCGCGTCGATCTCCTGCAGCAGCAGCCCCTCCTGGCGGCAGCGTTCCAGATCGTCGGTCAGCTCCCGGATCCAGAATTCGCGGTGCTCGTCGTAATGTTCGGCGAAGATCACCTTGCGGCGGATGTCCGTCAGAAAACTGTGTTCCACCTCGCAGAGAATGTCGATGTATTCGTTCATGAGTTTCATCGCCTTCTGCAGCGGACTGCCGCTGCGGCGTTTCCGGCATTCGACAATGTGCTGCTGCTGCCGGTGGCTCAAGTCGTCGAGACAGGCATTCACCAGGTCGTTCTTGTCGGTGAACATCTCGTAGAGCGTGCGTTTGGAGATACCGAGCGTCTGGGCGATCTCATCGACCCGCACGGCACGGATGCCGTTGCGGGTGATGAGCTCCTGCGTCGTGCGGATAATCTCGTCTCTGGTCGCTCCCCGCTTCATTATTTCTCCTCCTGCGTGATGTCACGACCGCCGCCCAGAGCCTGGTAGAGGTTCACGACACCCTGTATCTCGTCGAACTGATCCGCAATCTGCGACAGGCGCGCCGTCAGCAGCGACTGCTCGGCGGTCAGCACCTCGAGGTAGGTCGTCGTGCCGTGCTGCATGAGCAGTTCGGTGCTCTCCACGGCGCGCTCGAGCGCCTCGATCTGCCGGTTGCGCAGGTCCGTCTTGGCACGGGCCGACTGGCTCTGCGTCAGGGCGTTGTTTACCTCGGCCCCGGCGTTGAGCAGTGCCTGCTGGAACGCCAGCAGCGACTCCTGCTGCTGGGCCTTGGCGATCTGTACGCGGGCCCGGTTGGCATTGGCGTTGAAGAGCGGTTGCAGCAGCGATCCCGCGGCATTCCAGATCAGCTTGCCCGGATCGACGATACCGGCTCCGCTGTTGTTGGTCCAGCCCAGCGTTCCGCTCAACGTGATCGACGGGTAGAGTGCCGACCGTGCCTCGCTCGTGGCGTAGTAGGACTGCATGAGCGTGTACTCGGCCGAACGGATGTCGGGACGGTTCGAGAGCATCTGCAGGGGCACGCCCACCGCAAGGGTCTCGGGCAGCTGCTGCGCCTCGAGCCTGCCGCGCGCGATCGTGTGCGGCGCCTCGCCCAGCAGCGAGCAGAGGCTGTTCTCGGCCTGCGTGCGCTGATAGGCCAGGTCATGCAGCGAAGCTTCGATCGAGAGCGTGTTGGCCTCGTACTGGGCTACGCCCGCCTCGTTGGTCATGCCCGCATCCTTCATGGCGCGCATCGTCTCGACGCTCTGACGCCACTTGGCCGCGGTCTCCTCCGTGATCTCGTACTGGCTGTCGAGCATCAGCAGCGAATAGTAGAGGTTGGCGACGCTGGCGATCAGCTGCGTCTTCACGGCCTGCTCGTACTCCTTGCTCTGGAGGTAGAGCGCCTTCGACTTGCGCTTGGCGTTGGTCAGGCCGTTGAAGATGTCGATCTGCCAGCTGGCCGTGACCGGAATGGAGTAGGTCTTCGTCGCGGGAGCGCCGTCGAAGCTGCTCAACGAACCCTGCGGTGCGAAGTTGAACGACGGCAGGTAAGCCAGGCGTGCCGACTTGAGCGTCGCCTCGGCCTCCTTCACGCGCCAGCCTGCCGACTGCAGGTCGGTGTTGTTCTCCAGCGCCAGGGCGATGAGCTCCTGCAGCTGGGGATCGGTGAACATCTCCTGCCAGCGGATGTCGCCCAGGGTCGTCGAGTCGGCCGTCTCGGCCGTGCCGTACAACCCTGCCGTCGTGACCTCCGGGCGGGTATAGGGTTTGTAGATGCCGCAGCCCGTCAAGGCGGCTGCCAGGCATATAATCACGATCTTTTTCATGTTATTCCTCCTCTTTCTCGTTTTTGACATCTTCCATCTCGGCACGCAGCGACCATTGGGGATCGAGGTCTATTTCCAGCGGTTTGACCTTCTCCTGCAGCGTCTGGAAGACGATGAACAGCGTCGGTACGAGGAACAGCAGCGCCAGCGTTCCGACGATCATACCGCCGACGACACCCGAACCGAGCGTCGAGTTGCCGTTGGCGCCCACACCGTTTGCGAGTACCAGCGGGATCATGCCGAAGACGCAGGTGAGCACCGTCATCAGGATAGGACGCAGACGGGCCTTGGCGGCCGAGACGGCGGCCTGCGTGAGGCTCATGCCGGCGCGGCGGCGGTCGGCGGCGTACTCCGTGATCAGGATGGCGGTCTTCGACAACAGACCGATGAGCATGATGATACCCGTCTGCAGGTAGATGTTGTTCTCCATGCCCATGATCTTGGCGAAGAGGAACGAACCCATCAGACCGCACGGTACGGCGAGGATCACGGCGAACGGAATGAGGAAGCTCTCGTAGAGGGCGCTCAAAATCAGGTAGATCAGCAGGATGCAGATGCCGAAGATGATGGCCGTGTTGCTGCCCGTCTGGGCCTCCTCGCGCGTGATGCCGTCGAATTCGAATCCGTAGCCACGCGGCAGCACCTCGGCAGCCACCTCGCGGATGGCCTGGATGGCGTCACCCGACGAATAGCCGTTGGCGGCCGTACCGTTCACGGCGATCGAGTTGTACATGTTGAAGCGGTTGAGCACCTCCGAGCTGTAGACGCGCGTCAGGGTGATGAACTGGCTCAACGGGGCCATTTCGCCGTTGTCCATGCGCACGTAGACGTGGTTGAGCGATTCGGCGTCGAGACGGTATTTCGGGTCGGCCTGCATCGTCACGTAGTACATCTTCGAGAAACGGTTGATGTTCGATACGTACTGGCCTCCGTAGTAGCCTGCCAGCGTCGAGAGCAGCGTGTTCGGCGAGACGCCCGCACGCTTGGCCTTCGCAGCGTCGATGTCCACGAGGTACTGCGGGAAGTTGATGTTGAAGGTCGAGTAGGCGCGCTCGATCTCGGGACGCTGGTTCAGCGCCGCGATGAACTGAAGGTAGATGTTGTAGAAGTCCTTGAGCTCGCCGCCGGCCTTGTCCTGCAGGTGCATCGAGAAACCGGTCGACGTACCGTAACCAGAAATCATCGGCGGTGCCACGGCGAAGATCTGCGCATCCTTGATGTCGGCCGTGCGTCCGTAGATCTGTCCGATGACGGCATTCACGGCGTCCTCCTTGTCGGGACGCTCCTCCCAGTTCTTCAGCTTGATGATACACATGCCGTAGGAGGAACCCTGGCCTGCGATCATGCCGTAGCCGGCCGTCTGCATGAAGTCGCGGATCTGCGGAATGCCCTGGATACGCTCCGACACTTCCTCCATGACCTTGTGCGTCTCGGAGAGCGACGAACCCGGGGCCGTGGTGACGTTGACCATGATCGTACCCTGGTCCTCGTCGGGCACCAGACCCGTCTTCGTGGTGTTCATCAGGACGACCAGCGCGCCCAGTGCGAGGAAGAGCGTCGACCACATGAGCCACTTGTGCTTGATGAAGAGCAGCACACCGTGCTTGTACTTGGCGATCATGACCGTGAAGGCCGAGTTGAAGGCCTTGCGGAAGCGGGCGGCAAAGTTGTCGCGCATCTCGCCGTTCTCATCCATGTAGGGCTTGAGAATCAGGGCGCAGAGCGCCGGCGAGAGCGTCAGGGCGTTGATGGCCGAGATACCCACGGCCACGGCCATCGTCAGACCGAACTGCGTGTAGAAGATACCCGACGTACCGCCCATCATCGACACGGGGATGAACACGGCCATGAAGACGAGCGTCGAGGTGATGATGGCCGACGAGATGCCCGACATGGCGTCGATCGTGGCCATGAACGAGGATTTGTAGCCGACGTCGAAGCGCGCCTGCACGGCTTCGACCACGATGATGGCATCGTCGACGACCGTACCGATGGCAAGCACCAGGGCGAAGAGCGTCAGCAGGTTGATCGAGAAACCCGCCACGGCGAGGAACGCGAAGGTACCGATGAGCGATACGAGGATCGACACCGTCGGGATGAGCGTCGAGCGGATGTCCTGCAGGAAGACGTACACGACCAGCACGACGAGGATGATGGCCTCGATCAGGGTCTTGATCACCTCGTTGATCGAGGCGTAGAGAAAGTCGTTCACACTCTGCAGGTGGGCGATGGCCACGCCTTTCGGCAGTTCGGCCTCGACCTCGGCCAGCAGCGCGTCGATGTCGTTGACGACCTGCGTGGCGTTCGAACCGGCCGTCTGGAAGACCATGGCGCTGACACCCGGGTGGCCGTTGGTGTAGCCTTTGAAGGCGTAGGACTCACGGCCCAGTTCGATATCGGCGATATCCTTCAGGCGGAGCACGCTGCCGTCCTCCTCGGAGCGGATGACGATCTGACCGAACTCCTCGGGAGTCTGGATGCGGCCGCGGTATTTCATCGTGTACTGGAACGTGTTGTCGGAGTTCTCGCCCAGCGTACCCGTGGCGGCCTCGATGTTCTGCTCGGCCAGTACGGCGGTTACGTCCGACGGAATGAGCTTGTACTGGGCCATGACGTCGGGCTTGAGCCATACGCGCATCGAGTAGTCGGCACCCAGCGTGAAGGCCTCACCCACGCCCTGGATACGCAGGATACGCGGCTCGATGTTGATCTTCAGGTAGTTGGCCAGGAAGGTCTCGTCGTAGCTGTCGTCGGGGCTGTAGAGCGAGAAAATCTTGACCATGGAGGTCTGGCGCTTCATGGTCGTCACGCCGATCTGCGTGACTTCCGACGGCAGCTGTCCGTTGGCCGTAGCCACCTTGTTCTGGACGTTCACGGCAGCCATGTCGGCGTCGGTGCCCTGACGGAAATAGACGCTGATGCTGGCGCTGCCGACGGCGGCCGACGAGGTGATGTAGGTCATGTCCTCGACGCCGTTGATGGCTTCTTCGAGCGGCACGACAACCGATTTCTGGATGGTCTCGGCGCTGGCGCCCGGATAGGAGGCGCGGACCATCACCGTCGGGGGCGCGATGTCCGGGTACTGCTCCACGGGCAGCGTCGCAAGGCCGAGAATACCGGCGATGACGATCAGAATGGAGATGACGGACGCCAGTACGGGGCGTTCGATAAAATGCTTGAGTGTCATGGGTTATTCCTCCTTTCCGGTTTCGGTTTGAGTAGCTGCGTCGGCTGCGGGAGCCTCCTGTGCGGGCTGGGCTGTTGCCAGGCCCTTCGGAACGACGGGCGTACCCTCGCGCAGCAGGCCGACGCCTTCGGTGATGATCACGTCACCCGGAACAAGGCCCGAGAGGACGATGTATTCCGTGCCGTTGGAGATGCTTGCCACCTGAACGGGGGCCGACGAAGCCTTGCCGTCGACGAGTTTGTAGACATATACCTTGTCCTGCAGTTCGAACGTGGCGGCCTGCGGAATGGCGATGCAGTCCTTGTAGTTGGTCGTCAGGATGATGTTGCCCGAGCCGCCGCTGTGCAGCAGACCTCCCTTGTTGGGGAAGGCGGCGCGCAGCTGGACGCTGCCCGTCGAGGTGTCGATCACGCCGCTGATGGACTCGATGCGGCCCGTCTGGTCGTAGAGCGATCCGTCGTTGAGCTGCAGCTCGACGTCGGGCATGTTCTTGAGCGTCTCCTCGATCGAGCCGTAGCGGCGCGTGAGGTCGAGCAGCTGGTTCTCGGTCATCGAGAAGTAGACGTACATCTCGGAGTTGTCCGACACGGTGGTCAGCGGCTGCGGAATCGACGCGCTGACCAGTGCGCCGACACGGTACGGCAGCGTGCCGACCACGCCGTTTGCGGGGCTCTTCACGATGGTGTATGAAAGGTTGTTGGCGGCATTGACGCGCTGCGCCTCGGCCTGGGCGAGCTGGGCCTTGGCCGTGAGCAGGTTGTTTTCGGCCGTCGAGAGGTCGAACAGCGATACGACCTTGCGGGCGTAGAGCTCCTTCTTGCTGTCATAGGTGAGCTGTGCCGTGGCGACGCTGGCCTCGGCAGCCGCAACATTGGCTTCGGCAGTCTGCAGGGCGGCCTTGTAGGGGACCTGGTCGATGATGAAGAGCGTCTGGCCGTTCGAGACGCGCTGGCCCTCCGTGACACAGAGCTGGAAGATCGTTCCCGACACCTGCGGATAGATTTCGATGTCCTGACGTCCGCGGATGGATGCCGAGTAGTTGCTCGGGATTTCGCGGTCGGTGGTGGCGATGGTCGTCACGGCGTATTCGCCGGGCCCCATGGCCGTCGGAGCCTGTCCGCACGAAACAACTGCCATGCAGCAGATCATAAATGCTGCTTTCACAAATGTTTGCTTCATAATTCCTTTTCTTTGTTTGTACTAAAAAACTTTTTCAGGTGCAAAAGTATTCTAAAAACGTTGTCTTTCTGCTTTATATTGCGAACAGTGTTGGTGATTTTCGGAACAAAATTCGGCTTATTAACAATTTTATCACTATTTTTGTTCGAAAAAAGAAATATGTATGTCACAGATGAATCCGATAATCACGACTGCCGACGAGCAATTTGTCGTCGGAGAGTCCGATTTCTCCTTTTTCAGCAATAACGCCTGCCGCTGCGAGAGCGGTGCCCTGCTCTTCTGCCGGAGCGGCCACGCAACGGTCGCTGTCAATCAGATACGGGGCGAGATACGCCGCAATACGGTGGTGGTGCTGCTCCCGGGCTGGATTCTGATGCTGTCGGACTGTTCGGAGGATTTTCGGATCACCTATTGTGCCTTTTCGCGGGATCTGTTTGCCGAGGCGGCGTTCCGGCTCGATCCGTCGTTTTTTCACCAGCTGGGCATGCATCCCATCTCCAATCCGCCGGCGCGGATCGTCGAGGGGATCACGATCTGGTACCAGATGGCGGCCTACACCTACCGCGACCGCAGCAACATGTTCCGCAACACGATCATCAAGAACCGCCTTCAGAACGTGCTGCTGGAGTTCTACGACAAGATGCAGCGCATGAATGCCCACAAGCGGCGCGTGCCGGAGTCTACGACGCGGCAGACGGACCTTTTCCATCGGTTCGTGGCGCTCGTACACGAGCATTGCACCCGGGAGCGCGAGGTGACGTTCTATGCGGACAAGCTCTGCATCTCGACGCGCTACCTGTCGACGATCGTGCGCAATATCTCGCACAGTTCGGCCAAGGAGTTCATCGACCGCTCCGTGGTTCTGGAGATCAAGGTGTTGTTGCAGTCCACGGACCTCTCGGTGCAGGAAATTGCCTACCGGCTGCGCTTCCCCGACCAGTCGTACCTGGGCCGATTCTTCAAGAAGCATACGGGCGAATCCCCCACCGAGTTCCGCAACTCCAAGAAGTAGGCCTAATTAATAAAAGGTGCGGGGATCGTGCCCCTTTCCTGCCGCTGTACGGTGCCTGCATCGGAGCCCAGCGCGGTTTCATCGGCCCTCGGTGCGCTGCCGATGCGTTGCCGGCCCGCGATCCGGGAAAATGGCAAGCGAAACCGGAATCCGTATAGGACGTTTATTTGACGGACGTATTACTTTTGTCCTGCGGAAAGTCCCGCAGGCGGGGATTTTCGCTATCTTTGCATTATTCGGATAATTGTTGCCTATGTTACGCAAGATCAGAATCGCCGTGGCGATCCTCTTTTTCGTCGCGCTGACGCTGTTGTTCCTCGATTTCACGGGAACGCTGCACGTGTGGCTCGAATGGATGGCCCGCATCCAGTTCCTGCCCGCCGTCCTGGCGCTCCATCTCGGGATCGTTGCGGCGCTGGTGCTCCTCACGCTCCTTTTCGGGCGCATCTACTGTTCGGTCATCTGCCCGCTGGGCGTGATGCAGGACATCGTGTCGTGGATCGCCGGCCGGCGCCGCAAGTACCGTTTCCGCTACCGCCCGGCCCGCACGTGGCTCCGCTATGGCGTGCTGGTGCTCTTCGTCGCGGCGCTCGTCGCGCAGGTGGCCTGGCTCGCGGCGCTCATCGCCCCCTACAGCGCCTACGGACGCATCGCCTCGAACCTTTTTGCGCCGCTCTGGCGCTGGGGCAACAACCTGCTGGCCCTTGCGGCCGAACACTTCGACAGCTACGCCTTCTATACGGTGGATGTCTGGATGAAGGGGCTCGGGACGCTGCTTGTCGCCGCGGTGACCTTCCTCCTGATCGGCGTGCTGGCCTGGCGCGGCGGCCGCACGTGGTGCAACACGATCTGCCCCGTGGGTACGGTGCTGGGCATGCTGTCGCGCTTCTCGCTCTTCAAGCCGCGCTTCGATGTCTCGAAGTGCAACGGCTGCAAGCTCTGTGCCCGCAACTGCAAGGCGTCGTGCATCAATCCCGAAGCCCACGAAATAGACTACAGTCGCTGCGTCGCCTGCATGGACTGCCTCGAAAGCTGCCGTCAGGGCGCCATCTCCTATACGTGGCGGCGGGAAACACGCGATACGGTGAACGGCGGCGCCGGGAACCGTTCGCCGAAGGATGCGGCCTCCCGTGCGGCAAAGTCTGCGGTCGAGGCTCCGGCAAAGTCTGCGGTCGAGGCTCCGGCAAAGTCTGCGGTCAAGGCTCCGGCAACGGCGGCGTCGGGTGCGGCGGCTCCCGATCCTTCGCGGCGGCGTTTCCTCGCGGGACTCGGGACGGTGGCCGTGGCGGCAACGGTCCGTGCGCAGGAAATGAAGGTCGACGGCGGACTGGCCCTGATCGAGGAGAAGAAGATACCCGACCGTGCCACGCCGCTGACCCCGCCGGGATCGTTGAGCGCCCATAACCTGGCGACGCATTGCACGGGGTGTCAGCTCTGCATCTCGGCCTGCCCGAACGGCGTGCTGCGCCCCTCGGGCAAGCTGACCTCGTTCATGCAGCCCGTGATGTCCTACGAGCGGGGCTACTGCCGGCCCGAGTGCACCGAGTGTTCGTCGGTCTGCCCGACGGGGGCCATCCGCCCCATCACGCGCGCCGAGAAGTCCGCGACGCAGATCGGCCATGCCGTCTGGATCCGCGAGAACTGCGTGACGCTGCGCGACGACGTGCAGTGCGACAACTGTGCGCGCCACTGCCCGACGGGGGCCATCACGATGGTGAAGGCCGCGCCCGACGACCCCGCGTCGCGGCTCATCCCCGTGGTCGACGAGGAGCGTTGCATCGGCTGCGGCGCCTGCGAGAACCTCTGCCCGGCGCGGCCGTTCAGCGCCATCTATGTCGAGGGCCATCTGCGCCACCGAACCGTTTAATCGATCGAACCCATGAAGAAAGAAGAGAAAAAGATAGGCCGCCGCGAGTTCCTGAAGGTGCTGGGCGGCAGTGCGCTGGTCACGACGGCCGCGATGTACGGCTGTGCCCCGAAGGGGGAGGTGAAGCTCGCGGCGCAGGGCGAGGTGCCGACCGAAGGCATGGAGTACCGCACCTCGGCGACGGGCGACCGCGTGTCGCTGCTCGGCTACGGTTGCATGCGCTGGCCGACGTATGAAAAGCCCGCTGCCGACGGCAGCATCATCGACCAGCAGGCCGTGAACGAGCTGGTCGACTACGCCATCGCCCACGGCGTCAACTACTTCGATACGGCACCCGTCTACGTGCAGGGACAGTCCGAGCGTGCCACGGGCATCGCGCTCAAGCGCCACCCGCGCGACCGATTCTTCATCGCCACGAAGATGTCGAACTTCTCGAACCCCACGCGCGAAAATTCGCTGGCCCTCTACCGCAACTCGTTCCGGGAGCTGCAGGTCGACTACCTGGACTACTACCTGCTGCACTCGGTGGGCGGCGGCAGCGGTCTGGGCACCTTCCGCGAGCGCTTCATCGACAACGGCATACTGGAGTTCCTGCTGCGCGAGCGCGAGGCGGGACGCATCCGCAACCTCGGGTGGTCGTTCCACGGGGCCGTCGAGGTCTTCGACTACCTGCTGGCCATGGGCGTGAAGTGGGATTTCGTGCAGATACAGATGAACTACGTTGACTGGCGCCACGCCTCGGGCCGCAACGTCAATGCCGAATACCTCTACGGCGAGCTGGACAAGCGCGGCATTCCGGTCGTCATCATGGAGCCGCTGCTCGGCGGGCGCCTGTCGCGGCTGAACGACCACCTCGTCGCGCGGCTCAAGCAGCGGCGCCCGACGTCGAGCACCGCGTCGTGGGCCTTCCGTTTCGCGGGAAGCTACCCGCGCGTGCTGACCGTGTTGAGCGGCATGACCTACATGGAGCACCTGCAGGACAACATCCGCACCTATGCGCCGCTCGAGGCGCTGACCGAGGAGGACTTCGCGCTGCTGGAGGATACGGCGCAGCGCATGTTGCAGTTCCCGACGGTTCCCTGCACCGAGTGCCAGTACTGCATGCCCTGCCCCTACGGGCTGGACATCCCGGCGATCTTCGCCCACTACAACCGCTGCGTCAACGAGGGCAACGTTCCGAAGGACAGCCGCGACGAGAACTACGCGCAGGCGCGCCGCGCCTTCCTCGTGGGCTACGACCGCAGCGTGCCGCGCCTGCGGCAGGCCAGCCGCTGCACCGGCTGCGACCAGTGCGTGTCGCACTGCCCGCAGAGCATCGACATTCCCGGGCAGCTGCAGCGCATCGACCGCTTCGTCGAGCAGCTGCGCAGCGGCACGCTCTGACACCCGGCCGTGGTGCCCATTCGGCCTCCCCGGCCGCTCCGGCGCGCCCGTGTCTTGAAGAAAGTCCCGATCTCCGGTTTCGGAGGTCGGGACTTCTTCGTCTCTGCCCCGCCCGTGCGGGTCAGACCGTCCTGCG
Source organism: uncultured Alistipes sp. (assembly GCF_949296715.1). Taxonomy (GTDB): domain Bacteria; phylum Bacteroidota; class Bacteroidia; order Bacteroidales; family Rikenellaceae; genus Alistipes. Next base: position 44,209 of record NZ_CASFQD010000048.1, on the reverse strand, counting down.
GTACTCGTTGGGCGTGCGGCCAGTAATCTTCTTGAACAGGCGTGTGAAGTGCTGTGGGTACTTGAACCCCAGTTCGCAGGCCACGTCGCCGATTTGCCGGCTGCTGTCCGCAATCCGCTCCTTTGCCGCGTCGATCAGGCGCAGCTGGATGTGCTCCTGCGCCGTGCGGCCCGTCTCGCGCTTGATCAGGTCGCCGAAGTAGTTGGGCGAGAGGTGCAGCTCGCCGGCGCAGTACTGCACCGTGGGCAGCCCGACGGTCTGCGGACGGTCCGAGCGGAAATAGTCGTCGAGGATGCGCTCGAAGCGGGCGAGGATGTCCTTGTTGGCGATCTGGCTGCGCGTGATGAACTGCCGGTCGTAGAAGCGCGTGCAGTAGTTGAGCAGCATCTCGATGTTGTTGACGATGAGCGTGCGGCTGTGCCGGTCGGCGGGCTGCTGCAACTCGTGGCGGATATTTTGAAGACAGTCGACTACCGTGTGCCGCTCCTGCTCCGAGAGGTGCAGCGCCTCGTTCACCTCGTAGGAGAAGAAGGTGTAGCGGCGGATGTCGCGCCCGAGCTGCGTGCCGCGCAGCAGGTCGGGATGGAAGAGCAGCGCCCACCCCTTGGGCTGGAACTTCACGCCCCGGTTGTCCACGCCGATGCACTGCCCCGGCGCCAGGCAGACGAGTGTCCCCTCCTGGTAGTCGTAGGTGCTGCGTCCGTAGATGAGGTCGCCGCACCGCACCTCCTTGAGGAAGATGGCGTAGAAGCCGAAGCAGAAACGGATGTGCTCCGTGGGCCGGCACTGTGCGAAGTCGATGACGCCGACCAGCGGGTGGAGCGTCTCCACCTGCAGCAGCTCGTTGTATTGCCGGACATGGTCCAGATGCAGGATGCGGTTCATAGCGGTGTCTTTTTTCGTGTCGGCGCATGCGGCAGGGGCGTCAGGCGTCGGTTTTCGAGTATTCCGAAAATTCGCAGCCGAAGCGCTCGACGAGCATGTTGTCCATCTCGTCGGCCTGCAGCGCCAGGTTGACCAGGTTGCGGCGTATCTCCTCCTCCGACTCGGGGGTGATGTCCGAGAGGTGGATGCGGTAGGCGATGTAGATCTGCCGCCCCTCGATTCCGAGCTTGTAGGGGCCGAAATCCTCCGAGAGCATGTAGTCGAGCACGGGCTCGACCTCTTTCCTGGGCAGCAGGTTGATTGGCGACGTGGCGAAGAGGTAGCTCTCCTCGTAGACGAAGATGCGGATTTCGGAACTCCCCTTGTGGAAGAGCCACGAGTCGTAGCCGTCGCGCGCCAGCACGGGATTGATGCCCATCCGTTCGATGGCGCTCTCGACGAAGCGGTCCAGCGGTGAAAGTTCGTGCACCTCGAAGACCCCATCGGGGAGTTTGTCGCCGCACGAGGTGCAGTACTCCTCCTCTTCGTCGGCGATGAGCGTGTCGCAGCTGCCGCACTGCACCTGATAGCGCGTGCGGTCCAGTCCGTCGATCGTCTCGAGCAGCCGGCGCAGCGCCTCGACGCGGATGCCGAAGCCCATGTTGTCGGCCTGCGTGAACTTGCTCACCGTGACGCCCACGACTTCGCCCTCCTCGTCGAACATCGGACCGCCCGAGTTGCCCGGGTTGACCGCCGCATCGGTCTGGATGTAATATTTGCCGTCCATGAGCTGTTTGGGCGAGGAGACCGTGCCTTCGGTCGTGGTGAAGGGCATGCCGTAGGGATAGCCCGCCACGTAGACCTTGCGGCCGATCGTCAGCGAGTCGTCCGCGGCGAGCCGTATCTCGGGCAGCTCCGAAAAGTCGCCCTCGGCCGCGAGCAGCGCGATGTCCAGCGTCGGGTTGACCAGCACGACGCGCGCCGCATGGGGGTTGCGGCCGTTGTCCTGGATGGCGACCTCGCGGTATCCCTCCACGACGTGGTAGTTTGTGACGAAGAGGCCGTGGCGCTTCAGGTAGAAGCAACTCCCCGATCCGCCCGAATGGGTCACCTTGAATACTGTCCTGTAACTCTTTTCGCGTTCCATTGTCGTCTGCTTTGCTTCGTTTATTTCGTATTCCCGTCCTCCGGGCGCATCACCAGCTGCTGGAACTCCGTGACCAGCCGCATGTATTCCGCCGTGTCGCCCCGCCCGAGCGCCTCCTGCATGCGGGTCTGCATGTCGGCAATCCGGCCGCTCATGGCGGCGGCTGCGGCCCGTGCCGCTTCGGCGGCCTCGTCGGCACTGCCGCCCGGGGCATTGCCGTCGGCCCCATCTCCGGGCGCGTCCCATTCCGGCTCCAGTTCGCCGTCCATGATGTTCCCGACCGCCTCGTAGAGGATGGCCGAGGCCTCCTCCATCGGCTTGTTGGCTGACTCCCTGAGGGCCCGCACCACAAGCGCATTCAGGTCGTCCTGCACGTCGATGTAGTAGTACATCTCATAGAGCTTGTAGAGAATCCGCACGGCGCTGCGCTCGAAATCCTTGATTTGGATGGCATCGGTGGCCTCGTTGTAGATATCCTTCAGGTTCTCCTGCACGTTGCCGAGCGACGAGCGCCGCTTCGTCGAGACGAGCGTGTCGACATAGTAGAGATTGGCGGCCAGCTCCTCGCGCGGCATGTCGCGCATCCGTTCGAGGAAGGCCTTGCCTTTGGTCACCAGCTCGGCCACGGGCAGTTCGCGGTCCATGTCGTCCACGGCCTTGTCCAGGTCGTTCATCAGCTGCCCCTGCGGATGGGCGATGTAGGCGATTTTGTAGAGCGCCGTGTCGATTATGCACCACGCATAGCCGTATTTGCGCTCGGTCTCATATTCGCGCACGGCGTCGAGCGTCTCGCGGCAGGTCTGCACGACCGCCTCGTGCAGGCGCTCCACCTCCGCCTCCGCATAGGGCGTGACGCGGGGTTCGTAGCAGCGCACGGCCTTGAATTTCGTGCGGAACTCGTCGTCGTAGCGGTCGCCCACGTGGCAGATGTTGCGCAGGATGAAGTAGAGCTTGTGGGGATGGCTCTGCGACAGCGGGCACGTGTACTCCATTCGGAGGCGGTCGCCCTCCTTGCGGAAGCGCGGCAGCAGCAGGTTGTTGAGCGACAGGTCGCACACCTGCCGGAGCATGGCCACGCGGCCCTTTTCGGGGAGCTTCAGGAAGTCGGCGCCGATATGCAGCCGGTCGTCGCGGACGAGGATGTCGACCAGGATCGAACCGTGCGGAATGCGGAACTGCGTGCCGTCGGCGTTGCCGTATTTGCCGCGGAATGCCGGATTCAGGAAGTCGAGCAGCGTGTGCAGCGCCTCGAGGTATTGTTTCCCGTTGTAGAGGTCGATGCTCCGGTCGAGGGCTTCCGTATCGACGGTGCTCTGCGTGGAGTCGAGAGCCGGGGCGAAAAATGAATGCGTGAGTTTCATAATGGACCGGGTGGTTTCGTGCCGGGTGCGCCGCTGCGGTTCCGTGGAGCGGTCCTGCAACGGTTTCCCGTTAACAAATATACGAAGAAAAGCCTGAAATGCGAAATCCGCAATCCGGTTTTGTCGGAATGTGCCCCGCGGGGTGTGCGCCCTGTCGCCGAAAGTGTCGGATTTGTCGGCTTTTCCCCGTGTATGCTTCCGGCCGTGAGGGGCGGCAGGCGGAATCGGGAGAGACGGCATGCAGAATCGGGGAGCGGCAGACCGAAATCTGGGACAGGCGGCTCCGCGCGGCCGTTTTCCGGGCGCGGCAGGTAATTCGGGTAACTAAAACCGTGATCCGTATCATCGCGGGAACGGGCGTCTGCGTAATTTTGCAGTGTCGGGAACGGAACCGGCGCAGCGGACACGGAAGCGGGTCCGGCGTGCGGCGACGCATCCCCCCGGCCGGAACACGATGGATACCATTCTGCATCTGGATCATGTATTCCAGTACAACGACCTCATGGGGGTCGAGACCCTGCACCCGCTGGTCAGCGTGGTGGATTTTTCGCAGCTGCAAACGGACGTGCGGTCGGGGCTGCGCATGTTCGGCTTCTACGCCGTCTTCCTCAAGGAGGTGAACTGCGGCAATCTCATTTACGGCCGTCAGACCTACGACTATCAGGCCGGGACGCTGGTCTGCCTGGCGCCCGGACAGCTCTTCGGCGTGAAGGACGACGGGCAGGCGCATCGTCCGCGGGGCTGGGCGCTGCTCTTCCACCCCGACCTGCTGCGCGGCACGGAGCTCGGACGCAACATCGGCCGCTACACCTTCTTCTCCTACGAGGTACGCGAGGCGCTGCACCTCTCGGACCAGGAGCGGCAGACGGTCGTCGAGTGCCTGCGCAACATCTCACACGAGCTGCAGCACGCCATCGACCAGCACAGCCGCACGCTCATCGTCAACAACATCGAGATGCTGCTCAACTACTGCACGCGCTTCTACGACCGGCAGTTCCTCACGCGCAGCAACGTGGCCAACAAGGATATCCTCGTGCGTTTCGAACGTATCCTGAACGACTATTTCCGTTCGGACCGGCCGCAGACCGTCGGACTGCCTACGGTGCAGTACTGCGCCGGGGAGCTCTGCCTCTCGCCCAACTACTTCGGCGATCTGGTCAAGCGCGAGACGGGCCGCACGGCGCAGGAGCACATCCGCCTGAAGCTGATCGACATGGCGAAGGAACTGCTCTTCGACCGGCGCCGGTCGGTGAGTGATGTCGCTTATTGTCTGGGATTCAAGTATCCGGCGCACTTCACGCGGTTCTTCAAGCAGGCGGTCGGCTGCTCGCCGAACGAATACCGGACGGTCAACTGACCGTCCGGAGGATTTTTTCGCTATTTTTGTACGTGTCTCCGCACCGGTTGCGCCGTGACGCATGCCGGGCGGAGGCGATCAATCATCGAGTTATGGAATACCGTACATTGGGCCGCACGAACCTGCGGGTGAGCGCCGTGTCGTTCGGCTGCGAAGGCTTCGCCGGCAAGAGGGGCTGGCCGTGCGGCGTTTCGGCTATTGACCCGTAATAATGGTAAGAGTTCCTGGAATCCGTATGGTGTCTGTGCGGCGGGAATCCCCTACCTTTGTCGTGTGAACAAACAGAATAACGACACATGAAAACATTTTCCGTACTGCTGACCTTCGTAGCCCTGACATTGGGCGGCGGCTCCTCCGAAGCCCGTGCGGCCTCGGGCCGGAAGGCACTCGTCGTCTACTTCTCCCACAGCGGCAACACACGCCGCCTTGCGGCGGAGATTGCCCGGCAGGCGGGTGCCGATCTCTTTAAGATATGCCCCGCCGAGGCCTACCCGACCGATTACGACACGGTCGTCGAGCAGGCCCGCCGCGAAATTGCCGCCGGCAAGCGGCCCGCCCTGCGGGGCGACACGGTCGATCTGGCGGGCTACGACCTGATCTTTGTCGGCTCGCCCTGCTGGTGGGGCACCATGGCGCCTCCCGTGGCGACGTTCCTCTCGTCGCATGACTTTGCGGGCAAGACCCTCCTGCCCTTCATGACGCACGGCGGCAGCGGCATGGGCCGCAGCGAGGCGGATATCCGGGCGCTTTGTCCGGATGCCGGGGTGAAAAAGGGGCTTCCCGTGCGCGGCGGTTCGGCCGGCAGCGCCGCAGCGGCCGTGGAGCGCTGGCTGCGGGAGTGCGGTGTAAAACTTTCCGAAGATGAGAAGTGATATGGAACTGAACGAAACGGAGCGCCGGCAGCTGGTCGACCTGCTCCGCGACGAGCAGGCCTCGTGCGTGATTCGCAACGGGGCCGAGACGCGCATATTCCGCGAGCGCGGCGTGAAGGACCTCTTCCGCCTGCTCGAGACCGATGCGACCTTCCTTTCCGGAGCCTGTGTTGCCGACAAGGTCGTGGGCAAGGGGGCTGCGGCCCTCATGGTGCTGGGCGGCGTGCGCGGGGTCTATGCGGAGGTGGTCAGCACCCCGGCGCTCGGGCTCTTTGCCGCGGCGCACATCCCCGTGGAGTACGGGCTCGAGGTCCCGCACATCATCAACCGTGCAAAGACGGGCTGGTGCCCCGTGGAGACGCTGTGCCGCGACTGCCGCACGGCCGAAGAGTGTCTGCCGCTGATCCGCAGGTTCATCGCGGGGCAACAATGAAGGAGCTGTTGAAAAACATGCTTGTGCTGGCGGCGCTGCTTGCCGCAACGGTGGCGGCCGGCGCCGACATGGGCGCGGCAACCGGCGACACGGAGCGCTCCGGGGTGCATCCGATCGACAGCGTCGTGGTAACGGGCTCGCGCACGCGGACGGATATCCGCCACCTCCCGATGACCGTATCGGTCGTTTCGCGCGAACGGATCGAAAGCAGCTACGAACCCTCGCTGCTGCCGACGCTCGCCGAGCAGGTTCCGGGGCTCTTCGTCACGGGACGCGGCGTGATGGGCTACGGCGTGTCGGGCGGTGCGGCCGGGCAGATGTCGCTGCGCGGCATCGGCGGCCCGGTGCAGGAGGGCGTCCCCACGACGGGGCTGCTCGTGCTCATCGACGGCCATCCCCAGTACATGGGGCTGATGGGGCATCCCATTGCCGATGCCTGCCAGTCGCTGCTGGCCGAGCGGGTCGAGGTGCTGCGCGGCCCGGCGTCGGTGCTCTACGGCTCGAATGCCATGGGCGGCGTCATCAACATCGTGACGCGCCGGCAGCGCGAAGAGGGCGTGCACAACAGCCTGCAGGCGGCCTGCGGGTCGTTCAATACGTTGCAGACCGAATTTGCCAACCGCGTGCGCAAGGGGCGCTTTTCGAGTGTCGTGACGGCCTCGTACAACCGCACGGACGGCCACCGCACCGACATGGGATTCGGCCAGTACGGTGGCTATGCCGGCGTCGGGTACGAACTCTCGGAGGCGTGGCGCGTGCGCGGCGACGTGAACCTGACGCATTTCGACGCGTCGAACCCCGGGACGGTCTACGAACCGCTCCGGGACAACGACCAGCACATCACGCGCGGCGCGGCCTCGGTCGTCGTGGAGAACGACGGAGAGCGGAGCTCGGGCGCCTTGAGCCTCTTCTACAACTGGGGCCGTCACCGCATCAACGACGGCTACGCCCCCGGCGAAGAGCCGCTCGACTACCGGTTCTATTCGCGCGACGGGCAGCTGGGCCTGTCGCTCTACCAGGGCATCCGGCTTTTCCGCGGCAACCGGCTGACGGTCGGGGCGGATTATTTCCGCTTCGGCGGCGTGTCGTGGAACCGCTATGCGGACGGGCACGAGGAGACGCTCGCCGACAAGGTGCAGCACGAAGTGGCGGCCTATGCCGACTTCCGGCAGACGATCGGCACGCGGCTGACGCTCGATGCCGGGGTGCGCGTCGACCACCATTCGCACGTCGGCACGGAGTGGGTGCCGCAGGCGGGTCTGTCGTGGCGTTTCCCCGCGGCTGATGCCGAACTGAAGGCCACGGCCGGCAAGGGGTTCCGTTACCCCACGATCCGCGAGCTCTACATGTTCGCCCCGGCGAATCCCGCGCTGGAGCCCGAACGGCTGTGGTGCTACGAGGTGTCCTTCTCGCAGCGGCTCCTCGGCGGACGGCTCTCCTACGGCGTCAACCTCTATTATATCGACGGCGAGAACCTCATCGTGCGCATGCCCGTCGACGGGCGCCCGCTTAACGTCAATACGGGGCGTGTGGAGAACCGCGGCGTCGAGGCGAGCCTCACCTTCCGGGCGTCGGACGACTGGACGCTTGCGGCCAACTACAGCTGGCTCGACATGGTGCATCCCGTGCTGGCGTCGCCCGAGCACAAACTCTACGTCGGTGCCGACTACGTGCACGGCCGCTGGTCGCTGTCGACCGGGGTGCAGTATGTCGCCGGGCTCTACACGGCGGTCGTGGTCGCCGGGGCGGGGCACTACGAGCAGGAGGATTTTCTGCTGTGGAACATGAGCGGAAGTTTCCGCATCTGCAAAAATCTCCGTATCTTTGTCCGTGGCGAAAACCTGCTCGCGCAGCGCTACGAGATCAACGCCGGATTCCCGATGCCGCGGGCTACGGTGCTGGGCGGTCTGAATGTGAACTTTTAATCGAGATAAACCATGCAAACAACCACTGTAAAACTCTATTCGCTGGAGTTTGCGAATGCGAAAACCTACCTCTTCGCGGCGCTTTTTGCCGTGGGCAACATCCTGCTGCCGCAGCTGTGCCACCAGGTGCACCTGGGCGGGCCGACGTGGCTGCCCATCTACTTCTTCACGCTCGTCGGCGCCTGCAAGTACGGTTGGCGCGTGGGCCTGCTCACGGCCGTCGTCTCGCCGCTCGTGAACTCGCTGCTCTTCGGCATGCCGGCCGCTGCGGCCCTCGTGCCCATCCTCTTCAAGTCGGTCATTCTGGCGCTCGCCGCCGGCTGGGCCGCCGCGCGCTTCGGACGGGTGTCGCTCGGTGTGCTCGCGGCCGTCATCCTGACCTATCAGGTCGTCGGCTCGCTCGGCGAGTGGGCCTGGGTCGGTGACTTCCGTGCCGCCGTGCAGGACTTCCGCCTCGGCGTACCGGGCATGCTCGTGCAGCTCTTCGGCGGCTGGGCCCTCATCAACTACGTGATCCGCAAATAACGACGGCGATGGCAGGAAAACTCGGATTCGGCTGCATGCGTCTTCCGCTGTTGCGAGAGGACGACTTTGCGGCGGTGGACACGGCACAGGTCGAACGCATGGTGGACACGTTCCTCGAACGGGGCTTCACCTACTTCGACACGGCCTACATGTACCACGACTTCAAGAGCGAGACGGTGATGCGCGAGGCCCTCGTGCGGCGCCACGACCGTGCGAGCTTCACGCTGGCCTCGAAGCTCCCGACGATGTTCCTCGAAAAGGAGGGCGACCAGGAGCGCATCTTCGCCGAGCAGCTCGAAAAGTGCGGGGTCGACTATTTCGACTACTATCTGCTGCACAACCTCAATGTCTCGCACTACGAGAACGTGCGGCGCTTCGACAGCTTCGCCTTTGCGCGGCGCATGAAGGCCGAGGGGCGCATCCGGCGGCTCGGCTTCTCGTTCCACGACCGGGCCGAACTGCTCGACGAGATCCTCACGACACACCCCGAGACGGAGTTCGTACAGTTGCAGATCAACTACCTCGACTGGGACAACGAAAGCATCCAGTCGCGCAGGTGTTACGAGGTGGCGCGGCGCCACGGCAAGCCCGTCGTCGTCATGGAGCCGGTCAAGGGCGGCACGCTGGCGCGCCTGCCCGAGGAGGCCGAGCGGCTGCTGCACGACGTGCGGCCCGACCTCTCGCCCGCGGCGTGGGCCATCCGTTTCGCCGCGAGCCTCGAGGGGGTGATGATGGTATTGAGCGGCATGTCGTCGCTCGAGCAGCTACGCGAGAACACCGGCTTCATGCAGCATTTCGAACCCCTTGACGCGCGCGAACGCAGGGCGATTGCCGATGTCGTGGAGATCGTCAACCGCTCGATTGCCATCCCCTGCACGGCGTGCCGCTACTGCGTGGACGGCTGTCCCGAGCGGATCGCCATCCCCGACTATTTCGCGCTCTACAATGCCGAGAAACAGTCGCTCAACCGCGGTTTCTCGATCCAGAGCGTCTACTACGAGAATCTCACCCGGTCGCACGGCAAGGCGTCGCAGTGCATCGCCTGCCGCCAGTGCGAGCAGAGCTGTCCGCAGCACCTGCCCATTGTCGACTACCTGCGGCAGGTCGCCACGACCTTCGAAAAGGAGGCCTGATACGACGGGGAACGGTTGCCGTTCCCCGCTTTGCTTTTCTCCGTGATCCTCCGCGCGGTTCCCTCCTTCTCCGTTTTTCCTGCCGGCTGCGCCTGATATCCTTATATATAATCCTGCCTTCCCGTCCGTATCGTGCCCTCTTGCCGAGTTTCGGCTTCGGCTCCGATCCTCCCGTTTGCTCTTCCCTTTGGGGACATTTCCGCCGTTCAGCGCCCGTTTCCGGTCTTGTCCCCTTCCGAAGATGCCTGTTCCGGTGTTTCCCGCCCTTGCCCGCATTCCCGATGCCCCTCCCCGTTTCTCTCGCCCTTATGGCTTGTTTTTGCCCTTTTTGCAAAATAATTTGTCGGATTGTTGGAAGTCTCGTTTCTTTGTCGTATGTTTGCATTAACAATTTTGTTAAATAAAAATGTTAACATCCGAAACACACGATGCGAAACCGACGCGGAACAGCGAGCAGGCGATCCTCGAGGCGGCCGAACGCGAATTCCTGACCCGGGGCTATGACGGCGCACGCACGACCTCGATTGCCGAGGCGGCGGGCGTCACGCATGCCATGCTCCACTACTATTTCCGCACGAAGGAGCAGCTCTTCAACCGCATTCTCGACGAGAAGATGCGGATGATGAGCGAATCGGTCCTGACGGCCCTCGGGCAGCCGGAGCTGCCGCTTGACGAGCGCCTGCGCGACGGCATCGCCCGCCATTTCGACTTCATTGCCGCGAATCCCGACCTGCCGCGCTTCATCGTAAACGAGGTCTTCTCGCATCCGGAGCGCTACGATGCCATGCGCGGCCGCATCCGCGAGGTTGCCGAGCGGCTCATGGGCGACGTGCAGTGCGAGCTGGATGCTGCGGCCGCGCGCGGCGAGAGCGGGCGGATCGACGTGCGCATGCTGTTGCTGGACATCATCTCGCTGAATGTCTTTTCCTTTATCGCCTACCCCGTCATCGAGCCGATCCTCGGCGACCTGACGGCCGACCGGGAGCGTTTTTTCGCGCTCCGCAAGGCCGAGACGCTCGAGATCATCCGGCGAAGGCTTCTGAAACTGTGACCCATGAAACGACTGATCCTGCTTGTGGCGGCTCTGGCCGCCTTGTTTCCGGTCCGCGCCCAGCTGACGCTCGACGAGTGTCGCCGTCTGGCGCGCGAACACTACCCTGCGATCCGGCAGTACGACCTGATCCGCCGCACGGCGGCCTATGACATTTCGAATGCCCGGCGCGCCTGCCTTCCGGCGCTGACGCTCGGGGCGCAGGCCACGTGGCAGACCGATGCCCCCAATTTTCCCGATGCGCTGACCGGCATGCTCGCTCAACAGGGCGTGACGATTCCCGGTATGCACCGCGACCAGTACCGCCTGCAGCTGGAACTTTCGCAGACGCTCTGGGACGGTGGCAAGTCTGCGGCGGACCGCCTGCTCGCCGAGGCGGAGGCCGCAGAGCAGAGCCGCGCCACGGATGTCGACCTCTATGCCCTTGAGGGGCGCGTGACGGAGCTCTATTTCGGCATCCTGCTGCTCGACGAACGGCTGGCGCAGGCGGACCTGACGATCGGCCTGCTGCGCAGCAACCTCGACAAGGTCCGCGCCCTGCAGCGCGGCGGTGTGGCGATGCAGAGCGATGCCGATGCCGTCGAGGCCGAACTTCTTGCCGCCGGACAGCAGCGGGGGCAGATCGAGGCCGCGCGCGACAGCTACCGCCGCATGCTCGCCCTCTTCATCGGGCGGGAGCTCGGCGACGAGGTGCTGGAGCGTCCGGATGCGGCGGAACCCGCCGCCGTGGAACCGGTCCGGCCCGAACTGGCCTGGTTCGATGCCCGTGCGGAGCTGCTGACGGCGCGCGAACGGCAGGTGAAGGTCGCCACGCGGCCCCGTTTCGGGCTCTTTGCGCAGGGGTACTACGGATATCCCGGGCTGGACTACATGCAGGGCATGATGACGGGCGACTGGTCGTGGAACGCCCTGATCGGGGTGCGGATGTCGTGGAACATCGGCGGTTACTACACGCGGCGCAATACGCTCGGCAAATTGCGGACAGCTCGACGGCAGATTGAGGTGCAGCGGGATATTTTCCTCTTCAACAACCGGTTGGAATCAACCGAAGAGAGCGGGGAGATCGCGCGTCTGCGCCGTGCACTGGCCGATGACGACCGCATCGTGCAGCTGCGCCGCGCCGTGCGCGAAGCCGCCGAGTCGAAACTCCGCAACGGCGTGATCGACACGAACGACCTGCTGCGGACGATCACCGGCGAGGATGCCGCGGCAGCGGCGCGTGCGGCCCGGGAGATTGAGTTGCTCAAGGCGATTTATGAACTGAAACATACGATGAACCGATGAAACGAATCTTGATTTGCGGAACATTCGCGCTGCTGGCCGCGGCCTGCGGGCGCGGTACGGATTTCGATGCGGCGGGGACGTTCGAGGCGACGGAGGTGGTCGTCTCGGCCGAAGCGTCGGGACGCATCTGCCGCTTCGATGTCGGGGAGGGCGACCTGCTGACGGCCGGTGAGCTTGTGGGCGAGATCGACACCGTGCAGCTCCACCTTCGGAAACTACAGCTGGAACGCCAGCTGGCCTCGCTGCTGAACTCGCGTCCCGATGTGGCGCGGCAGGCGGCCTCGCTGCGTGAACAGATCGCCAAGCAGCAGACCGAGCGCCGCCGCGTGGAACAGCTCCTGCGGGACGGTGCCGCCACGGCGAAGCAGCTGGACGATATCGACGCGCAGCTGCGCGTGCTGGAGAGCCAGCTCGAGGCCGCCCTCTCGACGCTCTATAAAAACTCGGCCTCGATCGACGAGAATGCCGCGGCCCTCGGATTGCAGATTGCGCAGGTCGAGGACCTGCTCTCCAAGAGCCGCATCGTCTCGCCCGTGGCGGGGACCGTGCTGGCCAAGTATGCCGAGGCGGGAGAACTGGCCTCGGTGGGGCGTCCGCTGATGTGCGTGGCCGACCTGTCGCGTCTCTTCCTGCGGGCCTACTTCACCTCGGACCGGCTGGCCGGTCTGAAACTCGGGCAGGAGGTGACCGTAACGGCCGACTTCGGCGGCGGGGCGCGGTACGACTACCCCGGACGTGTCGTGTGGATCGCGTCGGAGAGCGAATTTACGCCCAAGAACATCCAGACGCGCGATACGCGCGCCAATCTGGTCTACGCCGTGAAGATCGCCGTCGAAAACGACGGCCGGCTCAAGCTGGGTCTGTACGGCGAGGTGAAACTTCCGCGTTGAGTGCCATGCCGAAGAGTCATGCCATAGAGGTGCGGGGGCTGACCCGGCGTTATGGGACGCTGACGGCGCTCGATGCCGTCTCGTTCGATGTGGCGCGCGGCGAGCTCTTCGGGCTGATCGGTCCCGACGGCGCGGGCAAGACGACGCTCTTCCGGCTGCTTGCGACGCTGCTCGTGCCCGATGCCGGTACGGCGTCGGTCGACGGATGCGACATCGTGCGCGACAGCCGCCGCATCCGCGAACGCGTGGGCTACATGCCGGGGCGCTTCTCGCTCTACCCCGATCTTTCGGTCGAGGAGAACCTCGCCTTCTTCGCTGCCCTGTTCGGGGTCAACGTGCGCGACAACTACGACCTCGTCGCCCCGATCTACCGCCGCCTTGAGCCCTTCCGCACGCGCCGTGCGGGCAAGCTCTCGGGCGGCATGAAACAGAAGCTGGCCCTCTGCTGCGCCCTGATCCACCGTCCCTCGGTGCTTTTTCTCGACGAACCGACGACGGGCGTCGATGCCGTGTCGCGCAGCGAGTTCTGGGAGCTGCTTGCCGGACTGAAAAGCCGCGGCATCACGATCCTCGTCTCGACGCCCTACATGGACGAGGCGCAGCGCTGCGACCGCATCGCGCTCGTCGACCGGGGCCGCCTGCTCGGCATCGACACACCGCAGGGGATCGTCGGCCGCTTCGACGGGAGACTCTATGCGCTTTCGGGACCGGAGATGTACAGGCTGCTGTGTGCTGCGCGCCGCATGCCGGGGGTCGGCGAGTGCTACCCCTTCGGGTCGGTGCACCATCTGGTCGCCGAGGAGGGATTCGATCCCGCGGCCTTCCTCCGGCAGCTGGCCGGCGAGGGCTTCCCGGACGTGCGCCTCGGGGGCGCGGAGCCCGGAATCGAGGATGTCTTCATGAAACTCATGCGCCATGAATGATCCGATCATATCCGTCCGCGAATTGAGCAAGCATTTCGGCGATTTCGTCGCCGTGGACCGCATCACGTTCGACGTCGCCCGCGGGGAGATTTTCGGCTTCCTCGGGGCCAACGGCGCAGGCAAGACCACGGCGATGCGGATGCTCTGCGGGTTGAGCCGTCCGACGTCGGGCGGCGGCACGGTCGCGGGCTTCGACATCGCGACGCAGGGCGAGTGCATCAAGCGCCGCATCGGCTACATGAGCCAGCGTTTTTCGCTCTACGACGACCTGACCGTCTGGGAGAATATCCGTCTCTATGCCGGCATCTACGGGCTGACGCGCGGCCGCATGCTGCGCCGTGCCGCCGCACTCCTCTCGCGGCTCGACTTCCGCGCCGAGCGCCGCACGCTCGTGGGTTCGCTGCCCCTGGGCTGGAAACAGAAACTGGCCTTCTCGGTGGCGACGCTCCACGAGCCCGAGGTGGTCTTTCTCGACGAACCGACGGGCGGCGTCGATCCCGTGACGCGGCGCCAGTTCTGGGAGCTGATCTACGAGGCCGCCGAAGCGGGGACGACGCTCTTCGTGACGACGCATTACATGGACGAGGCGGAGTACTGTTCGCGCGTGTCGGTCATGGTCGACGGCCGCATCCGCGCGCTCGGCGCTCCCGCCGCATTGAAGGAACAATTCGCCGCGGAGTCGATGGACGAGCTCTTCCGCATCCTGGCCCGTGACGCCAAACGCAGTGAGTGATATGGGAGGTTTTCTGTCGTTCGTCCGCAAGGAGACGCTGCATATCCTGCGCGACCGCCGCACGATGCTCATCGTGTTGGGCATTCCCGTCGTGCAGCTGCTCCTCTTCGGCTTCGCCCTCTCGACCGAGGTGCGCAACCTCGATGTGGCCGTCGCGGCCCCGCATCGCACGGAGCATCTCCGGCAGCAGGTCCGGCGGATCGCCGCGAATCCGCAGTTCACGTTCCGCGGCTATGTTGCGCCCGACGCCGTCGACGACGTGCTGCGCCGCGGCGAGGCGGATGTCGTGGTGCTCTTCGCCGCGGATTACGACCGCACGATGGCCCGTGCGGCCGCGGGCGGGGAGGTGCGGCCCGCCGTGCAGCTGGTCTTCGACGCCTCGAATCCCAATGTCGCGGCAGCCGGGGCCGGGTACGTGCAGCGTGTCCTTGCGGCCGGGGCCGGAAGCTCCGCATGGATGCCCGACGTGCACCTGATGTACAATCCCCGCATGGACAGCGCCTACAACTTCGTGCCGGGGATCATGGGGCTGATTTTCATCCTGATCTGTGCGATGATGACCTCGGTGTCGATCGTGCGCGAGAAGGAGACTGGTACGATGGAGGTGCTGCTCGTCTCGCCCGTGCGGCCCCTGCGCATCATCCTCGCCAAGATGGTCCCCTACCTGGCCCTCTCGTGCATCAACCTGATGACGATCCTGCTGCTGGCGCACTTTGCCCTCGACGTCCCGATGTCGGGGTCGATCGCGGCGCTGCTCGGCATCTCGCTGCTCTACATCGTGCTGGCGCTGGCTCTCGGTCTCTTCTTCTCGACCGTGGCCCGCACGCAGGTCGTGGCGATGCTCCTTTCGGGCATGGTGCTCATGCTCCCCGTCATCCTGCTCTCGGGCATGGCCTTCCCGATCGAGAACATGCCCGCGGTGCTCCGCCCCCTCACGTGCATCATCCCGGCCCGCTGGTACATCGCGGCCATGCGCAAACTGATGATCGAAGGCCTGCCCTTCGGCGCCGTGCTGAAGGAGACGGCGGTCCTGCTGGCGATGGCCGCCGTGCTGATCGCCGTGGCTCTCAAGAAATTCAAGGACAGACTCGAATGACCATGCGTACACTGCTTATCCTGCTCGACAAGGAGTTCCGGCAGTTCTTCCGGAACGCGTTTCTTCCGAAGCTCGCCCTGGGCTTCCCGCTGATGGTCATGCTCCTCACGCCGTGGGTCACGACGATGGACGTGCGGCAGGTCGGCGTGGTGACCGTGGACGGCGACCGCTCGAGCGCCTCGCGGCGGCTCGCCGCGAAGATCGGGGCCTCCGACTCCTTCCAGTTTGCCGGGACGGTCGACACCTATGCCGCGGCGCTCGGCATGCTGGAGAAGGGCGACGCCGACGTCATCGTCGAGGTACCGGACGGATTCGGCGAGTCGCTCCTTGCAGGACAGCCCGAAAGCGTGCGGATCACGGCCAACGGCGTGAATGCCCTGAAGGGGAGCCTCGGGGCGCAGTATGCCGTGCAGGTCGTCGTGCAGACCGTGGCCGAACTCGCCGGAGAGCACGGCCGGAGAGCCGGAGCGGAGCTCGTCGTTGTCGAAAACCGCTACAACCCGACGCTCGACTACCGCCATTACATGATTCCGGCGCTGATGATCATGCTGCTCATCCTGCTGTGCGGCTTTCTCCCGGCGCTCAACCTCGTCAGCGAGAAGGAGACCGGGACGATCGAGCAGATCAACGTGACGCCCGTCAACCGTTATGTCTTCACGCTGGCCAAGCTCATCCCCTACTGGATCGTCGGGCTCGTCGCCCTGACGCTGGCCATGCTGCTCGCCTGGGCCGTCTACGGGCTCGTGCCCGCGGGGTCTCCCGCGACGATCCTGCTGGCGGCCGTGCTCTTCGTCCTTACGATGTCCGGAATCGGGGTCGTCGTCGCCAACTACTCCGCGACGATGCAGCAGGCGATGTTCGTCATGTTCTTCATCGTGATGCTCTTTGTGCTGATGAGCGGCCTGATTACCCCCGTGGCCTCGATGCCCGCATGGGCACAGGGTATCACGCGCCTGCTGCCGCCCCGCTACTTCATCGGGATCATGCAGGCGGTCTATCTCAAGGGTACGGCGTGCCCGGAACTCGGCGCGGATATGCTGGCATTGGGACTTTTTGCCGTTGTGGCCGACCTGCTGGCCGCCCTCACCTACCGCAAGCGCGAATAGCGTCGCCGGATCACTCTCCCTGCGGCAGCAGGGCGTGGCGCGAGAGAAAGTCGAAGAAGGACTGGCGGCAGCTCTCCGCGATGGGAATGTACTCCTTGCCGAAGACGATGCGGTTGCGCTCGATGGTGCGGATCTTCGCCGGCTGCACGATGTAGGAGCGGTGTACGCGGAAGAAACGGTCGGCGGGCAGCTGCTCCTCGAGCGACTTGAGGCTCATGAGCGAGAGCACCGGGCGCGGCTCCCCTTCGAGATGGATTTTCACGTAGTCCTTCAGCCCCTCGATGTAGAGAATCCCGTCCAGCGGAATCTGCTGCAGGCGGTATTCGGTCCTGACGAAGATGCTCCGCAGTCCGGAGGCGCCCGGTCCGGACGTCTGTCCGTCGGGCGGCCCGGCAGCTGCGGTAGCCGGTGCGGCGCTCTGTCCGGCACTTTCGGCGCGGCGCTTGATCTCGAACCATTCGAGGGCCTTGCGGGCCGCCGTGAGGAAGTCGCTGTAGCTGATCGGCTTGAGCAGGTAGTCGATGGCCCGCACGCGGAAGCCCTCGACGGCGTAGCTGTCGAAGGCCGTGGTGAAGATGACGCGCGTCTCGGCGGGGAGCATGCGCGTGAGTTCCATGCCGTTCAGCCCCGGCATCTGGATGTCGCAGAAGAGCACCTCGACGGGATGTTCGCACAGCGTTTCGAAGGCGGCCGTGCCGCTCCCGAACGAGCCGCACAGCTCCAGAAAGGGGGTCTTGCGGACGTATCCCTCCATCAGTTCGACGGCCAGCGGCTCGTCGTCGATTATGGCGCAGGTCAGTTTCATGGCTCTTTCAGTCGGATGGTGAGCAGCGCCTGGTAATCCGCGTCGCCCAGCTGTCCGTATTCGAACGTGTAGCGGCCCGGATAGATCATTTCGAGGCGCTTTTGCAGGTTTTTCAGCCCGATGCCCGAGCCGCTGCGGTCCGCGGCGTTCTTCGGAAAGCAGCTGTTGCGGATGCGGCAGATCAGCTGCCCTTCGATCTCGTTCAGTTCGATGGTGATGTAGGAGGGTTTCTCGTTGCTCACGCCGTGCTTGAAGGCGTTTTCCACGAGCGAGATGAAGAGCAGCGGCGCGACGGGCGTATCGGACGGCGCTTCGGGCAGCGAGACGTAGATGCGCACGTGGCGCGGCTGGCGGATGCGCATCAGCGAGATGTAGTCGCGCAGGAAGTCCACCTCGGCGCGCAGCGGGACCGTCGGGCGGCTGCTGTCGTAGAGCACGTAGCGCAGCAGACGGCTCAAGTCGTGGACCACGCTCTGCGCCTTCTCGCTGTCGAGCTGGATGAGCGAGTAGATGTTGTTGAGCGTGTTGAACAGGAAATGGGGGTTCAGCTGGCTCTTGAGGTTCTGCAGCTCGGCCTCGGTGCGGCTGCGCTCCAGTTCGCGGCGGGCCGTTTCGGCACGGTACCAGCCGCTTGTCATGCGGATGGCGACGCCCACGCCCACAACCAGCATGTAGAGCAGGGCGTTTCCGGTGAAGAAGCGCAGCGAATCCTGCCACGGCCGCGCCACGGGCGGACGGAACGAGTCGGGCGGCAGCACATGGCGGAAGAGCAGGTGCACGCCGACCATGACCGCGCCGATGAGCAGCAGGTTCCAGCCCAGAAACCGGCCGATGCGCCGCGAGGTGAGGTAGCGGTCGATCAGCAGCAGGTAGTTCGTGTAGAAGACCACCATGAACGAGAGGGGCACGACGAGGAAGCGTCCGTACTCCGGGCCGCTCATCAGCGGCCGGTGGGGATTGGTCACGAAGAGCGGCATGCCGAAGATCACGGCCCAGATCGTGAGGTGGATGAGCCACCCGGTGTATTTCGATTGCAGTGCGGTCATAATGCAAAGATACAAAAAATTTATCGGGCTGAAGCGCGGAACCGGCCCGGTGACCCTGCGATATTCCGCTGCCCGTGAATCCGGTTATTCGTAGCGGATCGCCTCGATCGGGTCGAGCATGGCGGCCTTCTGTGCGGGATACCAGCCGAAGAAGACCCCCGTGAGGGTGCAGACGGCGAACGAGAGGAAGACGCTCCACGGCTGGATGTAGATCGGGAACGCCGCGATGATGTTGACCGCGACGGCTGCGCCGATGCCCAGCACGACGCCGATCAGACCGCCCGTGACGCTGATGAGGATCGACTCGATGAGGAACTGTGCGAGGATGTCGCGCCCCTTGGCGCCGATCGACATGCGCAGTCCGATCTCGCGCGTGCGCTCCGTCACGGAGACGTACATGATGTTCATGATGCCGATGCCGCCCACCAGCAGTGAGATGCCCGCCACGGCCGCCAGCAGCACGGTCATCATGTCGGTCGTCGAGGTGAGCATCGAGGTCATCTCCTGCTGCGAGCGGATCGAGAAGTCGTCCTCGTCCG
Source organism: uncultured Alistipes sp. (assembly GCF_949296715.1). Taxonomy (GTDB): domain Bacteria; phylum Bacteroidota; class Bacteroidia; order Bacteroidales; family Rikenellaceae; genus Alistipes. The sequence goes on along the minus strand of NZ_CASFQD010000048.1, from coordinate 25,119 downwards.
TCGGCTTGAGCCGGTGGTTCTCGCGCAGGATCGTCGTGATCTCGTCGATGGCCTGGTCGGTATAGGCCTCGGTCAGCGCCGAGCAGACGATCTCCTGCAGGTGCGTGATGGCCAGGATGCGTTTCTGCACCGTGGTGTAGGGGGCGATGATCAGGTCGTCCTGGTCCATGCCCATGCTGTTGTAGCCCTTGCTCTCGAGCACCCCGACGATGCGGAACGGGATCGTCCCGAAGCGGATCACCCGCCCCACGGGGTTCTCGCCGTCGGGGAAGAGCTCCTCGACGACCGTCTGCCCCACGAGGCACACCTTGGCCGCCGTGCGGATGTCCTGCTCCGAGAAACTGTCGCCGTCGGCGATGCGGTAGCGGCGGATCTCCAGGTAGTCGAGATTCACGCCGTAGACCGTCGTCGGGGTGTTGTTCGACCCATAGACGGCCTGTCCGGCGCTGTTGACCGCCGGCGAGACGTAGGTGACGTAGCGCGTCTTGGTCTGGATGTCCTCGAGGTCCTGGAGCTTGAGCGACTCCATGTCGTCGGCGCTCAACTGCACGCCGCCGCGCCGGTCGCCGCCCGGATGGATCATGATCATGTTCGAACCCATCTCGCTGATCTCGGCCTGGATGCTGCGCTTCGAGCCCTGCCCGATGGCCAGCATCGTGATGACCGACGCCACGCCGATGATGATGCCCAGCATCGTCAGGAAACCCCGCAGCTTGTTGTTGCTCAACGCCTTGACGGCGATTTTGAAAAGATTGGCGAAATTCATGGTCTACTCCTCCTGTCTGGGCAGCCGCGCCAGCGCGTCGGCCGCACTCAATATGTGATCGTTGCGCCGGTCGTCCGTGATGCGGCCGTCGCGCAGGGTGATGTTGCGGCTGCTGTACTGGGCGATCTCGGGGTTGTGCGTCACGAAGATGATCGTGCGCCCCGCGGCGTGCAGCTGCTGGAAGAGCACGAGCACCTCGAAGCTCGTGCGCGTGTCGAGGTTGCCCGTCGCCTCGTCGGCGAGGATCACCGCCGGGTCGTTCACCAGCGCCCGGGCGATGGCCACGCGCTGCATCTGTCCGCCCGACATCTGGTTGCTGCGGTGCAGCAGCCGGTCGCCCAGCCCCACGGCCTTCAGCGCCTCGACGGCCCGTTCGCGCCGCTCGGCGGCCGAGCATTGCGGATTGTACATCAGCGGCAGCTCGACGTTCTCGACGGCCGTGGTCTTCGGCAGCAGGTTGTAGTTCTGGAAGACGAAGCCGATCTTGCGGTTGCGCAGCGTGGCCCGCTGGTTCTTGTCCATCGTGCGCACGGAGATGCCGTCGAGGTAGTACTCCCCTGCCGTCGGCGTGTCGAGGCACCCGAGCGTGTTGAGCAGCGTCGACTTGCCCGATCCCGACGTGCCCATGATCGTGACGAACTCCCCCTCGCGGATCGTGAACGACACGCCGCGCAGCGCATGCACCGTCTCGTCACCGACGCGGAAGTCGCGCCGGATGTTTTCGAGGCGGATGACCTCTTTGGCCTGAACGTCCGTCTGCATGGCTATTTCTTTTTGTTGCCGCCCGGAGGCGTCGGCATGAAGGGGCTGCGCTCGGCGGTCGGCATCTGCTCGACGGAGGCCGTCGATGTCATGGCAACGGCCACCTCTTCGCCGTCGGTCAGGCCGTCGAGAATCTCCGTGCGGTCGCCGCTCGTCGCACCGGTCGTCACGTAGCGCGGCGTGAGCGTTCCGCCGCTGCGGACCCACACCTCGCGCTTCCCGGCAACGGCCGGCATCGAATCCGTCGCAAGGGTCAGGTCAATCTCGGCGAGCAGCCTGGCATCGGGAACGAACCGCAGCGCCTTGGTCGGTACCGAGAGAGCGTTCTCCTTTTCGAGCGTGAAGATTGTGACGTTGGCCGTCAGCCCGGGTTTGAGCTTCAGGTCGGGGTTGTAGGCCGTGATGACCACCTCGTAGGTCACGACGCTCGATTCGGTCGTCGCCTCGAGCCGCACCTGCTCGACCGTTCCCTCGAACGTGTCGTCGGGATAGGCGTCCACGGTGAACTGCACGCGCTGTCCGTCGGCCACCTGCCCGATGTCGGCCTCGTCGACGTCGGCGATGACACGCATCTGCGTCAGGTCGTTGGCGATGGTGAAGAGCGTCGGGGTTTCGAAGCCCGCGGCCACGGTCTGACCCTCCTCGACGGCCCGGCTGATGACCACGCCGTCGATGGGCGACGTGATGGTCGCGTAGTCGAGGTTCTGCTTCACCTTGACGATCGCCGCCTGCGACTGCTCGTAGGCGCTGCGGGCCTTCTCATAGAGGTAGAGCGCTTCGTCGTACTCCTGGTCGCTGACGAGCTCCTTTTCGTAGAGCGTTTTTGTCCGGGCGTAGTTCTTCGACTGGTATTCGTATTCGGTCTTGCAGCTTGCCAGCTCGGCTTCGGACGACTTGAGTTCGGCCTGAAGCGTCACCTTGTCCATCTCGGCGATCAACTGCCCGGCCTTCACGACGTCGTTGTAGTCGACGTAGAGCCGGTCGATGATGCCCGAGACCTGCGTACCGACCTCCACTTCGGTGACGGGTTCCACGGTGCCGGTCGCCGTCACCGAATTGCTGATCGCGATGCGCTCCGCGGGTGCGGTCTCCAGTGCGATGTCCTCCCGCTTCGACGGGCGCAGCACCACCCAGAGCACAACGGCGGCAAAGAGGATGTATGCCGCGATGAGCACGTTCTTTCGTTTCATGATTGTTTATGCGTCGTTTGATTGTTCGCGTGTCAGATCGCCGATACGGGCCTGCCCCGGTAGATGTCGAGCAGCGCCATGTTGAGCAGCGCGACGTATTTCGCCTGCAGGACCTCCATCCGGGCCGACGAAAGTTCGTTCTGCGCCGTGATGAGCTCGACCGTGTTCTTCATGCCGACGCGGAACTGCTCGTCGGTCAGGTCGTAGCTCTCCTGTGCGTAGCGGCGCTTCTCGACGGCAGCCGTGTACTGCGACTGGGCCGATACCGCGTCGAGATAGGCCGTCTCGACCTCGCGCAGCAGCGTCTTTTCGAGATTGAGCCGTTCGAGCCGGCTGTTCGTGGCGGCGATGCGCGCCTTGTTCACGGCCGTGCGGTTGCGGCGGTTCGAGAAGATCGGGATGTTGAGCGACAGCCCGACGTTCTCGTTAAAGCGGTTCCACACCTGCGACCCGCTCTCGAACGAGCCGCCCGACATGTGTCCGGTGCCGATGCCCGCCGTAAGGGAAACGGACGGAAGGAACCCTGCGCGCGCCTGCCTGACTTCCAGCTCTGCTGCTTCGATGGAGAGGTCACCCCGTCGGATTTCGGGCATGACATCCAGTGCCGATGCGTAGATTTCGGTTTTTGGGGGCAGAGCCAGCACCACCTTATCCTCATCTGCGGCAGGCGCGGCAAGTTCCATTTCGTCCGTTATGTCGAGTTCGAGCAGCTGCTTGAGCTGCAATTTGTAGTTGTCGAGTGTCGTGCGGGCCACGACGACCTGGTATTCGTCGCTCACGTGCTGGCTTTCGATCTGGGCGAAGTCGACCTTGCTGATCGACCCCGTCTGCCACATCTCGCGGGCCCGGTCGCGCTGTGCCCGCGACACTTCGGCCGTGCCGGCGGCGATCTCCACCGCCTCGGAGGCGTAGAGCGCCTGCATGTAGGCCTCGACGATGGCCAGCCGGATGTCGATCTCGGCCTCCTCGACCGTCAGTGCGTCGATGCGGTTCTGAAGCTGCTGCTGGCGGACGGCCGTGCGGAGCTTCCCGCCCTGATAGAGCACCAGATCGGCATTGAGGCCGTAGGTCCCCGTGTAGCTGTTGTTGTCGGAGACGTTCGACGAGGGGTAGTTCGTGAAGGCCTGCGTCGTCGAGGCTGCGAGCGACGGCAGCAGTGCGGCTTTTGCCTCTTTCGTATCCTCCACGCCCGAAAGGTAGTCGTTGCGGCTCTGTTGCAGCTGGATGTTGTTCTCCAGCGCATAGTCCAGACACTCCTGCAGCGTCCAGCCCTTCACGGCTGGCCGCTCGTCCGTCGCCTGCCGCTGCGGCGATGCCGCCATGGCTGCGGGCTCCGTCGTTTCGGGCTCCTGCACGGTCACCTCGACGGGCGTCAGCCCCGTTTGCTGCGGGATGGCGGTCTCCTGTGCTGCGGCGGTGCCCCATGCGAGCCAGGCGGCGCATCCGATCCATCCTATCTGTTTTGTCCTCATCGGTTTCCTCGGTTTTGCTGGTGCAAATGTAGCAGGCGCCTCCCGCCCGTGCAATCCTAATAGACGAATTGCCCGATCCCGTCGACGAACCGCCCCGTGCGGCAGACGAATGCGATGGATTGTCGGTATTCCGTGAGGAATTGTGGAGTGAATTCCGAGATTAATAGTATATTTGTATTACCTTGTCCTATGCAGGCGATTCAGAAATAATACATGGAGCTGCTCTCCGCGCAGCAGTTCTGCAGGGAGGAGCTCGACTACGGCCGGCTGGAACGGCATGTCGGGCTGTTGTCCTCGTCGCCCCTCTTTGCCGGGAGCGCCCTTTCGATCTTCGACCTCTGCCGGCGCGAGCATGTCTACGAATCGGACTACCACAAGACGCTCTTCAGTACGCCGCAGGAGGGCTATACGGGCGTGCGGATTCATCCCGACGACCTGTTTGCGGTCGCGAAGAACGGCGTGGCCGGCATACGGCATGTCTTCCTGCACGAAAAGCAGCGCCGCGACGTCCGCCGCTACAAGCTCATCCGCGAATACCGGGCGCTGGTGCAGGGCTCCTACCGGCGGATTACCGAGGAGATGCAGGTGCTCGAGACCGACAGCCGCGGCAACGTCTGGCTGGTGTTGAGCATCGTCAACCTTTCGCCGAACCAGCTGCCGCCCTGGCAGGTGGTCTCGCAGCTGATCGACACCCGGAGCGGGGATTGCTTCTCTCCGCCGGACGACTTCTTCGACCGCGACGAAATCCTCTCGCCGCGCGAGGTGCAGGTCCTGCGGCTGATCGAACGGGGTGCATTGAGCAAGGAGATTGCCGACGAACTCCATATCAGCGTCCATACGGTCAACACGCACCGGCAGCGCATCCTCTCCAAGCTCCGCGTGAGCAACTCCATCGAGGCGATCAAGTACGCCCGGATTCTCGGACTGCTGGAGGCGTAGCCTCCGATTACTGATTAATCAGTATTGCCGGGCCCGGCTCTGGCGGCTAATTTTGTGTCGGTTGCAAACCTGCAAATGATGCCATGATGAAGATCGCTTCCCTGCTTCTTTTCCTGCTGCCGCTTCCCCTGCTGCTGTGCGGCCAGGCTCTCCCCTCCGCGCAGACCCTGCGGGGTGTCGTCTCCGAGCGGAGCGGCGGCCGTCCCGTCCCCTATGCCACGGTCGTGCTGGCCGGTGTGCAGCCTGCGGTCGGTACGGTGACCGATTCGCTGGGCCGCTTTGCCCTGACGGGCGTTCCCGTCGGGCGCTGCGACGTCGAGGTCTCCTGCCTGGGCTATGAACCCGTATTGCTCAAGGAGATTCTCGTCGGCTCGTCCAAGGAGGTTGTCCTGCATGTCCGCCTGCAGGAGAGCCTGATTGCCGTGGGCGAGGTCGTCGTCCGCCCCACCGTCGACAAGACCCAGCCGCTGAACAGCATGGCCCTGGCCGGCGGACGCATGTTGAGCGTCGAGGAGGCGAGCCGCTATGCGGGCGGCATGGACGATCCGGCGCGGCTGGTCTCCTCGTTTGCCGGGGTTGCCTCGACGGTGGGCAACAACGGCATCGTCGTGCGCGGCAATGCCCCGAAGTTCCTGCAGTGGCGCATGGAGGGGGTCGAGATTCCCAATCCGAACCATTTTGCCGAGGTCACGACCTTCGGGGGCGGCGGCCTCACGGCCTTGAGCAGCCAGGTGCTCGGCAACTCCGATTTCTACACCGGGGCCTTCCCGGCCGAGTACGGCAATGCCCTCTCGGGGGTCTTCGACATCTATCTGCGCAACGGCAACGACACGCGCCGCGAACATACCTTCCAGCTGGGGGCGCTCGGCATCGACGTCGCTTCGGAGGGGCCTTTTTCGAAGCGTTACGATGGCTCCTACCTCTTCAACTACCGCTATTCGACCCTCGCGCTGCTCACGCCCCTGCTGCCCGAGGATGCCGACGGTACGAGCTATCAGGACCTCTCGTTCAAGCTGCACTTCCCGACACGGCATGCGGGCGACTTTTCGCTGTGGGGCGTCGGGCTGATCGACCGTTCGGGCACCGTGGCCGAGACCGACCCCGCGAAGTGGGCCTATGATCAGGACATGGAGAATCAGGACGTGCGGCAGTACATGGGTGCGGCGGGGCTCGGACACCGGCTCCGCATCGGACGCGCCGCCTCGCTCCGCTCGACGCTGGCCGTGACCGTCAGCGGGCTGGACATGCACACCGAGCGGATGACCGACGAGGCGGTTCCCCTGCCGCAGAACGTCATCCGCAATACGGACTGAAATTTCGTCTGCTCGACGGCGCTCCAGAGCCGCCTGGGCGAGCGCCACACGAACCGCACGGGCATCCGGCTGACGGGGCTGCGCTACGACCAGTTCATGCAGGACGCCCCGGCACGCGACGGAGAGTTGCAGACGCTGACCGACGAGACGGGCATGAGCGCCCTGCTGGCCTTCTATACGACTTCGGTCGTGCGGCTGTCGCCGCGCTGGGAGGTGGGCGCAGGGCTTCATGCGCAGTGGTTCACGCTCAACGGCCGTTGGACGCTGGAGCCGCGCGTGAGCGTGAAGTGGCAGGCTGCGCCCGACCACTCGCTGGCACTGGCCTACGGCCTGCACAGCCGGCTGGAGATGCTGAACTACTACTTTACGCAGGTCGACGGCGAGCGGGTCAACCGCGACCTCGGCTTCACGAAGGCCCACCATCTGTCGCTTGCCTGGGACTGGCAGATGGGCACGGACCGCCACCTGCGGGTCGAACCCTACGTCCAGTACCTCTACGACGTGCCGGTCATTCCGGGAACGACCTTCTCGTTCATCAACCTGCAGGGCGGTGACGACTGGTTTCTCGCCGAGCGGCTGTCCAACGCCGGGCGGGGGCTGAACTACGGCGTGGACATCACCTTCGAGCGCTTCATGTCGCGCGGATTCTACTACCTGGCGACCGCTTCGCTCTTCGATGCGCGCTACCGCACGGCCGGCGGGGCGTGGTACGACACGCGTTACAACCGCCATTACGTCCTGAACCTGCTGGCGGGCAAGGAGTGGATGCTGGGGCGCAGCCGCCGCAATCCGCTGGGTATCAGCGGTCGGGTGACCCTTCAGGGCGGCGAGCGTTATTCGCCCGTCGATCCGGAGGCCTCGGCGGCGCGCCGCGAGGCGGTGTACGACGAGAGCCGCCCCTTCACCCGGCGGCTGGAGCCCGCGCTGCTGGCGCACCTGACCGTCAGCTACCGGATCAACCGCCGGCGCGTGGCCCACGAATTTGCGCTGAAGGTACTCAATCTGACGGGTTACAAGGACTATTACGGCCACCGTTACAACTACCTCACCGGGCAGGTGGAGCCCGAACGCGAGGCGAACATCATTCCCAACATCAGTTACCGGATCGAATTCTGACGCCGCAACGGCTGTGTTGCAACGCGCACGGGGCAGGCCCACAGCCTGCCCCGTGCGCATTGTGCCGAGATGGACAGCCGGGCGGCGGTCAGAAGCGCCAGGTGGCGCCGAGGTAGAGGTCGCGCGGGCGGATCGTGTAGCGGCACGACGAGGAGCTCAAGGCGTCGAAGAGCGTGTAGGCGTAGGCCGTTTCGCCGAGCAGGTTCGCCGCCGTGGCCGAAAGTTCCCAGCGTTCGCCGATCTTCCAGCTTACCGACGCGTCGGCCAGAAGCAGGTGCTTGGACTGTGTGTCGGAGAGCTGTGTGTAGTAGTGCTCGCCCGTCAGGCGGATGACGAGGCGTTCGGTCGGCGAGAGGCTGACGGTCAGCCGCTGGTCGGCGGCGTGGCGGGCCGAGGCGCCCGAGCCCTCGATCTTCAGCTGCGTGTAGCGGTAGTTGAGCCGGTATTCGGCGTTGATCCAGCGGGCGAAGCGGAAGTTGATGCGCGGCGAGAGGTCGAGCGTCCGGTTGCGGTACGGCATGCGGCTCCCCTCCTGCAGCATCTGCGCATCGGCGTTCATGAAGGCGGCATCGAGCCCCGCCTGCCCGTGCAGGGCGTCGAGGTTCTTGCTGATGCCCGCCGAGAGTTGCCACGACGTGACGCTGTTCGTCTGCTCCGTCCAGCCGCCGACGAGGTAGTCGCCCTCGAAGCGCTGTGTGGCGAGCAGCGGCAGGCGGCTCCGGCTGCCCCACGCCAGGAGGTAGGCGAACAGGCCGTTCAGCGGGTTCTTGTAGTTGGCTGCCGCGGAGAAGGTGGTGTGCCACGCCTGCTCGAGCGACGAGGTGCCCGCGGAGAGCGTGCGGTAGTCGCGCAGCAGCACGCAGGGATAGATCCGGCCGTCGTCCGGCGCCGCCTGCCCCGTCGATGCCGAGGCCGAGAGAGCCCAGTAGGCCGAGACCTCCCAGCGGGCAATGATCCGACTGTCCCAGACGGGCAGGTCGGCCTGCCGCTGCCCGGACCGGTAGTGGCGCCACGTTGCGGGGAGTTCGCACATAAGGCGCAGGCGCGGCGTGCGGAACGTGACGGCGGGCTGCACGTAGAGCCCGATGTATCCGAAGCGGGCATCGCCGTGCGCTGCATCCGTTGTGACGCCCGTCAGCGTGCTTTCGAAGTCGCGCAGCAGGCCCGCAACGCCCCCTTTGAGGCGGAACGACCAGCGGCGGCCGGCCTGCACGTCCCAGGCGGCGTTGTGGTTCATGCGCAGCAGGCCGACATCGAGCGTCTGCCGTTGTGCGGAGCCCTCGCGCACGACGTCCAGCTGCTGCGGCTGCGTGAGCCACAGCATGTTCGAGGTGACGGTCATCGCGTGGCGTCCCGTGCGGCGGATGTAGTCCAGATCGTTCTCCACACGGAAGGCGGGCGCCGCACTCTGCTGCCGGTTGGGGTAGCTGCCCGAGACGAGGGAGCGGAAGTCGCTCCAGACAAGGTCGGCCGCGAGCCGCTCGCGCAGGTAGACCTGCTCGGTGTTGGCCTGCAACCGTACCTGCGCCGTGACCTGGCGGTTGCGCAGCCGGGCCTGCTCGCCGAGCTCCTCGATGCGCTCGCCGTCGCTCAGGTAGCGGACCGTGCGGGCCGCGTAGTCCGACTGCGTGCGGTCGGCGGCGCAGGCGACGTGGGCGCTCAACTGGTAGTCGTCGGAGAGTTTCCAGAGGTTGTCCGCACTGGCCGCGAGCGAGCGGTTCATCCGCGTGCGCCGGTCGTCGAGCGGCGCCTCGGAGAGCCCCGTCGAGAACCACTCGGGCGTCGCGTAGCGGTTGGCGTCGCCGTTGAGCAGGTCGTCGACGCTCAACTGCCGCAGCTCGGCCGTCGGGTCGCCGCCCGTGTTCTCGCCCTTGACGTTGTACATCGACTGGCTGCCCGAGGCGATGCGCATGGCGAAGGCTGAGCCGTTCCAGAGCGCCTCGTCGGTCGAGGCGCCTGCCGCGGCGCGCAGCGTGCCGGTCCAGTGTGCCCGGGCCTGCTTCTTCAGGCGGAGGTTCAGCGCCGCACGGTCGCTGTAGATCATGTCGCGCAGGGCCTTGATCGGCTGGTGGTTCTCCATCACCTCGACGCTCGCCACATCCTGCGGGGCGATGTTGTTCGTCGCCAGAGAGTAGCGGCCGTCGAGCATGTCCAGCCCGTCGATGTAGAAGCGGTTGATCGCCTGGCCGTTGTAGCGGATTTCGCCCGTCTTTTCGACCTCGATGCCGGGCATCTTGCGCAGTACGTCGGCGATCGTGCGGTCCTGCGCCTCGGTGAAGCTCGCGACGTTGTAGCTTACCGTGTCGCCCCGCAGCGTGAGGCGCGGTGCGCGGATATCGACCTCGCGGATGGCCAGCGGCGCAGCCGTCATGGCGATTTCGAGCGGCGTGGCGGCCGCGACCGACTGCCGGCGGTAGCCCATCGTCGAGACCTCGATGCGGGCGACGTGCCGCCCCGCACGCGGCGTCAGGCGGTAGGTGCCGTCTGCTCCCGAGGTCGTATAGCCCGCCTGCCGGCCCGTGCTGTCGGCCGCCAGCACGATGGCTCCGGCGATGGGACGTCCGTCCGCGGCATCCACGACCCGGCCCGTCAGCTCCTGTGCCGATGCCGTGACGGAAATTCCCAGCAGGACAATGAGAAATGCAATCCACTTCATGCGACGCTGCGGGTTATTCGAGTTCGATCGGGTTGTAGCCGCGCACGAGGTCGCCCGGATTGAGGGGCGTGCCGTCCTCGTTCTTGACGGTCATCCGCACGTTGGAGTTGCCCGTGAGATAACCGACCGGATCGGTCATTATCTTCTGCTTGAGCTCGCTGTATTTTTTACGGCTGGTTTTCATGTAGTTGCGCTTGGTCATGCGGATGGGCTCGACGCGCTGTTCCACGCCCGTGGCTTCCAGGTCGAGCACCCCGGCATCGTCCTTCACGGCAAGGATCAGCCCCGGCAGCCCGCCGAACTTCCACGGCCCGCCGCTCACGGCAATTTCGGGGGCGTACCACGCCTCGTAGTTGCGGCCGCGGAAGGTGCAGGTGGCCCGGCGGCAGGCATAGCCGAGGATCGTCCGCTCGCCGTCCGTAAGTTCCCAACCGCAGTCGGGCAGCGGCTCGGTGTAGAGCAGGTGGTCCATGCCGATCTGGTCGGTGTGGGTCAGCCGGCCGGCCGCCTGGTCGCGGAAGAGGATGTCCTTCACGCCGCCGTGGAAACTTCCGAGGTTGGCCATCACCTGCTCGGGCGGCGTGACGCGCACGAGCGAGTCGGTCTGCCAGGTCTTGTAGGAGTAGCATTTCGTGACGTTGTGCCCGACCTGGAGCAGCAGGAGGTCTTCCATCGGGTCGTCGTTTTCGGGCCGCTGATGGTAGAGCATGCGGTAGCTGACGACAAAGCGCGTCGTGTCGAGCACGTCGCCGGGCTGCTCGACCGTATCGAAGGTCGTGACGCCGTCGGTCGTATAGGAAACAATGGTCTGCTGCGCCTGTACCGCGCAGATCGAGGCCGCAAGGGCGGCCAGGGTGATGACAAAGATTTTTTTCATGGTGTATATCGGTTTTTGTTCCGATGACAAAGGTCGCACGAAATCCGGCAGGCGATGGTTAACGCTCCGTTAACGAATGTTAAATAGTCTTAACGCCGTCGACCGTGGCGTTTTTATGCGTACCTTTGTTTCGCACAAAACGCCGCATCGGAATGAACAAACGTCGCTTCGGCCGCATATCGCTTCTGGTTACCGTCACGCTGGCGGTACTCGTCGCCGTGCAGGCGTGGAGCCTTGCGGGCATGTACCGCGACCGCCGGCGCGAGTTCTCGCGGCAGGTGATGCAGGCCATGACGCGCGCCGCCTACGACGACCTGCTGCTGGGCAACAAACCCTCCGGGCACCGCAGCCAAATCACCTTCTCCTCGTCGGGGAACATCGACTCGATCCAGGTGGACATGATTCAGGAGATTTCGGTAAAGAACCTCTCCGGCGCGGGCAAGAGCATCACCTTCGTTCCCCAAACGGCCGCCGACACGGTCCACCACGACATCAGCATCTCGGACGGCGAAACGACCCGCCACATTCGGCAGGAGATCCGCATCCCGTCGGTCTATGTCCTGCGGCTTAACATGGCGCGCTACGACTCGCTGCTCACGTGTAACCTGCGGGCTGCGGGCATCGACCTGCCCCACAAGGTGGATGTCGTGCGGGGACAGGCCGATACGGCCTCGTCGGCACGGCTTTTCTCCACACGTCCGCTTGCGGACGAGGAGGTGGTCCTCACGGCGCGCAACGACTCGTTGCGGCTTGCGGACCCGCTGGTCTTCACGACGCCGCTCACGACCGACGACGAGCTGCTCTTCCGCCTGCGCATCGAGAACCCCGACCGGCAGCTCCTGCGCGACATGGCCGGAGTGATCGGCTCGTCGCTCCTGATGCTTGCGGCCGTGGCCGGGGCGCTGATCTACCTGCTGCGCACGCTCTTCCGGCAAAAGACGCTCGAAGAGATGCGCCTCGACCTGACGCACAACATCACCCACGAACTGAAGACCCCGATCGCCGTGGCCAACGCCGCGAACGACGCCCTGCTCGACTTCGGGGCGGCCGACGACCCGGCGCGGCGGGAGAGGTACCTTAAGGTCATCCGCGAACAGCTGGCCGCGCTGGGCGGCATGGTGCAGCGCATCCTGACGATGAGCGTCGAGGAGCGCGAGGAGTTCACGCTCCGCCGCGAGCGCTTTGCACTCGGAGCGCTGCTCGACGAGACGGCGGCGAAATTCCGGATGAAGGCCCGCGGCCGGGCCGAGATCACGGTGCGGGTCGAGCCGGCGGACATCGCGGTGACGGCCGACCGCTTCCACCTCGGGCACGTGCTGGACAACCTGGTGGACAACGCGCTGAAATATTCGGGCGAACGGGTGTCGGTCCTCCTCACGGCCCGGCGCACTGCAAAAGGGGTCGAGCTGCGCGTCGCGGACGACGGCATCGGCATCGACCGCGCAGCGCAGGCCCACATCTTCGAAAAATTCTACCGCGTGCCGACCGGAGACCGCCACGACGTCAAGGGATTCGGACTGGGGCTCTACTATGTGCGGCTGATCGCCCGCAAACACGGCGGCGAAATTACGGTGGAGAGCGCTCCGGGCCGCGGTTCGACCTTCACACTGATTCTGCCCGATGAAGAACGATAAGATCCGCATGCTGCTCGTCGAGGACGAGCGGACACTGGCCGACATCATCGCCGACACGCTCGGCGAACGGGAGTTCGACGTCACGGTAGCCTACGACGGCGTCGAGGGGCTGCGGCGCTTCGACGCCTGCCGGCCCGACGTCGTCGTGACCGACATCATGATGCCCGGCATGGACGGCTACACCTTTGCCGAGGCGCTGCGCCGCCGCTCGGACGACGTGCCGATCCTCTTCCTCTCGGCCCGTTCGGCGGCCGAGGATGTGGTGCGCGGCTTCGAGACGGGCGGCAACGACTACCTGCGTAAGCCCTTTGCCATGAGCGAGCTGGTCGTGCGCGTCCGGTCGCTCGTCGGGCGCAGCCGCGCGGCACGGCCCGCCGCCGGGGTGCACTACGCCGTCGGCCGCTTTCAGTTCGATCCAGAGCGGCAGACCCTCGCGGACGGCGTGCACGTGCGCGAGCTCTCGGCCCGCGAGGCCGGGGTGCTCGAGATGCTGTGCGAGCGCATGGGCGAGATCGTCCCGACGCAGCTGATCCTGCAGCGCATCTGGGGCGACGACACCTTCTTCAACGCCCGGAGCCTGCATGTCTTCATCACGCGCCTGCGCCGCCTGCTGGCCGCCGATCCGTCGGTGCAGATCGTCAACGCCCGGGGCGTCGGCTACCGCCTGCACGCGTGATCCCTCCCGCGCGGCGCGTGCGGCGGCGCGCAAAACATGGATTCGGGTAGAAACCCCCGTAAAACGTATAACTCCGGCCGGCGGCCGTGGCGTACCTTTGTATCGGAAACGCAAACGCAAACCAACGAACCGCGAACGATATGAAGAGACGATTCATGCTTGCGCTCGTCGCATTGGCACTTAACACAACAACGATCATGGCACAGGAAAAAACCAAACAGACGGCCGGCCGCGACCAGCTGGGCGACTTCGCCCCGAAATTTGCGGAACTGAACGACGATGTCCTCTTCGGCGAGGTGTGGAGCCGCACCGACCTCCTCGGGCTGCGCGACCGCAGCCTGGTGACGATCACGTCGCTCATCAGTCAGGGAATCACCGACTCGTCGCTGACCTACCACCTGCAGACGGCCCGGCAGAACGGCATCACCCGCACGGAGATTGCCGAGATCATCACCCACATCGGCTTCTACGCCGGATGGCCCAAGGCATGGGCGGCGTTCCGGCTGGCCAAAGAGGTATGGGCCGGAGATACGACGGGTGAGGATGCCCGGGCGGCCTTCCAGCGGCAGATGATTTTCCCCGTCGGCGAGCCCAACACGGCCTACGCGCAGTATTTCACCGGCAACAGCTACCTGGCTCCCGTCTCGCGCGAGCAGGTCGCCGTCTCGAACGTGACCTTCGAGCCGGGCTGCCGCAACAACTGGCACATCCACCACGCCGAAAAGGGCGGCGGACAGATGCTCATCGGTGTGGCCGGGCGCGGATGGTACCAGGAGGAGGGCAAGGCCGCCGTGGAGATTCTTCCGGGCACGGTGATCCACATCCCGGCCGGCGTGAAGCACTGGCACGGCGCCGCGGCCGACAGCTGGTTCGCCCATCTGGCCTTCGAGGTGCCGGGCGACAAGACGTCGAACGAGTGGCTCGAACCCGTCACGGATGAGGAGTACGGCAAACTGCAATAGACTTGCCGCCTTACAAGACCCCGGCCGGTTGCAGCTTCGGACTGCGGCCGGCCGGATTTGTTGTGCGGTGGCGTGAATGCGTGATGTGAGGCGGGGCGGATATGCGGCGCAGCGGCCGGCAGGGCTTATTGCGGAGTGCGGCAGCGGACTACCCTATCGTTTGGCAACGAGTGTGATGATGAGCGACAGAGCGGTGAGCAGGGCTCCGGTCCCCACGACGCCCGACCAGCCGAAGAGCACCCAGGCCGTGCCCGAGAGCAGCGTGCCGAGCGAGCCGCCGATGAAGTAGCAGCTCATGAAGATCGTGTTGATCCGGTTGGCGGCCGACGGGCAGAGCTCGAACAGCGGCGCCTGGTTGCTCAACTGGATGCACTGCATGCCGATGTCGACGAGCAGGATACCCCCGATGATCGGCCCGTAGTGGTCGCCGCCCGCGGCGAAGAGCCCCCAGGCGGCCAGCTGCAGCAGCGCCCCGAAGCAATTGAAGCGGTAGACGCCCAGCCGGGCGATGTATTTCCCGATGAAGGAGGCCGTCACGGCTCCGGCGATGCCGCACAGCCCGAGCATCCCCACCACGTCGCTGCCCGCATGGAAGGGCTCCTGCGCCATCTTGAAGGCGAGCGTGGCCCAGAAACCCATGAACGAGCCGAAGGCGAGTGCGGCGCGCACGGAGTGCAGCCGCAGCAGCGGGTACTGCTTCAGCAGCGTGAAGAGCGAGCGCATGAGCGCGGCGTAGCTGCCCGTGAAGTTGGGCTTCTCGTCGGGCAGGATGCGGAAGACGAGCACGGCGCAGACGAGCATCATGCCCGTGGCGATATAGTACATCTCGCGCCAGCCGAGCCACTCGCCGACGGCGCCGCTGACGACGCGCGAGGCGAGGATGCCCGTGAGCAGCCCCGAGAGGATGATGCCCACGTTGCGGTTCTTGTTTTCGGGGCGCGAGTACTGCGCGGCGAAGGGGATGAAGAACTGCGGCACGACGGAGCAGACGCCGATGACGAACGAACTGACGTGCAGCACGCCGATGTCGGGCGCCGTCGCCGTGGCCAGCAGGGCGAGGATCAGCAGCGTGAAGTCGGCAAGCAGGATGCGCCGACGGCTGCGCAGGTCGGCGAGCGGAATGAGGAAGAGCAGTCCGAGGGCGTATCCGCACTGCGAGAAGAGGGCGATGTGGTTGGCGGCCAGGGTCGTGGTGCCGAGCTCCTGCCGGATCATGTCGAGCAGCGGCTGGTTGTAGTAGAGGTTGGCGACCGAGACCCCGGCGATGACGGCCAGCGTATAGAGCAGCCGGTTCGGAAATCCGGCTCCCGCTTTCAGACGTATTTCCATTCCGATTGGTTTTGGCATGTAAAAGTAGCGAGAAACGGGCGAATATCCTAAAAAATGAAAGACCGGTTCCGATTACCGTTTCGGTCGAAACAGGATAATCCTCCAGACGGACGACTGTACAGGTTTTATGTCCGCCACGCGAGAGCCTGCGTTGTGGCTTCCTGTCGGATAATTTTTTGACAACTATTTGACAACATCTGCCGGGAAATATTATTCGCTCGACTGTTGCGGCTCGTTTCGTTTCGAATAAAAAACACTCTCCGTTGTATGTGGAGAGTGTTTTGTCTGTGAGCGGAAAGCGGGATTCGCACTCGTGCTGCGCCCGAGCGGGTGATTTTGTCGACACCCCCGGCCCCTGAAAGGGGCGGAGAGGGTCACGGGCAGCGAATCCCTGGGTATCTGGTAAATAAGACAAGAGGAGAAACCTCGCGGCCTCTCCTCTTTCGTGAGCGGAAAACGGGATTCGCACTCGTGCTGCGCCCGAGCGGGCAATTTTGTTGACACCCCCGGCCCCTGAAAGGGGCGGTGAGGGTCACGGGCAGCGAATCCCTGTGTATCTGGAAAATAAAACAAGAGGAGAAACCTTGCGGCCTCTCCTCTTTCGTGAGCGGAAAGCGGGATTCGAACCCGTGACCCTCAGCTTGGGAAGCTGATGCTCTACCGACTGAGCTATTTCCGCATTCGGAGTACAAAGATACTCCGCTTTTTTGATTTTTCAACTTTTTGCAGGCCGATTTTTTGCATCAGCCTACGATTTTTTTCAGCGAGGCCAGATTCTCGGGGTTGCGCAGCGCCTTGCCCTCGGCCGTATAGAGGTACTCCAGCCGGGTGCGGAAGTGTTCCTCGACCTTGCTGCGCACGATCTTCATTGTGCTGTTGACCAGCCCGTTCTGCTCGGTGAAGGCCTCGTCGACGATCGCCAGTCCTGCAGGCAGCCACCGCTCGGGGAACTCCCCGGCATGGTCTCCGCCCGCACGGTAGCGGTCGATTTCGGCGCCGAGCAGGTCGGCGGCCGCTGCGGCCCGCTCTTCGGGTGCGACGCCCCGGGCCTCCAGCTCGCGGCGCAGCGCCTCGCCGTTCGGTACGACGATGGCACCCGTGAAGGGGCTCTGGTTGTTGTGGATGATGATCTGGTCGATGTAGGGCGAGTTGCTCACGATCGACTCCTCCATCCCCTCGGGACTGTATTTCTCGCCGTCCGAGGCGATGAGCAGGCTCTTGAAGCGTCCCAGCACGTAGAGGAACTCGTCTTGTGAGACGTAGCCCATGTCGCCCGTGTGGAGCCAGCCGTCGCGCACGGTCTCGGCCGTCGCTTCGGGGTTCTTCCAGTAGCCCGCCATGACGTTCTCGCCGCGGATGACAATCTCGCCCTTCTCGCCGCGCGGAAGTTCGCGCCCCTCCTCGTCGACAATCTTCAGCTCGAGCGGGATGAGAATCTTGCCCGACGAGCCGAAGCGGTGCCAGTGGTATTTGGGCGAGTTGGTCGAGATGACGGGTGTCGCCTCCGAGAGCCCGTAGCCCTGGAACATCGGGATGCCGATGGCATAGAAGAAGCGTTGCAGCTCGGCGTCGAGCAGGGCCCCGCCGCCGACGAAGAAGCGCAGGCAGCCGCCGAAGCCTGCACGGACCTTGCGGAAGAGCACGGCGTCGAAGAGTGCGACGAAGGGCTTGAGCAGCAGGCGCCACCCCGTGCCGCGGCGGTATCCGTCGGCGTTGTAGGCGTAGGCCGTGCGGAGTGCCAGGCGGAAGAGCCGCTCGGTGAAGGCTCCCTTGGCGCGGATCGAGCTCTCGATGTTCTTGCGGAAGTTCTTGGCCAGCGCCGGGACCGAGAGCAGGAAGTGCGGCTGCACCTCGCGGATGTTCTGCGGGATGTTCTTGAGCGTCTCCATGGGCGTGGCGCCGACCTTCACCGTGGCGACCGACGCGCCGCAGGCAATCATGATGTAGAAGCCTACGACGTGGGCGAAGCAGTGGTCGAGCGGCAGGATGATGAGCGTGCGGTAGTACGACGGGATGTCGATGCGCGAGAGCGACTGCTCGACGTTGGCCGTGTAGTTGCGGTGCGTCAGCACGACGCCCTTCGGATCGGCCGTCGTGCCGGACGTATAGGTGATTGTCGCGTAGTCCTCGTTGCGGATCGACTGTCCGATGGCGAGGAACTCCGGGCGGTGCTTCGACAGGTAGTCGCGGCCCAGCCGCTTGAGCGTGCCGTAGGCCGTTTCGCCCGGTTCGAGCGGAATATGGCCCAGCACGATGATGTGCTCGAGCTCGGGCAGCTCGGCGCGGATGCGGCGGATTTTCGGCAGCTGGTATTTCGACACGAAGATCGCCCGCACCTCGGCGTGCCGCAGGCGGAAGAGCAGGTCGTTCGCCTCCTCGAGCTTGACCGACAGCGGCACGCTGATCGCACCTGCGTAGAAGAGGCCCAGCTCGGAGATGATCCATGCGTTGCTTCCCTCCGACAGGATGGCGACCTTGTCCTTGGGGCGGATGCCGATGGCGGCCAGACCCGCACCGGTTTCGAGGGCCAACTCGCGTGTCTCGGCGTAGGTCGTGGGCTCGAACTTGTGGTGGCGCTTCTCGAGCAGGAAGGTTTTGGCCCCGTACTTCTCGACGGAGCTCTCGAACAGGTCGATGATGGTTTTCTTCATGTCAGTCCATTTTTAATACCGCGAGGAATGCCGACTGCGGCACCTCGACGTTGCCGATCTGGCGCATGCGCTTCTTGCCCTTCTTCTGCTTCTCGAGCAGCTTGCGCTTTCGCGAGATGTCGCCGCCGTAGCACTTGGCCGTCACGTCCTTGCGCACGGCCTTCACCGTCTCGCGGGCGATGATCTTGGCGCCGATGGCTGCCTGGATGGCGATGTCGAACTGCTGGCGCGGAATCAGCTCCTTGAGCTTCTCGCACATCTTGCGGCCGAAGTCGTAGGCGTGGTCCGCATAGGTGAGCGACGAGAGGGCGTCGACCGGCTCGCCGTTGAGCAGGATGTCCAGCTTGACGAGTTTCGAGAGTTCGTAGCCCGTGCGGTGGTAGTCGAACGAGGCATACCCTTTCGAGATGCTCTTGAGCTTGTCGTAGAAGTCGAAGACGATCTCCGAGAGGGGCATGTCGAAGTTCACCTCCACGCGGTCCTGCGTGATGAAGGTCTGGTTCTTCATCACGCCGCGCTTGTCGATGCAGAGCTTGATGACGTTGCCCAGGAACTCCGACTTGGTGATGATCTGCGCGAGGATGTAGGGCTCCTCGATCTTGGCGATCTTCGTGATCTCGGGAAGCCCCGAGGGGTTGTGGACCTCGAGCTGCGCGCCCTGCGTCGTCGTGATGCGGTAGGAGACGTTCGGCACCGTGGTGATGACGTCCATGTCGAACTCGCGGTAGAGGCGCTCCTGGATAATCTCCATGTGCAGCAGGCCGAGGAATCCGCAGCGGAAGCCGAAGCCGAGTGCCAGCGAGCTCTCGGGCTCGAAGGTCAGCGAGGCGTCGTTGAGCTGCAACTTCTCGAGCGAAGCGCGCAGGTCCTCGTACTGGTCCGCCTCGACGGGATAGACGCCCGCGAAGACCATCGGCTTGACATCCTCGAAGCCTGCGATGGCCTCCTGCGCGGGGTTGGCCACCGAGGTGATCGTGTCGCCGACCTTCACGTCGGACGAGGTCTTGATGCCCGAGCAGATGTATCCCACGTCGCCGGCACGGATTTCGTCGCGCGGCTGCATCTTGAGCTTCAGCACGCCCACCTCGTCGGCGTCGTACTCGCTGCCCGTGTTGAAGAACTTGACGTGGTCGCCCTTGCGGATCGTGCCGTTGAAGACGCGGAAATAGGCGATGATGCCCCGGAAGGGGTTGAACACCGAGTCGAAGATCAGCGCCTGCAGCGGCGCCGTCTCGTCGCCTTCGGGAGCCGGGATGCGCTGCACGATGGCCTCGAGTACCTCCTCGATGCCGGCGCCGGTCTTGCCCGAGGCGAGCAGGATCTCCTCCTCCCGGCAGCCGATCAGGTCGATGACCTGGTCCTTCACCTCGTCGATCATCGCCGACTCCATGTCGATCTTGTTCAGCACGGGGATGATCTCCAGGTCGTGCCCCAGGGCCAGGTAGAGGTTCGAGATCGTCTGCGCCTGGATGCCCTGCGTCGCGTCGACGACCAGCAGCGCCCCCTCGCACGAGGCGATGGCGCGCGAGACCTCGTAGGAGAAGTCGACGTGTCCCGGCGTGTCGATCAGGTTGAGCGTGTAGCGCTCGCCGTCGCGGGCCGTGTATTCCATCTGGATGGCGTGGCTCTTGATGGTGATGCCCTTTTCGCGCTCGAGCTCCATGTCGTCAAGTACCTGTGCCTGCATTTCACGCTGGTTCAGCGTGTTGGTCTTTTCGAGCAGGCGGTCGGCAAGGGTGCTCTTCCCGTGGTCGATGTGGGCTATGATGCAGAAATTGCGGATGTTTTTCATGTTCCTCGCGTGAAAATGTGCGCAAATATACGAAAAAAATCGGATTCCGGGCCTTTCGCCGCGCTTTCCGATTTGTCGTTTTGTTCCGAATATCTTATCTTTGCGTCCTCATTCGGTTAGGTTAAAAGGTTGAAAAAAGATGTTAAGCAGACAAATCGCATCCAGACTGCGGGGTTACGAGACCCCTTTTTATTTGTATGATACGGCGCTGCTGCGCCAGACACTCGAAAGCGTCGTCTACGAGTCGAACAAATACGGTTACAAGGTCCACTACGCCATCAAGGCCAACTACGACGACCACCTGCTGGCGATCATCCGCGAATACGGCCTGGGCATCGACTGCGCGAGCGGCAACGAGCTGCGCAAGGCCGTCGAGGCGGGCTTCGATCCGAAGGGCATCGTCTATGCCGGTGTCGGTAAGCGAGACAAGGAGCTGCGCTACGCCATCGAGCAGGGCATCCTGGCGATCAACTGCGAGTCGATCGAGGAGCTGCACGTCGTCGACGGCTTCTCGGCAGAGGCGGGCCGCGTGACGGACGTGGCGCTGCGCATCAACCCCGACATCGACCCCAAGACGAACCACTGCATCGATACGGGACAGGCCGACTCGAAGTTCGGCATCTCGTATGAGGAGGTGCTTGAACATGCGGACGAGATCAAGGCGCTCAAGCATATCAACATCATCGGCATACACCTCCACATCGGGTCGCAGATCCGCGAGCTGCACGTCTTCGAGAACATGTGCGACAAGGTCAACGTCATCGTGGCGAATCTCGAGAAGCTCGGCTTCACGTTCCGCTTCGTGGATGTGGGCGGCGGTCTGGGCGTCAACTACGACGTGCCCGAGAACGAGCCCATCCCCAACTTCGCGTCGCTCTTCTCGATCATCCGCAACCACCTCTCGGTCGGCGAGCGCGAGGTGCACTTCGAGTTCGGGCGTTCGATCGTCGCCGAGTGCGGCGAGCTCATCACGCGGGTGCTCTTCAACAAGACGACGGCCACGGGCCGCAAGCTGGTGATCGTCGACGCCTCGATGACCGAGCTGATCCGCCCGGCGCTCTACGGCTCGTACCACAACATCGAGAACATCACCTCCGAGGAGGAGGGGCGCGACAAATATACGATCGTCGGCACGGCCTGCGAATCGACGGACGTCTTCGACGAGAACGTGAGCCTGCGCAAGACGCGGCGCGGCGATCTGCTGGCGATCAAGTCGGCCGGGGCCTACGGCATGTCGATGGCCTCGCGCTACAACCTCCACGACCTGCCCGGCGCCGTCTACAGCGACGAACTCTGACGCCCATGTGGTTGACGCTTGCCTTCACCTCCGCAGCGCTGCTGGGGTTGTACGATGCCGCCAAGAAGAAGGCCCTGACGGATAATGCCGTACTTCCGGTGCTACTGCTTAATACGTTGTTTTCCACGCTGTTCTTCGTTCCGGCGATTCTCTCCGCCGAGTGCGGGCTGGGCTGGTTCGACGGCACGCTGCTGGCCTGCGAACCCGGCACGGCGCAGGCTCACGGACTGGTTGTGCTGAAGTCGGCCATCGTGCTCACATCGTGGATATTCGGATACTTCGGCATCAAGCACCTGCCCATCACGATCGTCGGGCCGATCAATGCCACGCGCCCGGTCATGGTGCTCGTCGGTGCGATGCTGCTCTTCGGCGAGCGGCTCAACGCCTGGCAGTGGACCGGTGTCGTGCTGGCGCTCGTCTCGCTCTTCCTGTTGAGCCGTTCGAGCCGCCGCGAAGGGGTCGACTTCCGCCACAACCTCTGGATTCTCTTCGTCGCGCTGGCCGCCCTGACGGGTGCCGTGAGCGGCCTCTACGACAAGTACATCATGTCGCGTCTCGACGCCGTCTTCGTGCAGAGCTGGTACAACTTCTACCAGCTGGTGATGATGTCGGCGGTCGTGGCGCTGCTCTGGTGGCCCAAGCGGCGCACGACCACGCCGTTCCACTGGAGCTGGGCCATCCCGCTCATCTCGGTTTTCCTGACGCTGGCCGACTTCGCCTACCTGCTCGCCCTGCAGGAGGAGGATGCGATGATTTCGGTCGTCTCGATGATCCGCCGCGGCTCGGTCGTCATCTCGTTCCTGTGCGGCGCGGCGCTCTTCCACGAGCGCAACCTCCGCTCGAAAGCCGTCGACCTGGCCTTCATCCTCGTCGGCATGGTCTTCCTCTGGCTCGGGTCGCGCTGATGCGCGGGCCGCCCGGGACGGGTATGCCCGATTATCGGCGCAAAAGTGGACAAAGTGCGGAATTTTTCCTATCTTTGTTCGATTTTAGCAAATACATAAACTCAACGATATGAATATTTCGTACAACTGGCTCAAACGCTACATCGAAACGGACCTTCCGGCCGAGGAGGTGGCCCGCATTCTGACCGATATAGGCCTCGAGGTCGAGGGCTTCGAGAAGATCGAGACCGTCAAGGGCGGCCTTCAGGGCGTGGTGGTCGGCGAGGTCGTGACCTGCACGGACCATCCCGACTCGGACCACCTGCATGTCACGACGGTCGACGTCGGCGCGGGCGAGCCGCTGCAGATCGTCTGCGGCGCACCCAACTGCCGCGCGGGACTGAAGGTGCTGTGCGCCACGGTCGGCGCGGTGCTCTACCCCAACGGCGGCGACGAGGAGTTCAAGATCAAACGGTCGAAGATCCGCGGCGTCGAGTCGCTCGGCATGCTCTGCGCCGAGGACGAGCTGGGCATCGGCTCGTCGCACGACGGCATCATGGAGCTTGCGGCCGACGCGCCCGTCGGCATGGCGGCCAGGGAGTACCTCCGTGTCGAGGACGACTACCTGATCGAGGTCGGCCTGACGCCCAACCGTGTGGATGCCGCGTCGCACATCGGCGTGGCGCGCGACCTGGCGGCCTACCTGCGCAGCCGCGGCGAGCGGGCGGAGGTGAAGTGGCCCGACGTCTCGGCCTTCGCCGTGGACAACCACGACCTGCCCGTCGCGATCCGCGTCGAGAACCACGAGGCCTGCCCCCGCTATGTGGGCGTCACGGTCTCGGGCTGCAAGATCGGCCCCTCGCCCGAGTGGATGCAGAACTGCCTGCGGGCCGCGGGCATCAACCCCAAGAACAACCTGGTCGACATCACCAACTTCGTGCTCTTCGAGCTCGGGCAGCCGCTGCACGCCTTCGACGCCGCGAAGATCGAGGGCCGCGAGGTCGTGGTCCGCACCTGCGCCGAGGGTACGCCCTTCGTGACGCTCGACGGCGTGGAGCGCAAGCTCACGGACAAGGACCTGATGATTTGCTCGGCCGAGCGCCCGATGTGCATCGCCGGCGTCTTCGGCGGCCTCGATTCGGGCATCAGCGAGACGACGACCGACGTCTTCATCGAGAGCGCCTACTTCAATCCCGTGTGGGTGCGCAAGACGGCCAAGCGCTTCGGCCTGAACACCGATTCGTCGTTCCGCTTCGAGCGCGGCATCGACCCCAACCTGCAGGTCTACGCCGCCAAACGCGCCGCGCTGCTGATGAAGGAGCTGGCCGGCGGCACCATTTCGAGCGAGATTACGGACATCTGCCCCGTGCCGGCCGCCGATTTCGTCTTCGACGTCTCGTTCGCGCGCATCAACGCGCTCATCGGCAAGGAGATTCCCCAGAAGACCGTGCGCACGATCCTCGCGGCGCTCGACGTGAAGATTCTCTCCGAAGAGCAGGGCCGCCTGACCGTTGCCGTGCCGCCCTACCGCGTCGACGTGCAGCGCGAGGCCGACCTGATCGAGGACATCCTCCGCATCTACGGATACAACAACGTCGAAATCCCGTCGCGCGTGCGTTCGACGCTCTCCTACGCGCCGAAACCCGACCGCAGCAAGCTCATGAACCTTGCGGCCGACTTCCTGACCGACAACGGATTCACGGAGATCATGTCCAACTCGCTGACGAAGGCGGCCTACTACGAGGGGCTCGCCGCCTGCCCGCCCGAGCACTGCGTGCGCATCCTCAATCCGTTGAGCGCCGACCTGAACGTCCTGCGCCAGACGTTGCTGTTCAACATGCTGGAGGCCGTCTGCCTGAACGCCAACCGCAAGAACGGCGACCTGAAGCTCTACGAGTTCGGCAACTGCTACTTCTACGACGAGGCGAAGCGCTCGGAGGAGAACCGCTTGGCGGCCTATTCGGAGGAGTACCGGCTCGCCATCGCCGTGACGGGCATCGCAATGCCGCAGTCGTGGAACGCGAAGCCCGAGAAGGCGTCGTTCTTCACGCTGCGTGCCGTGGCCGAGAAGCTGCTGCGCCGCTTCGGCATCGACATCTATGCGCTCAAGAGCGAGCCGACGCAGAGCGATCTCTTCGGCGAGGGGCTCACGATGTCGCTCAACGGCAAGGAACTGTTGCAGATCGGTGTCGTCAGCGGCAAGCTCCGCCGCCTGACCGACGTCAAGCAGGAGGTCTACTACCTCGAGATGAACTTCGACGCGCTGGTGCGCTCGACGAAGAAGCACCGCATTGCGGCCGAGGAGCTCTCGAAGTTCCCCGAGGTGAAGCGCGACCTGGCGCTGCTCGTCGACCGCGACGTCACCTTCGCGACGCTGCGCAGCGTCGCACTTGCCGCCGAGCGCAAGCTGCTCAAGAGCGTCTCGCTCTTCGACGTCTACGAGGGCGACAAGCTCCCCGCAGGCAAGAAGTCCTACGCCTTGAGCTTCATCCTCGAGGACAAGACGCGCACGCTCGACGACAAGACCATCGAGCGCGTGATGGCCAACCTCACGCGGCAGTTCGAGCAGCAGTGCGGCGCCCAGGTGCGCTCGTAACGACAGACCGTCCGCCCTGCGGCAACGAAAAACTCCCGACCCGGGAAAGGGTCGGGAGTTTTTTTCGGGTAATGATGCCAAAATTGGTTGGTATTATATTAGAACAAATGACCAGAATCGTATGATTCTGGTCATTTGTTTTTCATAATAATTCCATCATTGCTATTCAGAAAAAGATACCACTTTACGAAGTCCTTAAAATGTTGT